>NZ_DF952472.1:62798-72448 GCF_001263615.2 Arthrobacter sp. Hiyo1 | reverse complement strand
ATCCGTCCCGACCCCGGCGGCAGGGGCGTCTGCAGGATGATTCCGTTGACGGACGGATCCGCGCTGAGGTCTTTCAGGACGCTGGCCAGGACGTGCTCTGTGGCGCCAGGGCCAAGGTCGACAATCCGGCAGCCGATGCCCGCGCGGTCGGCTGCACGTTCAATGGAGCGGACGTACCAATGCGTGGACTCGTCGTCGGTTGCCACCACCACCGCGAGGAACGGGCGCGCTCCTTCGTTTTCGAGCTTCATTGCCTCATCCCGGGCTCTCAGCTGGATGACTGCTGCGAGCGGCTTGCCGGAAAGGAGGGTGGCGCTCAACCGAGGATCCTTTCGCGTACGCGCTTCACGAGCGCGTCTGCTGCCAAGACGACCTTCTCTTCGATCCCGTCGGTCTGCTGGGCAAGCTGGGAACGGGTAACACCGTCCTTGATGGCCACAATGTTGATGTCGATATTCACCCGCGCCGTGCTGGCAGCTGCGCGGGCGGCATCCGCGGCGGCTGCGACGTCGCTGATCACGTTGGCATTTGCGACGTCGAACAGTTCCGTGGCCAGTTCGACGACGGCTCCTGAGACCTTGACCAGTTGTGCCGGGGTCTGCGCTGCACGAATGAGGGCAGCTTGGATGGCGGCCGACCTCGCTTCGTTGGAGGCCTCCGTCCCTGAGGGCAGCTTGTAGGAATCGATGACCCCTTGGAAGGCCAGTTCGTCGGCTTCCGCAAGTCGCAGGGCGGAGTCCACAAGTTCGTCCGCGGCCGCGATGATTCTTGAGACCAATGCGGCGTGTTGCTCGTATTTGGCGCCCGTGGTGTACCTGGCGACCATTGCAACGAGGGCGGCACCTTGGGCGGCGTGAAGCGCAGCGGCCGCGCCTCCGCCGGGGGTCGGCTCACGTGAAGCAAGCCTGGTGAGGTAGTTCTTGATTGTTTCTGAACTGATCATGGGTCTTCCTGTTGTGTGTCTTCCTAGGCAGGGGCGGCAGAAGAGTCGGAAAAACGGCGGCCCGGACTCTGGTTGCGAGGATGAGTCCGGGCCGCGTGCCTTTG
The DNA here is from genome assembly GCF_001263615.2 of Arthrobacter sp. Hiyo1. Taxonomy (NCBI): domain Bacteria; kingdom Bacillati; phylum Actinomycetota; class Actinomycetes; order Micrococcales; family Micrococcaceae; genus Arthrobacter; species Arthrobacter sp. Hiyo1. The sequence goes on along the minus strand of NZ_DF952472.1, from coordinate 71,401 downwards.
GATGCCGGGCCGGTCTTAGCCTCGGAGCCTGGTCATCGTGGGGTCGTACAGCGGATCGGCCGTGACCGTTGCCTGGATGCGCCGTCCGAAGTACTCGATCTCGACGGAGTCACCCAAGGAGACGCCGGAAGGGAGGTACGCGTAGGCGATCGGCTTGGCAACGGTGTAACCATAGGCGGCGCTGGTGATGTAACCGACCGCCTGGTCCTTATAGAAGACCGGTTCCTTGCCCAGGACGACGCTGCGTCCGTCGTCGACGGTCAGGCAGCGCAAGCGGCGGGCGGAGTTTTCCTCGGTTCGCCCTTCCAGAGCGGCTTTGCCGACGAAGTTGTCCTTGGCCATCTTCACGGCGAATCCGAGGCCTGCTTCGAGGGGGTCGTGCTCAGTGGTCATGTCGGTGCCCCATGAGCGGTAGCCCTTTTCAAGCCGGAGCGAGCTGAAGGCGGCCCGGCCCGCCGCGATGACACCGAAGGGCTGCCCTGCCTTCCACAGTGCGTCCCAGAGGCGCTGGCCGTTGTCCGCGCTGGTGTAAAGCTCCCAGCCGAGCTCGCCGACGTATGAAAGGCGCATGGCGGTGACGTTGACTCCGCCGATGACGACATTCTTGGCCCGGAAGTAACGGAGACCGTCGTTGGAGAAATCGTCGCTGCTGACGGTGCTGATGAGGTCCCGGGCGAGGGGGCCCCAGAGACCGATGCAGCAAGTGCCGCCCGTCGTGTCACGTACCTGGACCCAGTCGCTGGCGGAGCCGCTTTCGGTCTGGTGGCGCGCGGCCCGGTCAAAGTAGGCGGTGTCGATGTTTCCGTTGGCCCCGAGCTGGAACCTGTCTTCGCTCAGGCGGGCCACCGTGATGTCGCTTCGGATACCGCCTGCGTGGTCCAGCAGGAGGGTGTAGGTCACTGCACCTGGCTTTTTGTCCAGGTCCGCGGTGGTGAGCTCTTGGAGCAGCTTGAGTGCTCCGGGGCCGGAGACCTCGAGGCGCTTTAGCGGTGTCATGTCGTACATGGCCACCGCGGTGCGGGTCTTCCACGCTTCGGCGGCGGCGATGGGCGAGCTGAACATTCCGGACCAGGCATCGCGGGCCGGGGGCTGCCATTCGGCCGGCATTTCCTTCAGCAGTTCGGCGTTGGCCTCGAACCAGTAGGGGCGTTCCCAGCCGCCGGATTCGAGGAAGAATCCTCCCAGTTGCTTGTGGCGGGCGTGGAACGGGCTGACGCGGAGGTTGCGGGGGGAGAGCTTGGGCTGGAGCGGGTGCAGGACGTCGTAGATTTCCACGAAGTTCTGCTGGGACGTTTCGCTGACGTATTCGGGGGTGAGCTGGACGTCTTCGAAGCGGTGGATGTCGCATTCGCCCAGGTCGATCCGGGACTTGCCCGTGGTCAGCAGTTCGGCAACAGCGCGGGCAACGCCGGCCGAGTGGGTGACCCACACGGCTTCGGCGACGAAGAAACCATCGAGCTCCTTTGATTCGCCCACCAGCGGGCCGCCGTCGGGGGTGAAGGAGAAGATGCCATTGAAGCCATCTTCGATGTCGCTTTCCGCCAGCGCCGGAAGCAACTGCTTGGTCGCCTCCCAGGCCGGGAGGAAGTCCTCGAGGGTGAAGTCAAGGCGGGAAGGCATGTTGTGTTCGCTGATGCTGTCCGGCGCGTAGCTGCCGAGTTCCTCGACGTCCACCGGCATGGGGCGGTGGGCGTAGGAGCCAATGCCATAGCGGTCGCCGTGCTCGCGGTAGTAGAGGTCCTGGTCCTGGTGGCGCAGGATGGGCAAGGAAGCGCCGTTGGGTAGTTCGTTCCGGCCCTGCTGTGCCGGTACGGGAGTTGTCGTGACGTATTGGTGGGCCAAGGGCAGGAGGGGAACGGACATGCCGATCATTTCGCCGATCTTGGCGCCCCAGAATCCTGCGCAGGAGACAACGATGTCCGCAGGGATGACACCGTCGGAGGTGCGGACTCCGGTGACCCGGCGCCCGGATTGCTCGATCCCGGTCACGGTCGTGGACCCACGGTACTCCACCCCGGCTGCCTCAGTGCGCTTGATCAGCAATTGGACTGCGCGGGCGGCGCGGGCCAGCCCGTCGCTAGGTACATGGAGGCCTCCAAGGATGTCTTCCTCGTTGATGAGCGGGTAGAGCTCCTTGCACTCGTCGCGGGAAAGGATCTTGCCTTCGATTCCCCAGGATGCGGCGTAGCCGAGCTTGCGTTTGAGGTCGGCGAGCCGGGTCTCCGTGGTGGCGACTTCCAGGCCGCCTACCTGGTTGAAGCAACTGACGCCGTCCTCGGTCAGCGACAGGAGCTTTTCGACCGTGTACTTGGCGAAAGTTGCCATGGTCTTGGAGGCGTTGGTCTGGAAGACCAGCCCCGGGGCGTGGGACGTGGAGCCCCCGGGCATGTTCAACGGTCCCTGGTCCAGGACAGTGATGCTGTTCCAGCCGCGGGCGACCAGTTCATCTGCCAGGTTGGTGCCGACGATCCCAGCTCCGATGATGACTATGCGTGGCGTCGATGCCATGTGGTTTCTCCTGCTATTTCTCGTGGTTGGGCTACTGCTGCTGCTTGTTGTCGGGCGTCGGCTAGCGGAAGACGACGGTGCTGGTTTGGTTCAACAGCACGCGGTGTTCGCAATGCCACCGCACGGCCCGGGAGAGCGCGAGTGCTTCGGCGTCCTGCCCGACCGTGGAAAGGGCAGTCGGCCCATAGCTGTGGTCTACGCGGATGACTTCCTGTTCGATGATCGGTCCCTCATCAAGATCCGCGGTGACATAGTGTGCCGTGGCACCCACCAGCTTGACGCCGCGGTCGTACGCCTGGTGGTAAGGACGCGCGCCCTTGAAGCCTGGCAGGAATGAGTGGTGGATGTTGATCGCCCTGCCCTCCAGGGCGCGGCTCAGCTCGTCGGACAAAACCTGCATGTAGCGGGCGAGAACCACCAAATCGATGTTGTACTCGTCAACCAGTTCGAGAAGGCGCCGTTCCGCATCCGCCTTGGTGTCCGGCGTCACCGGAATGTGTACGAATGGAAGCCCGGCAGCCTCGGCCATGGCCCGGTGGGTTTCGTGATTGGAAACTACCAGCACCAGGTCCCCGCCCAGGCTGCCCCCACGCCAGCGGAAAATCAGGTCGTTCAGGCAGTGCCCGAACTTTGACACCATGACCAGGACGCGCTGCTTAGTCTCGTCATGGAATCCGAACTTCATGTCAAAACGGTCGGCGATCGCCCGGAACTCTTCCTCGAGCGCGTCCGGTGAGTACTCCGGGGATCCGGAAAACGCCGTGCGCAGGTGCAGGGTCTGGCGGAGTCCGTCGTCGAACTGCTGGTGCTCTTCGATGTTGAATCCCCGTTCGAACAGGAACGTCGTGACCGCCTGGACGATGCCGGCGCGTTCAATGCACGACAATGTGAGCACGAACCTCCGCGAACCGTCGTCTTCAGAGGCACTCGCCTGCGGAAGTGTGCTTTTTATTGGAGTGGTCTCCACGAGCGTCATGTCTCCTCCTTAAGATATATTTTCGATTCGATAACTGATATATCAGATTGGGATATAGCGTATACTGGAGTTCGAGTGAGGTCAATAGTCCGCTTGGCTGGACGCGAAAGGTCGGTACCGTGGTATTTGAAGCGCTGGCAGCGGTGGATGCCGCCGGTCCGAGATCCCTGGCGGAAGTGGCCTACGAGCGGATACGCGACAGGCTCCTGACGCTGGACATCAAGCCGGGTGACTTGGTGAACGACGACGTGCTGGCGAGGGACCTTGGCATCGGGCGCACTCCTGTGAGGGAAGCGTTGAAGCGCCTCGAGTTGGACCGTCTGGTCATTAGCTATCCACGCAGGGGAACTTTCGCCACGCGCGTAGAGGTGACCGATCTGGCGTTCATTTCGGAGATTCGCGCCCAGCTCGAACCGCTGGCGGCCGCGCGGGCGGCTCGGGTTGCAACACCGGCAGCCAGGGAGAACTTGCGCTCCGTGATGCGTGCAGTCGAGTCATTCGAGGTCGACGGCGCCTCCGTGGTGGAGACACTGCGCCTTGATGCCCGTGTGCATCAGGGGATCTATGCGGCAGCGGCAAATCCCCACCTCGAAGATGTGCTGATCCGCTACGACAACCTGGCGACACGGATCTGGTGCATGGTGCTCGATCGCCTGCCGGATCTTTCCCGCCACGTGCATGAACACCTCGACCTTCTTGGCGCCGTGATCGACGGCGACGAGGCCAGGGCTGCGGAACTGGCGCGACTTCACGTAGACGGCTTCGAAAAGGCGGTCCGTTCAGCGCTGTTTGCTGCGTAGGAAGACCGCCCTCCTCCGATGTCCAAGCTGGAGTGATCGTGGTGGGAACGCTACTTGTCCGGATGCAGTTTGGCTTGCTCCACGAGATCGCTGATCCACGGCCGTTGCCCGCGGTGCAGTACCAGGCCTTCCGGTACGCCCTGAACGGACGCTGCTGAACCGGATATGTCGATGGTGATCCGGCCCGAGCCCATAGGGGCGTTCGTGATGTGAAGTTCGCCGTAGGAATCCGGCAGCACAGGTCCAACCAAAGCCCCCCTTGGGAAATGTGTGCGTCGTAGCGCATCAGGCTGGTCACCAGCAGGATCGGTGTGGTGGCGGCCCAGGCCTGTGGGGAACAAGCCGTGGGATAGGGTACCGGTTCGGCGAACTGGTCGCGGCCGAAGCCGCAGAACAGCTCGGGCAGCCGCCCGCCGGAGTATTCGGCCGCCTCCAGCAGTGCAGTGGCTATCCGCTGTGCCTCTTCCACAAACCCATACCGGAGCAGCCCTGCCACAATAAGCGCGTTGTCGTGGGGCCAGACCGATCCGTTGTGATAGCTGGCAGGGTTATACGCCCGCATGTCGCTGGCGAGGGTCCGTATTCCCCATCCGCTGAACATCTCCGGGGACATCAGATGCTCCACCATTTGTGGCGCCTTGTCCTCATCCACAAGGCCGAACCAGAGGCAGTGGCCCATATTGGAAGCGCAGGCATCCACCGGCCGCTTATCGCGGTCCAGCGCGACGGCGTAGTACCCCTTGTCCGGCAGCCAGAACTGTTCGTTGAACCGCCGCTTCAGCGTCGCGGCCCGGTCCCGAAGTTCGGCTGCCAAGGCGAGGTCGCCGGCGTCGTACGCCATCCAGGAGCGCGCCACGTATGCGCCGTGGACGTAAGCCTGGACCTCGCAAAGGGCGATCGGCGGTTCCGCCAGGGTTCCATCGGCGAAGTTGATGCCGTCCCAGGAGTCCTTCCATCCCTGATTGACCAACCCATGATCGTTGAGGCGCTTATACTCGACAAAACCGTCCCCATCCCGGTCCCCGTATTCGCGGATCCACTCCAAGGCGCGGTCAGCGTTGGGCAGAAGGGCGTCGATGGTCTCTCTGTCAAAACCCCAGCGGCTGACGGACCCCAGGACCACCACGAACAGTGGGGTTGCGTCGACGCTTCCGTAGTAGGCGGATTTGCCGCCCAGCGCCAGTCCGGTGGAAACATCGAGCCTCACCTCGTGGAGGATCTTGCCGGGCTCCTCTTCCCTCATCGCGTCCACGACGGTGCCCTGGCGCTCAGCCAGGGTCTTCAGAGTGCCCAATGCAAGGGAAGGATCCACTGGAAGCGACATTTCCGAAGCCCAGAGCGAATCGCGACCGAACAGGGTCATGAACCAGGGCGCTCCGGCGGCGACGACCACCCGTTCAGGATGGCCAGGGTCCTCGATTCTCAGCGCTCCCAAGTCGTCGTAGCTTCGCCGCAGAGTCCGCTGGATGGAACGGTTGCCCATCTGCAGTGCCGGAATCTTCGCCACCCACTCTTGACGGCGCCGGTCACTCGGAGACATTTCGCCAGGCGCCGGATGGACAAATGGGGCCTCGGGGCGTGCGCCGTTGCCCGTGGGCACAACATTCAATCGAGTACTCCACTGCCCATAGGGCGGAACGACTATCTCAAATATCAGCCCTTCAGGTGTGGCTTTGGCCCCATCCGCCTTGACGACGACGCCCTTCCGGACGTCGTGCCATGTGGCCTGGATTTCCAGGGCGTCGCCGTCGTGACCGCGTGTCTCCGCCCAGCGACGCTGGATTCGTGCCTCTTTCACTTCGAACAAGTCGGCGAAGTCCGCTTCGACGGCCAGCACAATCTGGCATTCAACGGGCTTCGTCGAGTAGTTGCGGATGGTGATCCGTTCCCGGATCCCTGCCCCCACCTCACGCAGCCGTTCCACGATCAATGGACTGTCCGCATACCCATCCGAGAGTTGCAGGCGGCCAGCGAAGAGGGCCCGGTACGGTTCCTTCGTCTCGGCAGCCAAGGGTTCGAGGGGCTGGCCGTTGATGGTTAGGTTCCAGCGGGAAAGGATGCGGGTATCCAGGTGAAAGACCCCGTGTGGGAGTTCGGGATGGATGTCTCCATTGGCCGATGAAATGCAGAAGGACGATCCTTCAACCAAAGTCACTGTGCCTGACCCAAGGGGTCCAGCCGCCGTGTCGGCATTCCATCCAGCCACTGCCGGCTCCTTCTTACGAATGCACTCCTGACCCGCCCGGGGCGCGGGTGGACCTTTGCTGCTCCCGTGTGGATGTAACCGACGCTACGCCCGTCGTGGACCGTACGCCAGAGACGATTTACCTCGTAAACAAGAACCATTGGTCCCCTTGGGACTGTTCGTATATCTTAATTCATGGTTTGATATATTAGTCCTGAACTTGATCTGAATTCGCCGGAGAATTGATCGCCAACTCAACGAGGAGTGAACAGTATGCAGCAACTCGCGCACCGGCTCGAACGTCTGGGCACCGAAACCGCCTTCAGCGTCGCCCAGGCCGCGGCCGCCTGGAAGGCGAAGGGGAACCGTGTGTTCCCCTTCCATCTTGGTGACATCAACATCCCCACGGCCGGGAACATCGTGGAAGCAATGAACCGGGCCATCGCGGACGGCTACACGGGCTACTGCCCCGGCCCCGGCATCCCGCAGCTGCGCGAAGCCCTGGCCGAGGACATTGGCTCGCGCCGTGGCATCGACTTTTCCCCGGACAACGTCGTCGTGATGACGGGCGGCAAACCCGTCATCACGAAGTTCCTGCAGGCGGTCATGAACCCCGGCCAGGAAGTGCTCTACCCGAACCCCGGCTTCCCGATCTACGAATCGCAGATCGAATACCTTGGCGGCACGGCCGTGCCGTACCGCTACCTGCCCACGAGCACGGGCTTCTCGATCGACCTCGACCAGATCCGCGCGTCAATCACTCCGAACACGGTCGCCATCATCTACAACGACCTGCAGAACCCCATCTCGGCGGAGTCGACGGCGGGCGAGCGGGAGGCCATCGCACAGCTCGCCCAGGAGCACGACCTGTGGGTGCTCTCCGACGAGGCCTACTTCGAGACCCGCTATGAGGGCGTCTCCAGCTCGATCGCATCTCTTCCGGGCATGGCCGAGCGCACCGTCATCCTGTACACATTCAGCAAAAAGTTCGCGATGACCGGCTCGCGTCTCGGTTGCGCCGTTGCACCGCTCGAGATCGCCAGGGTGCTCAGCACGCTCAATACCAACGATGAGTCGTGCACGACGCACTACGTGCAGTGGGCCGGCGTCGAAGCGCTCCGCGGCCCCCAGGAATCCGTGCAGCAGATGCTTGACGTCCTGCAGAAGCGTCGGGACACTGCCTGCGAGCTCGTGAACTCCATCCCGGGCGTGCGCGTCGCCGTGCCGCAATCGACGTTCTACCTGTTCCCCGATGTCACCGAGGCTATGGAGCGCATGGGATACACGGCCGTCGGAGACTTCGCCACCGATGCCCTGTACAAGACCGGCGTCTCCTTCTGCACGCGTGAGCACTTCGGCCGCCGCCTGCCCGGTGAGGAGCGGCAGTACATACGACTCGCCTACTCGGGCATCGAGGTGCCGGATATCAGCGAAGGCCTGGGCCTCCTGCGCGAGTGGATCGAGACGGCATGAGCCGGGTAGTCGTCACGGGACGCATACCCGAAACCGCAATCGAGAAGCTTCGCGCCGAGCACGACGTCGATGCATGGACGGGTTCGGAGTCGATCGGCCGCGAGGAGCTCCTGCACCGGGTGGCCGGGGCAGACGCCGTGGTGAGCCTGCTCACCGAACGCATCGACGCCGAGCTGCTCGACGCCGCCGGCCCGCAGCTCAAGGTCGTCGCGAACGTGGCCGTGGGGTATGACAACATCGACGTCCCCGCCTGTACGGAACGGGGCATCGTGGCCACCAACACGCCAGGGGTGCTTACGGAGGCAACCGCCGACATCGCCATGGGCCTCGTCCTCATGGCGACCCGCCGGCTGGGTGAGGGGGAGAGGCTTATCCGCTCCGGCCAGGCCTGGAAGTGGGGGATGTTCTTCCTGCTCGGGTCCAGCCTGCAGGGCAAGACCCTCGGCGTCGTCGGCATGGGCGGCATCGGGCAGGCGACCGCGCGCCGGGCCAAGGCCTTCGGCATGGACATCGTCTACCAGTCGCGCAGTGAGCTCGATCCGGTGATCGCCGCCGAGCTTGGCGCACGGCGGGTCGACCTCGAGGAGTTGCTGACGGTGTCCGACGTCGTCTCGCTGCACTGCCCGTACGGGCCCGCCACGCATCATCTGATCGGCGCCGA
>NZ_DF952472.1:61275-62773 GCF_001263615.2 Arthrobacter sp. Hiyo1 | reverse complement strand
CTGGAGAACGTGGTGCTCGTGCCGCACCTCGGCTCCGCGACAGTGGAGACGCGTACCGCAATGGCGATGCTCGCCGCCGACAACGCCCTCGCCGTGCTCAGCGGCGAACAACCGCCCGCACCGATCAATTAGAGGCTGGCTGGGGTCGAGTCCGCCGTACGTCCACCGCGCGGCGGAATCGAGCCGCAGCTCAGCGTCCTTCAGGACGACAATCAGATGAAGTTACGCGGGCGAACTGGTCGAACCCCGTGTGATGAGCCGGGTCGCGAGCTCAATCCTTGGCCCGTCCGTGTTTGGGTCGATGCCTTCTCGCTGATTCGTCAAGCGCAGGAGCATGCGAAAGGCGGTGGCCCCCATTTCCTGAATGGGCTGCCTGACCGTCGTCAGTTGCGGTGTCGCCCAAGTCGCTTCGGGCACGTCATCGAATCCGACCACGCTGACGTCCCCGGGGATGTCGAGGCCGAGGTAGCGCACCGCGTCGTAGACGCCGAGGGCCATCATGTCCGATGCCGCGAAGATGGCGGTCGGCCTGTCCTCCCGGTCCAGGATGTCGACGGCGAAATCGCGTGCCTCGTCGCGGTTCCAATCAGCAGCACCGATTAACCGAGGCTCGACGTGCAGGTCCATGGCCGACAGGGCAGAACGAAAACCGTCGAGGCGCGCCCGACTGTAGAGGTGATTCTTCACCCCTCCGATGAGGCCGAAATGCTTGTGTCCCAGGCTTAGAAGGTGCTCCGCCGCAATCCGTCCACCTTCCCAGTTCGCCACGCCCACGCTCGCGGCACTGCGAGGGGCAGGGCTCATCGGGTCGATGAGGACGACCGGTATGCCAGCCGCGTCGAGTGCGCTCAGCTGCGTCGACGTCGGATCGACCAGGACGACGATGGCTCCGGTTGAGGGGCGGCGCAGGAGGCGGCCCACCCAGTCGCGGTCCGGGCGGGCGATCGTGAGGACCACGTCGCAGTCTGCGACCGCCGCGGCTTCTTCGACGCCGGTGAGGATGCTATTTGGCCAGGAACCACCGATGTTGCTCACCACAAGGTCGACAAGGCGAGGCGCGTTCGCGGGCAGCCGGCCCACAGCTTGTGATCGCTTGGTCTTCGCGTAACCCATCTCCTGTGCGATCCGGACCACGCGCTCGCGCGTCACAAAAGACACGTCTGTTGCTCCGCGGAGAACCTTTGACACTGTCGGTGTGCTGACGCCGGCCGCGGCTGCCACGTCGGCCAAGGTCGGGTTCTTGCCATCCGCCGCTGGACTGTTGTTTTGCGCAAAATTATCCTTTGATCTCCGAATGGCGATATGTATACTCACTCTGCGCAAAACGATAATCGAAAATTGCGCAACTTTTCAAATTGCGATGACCCGGTGGCGGGTCAAGGAGGAAAGTCGATGGAGACTTCACGTCTTACTACATCAAGGCGGGGCTTCTTGGGCCTTGTCGGAGGCGGCGCGGCCGTCGCCGCTCTTGCGGCTTGCTCGACCGGGGGCGGTGGCG
>NZ_DF952472.1:59566-60856 GCF_001263615.2 Arthrobacter sp. Hiyo1 | reverse complement strand
GGGGCGGTGGCGGTGGGGCAAGCGCCAGCTTGAAGTTCTGGAACATGCCCTGGGGAACTCCGGCGTTCAACACGCTCGACAGCAAGATCACCCTTGGCTACAAACCGGAGTCGGGGCTTCCTGCGGCGACATATCAGGCGATCCAGTGGGCAAACTTCAACCAGACCTTCTCGTCTGCCCTCGCATCGAAGACCGGGCCGGCCATCTCTTCGGGCGGCGGAACCCAGGCTTTCCAGTTCGCTAAACAAGGCTTCATCGCTCCCGCGGACGGCCTCATCGAGAGCTGGAAATCCAATGGCATCTACGATGACTTCCTCCCTGGAGTCCTCGACACGATGAAGACCGACGCCGGATACGTCGCCGTTCCGTACAACCTTGACATGCGGGTGAATTGGTACAACAAGGAGCTACTCGAAAAGGCGGGCGTGACTCCTCCCACCGACTGGCAGTCCTACCTCGACGCCGCAGCCGCTCTCAAGAAGATCGACGTGTACGGGTTCGCGGCCAACGGCAATGCCAGCGGCGGTAACGCCTTCCAGATGATCGTGGGCCTGATGATCAACAACGGTGGCGGCATCTTCGACGAAGAGCACAAGCCGAACCTGGTGACCGCCGCGAACATCGAAGCTCTCGAGTTCGTGCGCGAGAACATCAGCAAGGGCTACATGGACCCGGCAGCCATCAGCTACACGGCCACGAACGCGAACTCGCAGTGGAAGGCCGAGAAGTTCGGCATGGGCTTCGACGTCCCCAACCTCGCGGCAAACGTCGGGGGAGCGGCAGCATCCAAGTTGCTTGTCAGCGATCCGCTCACTAGCGCCAGCGGCAAAAAGGGCGCGCTGTATTTCCCGAACAACATCATGATGTACAAGAACACGCCGAGCCAGAAGGGCTCGGAGGCGTTCATGACCTACTACTACCAGAACATGAAGGCCCTGTGGACCCAGAACACCGGCATCGGCCTTCCGGTTCTGAAATCAATCGCGGCAACCCCGGAATTCCAGTCGGACCCAAACGCAGTCAAGATTGTCAAGCTGTGGCAGCCCATCGCCAAGACCTGGGCAGCGCCCGGCGGAACCGCCCTTTTCTCGAACATTTCTTACGTCGACAGCACGCCCGCCATCTCCGACTTCGGCCAGAACGTTCTCTCAGGCAAGGCTCCAAAGGACGCCCCGACCACATTCCAGGCCACGTTGACGTCGCTCATCAAGACTGATCCATGACATCCACGAGCATCGCCGAGAGCGTCAAACGTGCACGCCGTGGGGTCGGACCGGCCGGGGCGGGACG
>NZ_DF952472.1:54513-59451 GCF_001263615.2 Arthrobacter sp. Hiyo1 | reverse complement strand
GGCCGGGGCGGGACGCAAGCCCGGTCCGGCGCCCGCCGGTCGGGCCAGGAAACGGTTTACACCGCGTACTTGGACTCTCATAGCATTCGCAGCACCATCGCTCATCCTCCTCCTGCTCCTCAACGTCTACCCGCTCGTCTATGCCTTGATTCAGGCACTCCATGACGGCACCCTTCTCGACACCGGGCCCTTCGTCGGATTGAAGAATTTCGGCGACGTCCTCGCCCAGCCCTCGTTCTGGTCGGCGACGTCCTTCACCGTCGTCTTCACGATTGTTGGCGTATTCGGCTCCTGGCTCGTTGGACTCGCGCTGAGCCTGCTGCTTCGCACCCACATCCCTGCCGGCGGGCTGTTCAAGGTACTGCTTCTCCTGCCGTGGATCGTTCCGACGGTGGTCTCCGCGACGTCGTGGAACTGGCTGGTTGCAACACCCCAGAGCCCGCTTCCGGTGATCGCTGAGCGTCTAGGCTTCGGAAACGTGCTCTTCCTGGCAGACCCGGTGCTTGCGCAGGTGGTCGTCTGCCTCTTCAAAGTGTGGATTTCGTTCCCGTTCATGATGATGATGATGTCCTCGGCTCTCGCCTCAGTCGACACGAACGTCTACGAAGCGGCGAAGGTCGACGGGGCGACAGGGTGGCAGTCGTTCCGGCTGATAACACTCCCGCTGATTGCGCGTACGACGTTTGTGTCGTGGATTCTGATGACGATCTTCTGCGTCAACGACTTCCCGACGATCTTCCTGCTCACCGGCGGGGGTCCGGCACATGCGACGACGTCGCTCGTCCTCCTCGCCTACCTCACCGTCTTCCAGAACTTCCAGACCGGGCCGGGCGTCGCCATCGCATTCCTGATGACGTTCGTCCTCGTGGTGATCTCGGTTGTTCTTTACCGCCAGATCCGAAAGGTCAACGTCGAATGATAACGACCAGTGCTCCCCAAGAAGACGTCCGGACGGGACCCCGGGACAGGAGCGGGACTCCGGCCGGCCGCCAGACCTCACAGGACATCCGCCAGAGAGGCAAGTGGCCCCGCTTCATCTTGATCCTGCTCATGACCGCCGTCGTGCTGGTCCCGATTGTCGCCGTCTTCGGACTGTCGCTGACACCGTCACTCGGCTCCAACGCAGAAGGTCTCACCTTCGAGAACTTCGGGAACATCTTCACGCAGACGGCCGTCCTGACCTGGCTTGGCAACAGCCTTGTCATCACCGCCTTCACGGTCGTTGTCGCCGTCGCGGTCGCGGCTCCCGCCGGTTACGTTCTGTCCAGGGCCCGCAACCGGCTCGTGTCGGGATATTCGCTCATCCTGTTCGTCGTGCAATCCCTGCCTGTCGTCACGTCGGCGATCCCGCTCTTCATCTTGTTCGCGAACCTCGGGTTGGTGGACAGCCTCTTTGGCGTCGTGATCATCTACGTCGGTGCCACGATGTCGGTCGCCATCTGGATGATGGCTGCCTACTACGACTCCATCCCCATCGCCCTTGAAGAAGCCGCCTGGATAGACGGTGCCTCGATCTTCGGTTCGTTCACCCGGATCGTCCTCCGGAACTCCCTGCCGGGTATCCTCTCAACCGCGATCTTCTCGTTTCTCCTGGCCTGGAACGACTACCTCATCGCCGTCGTGTTCCTCCGGTCCGACCCGAACTACACCCTTCCGGTCGGCTTGGAATCCTTCTTCCAGCAGAACGCCACCAACTGGGGCCTCGTCATGGCGGTCGCCGTCGTGATGATGCTCCCGCCGATCATCCTGTTCGCGTTCCTCAACAAGCACTTCTCGGTGGGCGGAATCGGCGGGTCGCTTTCCAGCCGCTGAGAGACGCCCGCAAGAACGCATCAACGAACCATGCCGCATGGCGGCAGCAAGGAAAACATGAGTACCCCTGATCCACGATTCACGACCAAAACCGCACTCGTCGTGCGCGGCGGTTGGGACGGGCACCAACCCGTCGAGGCCACGAACCTCTTCATCCCGTTCCTCGAGGCGCGCGGCTACACGGTGCGCGTGGAGGAATCACCCGCCGTCTATGCCGACAGCTCCTACATGCCCTCGGTCGACCTCATCGTGCAGTCGAACACGATGACCTCGATCGAGAAGGAAGAATTCGAAGGTCTCAGATCCGCCGTCGAAGCGGGAACGGGACTCGCAGGCTGGCATGGCGGCATCGCCGACTCCTATCGCAACAACTCCGACTATCTGCAGTTGATCGGAGGCCAGTTCGCTGCGCACCCCGGCAAAGCCCCCGAAGAGCTGACCGGTGAACAGGCTGACAACTACCGCCTTCACACCATCAACATGAGCGAAGCTGCAGCCTCGCACCCGATCACCGAAGGCATCGTCGACTTCGAGCTGACCACTGAGCAGTACTGGGTGCTCCACGACACCTACAACGACGTGCTCGCGACCACCACCCAAGCCGTCCGGCCCTGGGATCCGTGGAACCGCGAAATCACCTCACCCGCCATCTGGACCAGGCAGTGGGGCGAGGGCCGCATCTTCGTCTCTACGCCCGGTCACCGTGTAGACATCCTCGAGAACCCGAACGTCAAAACCATCATCGAAAGGGGACTGCTGTGGGCGTCCCGCTAACCGTCGGAGTTATCGGCGTCGGAAAGATCAGCGAACAGTACTTTGAAAGCCTTCCGAAGCTGCCCGGTCTCAAGCTCGTCGCTGTCGCAGACATCAACGAAGAACGTGCGCACTCCGTCGCCGCCGAACAGGGCGTCGAAGCCTGAGTGTCGAAGAACTCCTCGCCGACGACCGCATCGACTCAATCATCAACCTGACTATCCCCGCAGCGCACGTCGAAGTCGGAACCCGGGCGCTCCGCGCCGGCAAGCACGTCTTTGCCGAGAAGCCCCTTGCGTTGTCCCCGGAAGACGCCCTCCCTATGCTGGAGCTCGCCGACTCTTTGGGGCTTCGAGTCGGGAGCGCGCCCGATACCGTCCTCGGCACCGGCGTCCAAACGGCCCTGCAGTTGCTCAACGAAGGTGCCATCGGCACGCCGGTCGCGGCGCAGGTTCACTGGTCCGCACCCGGACACGAACGTTGGCACCCGTCACCACTGTTCTACTACGAACCCGGAGGCGGCCCGCTATTCGATATGGGTCCCTACTACCTGACCAGCCTCGTCATGTTCTTCGGACCGGTTGTCCGCGTATCGGGAGTGGCCACTCGGTCCAACCGTGCGCGAACCGTCGAGACCGGACCGCTGGCCGGCACGCCGATTCCAGTCGAGATCGACACCCATGTCAGCGCGATCCTCGAACATGCGAACGGGGTGATCACCACAATCACGGTCAGCTTCGAAGTCTGGGCCACCCGGACTCCGCTCTTCGAGATCTACGGCACGGATGGCACCATCGCCGTCCCCGACCCGAACCGATTCTCAGACCCCGTCGAATTAATGACCCGGGAAGAACCGGAACGGCGCGAGGCGCCAACCTCTGCTGGCTATGAGGATGCCGGGCGAGGTTATGGTCTCGCAGACATGGCCAGGGCGATCGAGACAAACCGCCCACATCGCGCCTCCGGGCGGGTAGCGTTCCACATCCTCGAGATTATGGATGCCATCACACGCGCGAGCCGGGAGCATCGGGTCATTGACGTCGACAGCACGGTCGACAGGCCGGACGTTGTGCCGTTTGGTGCGGCACCCGACACCTGGTAGGCGCAAACTCACCGGCACTACACTGGGATCACCGGGCCGAGGCAAAGTGACCGGCTCTCGAGGGAGGTCCGTGATGGCAGGTCCATTGCTCGAGACCAAACTTCACGTTCCCGGGCCACGGAGCGCTCTCGTGGCCCGCCCCAGGCTGATCAGCCGTCTGGGCCAGGCCGATGAGCAAACGCTGATCCTCATTTCAGCTCCCGCCGGCTTCGGGAAAACAACGGTGCTGGCCGAGTGGCTGGCAGATTCGCCCGCCACTGGCCGATCGCACGCCTGGCTCTCACTCGACCAACGGGACAACGATCCCGTGCTCTTCTGGACCTACCTTGTGGCTGCCCTGGACAAGGCGTCTACCGGAATCGGCGCCAGAGCACTCGCTGCACTCCGGTCCACGCAATCGAGCACTGAAGACTTCCTGACCACCCTGATCAACGAGTTACAGGGTGGTCAGGACAGGTTTACGTTGGTGCTCGACGATTACCATGTCATCGACAATCAGGGCGTGCAGGAGGCTCTGGCCTTTCTCGTAGAGAACCTGCCCTCGCAACTGCAACTGGTCATCGCGAGCCGTGCCGATCCAGCTTTGCCGCTCCCGCGACTCAGGGCACGCGGCAGGCTCCTCGAGATCCGTGCCGCCGATCTCCGCTTCACCCTGGAGGAAGCTGGCACCTACTTCAACGCCGTGATGGGACTGGGTCTCACCGCGCAGGATATCGCCGCCCTCGAAGGGCGGGCGGAGGGCTGGATCGCCGCGCTCCAATTGGCGGCGCTCTCGATGCAGGGAAGGGGCGACGTTGCCGGCTTCATCGCGGGTTTCGCAGGTGATGACCGGTACGTCGTCGATTACCTCGCGGAAGAGGTACTCCAGCGCCAGCCCGACGACGTCCGGAATTTCTTGCTGCAGACCTCCATCCTGAACCGGCTCAACGGTCAACTCTGCGACGCTGTGACCGGCCAAAACACCGGTAAAGCAATGCTCGAGGCGCTCGATCGGGGGAACCTGTTCGTGGTTCAGCTCGACGACCGACGCTGGTGGTACCGCTATCACCACCTCTTCGCCGACGTGCTGCGGGCGCGTCTCATGGACGAGCAGCCAGGCCGCATCCACGAACTGCACGAGCGCGCGAGCCTTTGGCACGAACAAAACGGCGACATTCCGGAAGCTATCCGCCACGCACTGGCCGCCCAGGACTTCGAGCGGGCCGCGGACCTGATAGAGCTCGCGATCCCTGCCCTGCGCAAGGACCGCCAGGAAGCCACGCTGAGCCGTT
>NZ_DF952472.1:48617-53065 GCF_001263615.2 Arthrobacter sp. Hiyo1 | reverse complement strand
GGAAGAGGGCGGCAGGACGGGGACCGTCGTCGAGCTTCTGGCGCTTTTGGCACTTGCCTACCAGAAAGAAGCGGACGACGGCGGGGCGCTGGCGGCGCTGCGACGCGCGGTAGCGCTCGCAGAACCAGAGGGCTACGTTTCAGTGTTCGTCGACGGGGGTGAGGCGATGGCGACCTTGTTGAATGCGCTCGTGAAGCGGGGAAGGGCCTCAGACTACGTAGGCCGGCTCTTGGAGTTGTTCGGGACCGAAACGCGCAGCACCCCGGCACGGCAACGCTTGATCGAGCCCCTAAGTGATCGTGAGCTGCACGTGCTTCGGCTTCTTTCCTCGGAGCTGGGCGGCCCGGAGATCGCGCGCGAGTTGCTCATTTCCCTGAACACCCTCCGGACACACACCAAGAACATCTACGCCAAGCTCGGCGCGAATAGCCGCCGCGCGGCCGTCCGGCGGGCCGAGGAGCTGGAGCTCCTGCCGCGAAAAGATCACCACATCAATCACCAGGTGTGGTGATCCCCGCTCACCACATCTCCTTCTACCTTCGAAGCATCAAAGAAGTCATCCGCAGAGGCGGTTGAACTCCACAAAGGCAGAAGGAGGGGCGATGAACGCGAGATCGGTAGGCCGGGAAGACACTCCGGCCGAGTATGAAATCCGCGTCAAAGGCCATCTTGATTCCCGCTGGGCCGCTTGGTTCGAAGGACTGAGCGTCACCAACGAACACGACGGGACCGCCGTCATCCGCACCCGGACCGTAGACCAAGCCGCGCTCCACGGTCTGCTGCAAAAGCTCCGCGACTTGGCGCTACCGCTCCTGGCAATCACCCAAACCGGAACCACGCAAACCAGCCGGCCGGCGTCGAACGCCCGCATCTTCATCCCCAAGAAGGACCACACCATGAAAACCACCACCCAAACCCCGACAACTGATCGTGGCCGAATGGACCCCCTGCGGAAGACCGCGATGGTCGCAGGCATCCTGTACATCGTGACGTTCGTCAGCTCGATCCCGGCGCTTTTCCTGATTTCTCCCGTCCTGAACGATCCGCACTACATCACGGGCCCGGGTGCCGACTCGACCGTCATCTTTGGCTGCTTCCTCGATCTCGTCAACGCGGTTTCCGCGGTGGGCACCGCCGTCGCGCTGTTTCCTGTGGTCAAACGGCAGAACGAGGGCATTGCGCTGGGCTTCGTCACCGCCCGGATGTTTGAAGCGGCGGTCATCGTGATCGGCGTCGTCAGTCTTCTTGCCGTTGTCACTTTGCGCCAGAACAGCGGCGCGGACCCTGCCTTGGTTCCCGTGGGCCAAGCCCTCGTGGCGGTCCGCGGCTGGACGTTCATTCTCGGCCCGAGCCTGGTTCCGGGCGTGAGCGGGCTGCTGCTCGGGTACCTGATGTACCGTTCGGGGCTCGTGCCGCGCATCATTCCCCTCCTTGGACTGATCGGCGGACCGCTGCTCCTTTCGTCGACGCTCTCAACGATGTTCGGTATCAACCAAGGGATCTCGGTGTGGTCGGGACTCGCAACCTTGCCGATCTTCGTTTGGGAGTTGTCGCTGGGCATCTGGATGGCGGTCAAGGGCTTCCGGCCCTCGCCCATCACCACAGGGCAGGTGCGCGCAGCCTGAGGGCTATGCGGGCTTTGGGCGGGCGCGTACGTGCATCCGCTCGCCCTGCTGTCCAAACAAGCTGATGAATTCGACGGGTTTCCCGTCGGCGCTGGCGAACCAGTGCGGCGTGCGGGTGTCGAATTCCGCGGCTTCTCCTGCGCGGAGTTCAAAGTCGTTGTCGCCCAGCACCAGGCGCAGCCGTCCGTTGAGGATGTAAAGCCATTCGTAGCCTTCGTGAACTCGCGGATCGGGCTCGGACCCACGGGCATCACCTGCGAGCACCATCTTGAAGGCCTGCAAACCGCCCGGCCGGCGCGTGAGGGGAACAGCCGTCATGCCGCCATGGGTGATGGGCCGCAGGTGAATTCTCGGATCTCCGGTGGGCGGGGCGCCGACCAGATCATCAAGGGGAACACCGTACAACCTCGCAAGGGGCAGCAGGATTTCGAGGTTTGGCCTGCGTTGGCCGGATTCGAGCCGGGACAAGGTGCTCACCGACACTCCGGATGCAGAGGACACCTCTCCGAGGGTGAGATCCCGTTCCGTGCGGAGTGCCCTAAGCCGGGGCCCGACAGCCCCGAGAACATCATCAAGCTCATTTGCCATACCCATAGTTTGCCATAACAGCAAAAGAGTTTGCCAGATTTCCCACGCGAGATGAAAGCTTGTCTAAGCACCCAAGGACGCTGGCTGCGGACTTTCAGGACACCATGAAGGGCGAATCAGTATGGACACCACACGGCATGACGTCGTAATTATCGGGGGCGGCATTGCGGGACTCAGCGCGGCCACGACGCTGAGCCGCGCGCTTCGCTCGGCGCTGGTGATCGATTCCGGAACACCACGCAATGCACCTGCGGCGGGTGTGCATGGCTATCTTTCACGGGACGGCATGAACCCCCGGGAACTCCTGTCGATCGGACGCAACGAAGTGCTCTCCTACGGAGGAACTGTCATTGACGCCGAGGCCGTTTCGGCACGGCGCACTACCGACGGATTCGAGGTGACGCGCAGTGATACCCGCCGGTTTTCGTGCAGGCGCCTTCTGGTCACCACTGGCCTGACGGACGGGCTGCCTCCCATCGACGGCCTGCGGGAGCAATGGGGGAAGGGCGTTGTGCACTGCCCCTATTGCCATGGCTGGGAAATCCGCGGGAAAAGGATCGGCGTGCTGGGTACCGGAGCAATGTCCGTCCATCAGGCACTGTTGTTCAGGCAGTGGTCCCCTGATATCACCCTTTTCCTCAATGACACCGTGGAACCCACCGAGGAAGAGTGGGACAAGCTCAGTGCCCGGTCCGTAACAGTCGTCGACGGCGCCGTGGCCTCAGTGGACGCTGTCAACGGGGTCCTCACGGGTCTCACGCTCCGCCAGGGTTCCTCATTCGACATACAGGCCGTGGCTGTCGGTACACGGATGGAGGCCAGGTCCGCGCTGCTGGAATCACTCGGACTAAGTACCCAGGTGCACCCCATGGGGGTGGGGCGGTTTATCGAGACCGATGCTACTGGTGCGACGGCCGTCCAGGGCGTGTATGCAGCGGGCAATGTCTCCAATGTGATGGCCCAAGTGATCACCGCGGCGTCCGAGGGCGTCATGACCGGCGCACGGATCAACGCCGATTTGATAGAAGAGGAAACCCGGTGGGCCGTTGAGGGGCGGTTCGGCCCCTTCTCGGCGGCCTCGGAAGCCGCCGTATCTACCACTGTGCTGGGTCACGTCGATCACCTTCGCCTGGCACCGGGCGTCAGTTCGTGGGCTCCGTAGCTGTGGGTCCTTCTCTCTGTTTTAGGCTTCGGGGATGACCATGGCGAAGCGTTCCTCGCGGGCTTCGTCCGGGTCCGGGCCGCTGCGGTTGCCGGTGTCGAGCGCGTCGATGGCGGCGAGTTCGGCGGCACTAAGTTCGAAGTCAAAAACATCGAAGTTTTCGGCGATGCGTGCCGGGTTGGTCGATTTCGGGATGGCTGAGCGGCCTTGCTGGAGGTGCCACCGGAGCATGACCTGGGCCGGACTCTTGCCGTGCGTCCGTGCGATGGTGGCGATTGCCGGGTCTTGCATGACGTTCCGCCGCTCCTGGCCTCCCCATCCTGGGTAGAAGGTGATCCCTCCGATGGGCGACCAGGCCTGGGTGATGACACCATGTTCGGCGTCGGCGGCTTGGACGTCCGGCTGGGTGAAGTACGGGTGGAGTTCGATCTGGTTCACGGCCGGGACGACGCCGGTCGAGTCGAGCAGTCGCGTCAGGTGGTGGGGCATGAAGTTGCTGACGCCGATCGCCCGCACGCGCCCGTCGGCAAGCAGGGTCTCCAGTGCCTTGTATGCGGCGATGGTCTTCTCGAACCGGTCGGGTGCGGGCTGGTGCAGGATGAGCAAGTCCAGGTAGTCGACGCCGAGCTTGCCCGTCGCTTTGTCCCAGGCATGCAGGGACCGGTCGTAGCCATAGTCACTGACCCAGACCTTGGTCTCGATGAAGACCTCTGCCCGATCCAGGCCCGAGCGGCGGATGCCTTCACCGACTTCCCGTTCGTTGCCGTACGCGGCGGCGGTGTCGATGTGCCGGTAGCCGGTGGCCAGCGCGGCCTCGACTGCCGCCGTCGTTTGCTCCGGGGCGCTTTGAAAGACGCCCAGGCCCAGGGCTGGCATTGTGACGCCGTTGTTGAGAGTCAGTTCCATGTCCATGCGATTCACGGTATTCAGGTGTGCGCGGATGTGGGAGGGCACGTCAGTACCCCCTTTGAAACGGGTGGTCCGGAAATTCAGCGCGCGGTTTCGAGTTGCGGCGCCGGCGCAACTTCCCGGCGGGCCCCGGCGCGGCGGGCGGCCAGGTCCGCGGGAAGGAT
>NZ_DF952472.1:44916-47812 GCF_001263615.2 Arthrobacter sp. Hiyo1 | reverse complement strand
ATTGACGAAGAATCCAGCCCGCCAGGAGATCCAGTGTGCCAGCGCCCCGCCGATGACCAGCCCCAGGCTGGCGCCGATGCCTGCGGTAGCGCCGTACAAGGCAACGGCCCGGGTGCGTTCACGGCCTTCCGGGAAGCTCGCGGTGAGCAGGGAGCCGCAGCTCCGCCTGCAGGCTCGGCAGGGCAGTGAAGATGACCGAGTTGTCCAGCAGGATCATGAAGTAGCTGAGGAGGATGATCGCCAGGATCGCTCCCGGATGGGAGGCTGTTGCGGGTTCAGGTTTCATGCTCTCCATGCAACCGTAATTCCATACGGACCGGGAGTCCCGGCCGTTCCGGGTAACGCCAGTGCCTCCCTTGGCCGATCGACCCGGCGTAGCGTGGATGCCATGACACACAGCGAGGACGTGCGGAAGTTCCTGACCTCCCGCCGGGCAAGGATCACCCCGGACGAGGCAGGGCTTCCCGTCTACGGCGGCAACCGGCGGGTCACCGGACTGCGCCGCGAAGAAGTCGCGATGCTCGCCGGGATGAGCATCGACTACTACATACGCCTTGAGCGCGGAAACCTCTCCGGCGCCTCGGACAGTGTCCTCGAAGCCCTCGCGCGTGCGTTGAAGCTTGACGACGCCGAAACGGCCCACCTTTTTGACCTGGCCCGTGCCGCCACCGCCTCCCCAAGGGTGAGGCGCAAGCACAGCCCGCAGACAGTGCGGCCGAGCGTGCAACGCGTCATCGATGCGATTACAGCAGCGCCGGCTTGGGTTCGCAACGATCGCGGGGATGTCCTCGCCGCCAACGAGCTGGGCCTGGCCCTGTATCTGGACATGATGGCAGAGGTGGCCACTCCGCCGAACAGCGCGCGCTTCACTTTCCTGAACCCCAAAGCGCGGGAGTTCTTCGCCGATTGGGAACGCGCAGCGGACGACATCGTCGCGGTCCTGCGCTCCACCGCCGGAAAAAACCCGTACGACAGGGACCTCACGGACCTGATCGGTGAACTCTCCACCCGCAGCGAAGAGTTCCGCACGCGGTGGGCCCGTCACGACGTGAAGTACCACCGCGCCGGCCGCAAACACCTCCACCACCCGATCGTCGGCGACCTTGACCTGAGCTTTGAAGCGCTGGAACTTCCCGCAGACCCGGGACTGCGCATCAACGTCTACACGGCTGACCCCGGGACCCCCTCCGAGGACGCACTGAAAGTCCTCGCCAGCTGGGCTGCCACCCAGCGCGACACGTCACAAATAGCGGCTCAGGGAAAGAAATGAAGGGCTGCCGCACCACGTTGTCGACCTGAGCAGCTGTGGATGATACCGTCGTCGCTGGCTAGACATTTGGGATTTCAGCACGCAATCGCAGGGGATCTATATTCCCCACTATTCACGTGAATTCCGTAATTCGTCTCAGGGGGGACAAATGAAGAAGTCTATTGCAGCGCTTGCACTTGCAGGAACAATCGTACTGGCCGGCACCGCGCCGGCCGTAGCATCCACCACCTACCCGGCGCCGGGCAATGAGTACGGAACCGTTTCTGACGGAACCATATCTCGCGGCGAATCCATCACTTTCTCCGGTAGCGGCTACATCGCCGGCGAAACAGTCAACATCACGTTCGAGCGAACCGGCGGCAAGAAGGCTTCGGACGGCGGGAGGCCCGCTCCGTCCAACTTCAGCGTGATTGCTGACGGCACCGGCGCTTTCTCAACGCCCATTACCTTCACCGACGGCGGCAACTACATGATCGGCGCTGTCGGCGCCACGTCCGGCAACAGGCGCTGG
This sequence comes from Arthrobacter sp. Hiyo1, assembly GCF_001263615.2. NCBI lineage: Bacteria > Bacillati > Actinomycetota > Actinomycetes > Micrococcales > Micrococcaceae > Arthrobacter > Arthrobacter sp. Hiyo1. The sequence continues at coordinate 46,031 of NZ_DF952472.1, read as the reverse complement.
GCAGCCGTGGTTGTGAATTCCGGCAACGGCGGAGGCAACAATAACGGGGGCGGCAACCATGGCGGCGGCAACGGCAAGGGCAATTCCGGACTTGCTGCTGTTTCCAGCGTTACCGCCGCTGGCACAGCAAGTGGCGAGGCCAACACTGTTGCAGAGTCCAACCTGATCCTGTGGTCGCTGGTCGGCGCAGGCGCTTTGGCCGCGAGCGCGGCATCCACAGCGGTGATTCGCCGCCGCGCCAAGAAGTAACACGTCGCTACAAGGGCAGGTGCTTCTCCGGGAAACTGGAAAGCACCTGCCTTTGCCGCTTGTGGATGTAAGGATCGGTTATGCCTCACCGCCTGATGCTCCTTGATACGGCCTCGCTCTACTTTCGCGCCTTCTTCGGCGTGCCCGATTCGATCCGCCGCGCCGATGGCACCCCGGTAAACGCCGTTCGCGGTCTGCTGGACATGATCGCGCGGCTCGCCACCGACTATGGGGCGACACATCTGGTTGCGTGCTGGGACGAAGACTGGCGCCCGCAGTGGCGCGTGGATCTCATCCCGACGTACAAGTCGCATCGGGTGGCGGAGGCGGTCGAGGGTGCGCCCGACGTCGAAGTGGTACCGGATGCGCTGCAGCTGCAGGTTCCCATGATCCGGCAGGTCCTCCGCCTTGCGGGGATCGCCGTCGTCGGGGCTGCCTCCCATGAAGCCGACGACGTCATCGGCAGCTACGCGAGCCACGCCGGGGTTCCCGTAGACGTCGTGACGGGCGACCGGGATCTGTTCCAGGTGGTCGATGATGCCCGCCAGGTGCGCGTCATCTACACGGCGAGGGGCATGAAGAACCTTGAGGTCGTGACGGATGCCGTCGTCGTGGGCAAATATCGAGTGCTGCCCGAGCAGTACGCCGATTTCGCGACGCTACGCGGCGACGCATCGGACGGGCTGCCGGGTGTGGGCGGGATCGGTGAAAAGACGGCCGCGTCGTTGCTCGCGACGTACGGCACGCTCGACAAGTTGCTCGCTGCAGCGAGGGATCCAGGCAGCGGGCTGTCCGCGCCTGTAAGGACGAAACTCGCCGCTTCCGCCGATTATCTGGCTGTTGCGCCCGTTGTTGTGAACGTCGTG
>NZ_DF952472.1:40227-43331 GCF_001263615.2 Arthrobacter sp. Hiyo1 | reverse complement strand
CGAGTAGAGGATCGCGTGCCACGGAGTGAAGAACGTCTCGAGGTCGCGGAGGTTGTTGTGCGCCCAGCCGTCAACATAGGTTCCGGTGAGGAGCCAAACGCCGGCCACGAGGGTAATGACGTCTTCAACGGCAGTCGTGGGGCGGTGGACTGATACCGGCGGAATCGCAAAAGCGTGAGCTGCTGTGGCGTCCATAGCTCCACAGTAGGTCCCGCCGCCTTTCGCGGCGAGAGGCAATCTCTCTTGCTGGAACCCCGGCCGCTGCGCCGTTTGCGGTTCCTGTTGACCAGGCTTCTTGCCCGAACCTAGCATCGCCGTGCTGGTGCGTGATGGTCTGGGGCATCCCTTGACCTTGGACCCAGCCGCCGCCTGGCAGTGATCGTCTTTGCGGCACTCATCGCGTGGACTGCCTGGGACCGGAAACGGCGGCAAGCATCGTGGTCTTCCGGACGGGTCTGTGCCGCCGGCCGCTGGTTATCGCCGGTATTCGCCGGCCACGGGACAGGTGAACGGATCCGCTGCCGCGAGTCCTACCGTATTAAGGTAGCGAACCACGATTGCGTACGAGTGCAGCAGCCCCGTTTCGGTGTAGGCGATCCCCTCGGCATCGCAGTGCGCCTTGACGAGCTGACGGACCTCTCGCAGGTGCGGGCGGGGCATATCGGGGAACAAGTGGTGTTCTATTTGGTGATTAAGCCCGCCCAGGAGCAAGGTCACGAATCGTCCTCCGGCGATGTTGCGGGACGTGACCACCTGCCGTGTCAGGAAGTCCACCCGGCTGTTTTCGGACAAGATCGGCATCCCCTTATGATTCGGCGCGAAGCTTCCTCCCATGTACAGACCGAACACGGCGACCTGTACCACGATGAATGTGACGGCGATCGCGGGGGACAGGACGAGGAAAAGCAGGCCGACGTAGGCACCGAAGTGCAGACCCAGCAGGGCGATCTCAAGCCACCGGTACTTCACTGGCCCTCGCCGAAGCAAATACTTCAACGAGTCAAGATGCAGCGTCCATCCGAGGAACAAGAGCAAAGGGAAGAGCAAATAGCCTTGGTGCTTGCCGAGGGCACGGCCGAGTCTTCCGCGGCTGCTTGGCACTTCGTTGTGGAAGATGACCACACCCTGTGCGATGTCCGGGTCATGATTGACCATGTTCGGGCGGGCATGGTGCCGCGAGTGCTTGTCGGTCCAATACGCGAAACTCATGCCTACCACCAGGGTGGCAATGAGGCGTGCAGTCCACTCGTTCGCGGAACGGGACGCAAACACTTGCTGATGGGCTGCTTCATGGCCGAGGAAGGCGAACTGCGTGAAGACGACGCCGGAGGCGCCTGCCACGGCCAGCTGAAGCCAGGAGTCTCCCAAGATAAAGAACACCACCCAGATCCCCGTTCCCACCACGGCCAGGATCGTCAGCAGGAGGAGGTAGTAGCGTCGGCACCGCCGGAGCAGACCCGCTTCCCGGACGGATTTCAGGAGGTCCGCATAGCTGCTCGTGACCTTGTTGATCCGTGCCCTTGGCGGAGCGGGTCGTGGCGGCATCGTCAGCGCGGGCACGGACGGTGAAGGCTGGTTGGTCAAGGGCAAGTGGTTGCCTCCTCGGATGCGCTGAAGACGCGCTGCCGGGGTCCGGGGCAACACAACCAGCCTAGGCGCCGCTGGCCCCACCCGTCCAGATGATTGGGATCAGGGCGGGACGATCAGTCGGTGATTGGTCTGGCATTCCATACGGTCCGGGGTTGACCAGCGGGGTGCACGTTTTCTCAAGTTTGCAGCACGGTATTGCAACCCGGCGGTAAGTTACCCCAAAGTAGCTAAGGATGCCGCGGACATAGGGGTTCGCGGCCAGGAGAAAGGCAAGGCCATGCGCCGATTCCGACTCACCGCCGTCCTCGCCGCTGCGGCGCTCACGATTGGACTCTTCGCCGCACCCGCGGCTCAGGCCGACTCGATCTCGCCGGACCCGCCCGGAGCCAATGACTGGACGTGCAAGCCGTCGAGCGTGCATCCGTACCCGGTAGTCCTCGTCCCAGGGACGTTCGAGACGATGTACAAGAACTGGGCGCTGTTCTCGCCCGTACTTAAGAATCAGGGGTACTGCGTCTTCTCGCTCAACTACGGAGTAGTCAACGGTGTCCCCGCCAGCGGGCCAATTCGGGACTCCGCGGCTGAGCTTGCGACGTTCGTTCGCTCAGTTCTCGGCGCAACGGGTGCGAAGCAGGTAGATCTCGTCGGCCACAGCCAAGGTGGATGATGCCGCGCTATTACATTGGCTTCCTCGACGGCGCCAAGTATGTGCACCATTTGGTTGGCATTGCGCCGTCGAACCATGGCACCCAAGGCCTGATCGCGCCGTCGCCAGCAGGGATGATTCTCGACACGACCGCAACGAGCACCCTGTGCCAGGCCTGCGCGGACCAGCATGCCGGCTCGGCATTCATGACCGAGCTCAATTCGATCGGCGACGCCGTGCCGGGGCCGTCCTACACAGTGATCTCGACCCGCTACGACGAGGTCGTGACGCCCTATACGAGCCAGGCTCTTGTTGGGCCGCTCAAGCAAGTGTCCAACCTTGTCCTGCAGGACTACTGCCCGCTCGACACATTCGAACACGATCAATCTCCCAACGACCCGAACGTGTGGTCTCTGGTCTCCAACGCGCTTCTCCAGAGCGGCCCCGCAGATCCGGGGTATCGCCCGGAGTGCGTGTAGCGGGTGGTGGCCCGCCTGGGCTTTTGGTCCAGGAGGTTGCAGGCCCCGACGGCCATGCACGGTCCGCAGATCAGTCGGGCCGCCGATAATGTGCTGCCTGTATTCTCGCCCGGCACCGTTAGGATCGGTCCTGTGTACCAACGACAATGCGAAAGCCCATGATCCCCGACCCTTTCCCGACTGGTACAGGTCTGCCTCCGGACCCGCCGGAGTTCCCGGCAAAGGTCCAGGCACAGAGTTCAGTCCCGGGCTGCTGACTGACCGGGTACCGGGACAGGCCGTGATGGCCGAGCTCTTGGCCGTGCGGGAAAGGGACGCTCCGCGGTCCCGGCTGGGGCGCGTGTTCGGGCTTGACCCGCTGACCGCAGACAGCCGCCCCTGGTACACGG
>NZ_DF952472.1:36446-39474 GCF_001263615.2 Arthrobacter sp. Hiyo1 | reverse complement strand
CTCGACGACGGCGGGCGGCATGGGCGCTTGCCGTCGCGGCCTGTTTCGTCACTGCTGTTTTCAAACTTCCGGTGATTATCGCGTGGGTCTTGCCGATGCTCACGCACGCGGGATAGCCACTAAAGCGACAAAGTGGGCTTTGGATTGCCAGCAGGCGTTGTGCCCGGATTGCCGGAATCGGTGAAGCCCAGGCTTCGGTAAGGCGCCGCAGCGTAAACGCCGAGAACCCTGACCTCATCGGTGAAGAACTCCAGCTCCTCGAGCGCGAGTCGCACGGGTGTGTCGGATGGGTGCCCTTCAACGTCGGCCATGAACGTGGTGGCAGCAAACTCGTTACCCACCATGTAGCTTTCCAGGCGCGTCATGTTCACACCGTTCGTTGCGAAACCACCCAGGGCTTTGTACAGGGCCGAGGGTACGTTCCTGACCCGGAAGACGAAGCTCGTGATCACGGGACCGGGCAACTCGTCGCGGGTTTGCTGCCGACGCTCCCTTGACAGGGCGACAAACCGGGTCGTGTTGGTGGCGTCGTCCTCGACGTCTTCTGCCAAGACGTCCAGCCCGTACATCTGGGCGGCGAGCGGAGGCGCGAGCGAGACTTTGGAAGCGTCATTCCAGTCGCGGACCTCCCGTGCGGATCCTGCCGTGTCGCCGGCAACAACTGGTTTCAGCCCCATTGACCGGATCAGCTTCCTGCACTGGCCGAGGGCATGAACGTGGCTGTGGACTTCTCGCGCCTGTTCGAGCGTGCTTCCGGGTATGCCCAGCAAGTGGAATCGGATCCTGAGAAAATGTTCGCCCACAATCTGCAATCCGGATTCAGGCAGGAGCACATGGATATCCGCAACGCGCCCGGCGATGGAGTTCTCAATCGGAATCATGGCGAGGTCCGCATCGCCGGATTTCACTAGTTCGAAAGCATCTTCGAAGCTGGGGCACGGTACTGGCTCCATGGCCGGGAACATCTGAAGGCAAGCGATGTTGGAGTTAGCGCCGGGCTCTCCTTGGTATGCAACTTTACGAACCATGGAGCACATGGTGTCACATTTTGCCGCGTTCCCTCGTTCCTGGTGCCGGGTGCGTAATGTGCACCCGTCGCCGGCTCTAGATGACGCCGGGGATGCGCCGATGCGTGTGCGGAAGTATCGGGTTACCCTCACTGAGCGCATCGCACTCCCGGACCGCGTCCCGATCCACGAGCCGACGGATGGCGGTAGCTCACACGGCGGTGTAGCCGCCATCGACAAGTACGTAAGAGCCGGTCATGAAACTGGCCTTGTCGGAAAGTAGGAACGTGGTGACGTTCGCGATCTCTTCGGGCTGTCCCAGGCGGCCGAGCGGATGCTTCGCCTCGAGCCCACTGAGGACTTCTTTCGGCGCGGCGGCCAGGAGCGGCGTATCGATATAGCCGGGGCCGATCGCGTTGACGCGCAATCCCTGGGCTCCGTATTCAGCCGCAGCATTCTTGGTCAGGCCCACGACGCCGTGCTTGGCCGCGGTGTAAGCGGCGTTGCCGGGAGCAGCGACGGCGCCGTGGATCGACGCCATGTTCACGATGGCACCTTCGGAGGCACCTGCGGCAAGGATGGCCGGGACCTGGTAGCGCATTCCGTAGAGGACCCCGCTCAGGTTGATGGCGATGACCCGGTCCCAGTCCTCAACGTCGAGGTCTCCGACAGGAGCATTTGCGCCGCCGATGCCTGCGTTGTTGACGGCATAGTTGAGGGCACCATAGCGCGAGACCGCGAAGTCGACGGCCTTCTTACTGTCCTCGGCGACGGCAGTGTTGCCTTGGAAGGGAACCGCGGTGCCGCCAGCGGCGGTGATCTCGTTGCTCACACGCGTTGCAGCGTCTCGGTTGATGTCGACGACGACGACGTTGACACCGTTCTTCGCGAGGTCTTTGCTGATTGCTTCCCCAAGTCCGGAGCCTCCGCCGGTGACGATCGCGGTCTTGCCTTTGAAGTCACTCATAATTCCTCCTCGTGCGGCGGGATCGGTCCCGCAGATTTCAGTGGTGAGGGCTGGTTGAGCAGCTCGGTTGTGGCAACCGTACGCCGTCCCGTGAGAAGAAGCCCGGATTCCTAATCTCCTAGCGCCACAGGTAGGGGTCCTTTGACCTCCCGCCCAGGCGTGGAACGGCCCGAAAGTCTTCCTTCAGGTGCGAAACGGCGGCACCATGAAGTAGAGCAGAACCCGTCCAACGATGGAAGGGAGAGCAGCATGGATGAGCGAAGATCCCGTCGACGTCCGAGGTTTCCGGGCTGGGAAGTCGGACCGGCGGCGGTGGGACTGGGCTTGGTCGCCCACCTGGTCTCGGGTGGCGTGCCTCCGGGGGTGCCTGTGCTGATCGCGCTGACGGCCCTGCTGAGCATGTGCGCTTCGCTGCTCGCCCGGATCAACCTACCGAGTTGGCTATTGCTCGTTCTCTGCGGCGTGGCCCAGCAGGTTCTGCATCTGGCCTTCGACCGACTTTCTGGAACCTTCTCGGTTGGCGCGCCCGCCCAACATCAGCATGCAGCGACGGGATTGCAGCCTGGGCAGCTGACCGCGACGCCATCCCCTGCCGGGCACTCTCCGGATTTGATGCTGGACACCCACGTTGCCGCAGCGTTGCTGACAGCGCTCCTCGTCGCCCGTGTGGATCTATCGCTTGCGCGGGCGTGGACCCTGCTCCATCGCACAGCTTCGGGAGATACACACAAAGCCCATCAGGGCACGCCTTAGCCATTCCGCACCAACCACGAAACCTCATTCGTGCGCAGCCAACGCGGCGACATCCGCGATAGACGAGTTTGGAGGCCCGATGGCTAACCCTGCATGCCCCCGGGGTCACTGCCAGTACCCTCTCGACGGGGACTCCCTCATTATCTCTGTGGGCTGTGATGCATGGCTGGCTTCTACGATGCATCGCTAATGTCGGCAAGAAACCAATCCGGGGATTGCGGACTCCGCTGCAGATGGAATGTGCTCAATGCGGAGTCTGAACTGAGGCGGACCTGTAGCCGCCAGTGTTCAACGGCTGCGG
>NZ_DF952472.1:30874-35972 GCF_001263615.2 Arthrobacter sp. Hiyo1 | reverse complement strand
CCACGGCCCAGATGCGGCCGTCATATCGGACGGCCAACGGGGCGCCGTCGGGCTGAAGCGAACGGCGATCTCTTCTAGCGTGTGAATGGCCTCGGCAGTGAGTGTCATCGATGTGTTCTTTCCCGGGTTGCACGGCGCGCCGTTGTCATGCGGCCTTTGCGAGGGTTGGATCGGTTTTGTCCGCACTCTTTTAATCGTTTGTGTCCACGGAAAAGGTACGCTCGCGTCCAAAAAACCTGGGCGCGAAACTCGCCGCTCGCTCCGCATGGTTGCCGGCCCGCAGATCCCGGCTACGCGTACTTCAGGCTGAGCAGAAGTGCCTTGAGCTGCTTGTATTGTTCGGTAGCCATCCAGGACCTGGCTGCGTCTGGGGAGATGAAAGCCGGGGTGCCGAAGATGACCCGGGCGACCATCATTCCGTTGGGCATGAAGGTCTGGTTCGTGCCGGAACTGTGCACGGACGGATCGAACTCGGGGGCATTGCGGACGTCCATCAGGTACATGTAGGTGCCGTCGACGCCCTGATCGACGGCGAAACCGAATTCCCGGGACCGGCCGGCCAGATTGGGCAATGCCGGAATGGGGGCGCTATCAAGGACCGTTCGTGTCACTGGGCCGGCGGCGCCGTCGCCGTACGTGGCTGGAAACGCTCTCCCACGAGGCAAGGCAGGGCAGATAATGGTCCTAAGCGAACCTTGGCGGGCCCGACCCGGGAGACGATGAAATGGTTGCGGACATCATTGTCCAAGTGGTGGCAGACCTTATCGAGGGATGGTTCGATTGGCGGCCGACGCCTCGCCAGCGTGTCTTAAGGGCTCTGGATCTCTCGAGTGAGGCTGTCCTATCTCTGAAGCAAAGGGAATTCGGGCGGACGTGGCTGACGTACGGCTTGGGACACCTTGTGGATCTGGGGCTTGAATCGCGCGTCAAGGATATTCAGAAGGCACTGCAGCGCGTTGAATCCTTCCCTTGGGAAACCAAAGAGTAAGACCATCTAGAACACCGGACGCCAGGTCTCGACGGCGTCATCGCCGACAGCAACGATCTCACGCCAGCGGTCGAACACTGAGCAAGGGTGGGAGATGCCCAGATCCACGATATCGCCGACCTGCAGGCCTTCTGCGTCGTCCACGATGCGTGGTGGTCGAAGAGGCGCGTCAGCGTGGCGCCTTCGCCGTCCGGCAGGAGGGCCCCGTTACGGAATCGGGAGACGATCACCGGCAGGCCGGCGTCGTACGCCAACTCCCGCTTGCCCGCGTTCAGGACAACGCGCCCGGGTTCAGGGGCGGAGATGACCAGTGCCCGAACCACGACGGCGGCGGTGAGACCCGGGATTGGCGAGACGCTCTGGTAGGTGCCGTGGTCGTGCACGACGTAGCAGCCTGACCGGAGCACGTTGACGGAGGTGCTGTGCGGCAGGAACGCGGCGGCACGGTCCTGGAACGCCGAGCCGCCGTTGCTGAACACCGGCAGATCCACCTCGAAAGTCGCGTGCAGTTCGTCGAAAATGTCGCGGGCCAGGCGGCAATGCGAATCGATCCCGGCCAGGTTTGCATCGGTCCTGGTGTTCGGTGCCACGCCCTCGTAGGCGCTGACGCCGGCCAACAGTAATCCCTGGGCGGCACGAACCTCAGCAGCGAGAGGCCCGGCTTCGGCTTCGCTGCGGATCCCGGTGCGGCCGCCGGCGGTCCCGACGTCGATCAGTACGTTGAGCGGCCGTGGCGAGTGTTCGAACACTTCGGCCATGGCTTGGACGCCCGCCGTCGAATCGGCCAGGCAGTAGATCTCCAGCTCCGGCGAGGCTGTCAGCCGGGCGCGGAGCTCCTCGAGGTGGCCGCGGAACAGCACCTCGTTCGCGATGAGGATCCGGGTGGCACCCCACTCGATGGCCTGCGCGGCCTGCGCGGTGGTCGCCACGGTCACGCCCCAGGAACCGGGCAACTGCCGGCGGACAATCTCGCCCGTCATGGTGGTCTTGATATGCGGGGCCAGCACCATGCCGCGCTCCCGTGTCCAGGCCTCTTTGATGCCGATATTGCGCTCGACGGCGGCAACGTCCAGGAGCATCTGCGGCAAGGTGTTGAGAGGGAGGGCGGGGTCAAGGTGCGGCATGCGATGCGGTTCCTTCAGGACGTTCCGGAAGCTGGGTACCCGGAGATCCTATCCGGGTTCAGTAACTAGAGAACCCGTCGGCAGGTCGCCGCGAATGACAAGTAGTGGCCACTCGGGCGGTTACAGGGCGGAATGAGTATGGTCTTTCTCGTGTCAGACCTTTCAGGCGGATCGTCGCGTGGCTGGCTGCCACGAGCTGAGTCCAGGCCATAGGAGGTCACATCATGTCCGTCATCATTGCAACCAAGGTTTCCGGTGACACGAGCGTTTTCGCCAAGTCGCTGGAGGAGCGCGCTGACGAGTATCGCCAATGGGGGGAGCGCGGCCGGGCTGCTGGGGCCATCCACCATCAGTTCGCGGTCGGCGACGGGTTTGTCCTCGTAGTCGATGAATGGGAATCGACAGAAGCATTCCAGAAATTCTTCGGTGACCCCGAGATCCAGGCGTTCATCGGCTCGGTCGGCGGCGACCCGAACGTGGCCCCTGAAGTCACCGTCGGGGAATCGGTCGACTCTGCGGACAAGTACTAGCCGACTCGCGCATGTCGGTCCCCGTCAACGTACAGACTGTTCGCCCCCGCATGCTGGCCGCCGTCCGGCGTGAGGTCTTTCCGGGCGAAGTCGGCTCGGCATGGGGCCCTGCTGTGGCGCTGGTCTGGGACTTCATTCGCAGTCAGCCGGGTCTGTGGACGGACGGCCAGAATGTCTTCGTCTACCACCACCCGAACACGCCTGACGCACCCCTTCTGTGCGAATTCGGCGTCGAAGTCACGCGCACCTTTGAACCGGCGGGCGAGGTTCATGCAACCGAAACCCCCGCGGGCCAGGCTGCCGTGGCAGTCCACCGTGGGCCGTACCACCGCATGGACGAGGCATACAAGACGATCGAGGAGTGGATGGCGGCGAATCATAGGGAGTCTGCCGGGCATTCGTGGGAGATCTACGGAGATCCGACACCAGATCCGGCGGACACTGAAACCACGATCGTGCACTTGCTGAAGTAGCTGGCCGGCCGGGGCGCCTTCGCCGAGTTCGCGGAACATGGCCGGGGGAATGGCTGCGCGCCGCTATGCATATAGGCCGAAAAACCAGGTGGTCAGGGGGTGAGGGGGCCTTGCAGAACCTGGACGGCAAGCGCTTTGTCACCTTCGATGAGAGCAGTTTCTGCGAGGTTGGAGCGGCCCCAGAGCCCCAGGTACATCCCGTGCAGCGGGGCGGCAATGGAGGCCTCGGCTACCCCTTGGCCGAGTTTCCAGCTCCGGGCTCCGGGTACGTGGAAGATCACTGCCCCTTTCGGCTGGGGCATCCGTCCCAGGCGAAGCTGTCGCGGAGTGAACATTGTCAGGATTTCGTCAATTCCGTCGAGCAGGAAATCTTCTGCGAAAACAGGGTCTGCCAACTGATGTTTGGCAGGCGTCGATGAGGTGGACGGCGTGTTCATGTGCCTGGCGCCGGCGCCAGAACCCGGCTTTGCGCGGAGGCGGGCCGAAGTTCCAGCACGGCTCCTCGGGTTCGAGTGCCGACATTGTCCCGAGGAAGGCGTCCGCGCCTTGGAGGAACCACATTTCGGCTCCGGTGACCGGTGGTTCAGGTTCCTCGACGAACTTGCCCGAAAGGACTATTTGGGCTGCCCAACGTTCGATCGACCCCAGATGCCCGAAGAGATCCCTCAGTGTCCAGCCAGGGCACGCAGGGACAGGACGGGTCAGAATGTCCTCGGGTTGGCGAGCGAGGACGCTCAGGCGGTCAAGGCTGTTGGCCAGCTCAGTAAGAAGGCGATCCGGCGACATATGCCGAGCATAATGGGCCGGCCGGTTTCCCTGAATTCCAGCGGGTTCCAACACGGTGTGGCGATCACGCCAACGATGCTCCTGGCGCGGGTCATTTCACACTGGCATCCCGCACTTAGGAAGCAGGCTTACTATGGTGGATGTATGCCGGACTTAAACGACTGGACGACTCCACGGTTGCTCTCAACTGCAGCGCGACTGGTCGAGCATGCCTGGAATGAAAAGCTTGCTGTCTTGGGCCTGACCCATGCGGGTGTCATAGCGTTGGAGGTTCTCGACGCGGAAGGGGCCATGGTGCAGGCCCGGCTTTCCACCAAAGTCCAGGTGCGGGCGCAGACCATGGGACAGACGCTTTCGAGGTTGGAGGCGCATGGGCACATTACCCGGGAACGTAGCCGCCTGGACGGGCGCTCGCAGCGGGTGGCTGTTTCCGAGTCGGGCCGGACGGCCCTTGTCCAGGCCCGGGCGCTTGACCGGAATCTGACTCCCGGCGTCGAAGTCGGCGTGGAGGAACTGCGCGGCAAGCTAGTGGCCGTTATCCGCTGGCTCGGTTCTGCGCGCTGGGGCGAAGAAATGCCCGAGAACGAGTCAACGGCAACCAGCAAGGATCTGCCTGAGCAGAGCTAGCGCACCAGCAGCATGGCCGCCCGATTACGCCACTGCGTGCTGCCGCCGTCGTCTCACTACCGTTGCAACCACCAGGAGCACGACGACGGTCCCCAGGCCGAGTCGCGCCGCCAATGGGCCGTTGGGTTCGGCGCCGGTGAAATACATCAGGGCCAGCACGGGGGCGATGGCGGTGAACTCGTAGCGACGGCTCAACACGACGAACGGCAGAAGCAGCAGTGCGTACCACGGATAGCTGGGCGAAACGACCAGCAGCATCCCTCCGATCATCAAGACTTGTCCGTCCCATGGCCGGGCGGCGTCGGTTGTCCGCCATACGTAACCCGCGAGGCCGAGCAGGAGCACGAGCGCTGCCGGCGCTGCCCAACTGGCCGGGAGCACCAGCTTCAACAAAGCGAACCGCGGGCTGTCCTGCCCGTCGTACCCCTCCGAACGAAGGTATTCGGGAAGATAGCCCAGGACGGCCCAACCGCTGGCGAGGACGTACGGTACGTACACCACGGCGAACGTGGCCACGGCGGTCGCGCCGAAGCGGAACGGCCGCCGGTACAGCAGTGCCGGGGCGCTGAT
>NZ_DF952472.1:25636-26812 GCF_001263615.2 Arthrobacter sp. Hiyo1 | reverse complement strand
GATCCGTTGTCCACGACGATCGCGCGGTATCCAGGCGGCAAAGCTCCCAGCACCTTGGGAAGGGCCGAACGTTCGTTGAGGCACGGTAAGACGACGTCCACGAGTGCGGCGGGTGGGCCCCCATCGTCGGCCGGTCCGTTGGGGAGGCCGGCCATTCCTCTTCGATCGCGCGAACCGCTTTGCTCTTTCTCCACCCTTTGACCGTAGAATCCGCAGGCCCGGTGCGACAGGCGGATTTCCTTACGGAACCGGGACGTTTGCCTCCTACGGCCTAGGCCTGATCCCCGCGCAGCGGTGCAATGGCGAACTCCCGCATTCCGTCCTCGAAACCACGCTTGGGGATCCAACCGAGCTCGGCCCAGGCCCGGGCCGAGCTGGCGGTGATATGACGGACGTCGCCAGCCGGAATTCTCCTGTGACCACCGGCGCGGGCGCCCCGGCAACAGAACTCAGGACCTCCGCCACCTGCCTACGGTGTGGACCTCCGACGCGCCGATATTATATGCCCTCGCGCAGCCCGAGGCAACCCGGCCGCCAACCAACGCGTCAACGGACAACAGATTTGCCTCCGCAACATCCCGGACATGGACGAAGCTGCGGCGCTGGCCGCCATCCTCGAATACCCGCACTGCCTCCCCACGGGCCAGCGCAGAGCGGAACACGCTGGCCACGCCCGCGTACGGGGTGTTCTTGGGCATCCGAGGGCCATAGACGTTGTGGTACCGGAGGGCGATCGCAGTGCTTCCGGTTGAGCGCGCCCACGCGGCAGCGAGGTGCTCCTGGGCCAATTTGGAGGCGGCATAGACGTTCCGCGGATCCATGGCCGCGTCTTCGGTGACCAGTGCCGGGAGCAACAACTCGCCGGTGGCGGGGTCCCGGGGGTCAAAGATTCCGTGCTCCAGATCCTCCACCCGGCGCGGGGCGGGGTGCACCGGCCTGCCTGCCGAATCGGTGTAGGCGCCCTCACCGTAAACCACCATGGAGGAAGCGAGGACCAGTTTGTCGACGCCGGCGGCTGCCATGCCTGCCAGGAGCACGGCCGTGGCCAAATCATTGTTGCGGATGTAGTCCGGTGCGTCGAAGAAGTCCACGCCGAGTCCCACTTTGGCGCTCTGGTGCATGACGACGTCGACTCCGGCGAGCGCCTGCGCCACCGCGTCCGGGTCTCCGGCGTCG
>NZ_DF952472.1:24261-25611 GCF_001263615.2 Arthrobacter sp. Hiyo1 | reverse complement strand
CTGTGTGCTCGGGATCGGTGCAGAAGACGTTCACACTGGCGCAGCTCGCGGCCTTGCCGCAGTACAGCTACGGATTGCCCATCGCCTGCGTGGAAGGCTGGAGCCAAGGAGCCCAGTGGCGCGGTGTCCGAGTCAGGGACCTGATGGCAACGGTGGGCGCACCGGCTGATGCCGAGTTGCAGATTTCCAGCATGGAGAAAGGCGGCGTCTACGGGCGGTCCTTCATGCCCGCTGCGTACAGCCAGGACGAGCAGACCTTGCTGGCGCTCGAGCTCAACGGCGAACCTCTGGACCTCGACCACGGCTATCCTGCACGGATCATCGCCCCCGGACGCCCGGGCGTCTTGCAGACCAAATGGGTGCACAAAGTGGAGGTGATCTGATGCGGCTCTCCTTAGGGATTCCGTCGGCGCCCGGTAGGCGCGGGACCGTCTGGTGGGTGCGTGCAGCCCTGGGCATCCTAGGACTGGCAGCCCTCGGATACGCCCTCTTCGGATTCCTTGCCAATGTGCCGCCTGCCCAGCTGATCGGTGTGGCTGCCTGGTTGCTGTGGCGTTGTTGGTGCACGACGGCGTGCTGGTTCCGTTGACGACGTTGGCCGGCGGCGGCTTGTCGAGGTTGACGTATGGGCTGGGCCCCGTTCAACGGGGGATCGTGCGCGGGGCCCTTCTGGTGGGGGCATTGATGACGTTGGTGGCGGCCCCGCTCATCCGCGCCCAGCAGGTGCTCCAGCCAACCGGGCCGGGCAGCGGCGCCAACAGCACCGTCCTGCAGGGAGACTATGTGCTGGCCTTGGGCGTTTTCTGGATGGTCCTGGTGGTGGCCGCAGCGACTGCTGTGGCCGCCGTCGGACTCTACGGCCGCCGTTCCAAGGTCAGGAAGACCCGGCCCTGAACCGTCCGGGTTGCCACGGTATCCAATCCCGCGCGGGCCGCGTGGACAGCGAGCGCTTTCGCGCCGGCACGGGCCCAGGGAAAGGCCGCGCTGGCACGTCCGTCTGAATCCTCCAGCACCGCCAGATAGGCCACATCGAGAAAATCGCGTGCTTCGGCCTCCGCAAGCACTTGCCCGTCCGAGGCGAGCAAAGAGGCAACACGCTCCAGGAGCACCCGGATGTTTCCGCCGATGCCGATGTTGCCATCCAATAACAGGGCCGAACCCCAACCTCGCTCGTGCGGGACGGGGTCAAAGATGGAGCCCAGGATGGCCGCACCGCCCCGGGCGGTGGCCAGCTTCACGGCGGCTGGGCTCGAATCGACACCCATGGAGGCCAGCCCCAGTTCCCGGGCGGCTCCAGTATCCGCCCTGGGCCGCAGCCACATCAAGAACGGGCCCGCGGAGGGCGCGAAG
>NZ_DF952472.1:17302-20590 GCF_001263615.2 Arthrobacter sp. Hiyo1 | reverse complement strand
CGGCCGGCGCGGTGAGCCGGGCAATCGTGACCGGACTGGAGGGAGGCCCGAACGGCGTCGGGATGTCGAGCCTGCTGAGCACGACGGCCTCGGGCAGCTTGTAGAGGCCGGTCCCGCCTATGATTGCAATCCGTGCGCGGTGTTCTGCTTGGTGTTCCGGGAGCGATGACATGACCCCATCATGCCAACGCCGGCCCGCGCCGTCGCGGGTGGAATCCTTACGGGTTCAGAACGCGCGCCGGGACGCCTGGACTGGATTGACTTAGCCCTCGCGGTCGATTTGCAAATAACTGAGTCCGCTCACATCGAGCCAGTACCGTGTGGGCGTCTCCACGAGGCGCAGGAGCACGCCCTCGCAGGAAGCGCAGCGCACAACGATTCCCGGAGCGTCAACGTAGACCATCGTCTCCCCGAAGACCCGGACCGCGCCGCAGTGCTTGCATCGTCCGATCGCTGCGACGATATCGAAGCGGAACAGTTCCCACAGCGGTCCTGCCACCGCGTTTCCGTCGAGATGGGCTATGGCATTGCCTGCGATTCCAGCGATGTCCTGATCCTCGAAGCCCGGATCTTTGGCACCGGAAGAATCAGGGCCGTTGTTGCCACTCACCGGGTTCCTCCTGTTCCGCCGAAGCGCTCGGTCTTGATCGATCCGGCGGGATATCCCGCCTGCACGAGCCATTCCGCGACAGTTTCCACGAAGACCGTCTGGCCACAGATGAAGACGTCCGGGGCAGGGTCCGTTGGCAAGATGTTGGCCAGCAGGGTTTCCGCCGTGAGCCGTTGCGGAGGAGTCGGCCAATCCGCGGGCGCCTTGCGTGTGTAGACGTAGTCGATGATGAGCTTGCGGGATTCCCGGGTCAAGGCTTGGAGCTCTTCCCGATAGAAGCCCGATTCCGGTGACTTGAGCGAATAGAGCAGCCGGAACTGCGCAGGATTCTCCGAAACATGGTGCGCACGGATCATGGACATGAGCGGTACGACCCCGGATCCTCCGGCAATCAGCTGAACGGGGTTCGTGTCCGTTGGCTTCCAGACGAACCAGCCGCCCACTGGTCCGCGGATCTCCAACTGGTCCCCGACCGCCAGCTCCCGGACCAGATAGGGGGAGACTTCTCCGTTGGCCAATTCGTCAACGGTAATCTCCAAGGTTTCGTCCAGGCCTGCCCTGGCCACGGAATATGAGCGGACGGCCGTGTAACCGTCGTCCGCGGTGAGGCGGATGTCGATGTGCTGTCCGGCGAGGTTGCCGTTCAAGCCGTTCACCCGCAGCCCGATGGTTCGCGCGGTTTCCGTTTCGGGCATGCTGCTGACGACGTCGGCCACGCGCCATAGCGTACTCATCGGATGCACCTCATGAGTAGCGCTCCTCGCGCCATGGGTCGCCGTGGAGGTGGTAGCCGTTGGATTCCCAGAAACCAGGAACATCATCCTGCGTCAACTCGATGCCGTTGATCCACTTTGCGCTCTTCCAGAAGTACAAATGCGGCACCAGGAGACGGGCAGGTCCGCCGTGGGTGCGTTCAAGGGGCTCACCGTCGAATTCCCAGGCCACCCACGCCCGGCCGCCAAGAAGGTCCTGGAGCGGGACGTTGGTCGTGTATCCGCCGTAGGAGTGGGCCGTGGTGAACCTGCAGCTTGTTTCCACGTTCTCAAAAAGAGAATCCAGTGACACTCCCCGCCACGAGGTGCCCAGCTTGGACCAGCTGGTCACGCAGTGGATATCCGTATGGATGTCCACTTGGGGCAATCCCATGAAGGCGTCCCATGACCACGCATGGCGCTGCCCTGCCTCAGTGGTAATAAAGAATTCCCAGTCGTCTCTGCGGATCCGGGGAGCGGGGCCGGCGGTTAGGACCGGGAAGCTGCCGGTCTCGTACTGGCCCGGTGGCAAAGCGGGATTGCCGCTCTGCCGTCTTCCATGAAATCCAGAAGAGATAATGCCCACCATGTACCTCCGATGCGGAGACTCAAGCCGGCTGTGCCCGGTTCCCCCCACGATAGGGCAACGGCCGGGCATGGTCTAGACACTAGGCAAAGCCTGACCGGGTGACGCCCGCTGCAGTAGCTTGGTAGGTGTCATGCTCGCCATCACGGAGCTCCGGACCCTGCTGTCCGCCCAATGGTCCACGGGAATGATCCCGCACATTGTCTTCAGCGAGAACAGCACAGACTACTTTCCCGGTTTTGATCGCTGGGGCACCGGGTCCGCGAAGGCACGCCCTTCGGGCATCGAGAGCAGCGGCATTTGCCAGCCTCCCGTCCACTCGATTGCCTTGCGGCACATCCTTGACCGGGGGAGGGAGAACGGCGGCGCCGACCGGGAAGCGGCAGAGTCCTTCCTCGACGAATCGTTCGACGGCTGGCTGGCGTGGCACCGCTGGCTTGCCACCGTGCGCGACCCGGACGCTACCGGGCTGATTGAAATCCACCATGGTCGGGAATCCGGGTTCGATAACTCTCCGCGGTGGGACGGGCCCTACGCCCGCGTCCAGCCCGGCACCGTCCCGGCCTTCACCCGGCGTCGACACCCTCCGCGTCGCAGACTCCAGCGAGCGGCCCGATGACAGCGAATACACGAAGTATCTGTGGCTCGTTCAGCAGATGGCTTCCGTAGGGTACGACGACGGCGACGTGCGGAGCGTCGTCGGCTTCCGGGTGCGGGACGTATTCTTTTCCGCGATCATGGCCGCTTCCAGCGATGTCCTGGCCAACGAGTGGATCTCTACTGACACTGTCTCCGGATTTGCGCCGCTGGTGTCCGGAGGCGAAGAGTCGTTGCTCGCGGCGCAGAGGACCGCTGGGAAGCCTGAACCAGTCCTGGACAGCCGCGGCCTGCCTCGAATGGATCGGGCCGGGCTGGTAGGTGCGCACCGCTTAAGGAAGTGAACGACGCCGTCACCAACCGCCGCGCGTGGGCGTATGTCCCTTCCGGGCATCGCCGGGCATTGCCATCTCGGCCCGCAGGCCAAGGAGCCGGATCGGACGGCCCGCCTCGATTCCAGCCGCGAGATCCAACGCCCGCGCGAGGATTTCGTCCCGGTCGAAGGTCTCCGGAATCTTCCTCCCCTGGGTCGTGGTCAAGAACGGCGCATACCGGACCTTCAGGGTCAGCCCGATGACGGGCCGTCCTTCGGCCACAACATCCTCAAGGACATGCGCTGCCAGCTCCCGCACCGCGTCCTCCACCTCGGCCGGATCGGTCAGGTCGTGCTGGAAGGTGGTCTCGCGGCTATGTCCGCGGGCAACCCACGGGGTGTCGTCCACGACGCTCGTGCCGTCGCCGCG
>NZ_DF952472.1:11406-13926 GCF_001263615.2 Arthrobacter sp. Hiyo1 | reverse complement strand
TTGAGCTCGCGCTCGGTGAGCCTGCAGGTCTGGTACCGATTTCGCCGGGCCGGCGTGCTACCCGATGGGTGGCCTCATCCGCTCCTACCTCGCCGCGGCCGGTCAGAGACGCCTTCTCGTCCCGCTTCATATGCCGGGGAGTGCCGCCAAGGCAATCCGGGAGGGTGCAAACCTTTCCGAGGACAGGTCAGTCGGCCGGAGGACCTGGGAGGAGTTTCTCACCGAGCATGTGTCCAGAGCTGTCCGGAGGTGACGCGGCCGGGGTGAGCTGAACTTTCCATGCCGTCCACGGCCGGCGGGTGCAGGGCGGCATGCCTGGCCCGCGCCGCCGGCTCAATGGAGTCCACGGCATAGGGTTTGGTGGCCGAGCGCTGCAGGGGAAGACGCAAGCGCACCTGATAAGCGCCGCTCCGGAACTTGGCGCGCGGATCCATCTGGATAACCAGGAGCGGCTCTTGCCGTGAGGCGTCCACCCGCAGCAGCATTCCGTGCCGGAGTCCATCGACGAGCAGCGGGGTGGCCGGCTCAACCGCGGTCTGCTTGAGGAGATGCTGATATTTCGGTCCAGCCGCCAGGAACAGAATGCCGTGGGAGAAGCCGACGACTCGCAACGGGATTACTGTGTCGGGCTGCCGGGTGGGCCTGGGGTGCCTTTCGTGTTCCCCGGTTAAGGGTTCAGTGACCGTCTTCAACGAGCGATCGCATTCCCGGCACTTGGTGCGCGTTCCCACGTCGGCCAGAAGGGTCACAAGAAGTCCCCTAGGGGCCTTGCTCCACTTGTCGGCCACAACGTGGCACCATGCCGGGTGGTACTCCTTGCCGTTCTTCATCACGTAGACCTGGTCTTCGCCGAGGAGGGGCTTACCCTCGCGCCGCGCGGCCGGCTCGACAGGTTTGAGGGCGCCGAGGCCTTTGGCATCTGCGCGGACCGCGTCCCCACCCTTCAGGTACGTGCGGATCCATGGAGAGAGTGGTCGTTTTGGGCTAGGAATTGCGGGGCCTTCCTCTGCGGAGGGAGTGGTCCTTCCCTCAGTTCCCCCCGTACCTAGCTTGATGGCTTTTCACGGAAGTCGCCAGTCCGGCTACCGTAGCTCGTCACACGATTCCGTCCTTGACTTTTCCCTTAGGGGAAGGTGCGAAGGTGGGAAGCAGGGGGCGCTGCCAGTCGCGTTGCCATCGGAATGAAGGGGATGGGGAGTAACCCGGCATCACAATTCGGGCCATTCAAGAAGGGGAAAGCATGGTAACAAACAAGGAGGTCACTGACGCGTCCTTCGACGCTGAGGTGCTGAAGTCAGCCAAACCCGTCGTCGTGGAATTCTGGGCGGATTGGTCTGGACCCTGCACCAGGCTTGCCCCGGTTCTGGAACAGCTCGCGGTCGAATACGCCGACAAAATCGACGTTGTGAAAGTCAACGTCGATAAGAATCCGGAAACCGCTGCTGCCTTCAGGATCAGCTCTATTCCGTCCGTGTTCTTGTTCAAGGACGGCGAACGGAGAATCTCCGTGATCGGCGTCGGCGCGAAGCGGTACTTCGAAGTGGAATTCGCTGAATACTTGCGCTAGTCCTGCTTCACCCCATGAGCGCCTTCCCCTACAGTGGGAGTCAATCGGGGAAGACGGGGTACAAGGTGCGAATCGGTGAAGCCGCCCAGGCGGCGGGGATGACGAGCAAGGCCTTGAGGTTCTATGAAGAGCATGGGCTGCTGCCGGCTGCAAAACGGAACGCCAACGGATATCGCGATTACACAAGTGAAACCATCAGCAGGCTCGACTTCATTCGCCGCGGGCGCGCCGCTGGACTGGCCCTTGCACAGATCCGCGAAATCCTGGCCCTTCGCGATGCGGGCCGCGCCCCTTGCACCCATGTGCGCGACCTTCTGGCCGGTCAATTGGCAGACCTCGACGCGCAGATCGCAGAACTCGTCGCGCTGAGAGCCGCCGTCGCCGACTACCACGCTATCGCGGCTGCCGCGGACCCGGAGGCGTGCGACGCCGAGCGGATCTGCAGCTACATCTGAAGGCTGCCTCAGCAGCGGCAGTCCCTATGAGCGGGAGGCTTTGCGCATGGCAACTCGATTAGGCCTAGGAATCACCGCCGCGGCGGCCACGCTGGCGGTGCTGGGCGGATGTGCGTCGCCTGCAACGCCGCAAACCAACGTTCCGGGAAGTCCGACAACATCCGCTGCCCCGGGTATACCTTTCGCTCTGTTCACGCACTGTGGTATCTACGAGGCGCAGGTGCAGCTCATTCTTTATTGCAGACGAACCGCTGGACGACGGTCACGGCAATCCTCCGGCAGGCTGGGGCAACCCCTACCAGCCGGGCATCATGACTGTCGAGGGACAAAGGGCGGTCTTCCATGACGACGGCGGCCATACGGTGACCTTCCACGAACGTGCTGGTGCCACGGGCTTTCTGAGAACCTGTTCTTAAGGTGAGCGACGTGAAGCGATGTGTCGTGGCCCTGCTGGCCACGGTCCTCTGGTCGTCCGGGTGCGCCGGCCCGGGCGGTCCG
>NZ_DF952472.1:8302-11381 GCF_001263615.2 Arthrobacter sp. Hiyo1 | reverse complement strand
CGGTTGTCGCCCTGGACGGAGAAGCTGTCCGGGGCTCGACGCGGACCGATGGAACCGGAGCCTTCCATCTCACACTGCCTGACGGCAGTTACGTCATCAAAGCGAGCAACGTCGGCGGTTACGTTTCGACTGCGACCGAGCCGGTAGTCATCTCGGAGACCCCCGTTCACATCACACTGGTTGTTGACAGCGGGATTCGCTAAGCCAGTTAATCGGCGGACGGTCGTTTTCGTTGTTGTTTCGTCGCCGCCCGGTGTTCCTTTGTGACCCGGTGCCGGCGCTTCGAGCTCCGGGTGGGTTTGCTCGCCCGGCGGGCAGCAGGCTCGGGAGCAAGCCCCTCCGCCACGAGGCGGGAGAGCTTGGCCAGGGCAATCTCACGATTGCGCAATTGCGACCGCTGCTCGGAGGCGGTCACGGTGATCACCCCGGCGATGAGGCGTGGTCCAAGACGCGTGACGAGCTGCTGCCGTTGGTCATCGGAAAGCGCCGCGGAGCCGGCGACATCCCATGACAGTTCGACGCGGCTGTCCGAGGTGTTGACGTGTTGACCGCCTGGCCCTGACGAGCGTGAGAACCGCCAGCCAAGCTCCGACGTCGGAATCGTGAGCGCGGGCGACACTTCGAGATCCATGCCGTAAGCGTTTCACGATATTGGCGGGAACAAATCCCCGCCGCGTATCTCTCAGCTCCCGGATGCCTTCGCTGCTTTGATCGCGGCCTTGGCAGCCTGTTTGTTGGCGCGGACTCTTCTCAGCGACTCCGGATCCACGATGTCGGCGACAGAAAGAAATGCGTTCTTCTGGCCGTAGGCGCCCGCAGCCTCACGCCAACCTGGCGCTTGGAGTCCGCGCTGCTTGCCGAGCAGTGCCAGAAAGATCTTTGCCTTTTGCTCTCCGAAGCCGGGCAACCCTTTCAACCTGCTGAGCACTTCCTGGCCGTCAGGCTCGTCCCGGGTCCAGATGGCGGTTGCGTCTCCGTTCCAATCGCGCTGAACAACTGCGGCTAGATCCTGGACGCGGCTGGCCATCGAGCCTGGGAAACGGTGGACGGACGGCCGTTCCTTGAAGACGTCGACGAAGCCATCCGGGTCATATTCGGCGATTGTGGCAGGGGACACGGATCCGATGCGCGTCCGGATCTTTTCGGGTCCGGCGAACGCCGACTCCATGGTCACCTGTTGGTCCAGCAACATGCCGATGAGAAGTGCGAACGCGTCATCGCTGAGCAATTGGTCGGCGGCGGGGTCGCCAGTAATGTGCAGTTCCATGCGCCCATCCTCCCACCTGCTTCGAATCGCGTCATGGTGGCGTGCTCACGAGCCCGATTCGGTCTTTGCCAGCGGGCTCGCCGGCAATTCGCGTCGTTCGAGTGTCTGCCCGAAGGGAACGTCCCGGCTGATGGCGACGGTGTACCTGGTGAACCCATGCTGCGTGACGAGGATGCCGTGACGGCTCTCCTTGACGGCATGTTCGCGGGCGATTTCGACGGCGGTGTTCAGGTCGTTTTCGATGGTGTCGGGGTCGTGGGCGGTGACTTCCAGGACGACGTCCGAGTGGCGTTTGATCATTGTGGTCTCTTTCTCGGCGGAAGTACCGGGGCTCTCGGCGCTCGCGGGCTTCCAGGGCCGGGCGCACCCGGCGAGGCGGAAAGCGGTGGTTCGAGAGGGGTTGCCCGGCATTCTGTGATGGGGCGGTTGACGGCCGTAGAGTCCGGCGGGCTTGATCGGCGGAAGCATCTTCCTGCGGATCTGTAGCCAGTGTGGATGATCGGCGGCCCGGGCACAAGGTGAAATGCCGAAAAGTCTGGCGTGTCGGCAAAATCCCGTGGTCGCACCATCGGTGGACCACCTCACGTGTCAGCGGGTGCCTGACGTTCCTAGGACCAGGAGGGCCATGCGCAGGAGCCGGCTTCTGCCCTAGTGTCGATGTGAGACCACCAAGCCGTATCGAGGGAGTACTGATGAGAATTGCAGTGACGGGTGGAAGCGGAAAACTGGGCCGGCACGTGGTGCGCCGGCTTAGCGGGGACGGGCATCAGGTGTTGAACCTGGACCGTGCGGGCGAAAGGAGCCCGGGTCTGGCGATCGTCGACCTGCGTGACTATGGCCAAGTGCTGGATGTGTTCCTGGGGCTGGACGACCGGCACAGCGGCTTCGATGCCGTGGTGCATCTCGGGGCCATTCCAGCACCCGGCATTATCCCGGATGCTGCGACGTTCGAGAACAACATGCTCTCCACGTACAACGTGTTCCAGGCGGCCCGCCGGGCCGGCATCAAGAAGGTCGTCTACGCCTCAAGTGAGACGGTGCTGGGCCTGCCGTTCGACGTCGACCCTCCCTACATTCCGGCGGATGAGGAATACCCGGCGCGGCCCGAAAGCACCTATTCGCTGGTGAAGCATTTGGAAGAGCAGATGGCCATCGAGTTGACTCGCTGGGACCCTGAGCTCAGCATCGTGGGACTCCGGTTCTCCAATGTCATGGACGTGGAAGACTACGAACGGTTTCCATCCTTCGACTCCGACGCCACGCTGCGTAAGTGGAACCTGTGGGGTTACATCGACGGCCGGGACGGCGCGCAGGCCGTGGCGCGGGCCCTTGAGAACGGCAAGCCGGGGTTCGAAGCATTCATCATCGCCAACGCGGACACCGTCATGCGCCGGTCGAGTGCGAGCCTGGCTGCGGAGGTATTCCCCGGCGTCAAGGTGATCAAGGAACTGGGAGAGCACGAGACCATGCTGTCCATCGACAAGGCCAGGCGACTGCTGGGCTTCCAGCCCGAACACACCTGGCGCACCTACCATTCGAACCGCACCACCCCCGTCGAGGATTGAGGAACATGATGCGATACCGCACTTTGGGCAACAGCGGCGCCGTGGTGTCGAACTACGCGCTGGGAACCATGACATTCGGGGCCGAGGCCACCGAGGAAACGTCCCGCGACATCCTGGATAGCTACGTTGCGGCCGGTGGCAACTTCATCGACACCGCAGACGTCTACAGCGCCGGAGTATCGGAGGAGATCATCGGCCGCTGGCTGGCCGAACGGCCCGATGCGCGGGACCGCGTGGTGCTGGCCAC
>NZ_DF952472.1:1541-6492 GCF_001263615.2 Arthrobacter sp. Hiyo1 | reverse complement strand
AACCCGGGTACGGCGCCGGCCGCGTTCCTAGCCGGCTTCGCTTTGGATCCGGTCCTTCACGCTTTGGGGCATGGTTGAGCACGCGTCGTTGTCGGAGCGCTGGCCGGCATGGCTGTCGGCAGTGTCTGTGATGCCGATCGTTCCAACGGCCGCTTGCCATCCGCCCAGGCCATCGAGTTGCCGGGGGACCCAGACGTTCGCGGCGCCGTTCACAAGGTTCCACACGGCAGGGTTGACGCCTGTGCCAAGGTAGATGCCTCCGTTGGGATCCCGCCTGACCAGATCCGGCAGCGGAAGGACGCCCATCAGCTGGGCCGACTGGTAATCGGACATGTTCCACGGTGGTGTTCCGAAGTAGTACCAGCTTGCGGCGCAGACCCCGTACAGATGGGGACCGAACTGGGCATAGTTCAGGTAGAGCTCCAAGGTGCGCTGAGGGCTCAACGTGTAGCTGAACTGAGTTGCCAGGACGGCTTCAATTCCCTTGCGGACGGCATTCTGGTCGTCCCAAAGGAAAATGTTCTTGACCAACTGCTGGGGGATGGTGGAACCGCTGGGGTCCGGCTTTCCCTGGAAGTACGCCTGCGCCCTCGCCTGGAGGTCTCCGACGTCGAAGGCTCCGCTGCGCGTGCCGAGCTGTTCGTCCTCATGGGCGATGGTCGCCGCCAGCAAGTGCCGGCTCATGTGGTTGATCGAGACGAACTGGTAGACGTTGGGTTCACCCGCTTCCAGCATGTAGGCGGTGCGCGGTGGGGTCACGCCCATGCTGAACATGAAAGCGACGATTTGGACCAGAACAAGCGGGGCGATCAGCGCCAAGAGGAGCTTGCGGCGCCACTTCCCTTTGGATCGTTTGGCCTTCTTGCCATCCGGGGGTACCGGCGGCTGGGCCCGATCCGGCTCTTGCGGCTCCAGCGGGACAGGCACCGGGGAGCTGATGACTTTGGCCCGGGCAGGATAAGGGCGGCCCGCTGAAGGAGGTCTTCCTGGCTGCGGACGCCGAGGCGGGGTCGGTGGTGTTGGAGTGTCCATCGGTCTGCCTTTGCTTCTCGTCCCGCGCAGTTACCCCTGGAAGGGGGAGAGGATGGCACGATATTCTACCGGGCCTTGCTGATTGTTCCGTCCAGCTAAGTTGGCCGGAACCCGGTCCTTAGCGTGCAGGAGAGGATTGTAAGTACACTTACCGAAGTCATCACGAGCGAATATCGGAGCGGCAATGACTTCTGCACGGACCTTTGAATCGATCGTCATTATTTTTAATCCCAACAGCACGGGGGATGCACGCAGGCTGGCTGAGGGTCTCCACAACGAGCTGGAGAATCTTCTCAGCTACACCGCGGACATCAGGCTCCAGCCAACCGCCCATGCTGGCCATGCCGTCGAGCTGGCGCGCGACGCTGTGAGCGGTGGCGGGGATGTATTGGTGGTTTCCGTCAGTGGTGACGGCGGCTACAACGAGGTTGTCAACGGCGTAATGCAAGGAGGCAACCCCAAGGCGGTGTGCGCGGTGCTGGGGGCGGGCAATGCCAATGATCACAGGCGGAGCACGGGCACCCAGCCGCTCGGGGAGGCGATCGCCGCGGGCAGGGTGCGGAGCATCGATTTGCTGCGCGTGCACACGGGAAAGGGGTCGGGCTCGCCGGGGGAGTACGCGCACTCGTATGTCGGCTTCGGGCTGACCCCGGTAATGGCGATTGACCTGGAAAAGGGCGGCAAGGGCGCCCTGAAGGAAATGGTCTCCGTGATCCGGACCTTCTCGAAGTTCGAGCCCTTCGAAATACGCCTGGCCGACGGCAAGCGCCGCCGTTTGGACAGCCTCGTGCTCGCCAACATTCCGGAGATGGCCAAGTATGCCACGCTCAGCGGCGCCGACGACAAGCTCGCTGACGGAAAATTCGAAGTGGTCCTCTTTGCCCACAAGCCAAAGTGGCGGGTCCTCTTGACGGCGCTGCGGGCGGCTACCAAGGGGCTGGGGGACCAGCCCAGCGTGAGCAGCTACTCGTTCACCACCCTCAAGCCCCTGAGCTACCAGATCGACGGTGAAGTGAAATCCGTTGACGCTGACGTGCCGGTCAGGATTGAGTGCGCACCGGCGGCCCTCTCCACCCTGGGATAGGAGGGCGCGGGGCCTTGCCTGCCAGTAAGCATGCTGATTGACTCAGAGGCGAAGCGCCGAACTGGCGCTCGTCTTCGTTGCAAAGGAGATGCACCATGGGACTTCTCGCTTTTCTTCTGCTCGGCCTGATTGCGGGCGCCATCGCAAAGGCCATTCTTCCTGGACGGCAAGGCGGCGGCTTGCTGCTTACCCTCCTTCTAGGAGTTGTCGGGGCGTTTCTTGGTGGTTGGATCGGTTCCCTCGTCTTCGGTGGTGGACTGGGAGACTTCTTCGATCTGAGGACCTGGCTGCTGTCCATCCTGGGGGCCGTCATCGTGCTGCTGATCTTCGGCCTATTCAGAGGACGTCGAAGCAGGGTCTAGACGTGGATGGCCCGCAGATGGGCAGGCCTTCGCCGGCACAGGATCGTTCGGGTGTGGATTCAGTGGCGTGATCTCTACGGTCATCCACACGTGCAACGGGAGCGAGGCAAGGATTTCCTTGAGATCGGCTTCAGTGTCGGCGCTCCAGAGGCCGACAGTGCGCCACTCGCCCGGCTCTGTGGGCGGCCGCCACAATCGCAGGAGGTGGCCCATCTGCGCGAGTTCGGCAGCGCGGATAGCCTCGCGATCCTTGGTGGAGTCGACCGTCGATTCCGGCGTTCCATGCGGGACGTTCGTGGTGAGGGTGGTGAGGAATTCCATCGGACTGATTTCTTTTTTGTTGTGTGATTGTTGGCCTGCGGGCGGGTGCCCTTTCTCTGAGTCAACCCGAGTACACGTCTGCGGTCCACGACTTGTATCCGAGCACTGGTAGGCCCCGCCTCCCAGCGGTCATTCCGGCGTACAATCAACCCGTGGAACTCCGGCAGCTCACCTACTTTGTCGCTGTCGCCGAGGAGCTGCATTTCGGTCGAGCCGCAGAGCGGCTCCACATTGCCGGCCCGTCGCTGTCCCAGCAGATCATCAACCTTGAGCGCGAGCTCGGGACTCAGCTCCTCATCCGTGATCGCAGGCATGTCGAGTTGACGCCCGCCGGCAGCGAGTTCCTGACTGACGCCCGCGAGGTGTTGGCCGCTGCCACGCGAGCGTTCGATCGGGCTCGCAACGGAGACCGACAGTTGCCGCTGCGGCTGGGCTATGTCAGTTGGCTTCCCCCGGGGATCGCGACAATGCCCACCCTTCGGATCCGTATCGACGAGTGGGTCCTGCCATCCCATACCCAAGCGGCGCGGGTGCCGAAGGCAGCCTCGACCTCGCCATCGCGTGGATTGAGAATGCCGACGTCGTGCGGCAGAACCTGGTGGCCGAGCTCCTAATGTACGAGCGACTGCAGGCGGTCATGCCAGGCGCCCACCACGCGACCCGTCACGACAGCGTGCCAGCAGCCGAGCTCACGGTTCTCGTCGATGTTGACGAAGCGTCCTGGGACTCGTGGAACCGCTATGCGTTGGCCTTCGCGAAGGCCAGCGGGGCGTCCGTCACACACATCGACGACGGTGGCATTACCGGACCGGCATTCTTCGAACATGTGGCCCGCTTGAGGCGGCCAGTGCTGCAATCGCCTAAACGCCATGCGGCGCCGATGCCACCCACCTTGACCCGCCGGCCCGTCACGTCCCCGGTACCGCTGTGGGCATGGGACTTGCTGCATCGCGCGGATGACACACGGCCTATCGTCACGGGCGCGATCCGAACGTTGATCGACGGTGCATCGGCGGCTGGGTGGCGAATCCCCCCGACCGAAACCCACTGGCCCCCAACCACTGAAAAGCAAGCGTGAAACGTTTCGCACACCTAGGTCAAGGGAACTGAGGCAGCCATCGGAGCCTAGTAATCGACGAGCCGCCGCCGGAGGGACACCGTCCCCAAGACGAGTCCGACTGCGGCCGTAGCCAGCAGTACCGCGAGGTCGCGGCCGAGGTTGTCGGTCGATTGGTAGAAGATCGCGGCCTCCAAGGCATCCACGCCATAAAACGTTGGTGTGAAATGCGCTATGGCCTGGATCCAATCCGGCAGGAAGGCTGCAACACTGATTCCTCCGCTGAGGAAAAACAGGTAGATGGAGAGGTTGATGCCTGCCCCGGCAACGGCTGAAAAGCGTCGCAGCGCGCCTCCCAAAGCGGTCCCAAGCCCCGCGGCCGCCAGCGCGATCAATCCGATCGCGGCCAGAGCCGGCAACCAATACCAGCCGGCAGGCCGGAGCACCCCAAAGGCGAACGACAAGGCCAGCACCACCGCCGCCACGAGCATTGTCGTCACCCAGCACGCCAGGATTTTGCCGGCAATCAGTGTCCCGCGGCCAATCGGCGAGAGCAACAGCGCTTGATGGTCAGGTCTTCGAACTCGCGGGCCGCGGCCAACCCGCCGTTGACGATCCCCATGATCGTGAGAAGGAGCACGAGGATCGGCACGAGCTGGAACTGGACCAGGTCGACGTCGTGCGGCCTCAGGTCCGATTCGGACACGCCGACCATGATCGGAGTGTCCGGCTGGCCGGCATAAAAATTCGTAATAGCGGCTGGCACTGAACGGCGCAGATCGTTGGTGAAGTCGAGGTTCAGGTTGTTGATCTGCACGCTGACGGGGTCGGGCCGCCGGGCCCGGTAGTCGTCGTCGAACGTGGCGGGCACGGTAATGACCGCCGCAACCTGAAGGGTGTCCAGCAGCTGGGTGGCTTCAGAGGGAGTTGCCCGCTGGACGCGGAAGGCGTCCGAGTTCTCAAGGATCGAGACGAGTCTCTGCGCTTGCGGCCCGCTGTCCTCGACCACCAGGGCGACCGGGTTCCGGCCGACCGCGCCGGCCACTACGAAGATGATCAGCAGGAACGCGACGGGCGGCAGCAGGCTGGCCAGAA
>NZ_DF952472.1:0-1516 GCF_001263615.2 Arthrobacter sp. Hiyo1 | reverse complement strand
GGCCACCAAGGGCCGCTTCCCCATGGGGACGGCCCCGAACGATGTCGGCACCTCCCGACGCACCTCACGCGGGCGTTGGACGACTCGCTGCGCCGTCTGGGCGTGGAGCAGATCGACCTCTACCAAATGCACGCATGGGACCCGATTACGCCATTGGAGGAGACGCTGCGCTTCCTGCACGACTCCGTCAGCAGCGGCAAGATCGCCTACTACGGTTTTTCCAACTTCCTGGGGTGGCAGTTGACCAAGGCCGTGCACGTGGCCAAAGCCTTTGGCTGGAGCGCGCCGGTGACGTTGCAGCCCCAGTACAGCCTGCTGGTCCGTGAAATCGAATCGGAAATCGTTCCGGCTTCCCTGGATGCCGGCATCGGGCTGTTGCCGTGGTCTCCCTTGGGCGGAGGCTGGCTCTCCGGCAAGTACAAGCGCGACGTGCCGCCCACCGGAGCCACCCGCCTCGGTGAAAACCCGGAACGCGGCATGGAAGCGTGGCAGGCACGCAACGATGACCCCCGCACCTGGGACGTCATCGGGACAGTGGAAAAGATCGCGGCAGATCATGCGTCAGTGATTCCCAAGTTGCACTGGCATGGTTGGCGGACCGGCCTGCCGTGACCTCCGTGATCCTCGGCGCCCGAACCACGGAACAGTTGGCGGACAACCTGGCGGCGGCTGACCTGGAACTCAGCCCTGAGGAAACCAGCCGGCTCACGGAGGCCAGCCAACCGCGCGTCGGCGTCTATCCGTACGGTCCGATGGCGCAGAACCAGCGCAGCCGGAAGATCGAGGGCGGCCGGTAACGCCGAGCCCGGGTTCGACGCCTGTCCGGCTTCGCAGCCGATTGCCCGCGAGGCAGGACAGGCGTTGAATGTGCCTTATGGTCGATTGGGTTCTGATCTCCAACCTCGGCACCGCCCTCGGTACGACGGTTCTCGCCGTCGCGACGTTCATCTCCACGAGATCGGCCAACCGATCCGCGCGGCTGGCCGAGCGTGCCCTGCTGAACGGATTGCGCCCGATCCTGCTGCCCTCCAACTGGTCTGACGCGCCGCAGAAAGTGCGGTTCATGGAAGGCAAGTGGATGGTGGTGCGCGGTGGCCACGCCACGCTGGAGATCAGCAGCAACGCCGTGTACTTGTTGATGTCTGTGCGCAATGCCGGTGCAGGAGTGGCGGTCCTGCATGGTTGGCACCTGCCACCGGACGCCAGGGCTCCGCTGGCGCCTGTGGAAGAGTTCCACCGGCTGACCCGGGACATCTACGTGCCTGCCAACGACGCCGGATTCTGCCAGGTTGCGATCCGGGACCCTGAGTCGGCCGACTTCCGCAACGCCACCGCGGGAGCAGCCGGAGAAGGCTTCACGGTGGATGTCCTCTACGGAGACGCCGAAGGCTCGCAGCGCGTTGTGTCCCGCTTCTTCATCACGCCCGGACCCGGCGGAGCGGGCCACGACGACGACGTCGATTGGCTGCTGATGGTCTCGCGCCACTGGAACCTGGACTTGCCAGCGCCGCGCGGC
>NZ_DF952471.1:449452-457293 GCF_001263615.2 Arthrobacter sp. Hiyo1 | reverse complement strand
GCACCCAGTACGGCACCCACCTTGCCGGCGCCAATGATTCCTACGCCGAGTCGTCCTGGCCTAGCCATGGTCGGGTTCCTCCTGGGTTGATGCACGCCGCATGGCAGGCGTGGCGGGCGGGGCCGGCATGGCGGCGGACGGAAGTTGCGCCAACCATTGCTCGGAACTTTGCAGTTTGCGGGCTTTGCGGGCCCGGGCCGCCTGCTGGTCGAACAAGCCGACTGCTTCCTCGGTGGCTGCCTGGATGAGGCGGGGCGCTACCGGTCCCGGAGTCGTATGCAACACGAGGTCGGCGACGCCGAAGAGCCGGGCCAACGGACCTTGGTGGAGGGCGATCGACTGCGTTCGTTGATGCGGGACCATCACCAACTTCCGCCACAAGCGGCCGGAGCGCAGCAGCAGTGCCGTGTCCGTTGAAAGGAAGCCGTTGCGTCGCCAGCCCAACGGGGAAAGAATCCAGGCACGCTTGGGGGTAGTGACAAAGCCGGCGCCTGAATCCAGTCCGGTCAACCCGGCGGTGAACACCCGTTCAGGATCGGCGGTACCAGGATCGGGCAGGACGAGCGAGAGCATCATCATCACTTCAGGCTTCCGGCCGACCGGAAGCAACAGGGTCCGGTGCTCGCCTTCGCTGCGGTGGTGTTCACCGTAGCCGGCAACGTTCACGTGGATCCTGTACCAGCCGAGAATCCGCCACAGCGGCGGCTGCGTGACCTTGAGGGCCTGGATGCGGCCGGGAGGCACGGTTTGGGCCCGGGTGTCCAGGAGCCCGTAGCGCAGGCGGATGCCGTCCGGGGAAACTGCCGCCGTAAAGTTGTAGCCCGTGTTGAACGATCGCCAGTAGGCGGTTCCCAAGCCGAGGATTGCCGGAATCAAGTAGAGGATGAAGGCCCGGGACTCGGTCAGCACTGACACCAACACGGACGCGATGGCGCTGAGCACAATGAAGAGGCTCTGCTCGCTCAGGATGAGCGAACCGACAAGCCGTCCAGGCGGCACGTAGAGCACCACCTGCTCGGGGGCCTCGGGCACGTCGACCGTTTCGCTCCCGTCAGCAATGCCGGCGGCCCGGCCCAGGATCGTGGCACGGAGCTGTTTGGCCTGGGCGAGCCTGAGGTAAGAGAGCCGCACGGCCGAATGGCCGGCGTCGGCCACCTCGAACTTCAGCTCCGCGAGCCCGAAAATACGGGCAAGCAGGGGCTGCACGATGTCGATGGCCTGGACCCGGTCAAGCCGCGCCTGGCGCTGCTGCTTGAACAGGAAGCCGGTGTTGACCCTTACGTAGCCTTCGGCAAGCTGGTACCTGGTGAAGTACCAGCTGAGGACGAAAGAACCCAAAGCAAGTAACAGCACGACGCCGCCCCCGGCCAGGAGCCAGAGCGTCCGTTCGTTGAAGTTGTCGCCTATGGTCCGCGGCCTTGGAGGGCCCGTTCGAAGGTATCGCGGCCGAAGAAATAGACGATCGCCGCCAGTGCCACCCATCCCCGCACGAAGGGCGACGCCGGGTGGACGCGGTGCCAGTCGCCGTCGACGACGGTGTGTTCCTGGGTCACAGCCCGGCCAGCCTCGCTTCGCCGCGGGCCGAAAGCTGCTCGCGCAGCCGTGCGCCTTCAGCGGCGGGAAGTCCGGGAAGGTGGGCGTTGGTTCCGGCTGAAGCGGTGTGGAGTTTGAGGGTGCACAGCCCAAGGACCCGCTCGACAGGTCCAACCGCAACGTCGACGTATTGCATCCGGCCGTAGGGAACCACCATGGTCCGCTGGAAGAAGATGCCGCGGCGGATCAGCAGGTCGTCGTCACGTTCCGCATAGCCGATGGCCCTCACTTGCCTCGGAATCAACACAAGCCGCCACAGGCCAACCAGCAGAAAGGCCGCGGGAACGGCGACGGCGAGCCACAGCGGTGGCCACTTCCACCATCCCAGTTCAACGAAAAGCAAGGGCAAGCTGAACAGGCCGATCGTGATCACGTTGCCAATGGCCCACTCGACAATCCGCACGGTCACGTATTTCCGCGAAACGCGCAGCCACTGGAGGCCAGGAGGATCAATCGCCGCGGTATGCATATTCGCCTTCGCCCTTGGCCTCGCCACGACGTGGATCCCTGACGCCGGGGCCGCCTTCCAGGTCTTCCGGAGGGATTCGGCAGAACCGCTCCACCACGAGGCCCACGATGGCCATGATGAGCCCGCCGCCGCCCATGATGAGCGCGAGCCACAAGATGCCTTGGTCGCTCCGGAAGCTCCAGAGCCGGAGTTGCTCAATCACGATTCCCACATGCCAGCCCAGCAGCACCGCGCCGGCATAGGCGCAGGCCTGGGCCAGGATCAGGGTTCGCGCCGCCAAGATGGGGTTGAGCATGGTCTTTTTCTTGCCGTTGCGCCACCGCAGGACGCGGATGCCCATGATCAAGGTCAGCACGGCGATGAAGCCCATGGTTATCAACGCGGAAGGAGGAAGAACCGGCGTCGCCATGCTGTAGCGCGTAGTGAGCACGGTGGTCAGCCAGCCGATGGCGGCAAGAACGACGGCGATGATCGCCAACAAGAGCGGTCGCATGGCCTTCATGGACTATTCCACCGCTCCCGCGGCAGCGACGCTGCCGGATCCATCGAAACCGTCGAAAGGCCGAAGCCCGGGAAAGTCCTCGGCTTTGGCGGCCAGCTCGGCGACGCTCTCACCGTTGAGCCGCGCAGCAGGGTCCAGGAGGGCCCACGGATAGAGCACGAAGGCCCGCTCCGCAGCCCGCGGATGCGGCAGGGTCAGTGTTTCGTCGTCGCTTCTGAACTCGCCATAGACGATGATGTCCACGTCCAATGTGCGGGCCCCAGCGGACCTCGCGGACCCGGTGGTGCATTTGTTCGACGTCGTGGCAGTGTTGCAACAGTTCCAGCGGCGTAAGCGTGGTCTCAATGGCGATCACCATGTTGAGGAAATCCGGTTGCCCCACAGGCCCGCCCACGGCTTTCGTCTGTACCACCGGGGAGACTCCGAGCAGGCGGATTTCCGGGCGGTCAACGAGGTCGGCGACCGCGGTGGAGAGGGTGTCGTTCCGCTCACCCAGGTTGCTGCCCAAGGCCAGGATGGCTTTCGTGAAACGGGAGGTCATGCACGCTCCCTGTGGACACTGACGGTGACGTCACCGAAGGGTACCTCGATGGGGGCCTTGGGTTTGTGGACCGTGACATCGACGGCGGCAACGTTGAAGCCAGCCAGGATCCCCTCGGCGATCCGTACGGCGAGGGCCTCGATCAGGTTGAGGGGTTCGCCCGTAATGAGGGATGTGATGTACTCGGCCACTTCGCCGTAGTGCGCCGTGAACTGCAGGTCATCGGTTTCCGCTGCCTTGCTGAAATCGGTGTACAGCACCGCGTCGACGACGAACGGCTGTCCGTCCCGGCGCTCGAAGTCGAAGACGCCGTGATGCCCGACGGCGGTCACGCCGGTCAGTGTGATCCTGTCCAAACCGGTTCCTCCCCCTTTGTCCACGAAGCTTAGTGTCTGATGCGTGCGGCAACCTTGACGGCGTCAAGGCTGGGGCCGACGTCGTGGACGCGCACGGCCCAGGCGCCGTTCGCGGCACTGATAGCGTGATGGCAGCGGTTGCATGATCGCGCTCCTCCGGTGCCGCCGCCTTGCCGGCCACCGTCAGGAGCGTCCCGAGGAAACGCTTGCGGGAAGCTCCAATCAGGACCTTGTGGCCAAGTTCATCCAGCTTGCCGATGTACTTGAGGAGTTGCCAGTTCTGGTCCTCGTCCTTGGAGAAGCCCAGGCCTGGATCCACAATGATTTGCTCCGGTGTGACGCCTGCCGCGTAGAGCTTGTCGCGGACGCCCTTGAGCTCTTCGATGACTTCGTCAACCACATTGCCGTAGTCGGCAAGGCTGTTCATGGTCTCGGCGTCGCCCCGGCGATGGGTCAGGACATAGGGCACTTTGGTGCGTGCAACGAGTTCGGCCATCTCAGGTTCGAGGCTCAGCCTGAGACATCGTTGATGATCGCGGCTCCTGCCTCCACGGCCGCGGCGGCCGTCGACGCATGTGTCGTGTCGATGCTGACGAGCGCTCCCGCCTTCACGAGTGCCTGAATCACCGGCAAGACCCGGCGCTGTTCTTCTTCCGGGGAGACGGGCTCGGCGCCCGGGCGGGTCGATTCGCCGCCGACGTCGATGATGTCCGCTCCCGCGTACAACATGCGCAATGCGTGGGCGATGGCGGTGTCCGCCGTCGGGTGCTTTCCGCCGTCGCTGAATGAATCCGGCGTGACGTTCAGAATTCCCATGACGAGCGTGCGGTCGGCCGGCAGGTCCGCGAAGCGGGCAGCTGGACGGGGTTTGCGGAGAATGGGCAGGGGGCTGGTAGCCGGGCCCGT
This sequence comes from Arthrobacter sp. Hiyo1, assembly GCF_001263615.2. Classification (NCBI taxonomy): domain Bacteria; kingdom Bacillati; phylum Actinomycetota; class Actinomycetes; order Micrococcales; family Micrococcaceae; genus Arthrobacter; species Arthrobacter sp. Hiyo1. The sequence goes on along the minus strand of NZ_DF952471.1, from coordinate 452,926 downwards.
TCCTGGTGCTGCTGCGAGGGAATCCATGGTCTTTGTTACCTTCCGAGTATGAGGCTCATGGCTTCGGCGCGGGTGGCCGGGTCATGAAGTTGCCCGCGCACTGCGCTGGTGACGGTCTTGGCGCCGGGCTTGCGGATGCCACGCATGGACATGCACATGTGTTCGCATTCGACGACGACGATCGCGCCCCTGGGCTTGAGGTGGGTCACGAGCGCTTCGACGATCTGGGTGGTCAGGCGTTCCTGCACTTGGGGGCGGCGGGCATAAATGTCGACGAGGCGGGCCAGCTTGCTCAGCCCCGTCACTTTGCCGTCGTGGGAAGGGATGTATCCAACGTGCGCGACGCCGTGGAACGGCACCAAATGGTGCTCGCACGTGGAATAGAACGGGATGTCCTTGACCAGCACGAGTTCCTCATGGTCGAGGTCGAACGTGGTGGACAGGACATGTTCGGGATCCTGGTGCAGGCCCGCGAACACCTCGGCGTAAGCTTGGCTACGCGCTTCGGCGTATCCACCAGTCCGCCACGGTCCGGGTCCTCGCCCACCGCAATGAGGATCTCGCGGACGGCCGCCTCGATGCGGGGGCGGTCGACCTTATATGAGTGGTGGCCGTGGCCGTGGCCACCTGATTTTCCCCCGGAGGCGTCGCCAAAGTCGTCACTGGCGGCACCGCTGAAGTCGTCGTCGTCGATGTGAGTCACAGCAGAAAGCTTAGCCTTGATGCGAAACGTCGGTGCCTGCGTCAGGTCCTTGACCAGTGAATGACTCCTGGCTGCCGACTCCCTGCGGGTGCGGGGGCTGGGCGTCCAAAGGCTCTTCGAGACGAGCTGCCTTGGCTTGTTCCTGGGCTTCGCGCTCGGCCTTCTCCGCACGGGATTCCACCGGAGGGATGGTCTGGACCGGACGGGACTCCTTGGAGAGCCATACCTCGCGGAAATCACGCTTGCGGATGTCGCGGAAGATGTGGGCGATCTCGGCCTGGTTCAGCGTTTCGCGCTCAAGCAGCTCAAGGGCCAACTGGTCCAGGACGTCGCGGTTCTCGGTCAGGATGGCATAGGCCTCGTCGTGGGCCTGATCGATCAGGCGGCGCACTTCCTCGTCAACGATGTACGCCACCGAGTCCGAGTAGTTGCGTTCCTGTGCCATGTCCCGGCCGAGGAACGGCTCGCCGCCGCCGGCGCCAAGCTTCACGGCGCCGATGCGCTCGCTCATGCCGAACTGGGTGACCATCTTGCGCGCAGTTCCAGTGGCCTTTTCGATATCGTTCGAGGCGCCCGTGGAGGGGTCGTGGAAGACGATTTCCTCTGCAACGCGGCCACCCATGCATAGGCCATCTGGTCGAGGAGTTCGTTGCGCGTGATCGAATATTTGTCGTCCTCGGGAACGACCATCGTGTAGCCGAGTGCGCGGCCTCGGGGCAGGATGGTGATCTTCGTGACAGGGGCTGAATTGCGCAATGCCGCTGCCACCAGGGCGTGGCCGCCTTCGTGGTAGGCGGTGATCTTCCGCTCCATTTCCTTCATGACGCGGCTGCGCTTCTGCGGGCCGGCCATGACGCGGTCGATTGCCTCGTCCAGGGCGCGGTCGTCAATCAGGTTGGCATTGGACCTGGCCGTCAGGAGTGCGGCCTCGTTGAGCACGTTGGCAAGGTCGGCACCCGTGTAGCCCGGGGTCTTCTTCGCGACGCCTTTGAGGTCGACGCCGTGGGCCATCGGCTTGCCCTTGGCGTGGACATTCAGGATCTGTTCACGACCAATCAGGTCCGGTGCCTCAACAGTGATCTGGCGATCGAAGCGGCCCGGACGGAGCAGGGCAGGGTCCAGGACGTCCGGACGGTTGGTTGCCGCGATCAGGATGACGTTGGTCTTGACGTCGAAGCCGTCCATTTCGACGAGGAGCTGGTTAAGGGTCTGCTCGCGCTCGTCGTTGCCGCCGCCGATGCCGGCGCCACGGTGACGTCCGACGGCGTCGATCTCGTCAACGAAAATGATGGCGGGCGCATTGGACTTGGCTTGCTCGAAAAGGTCGCGGACGCGCGAAGCACCGACGCCTACGAACATTTCGACGAAGTCCGAGCCCGAGATGGAGAAGAACGGGACGCCGGCCTCGCCTGCGACGGCGCGGGCCAGGAGGGTCTTGCCGGTGCCCGGAGGGCCGTACAACAGCACGCCCTTGGGGATCTTCGCGCCGACGGCTTGGAACTTCGCCGGTTCTGCGAGGAATTCCTTGATCTCCTGGAGCTCTTCGACGGCCTCGTCCGCACCGGCAACGTCAGAGAAGGTAACCTGCGGCATGTCCTTGTTGACCAGCTTGGCCTTCGACTTTCCGAACTGCATCACCTTGGAACCGCCGCCTTGCATGCGGGAGAGCAGGAACCAGAAAAGCACACCCAGCAGGAGGACGGGGATGAGGAGGGAGAACAGCCCGGAGAACCAGTTGTTCTCGACGGGCTGGTCCGTGAAGCCACCGGATGGCTGGGCGTTGGTGACGGCCTTGACGACATCCCCGGCTCGCGCGGTGACGTAGAAGACTGGACGTTCTTGCCTTTGTCCTGGCCATCGATGACGAGGTTGTCTTTCAGCGTCAGGTCAACGCGGTTCTCGGCATCGTAGATTTTGGCCTGGTCCACCTTGCCGCTCTGCGAGAGGATCGCGAGGCCCTTGTCGGTGTCGATACGGGTGGATCCGCCGGGGGCAAGGGTTGCAAATGCCACCAGGAGCAAGCCGACTACGACAACAATCCAGATGCCCGGGCCCTTGAAGAAACTCTTAGCTTTCATCTGTTCGGGGGCTCCGCCCCGTCCCTCCTGGTAGTGCTGCACGGCGCAGCTTCTGCGCGCGTGTGGTGCTGCGTCAGTTTCTAGCTTTACACCGTTCGGAGTGATTCACGCACAGTGAGAGGCAAAAGTTCCCTCTAGGCGTACATGAACACGGAATTCCGGAAGTTCCCGGGGGAAATCCACCGTTCTTTCAGGATCCCCGCGCAGCGGTCGAACGCAATCGTCGAACGGTTGCAACTACTGCACGGTACAGGCCGGGTTGGCGCCCGCCAGTCCCATGGATGCGTTTGCCGTGGCCAAGGAGGAGACCCACCCCGAGCGTCCTTCGTCTGCAGATAGACACCGTAGGAGCCCCCCAGCAAACCGCCCAGCACGCCCGACTTGAATTGCGTCGTGTACACGCCTCCGACAGGGCCCGTCGTGGAGAGGTTGGTTCCCAGCACCACGCCTGTCAGATTCGGGAGAAGTCCCCCGTTGGCTACGTAGTAGTTCACGTTGGCGGGCGCCGCATACGCGGTTCCCGCCGGGAATCGCCAGTTGACGGTGATCACGGGGCTGGTCCCGGCGACCCCGGGGCTGAGCGTACACGGGCCGATCATGACCGGCGGGGGAACCGTGAGCGCGTTCAGTGTACCGGAGCCAACTTCGGAGGCGGACCAGCTCGCGTCCGTGGTCCCCGTTCCGCCCGGGACC
>NZ_DF952471.1:445489-449247 GCF_001263615.2 Arthrobacter sp. Hiyo1 | reverse complement strand
CCCAGGCGGAAGCCGGTATCCGCGAGAGCGGTGCCGGGAAGTCGTGCGGCCCGGCTGGCTCGCCGGCGGCGTCCACCCTGGCCGTAATTCTGGTTGAAAGCCCCTGCACGCTGTTACCCGCCGACGGCGAAAGCGTCACCTCAAGCAGCAGTTCGACGCCGGCCGGAATTCCGCCGTCGGGATTTGCAAGACTGGTCGCACCACCCAAGGAGGAAAGCGTCGTCGTCGGGATGACGGTGTTTTCACCGGACCGGCAGACCTCCGCCGCCCAGGCGGTGGTGCAGCTGCGGACACCTACCGTGACGACTCGTGCCGACTCATCCGATGCGGCAAGCTCCATAAGTGGGCCGTCCGCAAGCAGCCGCATCCTCAATTCGTGCAGGGTCACGGCCCTGGCGGTCACCCCGATACTCCATCGGCTGGTAGATCCGGGCGCAAGGACGGCCGGCGGATTGCTCCCCCCGTGTGTCAGGATCAGGTCCGGCCCGTCTGTCGCCGCCGACGCCGGAGCGGAGCAGAGCAGACCCAGCGATACCAAGGCGACTGTCGCCGCGTAACGCCTGAGGCTCCCGTGTCCGATCATCGCCTCGCCTTGATTCGGGCCCGCGGGGCCCTCTCGGGGCGGGGCCACAGCGCCCAGGTCACCAACGCGGACACGGCAACCGTAGTGCCGCCAAGCACCCAGGGGCTCGATGCTCCCGCAACAACGTAGGCAATACCCGGCACCGAATAGAGCACCGTGCGGACTTTGGAGACGGTGTACGGTGCGGGATCCTCCACGGGATTGGCGTCGCCTTTGAGCGTGAGGACGGCCGTGGCGCCGTCGACCATCCGGGAGGATGTGACCCGGTGGGTGACGGGCAATTGTCCCGGCCGGTCCACGGTGACAACGTCCCCTGTCCGCACTTCCGACGCCGGGACCTCGCGGACTATGGCCAAGGATCCAGCAGGGATCCCGGGAGACATCGAGCCGGTCTTGAACATGATGAGCGTGATGTGGAAAAAGACGGCGGCCAACGTCAGGAGGATGCAGATGGCGCCGCCGATCGCCGCGAGGTTAAGCAACGTCTCGCGCACGACGTCGGCGAGGCGCCTGCGGTTGTCGGCCGTCCGTCGTCGGGACCCCACCGGCTCAAGCACCGTCCTCATGAGTCGGACGTTCCCTTGATTTCCCAGGTTGCCGTCACGCTGGCCCCCTGCAGGGAGTTGTCCGCGGAGGCAAGCATCGTGACCTCGAAGCACATCTGGGTGGGGCTCAGCGAGTTCGCAGCCACCGCTGTGGCGGCACCGGCCGTGGTGAGTGGCACCGTCGACGCCGAGGTCCCGACAAGGTAGCTCGCCCCGGCCGTGAACTGGCTCGAGTCGCACGATCCGGACGAGTACCTGACCACGCGATAGGCCAGGGCAGCGGCCAGGGCGGCGTTGTTGTTGCTGGCTCCTTGGAGCGTCAAGGTTCCGGAAAGCGACCCCGCAGTAGTCCGGATCCAGATGGGAGCGTAGTTGACGGTGCTTGGTGACATTCCTGCCGCACTGAATGCCATGGTGGCAGCGGATCCCGACGTGGGATGTGCCAGCCATGCACCTCCTGAGTTGACGGAGGATTCGATCTGGAACGAGCTGGCGGTGAATGTTCCTGCCGCGAACTCGGAATCGTTCCAGGCAGCGAGGGTCAGCGTGCATCCGGCACCGAGGACAAGGCCCCCGGCCAAGATGGCGCGCACACGGAGGAAGCGCTGGCGGCCCCGCTCAGGCCGACGAGTCGCCCTGCGTCCGGTCATCGCGGCTGGTCAGGAGGTGGATGCCGCAGCGAACTGCCACGTGGCCGTGCCGTTTTGCCCTTGGACCAAGCCGGCGGCCGCAGTCACTTTGAAGCAGAGGAAGACCGCGTCACCGGGATCGCTCGCGGGGCTGCCGGGGCTGAGGGTAAACGTGACTCCGCTCAGCGCTCCATTGAGAGCGGTACCCGCCTGCACCAATTCGGTTCCCGTGGTGCTGCTGGAGCATCCGAAGGACGTGGGCTGGACAAGTTCATAACTCAGGTTCGCAACCGACCCGGTGGCGGTGGCTGTATTCACCGTGACAGTGGAGCCTGTAGTGGTGTTGGCCGCCAGCCGCACCGCGAAGGGCGCGTAGACGGTGTCCCCCGGCGCCAGATTGGTCGGGTTGAGGGTGAATGGCAAGGTGGCGCCAGGGGAGGCAGCGTGGTCCGTGTACGACGCGCCGTCTGTGCTTCCTTGAAGATTGAAAGTGCCCGCCGTGAATGTTCCGGTGGCGAACTCGGAATCGTTCCACGCGGCCAACACAACCGCCGCGCCGACCCCCAGGACCAATCCGCCGGCCAAAAGCGCCCGCATCTTTCCGCGCTTTGACATTGAAACTGAACTCGTACTCAAAATGCCCCCCACAGGTCAAGTCAAACGACTAATGAGCTGAACGCTAACACGCAAATCCCCCATTATCGGCAGCCCTCCCCTAATGAGTTAAAAAGAGAAGTCGGCCTCCCAATGGGGCGGCCGACTTCTCTCGCTTTCATTTGCGTCTAGGACGCGAAATGAAAGGCTATTCGTAAACGTGCGGGGCGAGGGTTCCCACAAAGTCCAGGTTGCGGTATTTCTCGGCGTAATCGAGACCGTATCCGACGACGAATTCGTTGGGAATGTCATAGCCGACATACTTGACGTCGATCTCGACCTTGGCGGCCGTGGGCTTGCGGAAAGCGGTGCAGATTTCCACCGAGGCGGTGCCTCGCGATTCGAGGTTCGTCTTGAGCCAGGAGAGGGTCAGGCCGGAATCGATAATGTCTTCGACAATCAGGACATCCTTGCCCATGAGGTCGGTATCAAGGTCCTTGAGGATGCGCACGACGCCGGACGACTGGGTACCGGAGCCGTACGAGGACACCGCCATCCAGTCCATGCTGACATGGCTGTGCAGCGCACGCGCGAGGTCTGCCATGACCATGACGGCACCCTTGAGCACGCCGACGATGAGCAGCTCGCGGCCCTCGTAGTCCTTGTCAATCTGTGCAGCAAGTTCGGCGATCCGTTGCTGGATCTGCTCCTTGGTGTAGAGAACGTGTTTGAGGTCTGCCTGGACGTCGTTTGAATCCACCAATGGCTCCTGTGTTGATGCGTGGGTGCGGCTACTGTTGGGGCGATCTTTGATGCCGGAATACTAGCTTCCCACAGCCGCCGCCTTCGCGGGGAACGGCAGTTCCCCCGGCTGCGGCCTCCCGCTCCAATTCGCTCAGGGATACGCGGTAGACGCTGACGCTACCGGGAAGCTGCACGGGGCCCGCGGATCCCTGGCGACGCAGCAAGCCTTCGGCGGCCTGAAGCCGCCCGTAGCCGGGCTGTTGGCCCCCGACGTCGCCGCCGCCTTGGCGATCACGCGGAACCTCAGCGCGGGGGACAATTCCCTCAAGCGGTCTTCCGGGAGCCAGACCCCGTCGTCGCTCCGGTTCACGAGGCCCGCATAGCTCTCAGCGGCAAGGTGCTCCAGGAAGTCGGCATCCTGTTGCAGGATCGCTGCGGTGCGGGCGAGTGATTCGGCCACCCCGGGCCCCAGCTTGTCCTCAAGCAAGGGCATCACCTCAACCCTGGTCCGCGAGCGGGCGAAGGCGGGGTCAGCGTTACTGGGATCGTGCCAGGTTTCGAGTTCCTCGACCTCGCAGATTTCGAGCGTTTCGGCGCGGCGAAGCCCGAGGAAGGGACGAAGGAGCTTGCCGCGGGCGGGCCGCATCCCGGCGAGGGAACGCG
>NZ_DF952471.1:443467-445318 GCF_001263615.2 Arthrobacter sp. Hiyo1 | reverse complement strand
CAGCTGGACGGGCGAGAGTCCCAGCCCTTCAAGGATCGCCACGGTCCGTGCCGCGACCTCAGCCGAGCCTTCCTGCAGTTGATGGTCAACCACGACGGCGGCTACGCTCACGGGGCGGCCGTGAACGTGGCCACGCCGGGCAAAATAGGCTGCCACTGAGGCAAGCGCCAAGGAATCCGGCCCCCCGCTGCAAGCCACCAGGATTCGCTCGGGGTAGCCCGCGGAGGCCAGCGCGTCCTGCAACATATTCCGTGCTTTGCCGACGACCGGCGCCAAACGCCCGGGACGCCGTCGTCCACTGCTTGGAGCGCTTTCAGTGCTTGGCGGGTTTCTACTGCTTCCGCCCTGGCCCGATGTGGTGCCTGCGGTCACAGCCCCATCCGCTCAAGCCACAGCTTGGAGTCGTGGATCTCGGTCTCCGTAGGCAGTTTGTCGGCCGATTCCCAGACCCGGTTGAGGCCCTCCATGCCCGCCACCGCAACCACTTCGCGGACAAACTTGGCTCCGTCGCTGTACTGGCGCATCTTGGCATCCAGGCCGAGGATGTTGCGGATGAACTTCTCGATCACGCCCCGGTCCTTGCCCCGTGCGTTGAAGCGCTGCCTGATGGTCTTCACTGAAGGGACAAGGGTGGAATCGACGGCGTCCATCACCACGTTGGCGTGGCCTTCAAGCAAGCTCATGACAGCTGTGAGATGCGAGAGCGAGGCCTTTTCCTCAGGGTTCTGGAGCAGGTCCAAGATGGCCCCGCGGCCGGGTGTGGCGCCGGTGGAGCGATCGCGCAGGGAGCGCGCGGCGGCAGTAGCGCGATCCATGATGGAGTCCACATTGCCGATGAGATTGGCGCTGAGGCGCTCGATTTCCTCGAGCATGTGGGTCCGGAGCCAGGGAGCCGCGGCGAACTGCACCCGGTGGGTCTGCTCGTGAAGGCAGACCCAGAGCCGGAAATCGTCTGGATCGACGTTGAGCTCGCGCTCCACGGAGATGATGTTCGGAGCCACCAGCAGGAGCCGGCCCGCAGGCGGTGCTTTCGAGTCCGGGGCGAGCGCGGCGAAGGGATCGTATTGGCCCAGGACTTTGCTCGACAAGAAGGCAAGCACAGCCCCGAGCTGGCTGCCGGTGATGGCGCCGCTCGCGGCCGCCGCTGCCGGTGTCATCGCCGGACCCCGCCGGGAATCCAGCATTTGTTTAAGGGCCGGCTGGAGCATCACCGCAAAACTCTGGGTATTGGCCTTCGCCCACGACGCCCGGTCAACCACGAGCACATGGGAATCGCGGAGATCGCGCGCGGCTTCCAAACCGGTGATGTCATGCACATGCGGTACCGAAATGTCCGCACTGAAGCGCAGGCTGTCCACGGCTTTGCCGATCTGGGCCGGACTCAGTACGGGACCGGGGGGAGCGAGCCGGGCGGCCGTGGAGGCGGCCAGCTCCCAGTTGATGAGGGACTGGGCTTGCTGCTGAGACTCCATACGAACCATCAGAACACAACAGTCTGAATCTGCACCCTTAAGTTCGCTCAGCGGCGAACGCCAGGCAGCGGCAAAGGTCAGCCGGCGCGGCAACCGCATGACGCGAGGGCCGTCGCGGACCTGTCCAGCGCCACTTTGTTCCCCGCCGCGCCCGGCGTCAGCCCGTTGCCGATAAAGGAAAAGACCAGGAGGCGGCCGTTCGCGTCCACCACATAGCCGCTCAGAGCGATCACCGAATTCAAGGTGCCGGTCTTGGCCCGCACCAATCCAGCCCCTTGGGAGGTGGTGGCGTCTGCGTAGCGGTCGCCGAGCGTCCCGGTCAGCCCGGCAACGGGGAACCCGGCGAGGGCGGCACGGAGGCGAGTGTCCGGTCCGGAGG
>NZ_DF952471.1:440007-441224 GCF_001263615.2 Arthrobacter sp. Hiyo1 | reverse complement strand
GGCCCTGGCACGCGCCAATGGGTGGAGGAGCACGCCGCCCGGCCGGCCGCGGCGCGCTTGCTGCAGTTGATCCTCGACGTTTACTGATTGCGTCAGCCCGCGTTCATCCATATTGTCCTCGACACGTCCGTTCTTCCCGGCCTACCTTGAGTCCATGATCTCCGAGCCAAAGCTTGGGCGGCTTCTTCCCGCTCTCAGGCAGGCCGTCACAGGCCACCGACTCCTGTTTGCCGCAAAGACGGCCGTCGCGGCGGGGGTGGCTTGGTACCTCGCGCCGCTCATGCCTGGGACAGCCGCCGCCTATCCCTATTACGCTCCCTTGGGCGTCCTGGTCAGCATGCACCCCACTGTTGCGGCTTCCGCCAAGCATGGGCTGCAAAGCCTGCTGGGACTCGGATTGGGCATTGCCATGGCCTTCGCCGTGACCACGGTCACCACCCCGAACGCGCTGGCGGTGGCCGTCGTCGTCGGCCTGGGCGTGGTTATCGGCGGCCTGCCAAGGCTTGGAAGCGCCTCCGAATGGGTTCCCATGGCGGCGCTGTTCGTGCTGGTCCTGGGTTATTCGAATGCGCAGGGATTCTCTTTCGCGTACGTCCTGCAAATGGCTATGGGCGTGGCCGTCGGATTCGCGGTGAACTGGCTGGTCTTCCCTCCCCTTCATCTTGAAGGCATCGATCCCGCCATCGACGGACACCAACGGGCATTGTCCAAGCAACTCAAGGACATGGCCAGCGCCATGACGGAATCCTGGCCACCGGACCATGAGGAATGGGCGAGCCGCAGCGGCGAGCTCGCACGTACCGCGACCGACGTGCGGGCAGCTGTCCAAGCGGCGAAGTTGAGCGCAAAAGCGAACCCGCGGTCCCGCCGTCGAGCCCGCCGGCTGCCCGCCGACCTGGCCGGTTTGCGAACGCTGGAACGGCTGACCTTTCACGTCCAGGACATCACGGACGTCCTGGCAAGCGTCATCTGGGAAGAGGACGCGGGAACGGTCATTCCGGAGGGTGTCCCGCCAAACCTGGCTGAGGCGCTCGACGACGTAGCAACAGCGATTCGGCAATGGAGGCACGGAGATTCCGGAGACTTCCGGGATGCCCTGGACGAAGCCCGGGACAGTGTGGCAGCACTAAGTGACACCGTTACGGAAGCAGCCGCCGGCCAGGAGTCCGTGAACGCCACCGCATCGGTCGCCATGAGCCTCCGCCGGATCATCACTG
>NZ_DF952471.1:438636-439982 GCF_001263615.2 Arthrobacter sp. Hiyo1 | reverse complement strand
CGAGGCCCATCGGCACGGCCAAGGCCGCGATGACCGCGGCCAACAAAACCAGTGGCAGAAAGCCGACGACACCCTTCGGTTCCGGCCTCGCGGGCGTCCCGGGTCTGGGCTTCCGGGGCCTGAGAACGGGATTTTCCTGCTGTTCCGGAGAGTGGTTGTCAGCCCCCGCCTCGTTAACGCCCTTCATGCAGCTTTAGTCCTCAAAGTCTTGAATGTCCCCACCGTTTCAAGAAACTTGGGCCTCTCGCTATATCCTCAATAGTAGTCGGCGGCGTCGGCTGCTCTGTTGCCGCGCCCATGCCAATACCGTCAAGGAGCATTCCATGAAGCACGACGTCACGATCGAGATCCCCAAGGGGTCGCGCGTCAAGTACGAAGTTGACCACGAGACCGGCCGCGTCCGCCTGGACCGCGTCCTGTTCACCTCCATGCAGTACCCCACGCACTACGGGTTCTTCGAGAACACCCTTGGCGAGGACGGCGACCCGCTGGACGCACTGGTCCTCCTGCAGGACTTCGACCTTTACCCGGGCGTCATCGTTGAATCCCGCCCCATCGGCGTTTTCAACATGACCGACGATGGCGGCGGAGACGCAAAGGTCCTCTGCGTTCCGGCCGACCCGCGCTTCGACCACATCCAGGAAATCTCCGATGTCAGCGAATTCCTGATCAAGGAAATCGAGCACTTCTTCACCCGTTACAAGGACCTTGAGCCGGGTAAGTGGGTCAAGGCTGAAGGCTGGGCCGACCGCGCCGCCGCCGAAGCCGAGCTGGAGGCTTCCATCAAGCGTTACGTTCCGGTCTCCCACTAGTCCCCACTACCTCCCCACTTCCGACGCGGCGGGTGCGGTTCCATGCGAACCGCACCCGCCGCCGTCGTTAATGGGGGGGCCCGACGCGGAACGGACCACAATCGCCGGGCACCCGCCGTCGTAACGAGAAGTTGGCTCTGGATTAACCGCTTGAAAGTCAGCTACCTGCCGGTAATGTTTGATCCACAATGTTCACCCTGACCATCAACCAACGCGACAGCCGCGGCGACGGAGACCTCGTACCGCAGCTGCTCAAAGACCTGCGCCACGTCCCGGCGTGCTTGGACTTTGACCGCTCGGTGGAGGACGAAGTCCAGGGCATCGTGGAATTCCCACATCAGGCCGTGGATTCAGCGCTCATCGCCTTGAGGAGCGGACAGTGGTACGTGGGAATCGGCGTGGGACCGGTCAACGAACCCCTGCCGCAGCAAATCAAAGACGCCTCCGGACACGGCCTGGTCTACGCACGCCGCGCCGTGGACCGCTTGCGGAACGGCAAAGAGCGGGTCCCTGTGGCAGTCGAGGGGCCGATCG
>NZ_DF952471.1:431042-437362 GCF_001263615.2 Arthrobacter sp. Hiyo1 | reverse complement strand
CGCCTGAGCTAGCAATGGGGGTGTAGCCCCGCTGCGCGGGGCTACTTCAGTTGCGCAGGTTCAGTTGAGCAGGGCTATTACAGCAGGCGACGCAGGATGAGGGCCGCACCGTCGTCGTACACCGAAGCGGTGACCTCGTCCGCGACGGCGATGACTTCCTCAGGCGCCTGGCCCATGGCGACACCGCGCCCGGCCCAGCTGAGCATTTCGATATCATTGCGGCCGTCCCCCACTGCCACCGTGTGGCGCGGGTGCGTGCCAAGCCGCCGGCGCAACTGCTCCAAAGCGCTGGCCTTGGTGACCCCGGCGGCGGCGATATCCAGCCAGGCCGTCCAGCCCACCGAATAGGTGACCCCGGACAGCCCGATCTTGCGAATGGCTGTGGAAAATTCTTCGGCCGTGTTTTCGCTGCTGAACACCACGACACGCACCGCAGTGGCATCGAGCATGGTCTGGAAATCGACGCCGATGGCCTCAACGCCGAAGCTGGCGTCCTGGAACCGCTCCGTGGAGAGGAAGTTCCCGTCCTCGTCCTCAAGCGCGTATTTGGCGGACGGAAGCTGCTCGCGAAGAGCCATCAACGCCGGGGCGGGATCGAATGTGGCCTTGTGAATGATCTCGTAGCCTGCGTCCAGCTGGGGGTCGAGCCGCAATGTGACACCACCGTTGCAGCACACGGCATATCCCCGTTCCAGCCCTATCTGCTCAATAATGGGCAACGTGGCGTTCAACGAACGGCCCGTGGCGATCAGGACGTCGTGGCCGTGGGCTACAACCGCCCTTGCGGCGTCGCGGACACCAGGTGACATGTGGCCATCGTGATCCACGAGGGTTCCGTCGACGTCCAACGCCACCATGAGTTTGTGATTCACATTCCGCTGGTCATCGATGCCAGCGACTGAGGTACCAGTCAAAATAGTCATGCCTCCAGTGAAGCAGACCCCACCCACGCCAGCTAGGACGCAGGCCACAGCAAGGGATTAACACGCGGTGAATACTCCCACGTTGTCCACAGTGTGAATATTAACTTGAGGCCTTGCCGCGAGGCCGTAGTCCGGCGCGCAGGAGCTTCTGCCGAAGACGGCCCGGCTGTACGACTCCCCCACTGATTCGGCCTTCGTGTGGGCCAAGCTCGCGATGCGGAGTGCTCTGTGTTTGGTGGCATCAGCCACGATCCCGTCCAGTGCCCCCGGTTGTGGAGGACCGCTCCACCCCGCCCACTGAGCTACAGAACGGGCAGGACCTCAAGGCCTCCGATGTACTTCTGGAGGGCCTTGGGGACGTTGACCGAGCCATCCGGGTTCTGGTGGTGCTCCAGGATGGCCACGATCCAGCGGGTCGTGGCCAGCGTGCCGTTCAGGGTGGCCACGGCGCGCGTGCCCTTCACTACGCCGTCCTCGTTGACCGCGCGCTCACGGATGTTCAGGCGGCGGGCCTGGAAGGTGGTGCAGTTGGACGTCGACGTGAGCTCGCGGTACGCGTTCTGCGTGGGAACCCAGGCTTCGCAGTCGAACTTCCGGGCCGCGGACATGCCGAGATCGCCCGCCGCGGTGTCGATCACGCGGTACGGGAGCTCAACCTTGGCCAGCATTTCCTCTTCCCAAGCCAGGAGCCGCTCGTGCTCGGCGGCGGCCTCTTCAACTGTGGTGTAGATGAACATCTCCACTTTGTTGAACTGGTGGACGCGGATGATTCCGCGGGTATCCTTGCCGTGCGAACCCGCTTCGCGGCGGTAGCAGGAACTCTGCCCCGCGTAGCGGATAGGCCCGGCCGACAGGTCCAGGATCTCGTCCGCGTGGTAACCCGCGAGGGCCACTTCCGAGGTTCCCACGAGGTAAAGGTCGTCTTCGGCGAGACGGTAGATCTCGGCGTCGTGCTTTACATCGAACCCGGTGCCCTGCATGGTCTCCGGACGCACCAAAGTGGGGGTGATCATCGGGACGAAGCCGGCCTCGATGGCTTGGTCCATGGCCATCTGCAGCAGGGCCATCTCCAAGCGGGCGCCGACGCCGCGGAGGAAGTAGAAGCGCGCGCCTGAGACCTTGGCGCCGCGTTCCATGTCGATCGCGCCAATGAGTTCGCCGATTTCCAGGTGGTCCTTCGGCTCGAAGTCCGGAAATTCGCGCGGGGTGCCGACCGTCTTGACCACGACGTAGTCGTCCTCGCCGCCCTCAGGCACGCCGTCCACAATCAGGTTGGGAATGACCCGCAGCAGCTCTTCCTGCTTGGCCTGGGCTGCGTCGGCTTCGGCGGAGGCAGCCTTGACGGAATTGGCCAGTTCCTTGACCTCGGCCAGCAGCGCCTGTTTTTCCTCGCCCTTGGCCTGTGCCACCTTCTTGCCGAAGGCGTTCTGCTCCGCACGGAGGTTTTCGTAGCGGATCAGGGCCGCGCGGCGGTCCGAATCGGCGGAAATGATCGCGTCCACCACGGACTCGTCGGCGCCGCGGGCGCGCTGGCTGGCACGGAACTTGTCCGGGTTTTCGCTGAGGTCTTTTACGTCGATCACCAGACAAGAGTATCGAATGAGCGCGCAGCTCCGCGGCCAATGCCCGACGGCGGCCGGCACCCCCTTCCGCCGTGCACCGCCGCGCCTGCAGCGGGATAGGGTTGAAGCACCATGAGCAACTGGATCCTGTACGTGATTCTGGCTGGGGGCGTGGTCTTCGCCGTCTCCAGTTGGTGGGGCGTGCGCCGGCTCAGGGCCAGGCATACCCGCAGCGCTGTGCATGAAGACGCACACAAGCCGGAAGCCGGCCTGCAAAGGGTGGCCGTGGTCCTTAACCCGGTCAAGGCGAAAGCCGAGGACGCGCGGAGGATCATCCGGGAAGCCTGCCATCTTGCGGGCTGGGACGAACCCCGTTTCTTCGAAACCACCGCAGACGATCCCGGCCATTCGCAAACCAAGGCGGCACTCGCGTATAAGCCCGACGTCATACTCGTCGGCGGCGGCGACGGCACCGTGCGCGTCGTGGCTGAGGCCCTCGCGCACACCAACGTCGCGATGGGCTTGATTCCCCTGGGAACCGGAAACCTGCTGGCACGCAACGTGAACCTGGATGTCAACGATCTGCGGGGCAGCGTCCACACAGCGCTCTTCGGCCACCAGCGCTACATCGACACCGCCCGAATGGCGATCCACAACGAGCTGACAGGCGCCTCTTCCGAGCATGCATTCCTGGTGATCGCCGGCATGGGACTCGATGCCGAGGTTGTGGGCGATACCAACGACGGGCTCAAGAAGGCAGTCGGCTGGCTGGCCTACACCGAGGCGGGCGTCCGCCACCTGCCCGGCCGGCGCAAAAAGGTCACCATTGCCATGGACGACGAGCCCGAGCAATCCCGGAAAATCCGAAGCGTCTTGTTCGCCAACTGCGGCCTGATTCCGGGCGGCATCGACTTCATCCCCGGTGCGATGATCGACGACGGCGTGCTGGACGTTGTGGTCATGAGCCCCCGTAGTGCCATCGGCTGGCTCGCGGTGTACGCCAAGATCCTGTTCAAGCACAACCGGAACCTGCCGGTCATGAATTACTACCGTTCGGGCAAAGTGGTCATCAGCAGCAGCGAACCGATGGCCACGCAACTTGACGGTGATCCCTCGGGCGAGGCCACGAAGGTCACCGTCAAGGTGGAGCCGCGTTCTCTCCTCGTGCGCGTCCAATAAACCGGTACTCGTGCAACTACCGGTGCGCGCGCGACGGCGCTACGCGCTATTTGGCGTTCTTCGCCGCTTCCGTTGCTTTGTGTTCTGCCAAGCTTTGGCGGCTGCGCGCGCTTCCGATTGCTCGCGAATCATCGCCTGTTCTTCCTCAAAGCGCAGCCGATCGGCCCGGTCGGCGTCGTCGCCGTCCCAGTCCTGGTTGTCCGCCTTGGGCTTGGGATTGACGATCATTCCCTGGCCGCTGGTGTCATTGCTATTTCCTGACATGGCCCGCTCCCTCCGTTAGGGGCATGCGTCCATCAATTGTGGATCAAGCAAGCATACGCACAGTTTTATCCACGCGATAGGGGTTGAAGAGTCAATTATCCAACGCTTTGCGAAGCGGATTCGGGCCGGTCAAGCGCCCGGTTCCCCACCCAAAATGGCCCGGACCCAGGCGTGCGCGGATGCGAACGCGGCGTCGGAGGTATGCGGAGCCACGAAGGCTTTCTGCTCGTCCGCCCGCGCATAAGACCCCAGGAAGCGGGTGGCCGGGCTGATCCGGTGCAGGCCTGCCAAGCGTCGGCTACCCGGGCGTCCGACGCGTGGCCGTCGGCGTCGATACTGAAGAAATAGTGACCCAGATACTGGCCTGTGGGCCGGGACTCGATACGGCTGAGGTTGACTCCGCGGGTGGCAAACTGGTCCAGGATTTCCATCAGGGCGCCCGGGCGGTCTTCGGGCAGGGGCACGACGACGGTGGTCTTGTCGGCACCCGTGCGTTCAGTCAGTGCGCCGGGACGGCTGACCAGGACGAAGCGCGTAACCGCGCCGGGGTTGTCTCCAATGTTCTCCGCAAGGATATTCAGTCCCGGCCGCTCGGCCGCGACAAGGGGTGCGCAGATGGCGGCGTCATAGTGCACATCACCCTCGAGAAGCCCGACGGCGGCCGCTGCCGTAGAGGATCCCGGCACATATTCCGCATTTGGGATATTTTCGTCGACCCACAGCCGGCACTGGGCCCAGGCATGGCCATGGGTGGAGACCCGGCGGATGTCCGAGATCTTCACTCCGGGCCGGGCAACCAGCACGAACGTGATGGGAACGAGGGCTTCGCGGATGATCCGCAGCTCGGTTCCGGTGGCAATAGCATCCAGGGTGGCGGTCACTCCACCTTCCACCGAGTTCTCGATCGGCACCATGGCCGCATCCGCCTCGCCTTGGCGAACCCTCTCCAAAGCCGTGTTCACATTGGTGCAAGGGACCCTGTTGGCATCGGCCGCTCCGGGGACCTGCAAGAGGGCAGCCTCGGTAAAGGTGCCTTCAGGACCGAGGAACGTGTAGGTGAGCACGGATCCCGACATGTATATATTCCTTAGGTGTTATGCGTTGGGGCTACAGGACGACCGGCTTGAGGCCGTTCTCAGATACCATCGGGCGGCCGGTCTCGAACCACATGTCCATGCCTCCGGCTATATTGGTGGCGGTGTAACCCTGCCCCACCAGCCACTGGACCGCCCGGTAGGACCGTCCGCCCGTACGGCAGATGACATACAAGTCATCGTCAGGATCAAGCTCGTCAAGGCGCGCCGGGATCTGGTCAAGCGGAATATGCAGCGCACCCTCGGCGTGGCCCGCTACCCATTCGTAATCCTCCCGGACATCCAGGATTTTCGCGTCGGCCGGAACATCGCCGACAGGCACGGTCTCGAAATCGCTCACGTGGGTCCCTTCCAGTTGATTCAGATCTCCAATCCAGCCTACCGTTGCAGGGACCGAGACCGCTCAAGGCAAAAGGAGGCGCCATGGCTGCCGACGGGCCCACCATCCTGGCAACCTCCGGTGGCTATAAGTCCGGGCATCGCACCAGGATGGAGTTCGACCTCCTGGTTCACCACGCCGTCGAACTCTCCGGGGTCAGCGGACGTGCGCCGCGAGTGGCGCATATTGGGACGGCCTCCGGAGACCAGCGTTGGTTCGCCGCGGAATTGGACCAGGCCGCCCGGGTTTCGGGCTTCGATTTCAGCCACCTGAACCTTTTCACGATGCCCAACTACGGCGATCCCGAGGCCTACCTTTTGGAACAAGACGTGGTGTGGGTCAACGGTGGTTCCGTGGTCAATCTTCTGGCCGTATGGCGCGCCCACGGACTGGACAGCATCTTGAGGCGCGTCTGGGAACACGGTGTGGTGCTGGCAGGGGTGTCCGCGGGCTCGATTTGTTGGTTCCAGGGCGGCACTACGGATTCGTACGGCCCTGAATTGCGCGCTGTGACCAACGGACTGGACTTCCTCCCCTACGCCAACGGCGTCCATTATGACTCCGAGCCGGGCCGCCGCCCCCTGGTCCACCAGTTGGTGGCGGAGGGCGTGCTGGGCGAAACGCACTGCACCGACGACGGCGTCGGGCTGGTTTACAGGGGCACGGAACTTGTGGACGTGGTTGCCGAGGTCAGGGGCAAGGCTGCCTATCGCGTCACCGCGACTTCCAGCGAACCGGCCGATAGCGTTGCCGTGGAAGAGCGCTTGGAGGCCCGCTTCCTTGGCTGACATCCACGAGCTCGGCGCGGCCGGGTTGCGCCAAGCCTTGGCCGCCGGCGAGCTCTCGGCAACCGAGGTGGCGGAGCACTTCCTCGCGAGGATCGGACAGCTGAACCATACGCTGGGCGCCTTCGTCACGG
>NZ_DF952471.1:428080-430406 GCF_001263615.2 Arthrobacter sp. Hiyo1 | reverse complement strand
TGCTGCTCTCATGATGGATGCCCTGGTGCCACCCGGAATCCGTCCGGAAGGTGGCTACCTAGCGGGCCTTGAGGAACCGCCCGCCGCATTGCGCATCGGCGCGAGCCTGGATAGCCCGTGGTCCACCACTTTCCCGTTCACCCCGGAGCGGGAAGCCCTTGATGCCTTCGCCAAAGGCATCGCACTGCTGACGGACGCGGGCCATTCAGTGCTGGATGCCGAGGTCCGCTATGACAATCGCTATCCGGAAGCGTTCACCACCGCCTGGACTGCCGGCGTTGGGAGCGCCCGGATCCTGCCGCAGCGCGAAGCCCTGCTGACCCCGCTGACCCGGACCTTCCGGCGTCGGGCGCAACAGCGGAGCGCAGCCAAGGTCAACGAAGCGCTCGGTTTCCTGCGGCAGTTCACGCACGACACCGTCACCCAGTACGCGCAGTGGGACCTCGTCCTGACGCCGTCGCTGGCACAGACGCCACGGCCCGTGGGCTGGTTCACCGGCACAATGCCCGGAGGCGAGCAATGGCCGGCCCCCGACTGGCCAGGCGACGCGGACGACGACTACCGCAAGCAATGCGAGTTTGCGCCCTGGTCCTCAATGGTGAACGTGTGCGGCCTGCCGGCGATCACGGTGCCGGTTCATTGGACCGGCCCGACGCCCGGAACGGGGCTTCCGATGGGCATCCAACTCATCGGAAAACCGGGATCCGAGCTGCTGCTCCTGCGGCTCGCGAGGCAGCTTGAGAGGCAGCAAAAAGCGGCGCCCCACCCCGGCAAATAGTTGCTCGAGGCATCTAAATGATGTGACAAATGCGCTCAGTCAATGTCACCATGGATCAGATGAGCACAACTCTAGACACGCGGACGCCCGCCAAAAACGCGGGCGATACGTCATTTTTCGGCCACCCAAAGATGCTGGCCAGCCTCTTCTCCGTAGAAATGTGGGAACGATTCTCCTTCTACGGCATGCAGGGCATCCTGCTTTACTACATGTACTTCACCGCGGACCATGGCGGACTCTCGATCGACAAATCGCTCGCCGCCGGACTGGTTGGCGCGTACGGCGGAGGCGTGTACCTCTCCACGATCCTGGGCGCCTGGTTGGCGGACCGGCTTTTCGGCTCCGAACGGGTACTTTTCGGTTCCGCCATCATGATCATGACCGGCCACATCGCACTTGCGCTCCTGCCCGGGATCCCGGGCCTGGTGGCGGGCCTCGTGCTGGTGGGTATCGGATCCGGCGGCCTCAAGGCGAACGCAACAGCGCTGGTCGGCACCCTCTATGGGAGAAGGACGAACGCCGTGACGCCGGCTTCTCCATCTTCTACATGGGCATCAACCTCGGCGCCTCATCGGACCGCTCGTGACCGGCTGGCTGCAGGAAAGCAACGGCTTCCACTGGGGCTTCGGCGCAGCCGCAATCGGCATGGCGATCGGCCTGGTCATCTACGCACTGGGCCGCAACAAGCTCCCGGAAGAAGCACACCGCGTTCCAAACGCCCTTCCGTCAGCACAGCGGAGCCGTTATGGGCTCATCTTCCTCGGCATCGCCGTCGTGATCGCCGTGCTCCTGATGACCGGCGTGGTGAATCCCGGCAACCTGGCCAAGAGCATGGCATACGCCGCCATTGTCGCCTCGGTCATCTATTTCACGCTGATCTTCAGAAGCAAGAAGGTCACGCCGTTTGAGCGCAAGCGTGTTGTCGCATTCATTCCGCTGTACATCGCGTCTGCAGCGTTCTGGGCACTCTTCCAGCAGCAGTTCACGTTCATTGCCGTGTACTCGGAGGAAAAACTGGACCGCAACCTCTTCGGATGGGAAATGCCGGCGGCCTGGGTACAGTCCATCAACCCTGTATTCATCATCGTCTTCGCAGGCGTCATGGCTGCCCTCTGGACAAAACTTGGTCCGAAGCAGCCGGGATCCCCCATCAAGTTCGCTGCCGGACTCTTCGTCATGGGACTGGCATTCCTGGCCTTCATCCCCTTGTCCGGCGCTGGAAAGACCCCGCTGCTTGCGCTCGTGGGAATCCTGTTCCTCTTCACCTTGGCGGAACTGTTCCTGTCCCCCATCGGCCTGTCCGTGAGCACCAAGCTGGCCCCCAAGGCCTTCCACACCCAGATGGTGGCCCTGTTCTTCCTCTCGGTGTCTCTCGGCACCGCGTTGGCGGGCATCCTGGCCGGCCTGTACAACCCTGACAACGAATTGCCGTACTTCCTGGGCGTCGGCGGCACGGCGGTTGTGATCGCTGCTGCCTTGGCGGCTGGCTCGCCCGCCATCAAGAAATTGATGGGCGGCGTCCGCTAGTCACGTGACCGAGCTGGAGCG
>NZ_DF952471.1:421507-427436 GCF_001263615.2 Arthrobacter sp. Hiyo1 | reverse complement strand
TTCGGCGGGTTTCCCGCCAGGCGCACCGGCCGCCGTCGTTGTCGCTAGTAGTTGTAGTTGTAACGCGAAGCCGTGGCGGCAAAAATCGCGACAAAGACCCAGAAGATGGTTACGGCAACAATCCCCAGGTATCCCAGTACAAGGCCCGCGATGGCCATGCCCTTGCCGGCTGGTTCCTTCCTGAGGGCCATGTGGCCGAGGATCACCGCGGCAATCTGGGGCAGGACGAAGAAGCCAAGGCCCACGAAGACCGCGATCCCGCAGCACATGCTCGCAATGCTCAGGCCCTTCGGCTCGACCGGCATGCCGTAGTAGGCGGGCTGGCCGTAGGGACTGGCCGGCTGCCCGTAGCCAGGCGGTCCTTGGGGAGGTTGTTGACCATACGGCGAAGCGGGCTGGCCGTAAGGGCTGGCCGGCTGCTGGCCATAGGGCGGCTGGACGTACTGAGCCGGACCACCCTGGGGCTGTTGCGGCTGTGGTTGGCCGTAGGGGCCGGAAGCCGCCGGCGAGGCAAACGGCTGCTCGCCATACGGGTTCTCACCGGCTTGGGGTGCAGGCGGAATGTACGACGGTGGCTCGTAGCCCTTGGGCGGTTCGTCACCCTCGGGAGCGTTCTCGGGTTTAGCTGGCTGGTCGGTCATGGAATATCCCCCTTGCGAGTCTTTGTGCCCAGCCTACCGCCGAGCGAAGGCGCACATAAGCTCGCAGAGCCCCGGCTCCGCAACGCCATGCCGCACTCCGGTAAACGGGCAGTGAATCTTCGTCGATCATGCGGAAATACGAAGTCACAGGCCCCGCAATAGTCGGTTTTCTCTTCTAGCGCACCGGGCGGTCTGGCATGCTGGGTCAATGGCTAGCCGTGCGGGCACTGTTGCCCTTCCCCAGGACCTTGTAGACATCACCGCTCTTCTTGACGCGTACTACGACGTGACGCCGGATCTTAGTGATCCCGCACAACGCGTTGCCTTCGGCACCTCCGGGCATCGGGGGTCGAGCCTCAAGGCCTCATTCAATGAAGGGCATATCCTCGCCATCACCCAGGCGATCGTGGAATACCGCGCCGGGCAAGGCATCACCGGCCCACTCTTCCTGGCCAAGGACACCCACGGGCTCAGCGAACCGGCGCAGAATTCCGCCCTTGAGGTCCTCGCCGCCAACGGTGTCAACGTACTGATCGACGCGCGCCACGGCTACACGCCCACCCCGCCCTGAGCCACGCGATCCTGAAATACAACAACGAAGCCGGCCCCGGGCAGCCCCAGGCAGACGGCATCGTGGTCACCCCGAGCCACAACCCTCCGGCCGACGGCGGTTTCAAGTACAACCCCCCGCACGGCGGCCCTGCAGACACCGACGCCACCGGCTGGATCGCCAACCGCGCCAACGAGCTCCTGGAAAACGGGCTGCGCGGCGTCAAGCGGATTCCGTTGAACGACGCCCTCAAAGCGGATGGCACGGGCAAGTTCGATTTCCTGAGCAGCTACGTGGACGATCTCCCTTCCGTCCTGGACCTCGATGCGATCCGCACCGCCGGCGTACGCATCGGCGCGGACCCCATGGGCGGCGCATCCGTGGACTACTGGGGTGAAATCGGCGAACGCCACCAGCTCGACCTGACCGTGGTCAACCCCACCGTGGACCCGCAGTGGGCTTTCATGACCCTCGACTGGGATGAGAAGATCCGCATGGACTGCTCCTCGCCGTCGGCCATGGCCTCACTCATCAAGCGCATGTCGGACAGTGCTTCGGCCGGAACGGGCGCCTTCGACGTTGCCACCGGAAACGACGCCGACGCCGACCGCCACGGCATCGTGACGCCCGACGGCGGCTTGATGAACCCGAACCACTACCTCGCCGTCGCGATCGACTACCTATACCGCAACCGCACAGGCTGGAACCCGGAGTCCGTCGTCGGCAAGACCCTTGTCTCCTCCTCCATCATCGATCGCGTTGCCGCGGGGCTGGGCCGCAAGCTCGTGGAAGTTCCCGTGGGCTTCAAGTGGTTCGTTCCCGGCCTGCTCTCGGGCGAGGGTGCCTTCGGCGGCGAAGAATCCGCGGGCGCCTCCTTCAACAAGCGCGACGGAAGCGTCTGGACCACCGACAAGGACGGCATCCTGTTGGCCCTCCTGGCATCGGAGATCACGGCCGTCACCGGCAAGTCGCCGTCGCAGCTCTACAAGGGCCTCACGGACCAGTTCGGCGCGCCCGTCTATGCCCGGATCGACGCCGCTGCGACGCGGGAGCAGAAGGCCAAGCTCGGCAAGCTCTCCGCCGCGGATGTCACAGCCACCACGCTGGCGGGCGAGGACATCACCGCCAAGTTGACCGAGGCTCCCGGCAACGGCGCCTCGATCGGCGGGCTCAAGGTTGTCACAGAGAACGCCTGGTTCGCGGCCCGTCCGTCGGGAACCGAGGACGTCTACAAGATCTACGCCGAGTCCTTCAAGGGAGCCGACCACCTCAAGCAGGTCCAAGAAGAGGCCAAGGCGCTCGTGGACGGCGTGATCTCCTAGACCTCGCTAGTTTGGCTCCGCCGGGAGGCGCCACACTTTCAGGATCCGCCGGATCGTGTGGTTGCCTTCCGGCGCCATGTCCACCAGTGCGATCTGATCGAGCACGACGGCGTCACCCGGCTTGGGGCGCTTGCCGTCGTGATGCGAAATGTGCGGACGGTAGTTCTCCATGACGTATCGCGGGGTTGCCGCGCGCCCACCGACACTCTCCATGGCTTCGAACAGTTCCTCATGCAGACCCTGCAAAATGGGATGGTGTTCCACCAGGCTGACCGGGATGGACCCTTGGTGACCGAATCCGGCGTCGGGCCCCACCGTCAGTTCAGCCCCGAGGGCGCCCATCGCGGGGGCCGTCACAAGCTCGCTGAGGCGCGCGGCGACGTCGACACCATCGGAGGGCTCGACGTCGAACCTCAACAGGGTGATGTGCAGCGGCCAGTCACTGCGTGGGAAGACGAGCCCGTCAGCCACGGCTTCGACGAACGCCACGAGAATGAGGTTCCGCATAAGGAAATTTTGCCACCGCGACGCCCTCCCCCGGCGACGATCATTCCCAAAGGTGAGCGAGGGTCGCTCGAAAAGGCGCTAAAGGTGAGCGAGCGTCGCTCGAGGACAACGCCCGCTCAGATATACCGCCTTAAGCGCGAACGCTCACTCACAAGAGTGAGCGAGCGTCGGCGGAAAAGGCCCTAAAGGTGAGCGAGGGTTAGACGGTACGGACGACATCCTCGTACGCGAACTTCGGCTTGGCTTCGCCGAAGGCGTCCGGACCCGGCTGGCCGATGTTGACCACGAGGAAGCTCTTCTGGTCACCGGCGGGGAAGAACTCGGCGTCGATCGCAGCGAAGTCGGCACCGGTCATGGGGCCGGCGGCGAAGCCGAGGGAGCGGACGGCGAGGATGAAGTAGCCGGCCTGCAGGTGGGCGTTGTTGTTGCCCGTAGTTGCGGTGAACTCGGGGTTGGCGTCGTACATGGCCTTCGGGGCAGAGTAGACCGGGAGGAATTTGTCCCACTGCTCGTGCCAGGCGGTGTCGTAGGAGAGCACGGCGACCAGCGGAGCAGAGGCGGTCTTGGCCTTGTTGCCCGGAGAGAGGGTCTCGACGAGCTTGGCGCGGGCCTCGTCCGAACGGACGTAGGTGACGCGCAGCGGCTGGGAGTTGAACGCTGTCGGGCCGAACTTGGTCAGTTCGTAGATGGCCTGTGCTTGCTCGTCCGAGACCTCACCGGCAAAGGAGTTGGCAGTGCGGGCTTCGGCAAAGATGGCGTCGACTGCTGCGGCGTCAATCACTGCTTCTTCGTGGGCGATCGTCATTCGCGTACCTTTCGCTGTGCCCGCAGCCATCGACGGCCGGGCGCTTATGCTTTCCATGGTTGCAACTTCAACTTCCCTCCGCCTCTTCCCGTGAAGCCACGTGACGTTCCACACAGCGGAATCGGCAGGCCGTACGGGCGGTAAGGTTGCACCCGGACAATCACAACTTTCAGGGAAGGCTCCCGCAGATGAGCAGGCTCGGAACCAAATGGAAGCTGCACGGCAACGGCAAGACGATCCGGCCGGGACACGTGGTGGCACCCGAGGAGCGGCTGGCATGGCCGCTGACCATCGGCGTCGGCATGCAGCACGTCGTCGCGATGTTCGGAGCCACCTTCCTTGTGCCCATCATCACGGGCATGCCACCGGCCACCACACTGCTCTTTTCCGGCATCGGCACCCTGTTGTTCCTGGTCATCACCAAGGGGCGCGTACCGAGCTACCTCGGTTCGAGCTTTGCCTTCATAGCCCCCATCCTGGCGTCCCAGCAGCAGTTCGGCGTTCCCGGCGCGCTCGGCGGAGTGGTGCTTGCCGGCGTCGTACTGGCGCTCGTCGGCGCGGTGGTGCAGAAGTTCGGCGCTGAGTGGATCAACCGGACCATGCCACCTATTGTCACGGGCGCGATCGTCGCCCTGATCGGCCTCAACTTGGCGCCAGCCGCAAAAGCCAACTTCGATAAGGCCCCCGTCACCGCCCTCGTGACGCTGGTGACGATCATCCTGGTGAGCGTCCTCTTCCGCGGCATTCTGGGCCGCCTGAGCATCCTGGTGGGCGTGGTGGTGGGCTACCTCACCGCCATGACGCGCGGCGAAGTGGACTATTCCAAGATGGACGCGGCGTCGTGGATCGGCCTGCCGCACTTCCAGACTCCGGAGTTCCACCTCGGCGTCGTGGGCTTGTTCGTACCGGTCGTCCTGGTGCTGGTGGCCGAGAACGTAGGGCACGTGAAGTCCGTGGCCGCGATGACGGGACGCAACCTCGACGACGTCTCCGGGCGCGCGTTGATGGCCGACGGCGTCGCGACCGTCCTCGCCGGGTTCGGCGGCGGCTCCGGCACCACCACCTACGCGGAGAACATCGGCGTCATGGCGGCGACGAAGGTCTATTCGACGGCGGCCTACTGGGTTGCCGGTGCCTTCGCCATCCTCTTGAGCTTCTCGCCCAAGTTCGGCGAACTCATTGCCACCGTTCCCCCCGGCGTGCTGGGCGGTGCCGCGACCATGCTCTACGGGATGATCGGCGTCCTGGGCGTGAAGATCTGGGTGCAGAACAAGGTCAACTTCTCCAACCCGATCAACCTGACCACAGCCGCCGTCGCACTGATTATCGGGATCGCGGACTATACGTGGACCATCGGCGAATTGAAGTTCACGGGCATCGCGCTGGGTTCGGCCGCTGCCCTGGCGGTCTATCACGGCATGAAGGGTCTGGCCCGTTGGCGCGGGACGGTTGCCGAGCCGGAGATGGAGACGGCGGGACTGCCGCCGGCGGCCAAAGCAGCGATGAACGCCGCGGCAAAGAGGAGTGGGAAGAAGCGGTAAGGGGCCGCCCAGCGCAATTCATGCATTCGGCGGGGAGGGCAACCCTCTCCGCCGAACACAGCTCGCTAGCCGAACACCGGTAGCTATGAGAGGCGACTACGCACAATCTCGCTGACCGCCTTGCCGTCGAAGCGGCCGGCGACCTTTTCGGTGACCGGTTTCATGACATAGCCCATGTGCATCAGGGACAGCTCCACGCCTTCGGCCTTGAGTGAGGCGATGACCTCGTCAACGATGGACTCGACCTCGGCGGCGGTCAGTGGTTCCGGCAGGTAGGCCTCGATGACCTCGGCATCCGCAATCTCCGTGGCGGCCCGCTCGGACTCTCCGGCCTCCTCGTAGAGGCGGGCGACCTCGTGATATTGCGCGGCCTCTTTCTGCAACATGGCCGTGATCTGGGCGTCGTCCAAGTGGATCGGCGCCTGTCCGGCCTTCTCACGGGTATCGATCTCGCTCAGGACGTTGCGCGTGGCGTTCAGGGCTACGCGGTTGCCATCCTTCATATGGCTGACGACGTCTGCGTGCAGCCGCTCTTTCAAGGTGGACATGGTGTGCTCCTCGAT
>NZ_DF952471.1:420053-421025 GCF_001263615.2 Arthrobacter sp. Hiyo1 | reverse complement strand
TCCGGCGTCAAGGGCGGCGGCGATGAGCTGGCCGCAACCGTAGCTGTGGGCGCGCAGGGCGTTTTCCGGAGTCGGCTCCATGTGTGCCAGTCCGGAGGCTTGCGCCGTTTCGATCACCGCAGTGGCTCCGTCAAAGGCATTTTGCCGGATGGCCCACGCAGCGCCTACCGGCTTGAGGATGGGACCGACGACCGCATTGATCCGCTCTTCGTAGCCCGCCGCCACGGCTGCTTCCAGTGTTCCTTCGCCACCGTCGGCGATCGGAAACTGCGTCACCACGGCGTCCGGATAGACGCGCAATGCCCCCTCGGCCATCGCTGAGGCTGCTTCGGCGGCGGTGAGGGAGCCTTTGAACTTGTCCGGGGCAATCAGGATGCGCATGTTCCCATCCTGCCAGCGGGGCTAAGCTTTTCGCAGATTCGTGCGCGGAGATGTCGAAAACAGCCGGCGCCGTTCGTATAGAGGGTGAGACGCGGGCACGGTGCCGGCGCCACATCCCAAGGAGGAACAGTCATGCCACGTTATCTGCTCAGCATCTACCAGCGACGGCCCAGCCCCGGAGCCCGAAGTCCTCAACAAAATCATGGCCGATCTTGACGTCCTGAACCAGGAAATGCGCGACGCCGGCGCCTGGGTTTTCACGGGTGGCCTGCACCCTGCCAGTACCTCCACAGTGGTGCGTGTGAACGACGGCGAGGTTCTCACCACGGACGGCCCCTTCGCTGAGGCCAAGGAACACGTGGGCGGCCTGTGGGTGATCGAAGCCCCGGACCTGGACGTGGCACTTGGCTGGGGACGCAAAGCCGCCCAAGCCACCACGCTGCCTATCGAGGTCCGGCCGTTCGCGGGCTACCGGGAATAGTTTCCCCGTGGTCCATATTTCGGAGATCGCACGAATATTCCGTGAAGAGTATGGACGATCCGTGGCGGTCCTGGTCCGCGTTCTGGGCAGCATCGACGCCGCCGAGGACG
>NZ_DF952471.1:419348-420028 GCF_001263615.2 Arthrobacter sp. Hiyo1 | reverse complement strand
CTGGCCGGCTGCCAGCCCGGCAGGCGGTGACGGCGTCCCGGGCGGGGTCGTCGCATCGTGGATGCATGGCAGAAGTCAGAGCCATGCTTTGTAGGTTAATTATCTGCCCGGACGACGCCGAGTAACCCCGCTGGGCATGTCCCTGGGTGGACGGGAGCCTAGACCCCTTCGAGCACCTGGCTCGTGGCCCACGCGAGGTACTTGGCTGCGTTCGCCACGGCGTCGGCAATATCCGGCACGCCGTCCCGACGCTGTGCGACGTCGAGCAACTGCGCCGCGGCCACCACGCCGTGGCCGGCCAGTTCCTCCGGTGTCACCAGGATCCGGCCCGCCACCACAATCACCGGAATTCCATGCCCTTGGGCGGAATCCGCGAGAGCGATGGGTGCCTTGCCGGTCAGCGACTGCGAGTCCATGGATCCTTCGCCGGTGATCACCAGGTCAGAGCCGGCGAGCTGTTCGGGAAGCCCAGTCAGGCCCGCCACCAGGGCGAACCCGCCTTCCAGCGTCGCTTGGGCGAAGGCCAGGAACGACGCCGGGAATCCTCCAGCCGCTCCGGCCCCGGGAACGTTGACGTCGTGACCGCCCGCTTCCCGAAGCAGCGACGCCCAGTTGCGCAGGCCGGCGTCGAGCAGCTCCACCGCGTCCTCGTCCGCCCCTTCTGCGGGCCGAAAACATGC
>NZ_DF952471.1:411547-418235 GCF_001263615.2 Arthrobacter sp. Hiyo1 | reverse complement strand
CCTTCACCGAGGCCGTAGCGCGCTGGCCCGACGACGGCCTGCCGCCGAGCCCAGCGGGCTGGATCATCACCACCGCCCGCAACCGGGCTATCGACCGGTTCCGCCGCGAGGCCTCCGGTTGGGAGAAACTCGTCCAGGCCGCGATCCTGCACGGTGATGAACACAGCGATGAACCCGAAGAGGTGGATACCGTGGAGGACAACCAGCTCCGGCTGATCTTCACCTGTTGCCACCCCGCCATCAACCGGGCCGCGCAGGTGGCCCTGACACTCAAGCTCCTGGGCGGGCTCACCACGGCGGAGATCGCCCACGCTTTCCTGGTCCCCCGAGGCAACCATGGCCCAGCGCCTGGTGCGGGCGAAAGGGAAGATCCGCGACGCCCGCATCCCCTACCGGGTACCGAGCGGCGCCGAGCTTCCTGAGCGTTTGAAGTCGGTGCTGGCCGTGGTCTACTTGGTCTTCAACGAGGGCTACGCTGCGAGTTCAGGGGCTGGGCTGGTGCGCGAAGACCTCTGCCACGAGGCTGTTCGCCTCGGCCGGCTCATCATGGAACTCATGCCTGATGAGCCCGAAGCCAAAGGCCTGTTGGCCCTCATGCTTCTGCTCAATGCCCGCCGTGACGCCCGGACGACTCCCGACGGCGGCCTGGTGCTCCTCGCGGACCAGGACCGCAGCGTCTGGGACAAGGACCAAATTGCGGAAGGGCAATTATTGGTGCGGCAATGCCTGAAGCGGAACCAGCCCGGACCGTACCAATTGCAAGCCGCCATCAACGCGGTCCACAGCGACGCCGCACAGCCCGCAAGCACGGACTGGCGGCAGATCCTGGCATTGTACGGACAGCTCCTGGCCATGGAGCCGACGCCGGTGGTCGCCTTGAACAGGGCCGTTGCCCTCGCGGAGGTGGAGGGACCCGCCTCGGGTCTTGCCGCCGTCGACGTCCTTGAACTGGGCAACTACTATCTTTTCCACGCAGTGCGGGCGGATCTGCTCCGGCGCCTGGGACGCAACAATGAAGCTGTCTCCGCCTACCGGGAAGCGCAGGAGCGCACGGACAACGACGCCGAGCGAGACTTCCTGGCGTCACGCATCCGGGCGCTCACCACCACTGGCCCCGGACCTGCAGCACCGACTTCAGACCATCCGCTCGGTCGGTGACGATCCCGTCCACGCCCATATCAAGCAACCTGGCCATCTCGGCCGGATCATTGACCGTCCAGACGTGAACCTGCAGCCCAAGCCGATGCGCCCGCCGCAGGAAACCGGGGGTCACAACGGCCAGGGGTCCGTAGCGGACCGGCACTTGGAGGGCATCGACGTCGTGCAGGATCTTCCGCAGCCAGCGCTCGGGAAGAAACGGTCCCAAGAGGGTGAAGGCGGCGTTGCAGGCGATGCCTGCCGAGGACGCCGTGCGACGGCGGAGCAGGCGCAGGACGGCCCGACGCCGGCGATCTGAGAAGCTCGCGATCAGCACCCGGTCATGGGCGTCGAGTTGTTCAATGACTCCAGCGAGGGGTTTGACGGTATGCCAATCCTTGACATCAATGTTCAGCCGCGCCTCGGGAAATTCCTTCAGGACATCTGCCAAGTGGGGAATTGCTTCGCGGCCACCGATCCAGCCTTGGCGATCTCGGCGGCACTGAGACTGGAGATGGAGCCATGGGCATCCGTGACACGGTCAAGGGTGTCGTCGTGGAAAAGGAGCACCACGCCGTCGGCAGTGGCGCGGGCATCGGTTTCAAGATGCGTGAAGCCGAGCTCAAGCGCCGCCCTGAATGCCGCGGCCGAGTTCTCAAGGCCATCCGGCGAAAATCCGCGGTGCGCGAACGCAAGCGGAGCGGGTTGTCCGTCCGGGCGGCTGAAGAAAGGCAAATTCGGGCTCACACGGGTAGCGTAACCCGGCTGCGCCTCCCGCGAGCCCGTCAGGATTCCTGCCGGACGATCTCCACGCCGTCGCCGCAGTGCACCAGCGTGCGGCCGCGGCCGCCGTCGAGGTTTACCCAGACCACGCTGTGGTCACTCGACACGGCGTCCACCTGGCCGGGGTTCTCAAACCCCGGCGCACGCTTGACGCTCACGCGGTCTCCGCGGCGCAATTGCTTCCAATGTTCAGCCGGCACTGCGCGGCGAACGGGGGCCTCGGGCCACCCCGTCGTCTTTCTCTTGGCCATCATGTCCCCTGTGATCGGCATCGAATACGACAAGAGACTACGAGGAGTAGTTGAACGGCAGTTGGACTGAAGCTGTGTAATGGGTGAGCGGTCCCAACCAACTAGCAATCGTTGTCGTTTAGAGGCCTGAAAACGACATTAACTGCGAGTCGGTTGGGACCGCCGGCTGGGAGGTGGGCCTAGATGATGGCGGCGCGCAGTTGCTTCGCGGCCAGTGCGGGGTCGTCGGCACCGTAGATGGAACCGCCGACGACGGCGACATCCGCTCCGGCGCGCTGGACGGCTCCGATCGTGGACAGGTTCACGCCACCGGCCACGGAGAACGGCACGCGGGCTTCCTCGCCGGCGCTCAGGAGCACATCCAGGTTGTAGCCCGGCTTTGCCTGCTCGTCGAGGCCGGCGTGGAACTCGATGAACTTGGCACCGAGGGCCCGGGCTTCCTTGGCACGGGTTACTTTGTCCGCAACGCCGATCAGGTCAACCACGATGCCCTTGTTGTGGGCCTTCGCGGCCTTGACTGCACCCGCGATGGTGGAGTCGTCTGCGCCGCCAAGCACGGAGACCAAGTCTGCGCCCGCCTTGAAGGCGATGTCGGCTTCAAGTTCACCGGCATCCATGGTCTTGAGGTCGGCAAACACGACCTTGTCCGGGTGGGCATCCTTGATGGCCGTCACCGCGGACAGGCCTTCGCTTTTCACGAGGGGGGTGCCGAGCTCGATGATATCCACGTATTCGGCGACCTTGCCGGCGATCTCGAGGGCGGCTTCGGTGGTGAGGACGTCGATAGCGACTTGCAGCTTCATGGAGGGATCTCTTTCTGTCGTTTGTTGTGGTGTTGGTGCGGTGAAAATCAGGGGCTATTCGAGGTTGGCGTGGCGGAGCCAGAGTTCCTCGGCCGGGGTTGCATCGTTGTCCCACAGGGCCTGGAAGACGGCTTCGGCAGCGAGGAAGAGCACCTGCTCGAACAGGCTGCCGGAGTATTGACGCGACAGCGTGGAACCGTGGTCTGTCTTCTGCGCCGCCGGAATGATGACGACGACGTCGGCCAGTTCCGCGAGCGGGGACGCGGCATTCGTGGTGTACACGGCGATCCTGGCGCCGGCTTTGGAGGCAGTCTCGGCGGCGCGCACGACGCCGGAGGTCGTCCCGGAGCCCGAGGCGAGCAAGAGGAGGTCGCCCGAGCGGATGGCCGGTGTGGTGGTGTCCCCCGCGATGTGCACGTCAAAGCCGAGGTGCATCAGCCGCATCGCAGCCATCCGCAGGACGAGGCCGCTGCGGCCGGCTCCTGCAACGAAGATCCGGCCGGTGGCCGAGTTCCCGGCAGTCTGGACTTCCGTGGCCAGGCTGGACAATTGCCGAAGGTCCACTTCAGCTGCCGTTTCCGCGATCTCGCTGCCCACGAGGGCCAGGCTTAGCTCGACATCCGGGCTTGGGTCGACGTCCGATACGGCCTGGACGGCCGCTGCGGTGGTGGTCATGCGTTGCCTCCTGCTCAGGTGAATGCTCCGTTTGAATCAATCCTTCAGGACTGAACGGGTAGGCGTAACGCTGAACAAGGGCGGTATTAGCTACCCGTTTGGGTAGTAGGCGGACGGCGCGAAGCGCTAAAGTGGCGGGATGACCTCAAGCCGATGGACCCTTCTCGAGGCAGTCGCTGAACTGGCCAACGCACCGCTCACGAACATCGCCGAGAGGCTCCGTGAAGCGACGCTTCCGTACGTAGGCAGCAGCGCGCTGGTGATCTTCACCGAAGATTGCACCGGCCGGCCCCAGAAGAAAGCCGGGGCAGAGGGCATCATCAGCCGCGTCTCCATTCCCGAGTTGGATCAACTGCGGACCCGGGTCACGGAAGGCGAGGTGTGGCACGGGGAAGCGGCCATCGCCGGCGAGCAACGGCCTGTTCTTGCATTGACGTCCGAGAGCAATGCGCTGCTGACCCTCACTGAGCCGGCCCTGCCCGAAGAACCGTTGGAGCGCGCGTCGACCCTGCGGATGCTTGACTACCTATGGCAGCTCACAGCGCGGCGCATCCAGGAGAAGGTGGCGGACGCGCCGCCGTCGTACCTTTTGGAATCCCGCGCGGCGTCAGCCGAGCGGCTCCGCGTCACGGCCGAACTCGTGGACAGGCATTCGACCACCCTGGAGACACTTTTGGCGGCGTTGCGATCGAGCGCCCTGGACGATGCCACTGCCAGAAAAACCGTCACCGACCTGGCCGCTACCTCGCTGGTCAGTCTCCGGACGCTCAGCGACCGCACCACAGACCTCGTCGAAGAGCCGGTGGCCAAGGCGTTCGAACGGCTGCGGGAAGACCTGCGGCCGCTCATGCACTTCAGCGGGCTCGACATCCAGTTCATCGAGCCACCGGTCAACGGCCGTGCCTTGCCCGGCGAAGTTGCCCACGCCTCCAGGGCGATCGTGCGGGGACTGGTGCTCGCCATCGTGGAGCAGCCCGCAGTCAGGCGCGTGCGGGTGCAGTGGGACTGTGACGGCGTGAACCTCCTCATCAACGTGCGCGACGACGGCCTAGGCGAACTGACGTCGGATTCGCCCAACATTGCCCGGCTCAACAACAGGGTGGCAGCGCTGGACGGCCGAATGAACATCGAGGTCATGGCCGGCTGGGGAGCCGACGTGCAGGTGGTCCTGCCACTGGACCCTCCATCAGCCCCGGCGGGCGACATCGGTGGATGGGGCCTGGCCGAGCGAGAAATGGAAGTTCTTCAACTGTTGGCGGCCGGGCAGCGCAACCGGGCCATCTCCGCCAAGCTGCACATCAGCGAAAACACCGTTAAATTCCATGTCAGGAATATTTTCAGGAAACTCGGCGTGGGTTCACGAACAGAGGCCATTGCCTTGGCGCACAGCCACGGACTGCGGGCGCCGAACTAGCGGTGCACGGCGGCCCGGTGCGGGGCCGACTAAACCCGCAGGGAAGCGAGCTTTGCCTCGAGGATCTGGGCCACGCCGTCGTCGTCGAAATGGGGCGCCTGCTGTCCTGCTGCGCTGATCGCCTCCGGATGGCCGCTGGCCATCGCGTAACCGTCGCCGGCCCAGCGCAGCATCTCGACGTCGTTGGGCATGTCACCGAATGCCACCACCTCGGCGGCCTCGATGCCTCGGGATGCCGCATATACGGCGAGTGTGACGGCTTTGTTGATACCGGGCGCCGACATTTCCAGGAGTGCGGTCCGCGGCGCCGAGTGGGTGGTCTCCACGAGATGCGCGACGGCGGGCTGCACCCTTGCGAGGAAATCATCCGGAGTGCCGTTGCGCGTTACGGCAAGGAACTTCACGACGGCGTCGTCCGCGGTCAGCGTTTCGTCCAGCCACGCGGGCGTGAACTCGGCCAGGAGCTCGCTGGTCTCGTTCTCGATGAACCCGGGCTCCAGGTGGAATCCCGTGAGTGTTTCGGCAGCGAACAAGGCGTCGGGCCGGAGCTGCTTGATGATCCGGCGGGCCTCCAGTACAGACGCGATGCTCAAGGCATTGGCCGAAATCAGCTTGTCAGCTTCAAGGTCCCACACCACTGCCCCGTTGGAGCAAATAACGATGCCGCTGTGGCCGATCTGTTCGCGGAGGGGGTAGAGCCAGCGCGGTGGCCGACCCGTCACGAACACCACCTCGATGCCCGCGTCGCGGCAGGCATGGAATGCGCGGATGGTGCGGCTGCTGATCTTGCCGTCATGCCCAAGGATGGTGCCGTCAATGTCACTTGCTACGAGCCGCATTATGTCAGTCTACGTGGGGGCGGCCGCCGTCGACTTAGCCCCTGGAGCTAGCGCCGCTCGAAATGGCCCGTGATGACGGCCCGGGCCAGCGTGTGAGAAGCCAGTGTGCGGACGAGGGCTTCCGTAGAGGCACCGGCGTCGAGCCCCAGTTCATCGACGTCGACCGCGTGCACGGCGACGATGTACCGGTGCGGACCGTGCCCAGGCGGCGGCGCGGCACCCAGGTAACCGGGGAACCCGGCGTCGTTCTTGAGTTGAACCGCTCCGGCCGGCAAGTGCGCACCACCCGGAACGCCGGCACCGGCAGGCAACGAGTTCGTAGTGGCGGGGATGTTGACCACTGCCCAGTGCCAGTAGCCGCCCGCCCTCGGAGCATCGGGGTCGAAGACTGTGACGACGTAACCCTTGGTGCCCTCGGGGGCTCCGCTCCAGCCCAGCTGCGGGGATTCGTCCTTGCCGCCGGTCACGCCGAAGCGCCTGCTGGTCTGGGCCGGGCTGAGAGCGCTGCCGTCCTTCAGCGAGCCGCTGGTGACATCGAACGATGGGACTTGTGGAAGGTCGGCGTAGCTCATGGCTGCCTCTCGACGCTTGCGCCGGCTTCCGGGACGCCCAAGGCGTTGAGTTCGGCACGCGTCGGCGGATTCGCGCCCGGCCGGGAGACCGTGATTGCCGCTGCGCGCGCGGCATGGCTGAGGAGTCCTTCGAGCACTTCGGCGGGCATGGCGTGCAGTTCGTCGCGGTTTTGGGCCCCTGCCAGCCCGTGGTCAACGATCCCGGAGAGCAGTG
>NZ_DF952471.1:402952-411522 GCF_001263615.2 Arthrobacter sp. Hiyo1 | reverse complement strand
CCCAGCCAGCGCCGGGCCGATTCCAAGACATCGACGCCGGATAGAGCCACTCAAGGTCCTCGTCGGATGCCTTGACCACGTCGGCAAGCGCCACGAAACGCTCCACCTGGGCCCGCGCAAATTCTCGATCCTTGATGATGCTGGGCCGGCAGTTCGGATCGAAGCTAACAGTCGCATTCGGATGGGCATGCTCGACGGCGGCAAGGACATCCGCTGCGCCCGGCTCCAACATCGTGGCAATCGAGCCGGTATGCAGGAGCGAGGTCCCCTGAAGCATGAACGGCAAGCGCGCGGCGAGGCCGGGAAGCTCCCAGGCGAGGTCGAAGGTGTAGCTTGCAGCGCCGTCGTCGTCGATCAAGGCGGTGGCCACGCTGGTAGGGCTCTCGTCCGGCGGCAGCGGAACCATGACGGAACTGGAGCGCAAGTGGGCTGCGATCGAGTCGCCGTAAGCATCCTTGCCGAAGCGGCCGATGAACTGGACTGCGTGGTCCAGCCTGGCCAGGCCCACGGCAACGTTGAGCGGACTTCCGCCCACGTGGGCATCGATTCCCGAGGAACGCTGGACGACATCAACCAGCGCTTCACCTATGACTGTCAGCATGGGACAACTCTGCCACGCGGATGTGGTGTGCGTCTCTCGATGACAGCCGGTGACTTTGCCGGCAAACCGTCACGCGAGCAGCCGCTGCACCAACTCCCGGCACTTCTTGTACGCAACGGCCCTGGGATCGATCAGGTCGAAATGGTCGCCAGGCACC
The DNA here is from genome assembly GCF_001263615.2 of Arthrobacter sp. Hiyo1. Taxonomy (NCBI): domain Bacteria; kingdom Bacillati; phylum Actinomycetota; class Actinomycetes; order Micrococcales; family Micrococcaceae; genus Arthrobacter; species Arthrobacter sp. Hiyo1. Next base: position 410,764 of record NZ_DF952471.1, on the reverse strand, counting down.
TTGAGGAACTGGGCCGCGCCCCCGGAAGCGGTGGCTGCGGCAACATAAGCCTCGGACTGGCTGCACGGGACATCCTCGTCCGATGCAGCATGGACCGCGAAGACCGGTACGGGGATGGGCAGCGACCTCATGGGGTCCGCATAGATATGCCGTTTGGGGTATCTTACCGAGTCGCCACCCATGAGGTTGTCGACGGCGCCGTTGCTCAGGTTGAGCCGCTCGGCGTCGGCAAGGTTCAGCAGGCCAGACTGGCTCACAACGCCGGTGAGCCGCACTGCCGCACCGTTGTCATGGCGATGGAGCTGGCGGTCGGCGTCCGGGGCGCCGATTTTGGAGAGTTTTTCCCGCCCGGCCGCCCAAACCGCGAGATGGCCGCCTGCGGAGTGTCCCAGTGCCACCACTTTGTTCAGATTAAGTTCATGTTTGCCGGCAATCTCGCCCAAGTGGTCGATCCCATCGAGGACATCTTCGAACGTATGCGGCCAGCCGCCACCGTTTCCGGCCCTCCGGTATTCAAGGTTCCAGGCGGCAATTCCATGTGCAGCGAGATCCCGGGCAATCGGCTCACCGAGCTCGGCGCCGTATTGGGAGCGCCAATAGCCTCCGTGGATCACCACCACCACTCCATCGGGTTTGTTGCGGTGTGGTTGTAGCGAATCGGGTACGAACAGCTCGCCCCATTGGCTGGAGTGCTGGCCGTAGTAGTACTTGTGCCGCTTCATCGTGTCCTCCTTTGTGCCGAGCCTATCGCGGAGGAGCGCCGCGGAGCGGGAACGATGGCCTGAGGATCCACGCGGAGCCTTCCTGTAGCCACTGCCCGAGCGTACCCTCACGGGTGAAGCGCTACCCTCGCTTCACTCCCGCGTTTTTGCGGGAAATGCTTCTTTACCCGGACGTGATTTCAATGATCCGTCGTATCTCCGCGTCGGTTCTTGTGGCTTTGACCTTGAGTGTGCTGGCTGTGGCTGCGCCGGCTTCGGCGGCAAACCCGCCTGGAACTGGAAAGCCTAACCAGTCCTGCCAATCCCTCGAACCGAACACACCCGGCAATGCCGCCAACAGCCCAGGATCGCCATTCAACGAGCCGGGCATCAACAGCATCAACGGCGGAGTGGGTGGACAGAACTACTCCCCCACCTCCCAATACGATGTTGCATGCTTCCAGGTGGCGCACCGGTAGCGCCAGAGGGCCCGGCTCAGCTCCACTGTCGGACCTCCCCCGTAAGCTGGAGGCATGGCTAGCAATTGGGACAGCTTGGATCCTCAGCTGCGCGAATCAGTACAGGCGAACGTGGAGCTTTACGAACGCGTCCGGCCTGCCCTGAAACTTGTCACCCGCGATGTCCTGTTGACCTTGCGGGACATGCTCAAGAACAGCGAGTCCGTGCCCCTCTTCGTCACGGGACGCACCAAGACGGTCGAATCTTTCCGGGAGAAGATTTCCCGCACCGAGGTGCCCCTGGAGGGGGGTCCGCGGGTGCTGAAGTTCCCGGATCCCTTCCGGACCTTGAACGACATGGTGGGGCTGCGCGTCATCACCAAGCTCCCGGCCGAGAACGCCGCAGTTGCGAACTTGATCAAGCGCCAGCGCCAGCTTTTCGATTGCCGCGGAGACCTTGAGAAGGACATCGGCTCCATCGAGTCCGGCACCTACGGATATTCCAGCCGCCACCTCATCCTCCGCACCATCCAAAACGAGTCCGTGAAGGCCTACCAACAGGTCTTCAATCCGGACATTCCGCCCAATGGCAGCTACTTCTTCGAATGCCAGATACGTACGGTTTTTGCGCATGCCTGGAGCGAGATCGAACACGACATCCGCTTCAAGGCCGAGGATCCGCGCGCTTGGACACCGCATTTCGACCGCCAGTTCACTGCTACAGCCGCAATGCTGGAAACCGTGGAAAGCGCCTTCGCCGACCTCCACGAACGCTACGAGGAAGTCCGCGGCTACTGGGATCTCGACGGCGAAGGCTCCATGCCCCTCACGCCCAACCGGGTGCGTGACGTCTGGCGGACGCTGCTTCCCCACGTTGACCGTAAAGTTGATGACGACTGGGGTTGGGCTGCGGAGCTTCTCGCGGCCCACGGACTGAACAAGACCGTGGAACTCGCCGGTCTCCTCAGCGCCAACCGGATCACCGAGGTCCGCAAAGCCCTGGATCACCGTTACTCCCCTGGACCGGACCGCCTCCTGGATGACCTCCTGCTCTGGCAGTACGGCACTGAACACATCGACCTCACCGCCGAGGCGCCCGACGTCGTCCCCCACCCCCGGCGGGACAGCCTCCAGCGGCGTCTCAAGCAGATTGAGCGGTACCGCCTGACCAACAGCTAAGGACCAATGACACCCGAGCAGCTCCAGTCCCTCCGTTTCACACTGCGCTCTCCCCGCAGGCTCAAGACGGAAGCATTGGCCGGGTTGGTGGTGGCGCTTGCGCTCATTCCGGAGGCCATTGCGTTCTCCGTGATCGCCGGCGTGGATCCGCGCATCGGCCTCTTCGCGTCCTTCACGATGGGGGTCACCACGGCGATCGTGGGTGGCCGGCCGGCTATGATCTCGGCAGCCACCGGCGCCGTCGCCCTCGTGATCGCCCCCGTCATGAAGGATCACGGGCTGAACTACCTGATTGCCACGGTCATCCTGGCCGGGGTCTTCCAAATCGTCCTGGCGGTCCTGGGGGTCACGCGGCTCATGCGCTTCATTCCGCGCTCGGTGATGATCGGATTCGTGAATGCCTTGGCCATTCTGGTGTTCATGGCGCAGCTGCCTGAACTCATCGGCGTCCCCTGGATGGTGTACCCGATTGTGGCCGTCGGGCTGCTGATAGTGTTCGGCCTGCCCAAAATAACGACAGCGGTGCCCGCGCCTTTGGTGGCCGTCGTCGCCCTCACGATCGTCACGACGCTGGCCGGCGTCCGCGTCCCCACGGTGCACGACAAGGGCGAACTTCCCAATAGCCTTCCCGGTTTCTTTCTGCCCAACGTGCCTTTGACCTGGGAAACCTTCCAGACCATTGCCCCGTTCGCTTTGTCCATGGCGCTGGTTGGCCTCCTGGAGTCCCTCTTGACGGCCAAGCTCGTGGATGACATCACGGATACCCGCTCCAACAAGGCCCGGGTGTCCTGGGGCCAAGGCATCGCCAACATCGTCACCGGATTCCTGGGTGGCTTGGGCGGCTGCGCCGTGATTGGGCAGACCATGATCAACGTGAAGGGTTCGGGCGCCCGCAGCCGGCTCTCGACCTTCCTGGCCGGAGGGTTCCTGCTGGTCCTCGTGGTGGCGCTCGGGGACGTGGTGGGCATGATTCCCATGGCCGCTTTGGTGGCTGTGATGATCTTCGTTTCCCTCATCACCTTTGACTGGCATTCGATCCGGCCGGCGACCCTCAAGCGACTCCCGAAGTCCGAGACCGGCGTCATGCTCGTGACGGTGGCCGTGGTGGTGGCGACGCACAACCTGGCTATCGGGGTGGGAGCCGGTGTCCTCACGGCCATGGTGCTGTTTGCCCGCCGAGTGGCCCATTTCGCCACTGTCGAGCGGAGTGAACTCGAGCTCAACGGCCGGACCGTGGCGAGCTACACGGTGGATGGCGAGTTGTTCTTCGCTTCCTCCAACGATCTCTACACGCAGTTCGACTATGCGAAGGATTCCTCGGAGGGAATCGACCACGTGGTCATCGATCTTCACGCCTCGCACATCTGGGACGCTTCCACCGTTGCCGTATTGGATTCCGTGACCGAGAAATACCGCAGGCACGGCCGCGAGGTGGAGCTGGTTGGCCTCAACGCGGCGAGCGTCCGGATGCGCGAACGGCTTGCAGGCAAGCTCAACGCAGGCTAACGTCCCCCGGCACACCCAACGATCGCGCCCCCAACTGATCCCCACCGCCACCCTAGCCTCGCAAGCTCGGCCAGGGAACCCTGGCGGCGTGGCCCCACGCATTTGTTGTCGTTATGAGCCCTCAAAACGACAACAAATGCGAGTCAGTTGGGCTGGGAAACGACGGTCATCTGACATATTGGCCCGATCCGGGTCACGGATTGGGCGCACGTTCAACCACAGTGCCACGATAGAACGATGCTTGAGGCAACAACCAACCCCGCAGAAGCCCCCGTCCTGAATCCGGCACTGGCCGCGGAAGCCAAAATCGCCAGGATCGCGGTCACGGTCTTTCCCGTCCTCGTGGTCCTCGCCGGAGTGGCCGGTTTCCTGCTTCCCGACGCCTTCAAACCACTGGCACCAAGCGTTCCGTTCTTGCTGGGCATCATCATGTTCTGCATGGGCCTGACCCTTACCCCTCCGGACTTCGCATCGGTGGCGAAGCGCCCTTGGGCTGTGGTTCTGGGCATCGTGGCCCACTACGTCATCATGCCGGGCGCTGGTTGGCTGATCGCCGTCGCGCTCAACCTGGAACCCCAGCTGGCAGTGGGCTTGATCCTGGTGGGCTGCGCGCCGTCGGGCACGGCCTCCAACGTGATGGCTTTCCTGGCGAAGGGTGACGTTGCGCTGTCGGTGGCCGTCGCCTCCGTTTCCACCCTCATTGCCCCGATCGTGACCCCTTTGTTGGTGTTTTTCCTCGCGGGTTCCTTCCTGAACATCGATGCCGGCTCCATGGTCCTGGACATCGTCAAGACGGTCCTCCTCCCGGTCATCGGGGGGCTCGCGGCCCGCCTCTTCCTCAAGAAGCTCGTGCGCAAGGTGCTGCCGGCACTTCCCTGGGCATCCGCCGTCGTGATCTCATTGATCGTCGCCGTGGTGGTGGCGGGTAGCGCCGGCAAGATCGTTGCCGCGGGCGGCATCGTCTTCCTCGCGGTGGTTCTCCACAATGGCTTCGGCCTCGGCCTGGGCTACCTGGCGGGCAAGCTGGGGCGCCTCGATGACAAGGCGCGGCGGGCCCTCGCGTTCGAGGTGGGCATGCAGAATTCCGGTCTTGCCGCCACTCTTGCGACCGCGCACTTCACGCCCCTGGCAGCGTTGCCGTCGGCCGTATTCTCCCTGTGGCACAACGTTTCCGGTGCCATCGTCGCGGCCTGGCTGGCCCGGAAGCCGCTCAAGGAGGGCTGACAGCTACGGCGTCTTGAACTCCCAAGGCGCCGCCTTGGTGGTTCCCGCGCCGATGGTGCGTCCTGCGAGCCGGTCAAGGAGCAGTGTGATGGCTCCTTCGAGCGCTTCCGGTTCCGGAGTCCCGCCCGCGGATCCGGGGGCCAGGACATCGAACCCGGCAGGCTGCATCGTGTCCGAAATGATGACCTGGGCTACTCCGCGCCTGGCCAACTCCCCCACCGTGAGGTCAAGAAGGGTGCCGGGCGGGAGAGCCCCGATGATGGCGCCGTCGGCACCGCCGGAGAGCATGAACCGCCGCCACCCTTCGCCGATGAGGATTACGGGCAAGTAGCCGTGCTGAGGCAAAATGCGTGCGGCGGCCGTTGCCAAGGCCCGGTCCCACGGCCATTCCAGGTCGCCGATGGCAATCGCCACGAGGTCGGTCTTGCCGCGGCGCATTCCGCGGGCCGCTTGATTTGGTACGTAACCCAGTTCTTTGGCCGCGGCCTGGACACGCTCTTGTGTTGCTTCGCTGATGCGGGTGGTGCCACCGAGGCGCCCGGACAAGACGTAGGACACGGTGGTGAGGGAAACGCCGGCGCTCTTGGCGACGTCCCGGATGGTCGGCTTCGCTCCAAGTCCCATGGCCTAGCGCTTTCCTTTCTTCCGGGAGCCCTTGCCCCGGCCCTTGTCCGGGTTCGGGGCATAGCGCTGAGCGACTGCCGGCTTTTTGGCGCCGGTGCCGCGGCGGTCCGGCTTGGGTGCCTTCTTGGGCTTCTCCTGCTGCGCCGAAGGCTGCCTCGAGCTCTGGGCGGTTCGCCCCCGGACGATGCCAATGAATTCCTCGATGACCTCGCTCGAGGAGTCGCTCGGCCAGGCCAGGGCGATCTGCGTCCCTTCGGCCCCGGTCAGGCGCCGCGCTACCGTGTCCTTGACGTTGAAATGCCGGGCCACGGACATCGGTAGGATCACGAGACCGGCGCCCGAGGCCACCACCTGCATGGCCATCTCCGGCCCGCCCATCGCGGCGACATCCAGGAAGTTCTCCTCCGCGAGGTCCTCCAACGCCACCTCTTCGAACACCGAGATTTCGTGGCCTTCGGGGCCACCACCACAGGCTGCTCTTCGTAGAGCGGGATGACGTGGAGTCCATCGCGATCCACCGGCAGGCGGACAAAGCTGAGCTCCGCGGAACCGTCGCGCAGGACCTCCAGCTGCGCGCCGTCGTCGGACATGAACGAGTGCAGCGGAACGTCGGGCATGCGCTCTTCCCAGCGCCGGATCCATTTCCCGGGGGTCACGCCGGCGACGTAGGCGAAAGTCAGCCCCTGGGGGCCGCTTGTTTCGGCGTCGGAGGCGTCGGGGACGCCGACGGCGGGCAGGGATTCTTGATCGGATGGCACCAGTTCACAGTACCGCGCGGGCGGTAGCCAACGCAGCGCCGGCCCAAGCTACGCCGCGTACACCTGGACCGCCGTGGCCTTCACCACGAAGAAGACGCGCGAGCCAGGCTCCAGTCCCAGCTCGGCGGACGCAGAGGGCGTGATGTCCGCTGCCAGATCGCCGGCCCGGACCCTGATATGGTCCCCATGCGGTTCAAGATCAGTGATTGCAACCGGGAACGAGTTGCGCGGGCTGCCGTGGGCGGCGTCCAGGAAGATGGAAACGGCCGACGGCGGGAAAGCGGCGACGCCGGGCTCGCCCGGTTCCGCTTCGTCATCGAGGTGTCCCGCGACATGAAGATCGGGAAGCTCCGCGGTGGCGAGCGTCCTGAGTCCGTCCTCCGTGACGGTGCCGGACATGAGGTTCACTCCGGCCAGACCAGCGGCGAACTGGCTTCGTGGACGCCGGAAGACCTCGCGGGTGGCGCCTTCTTCCACAATCCTGCCCTTGTCCATGACGATTACGCGGTCCGCGAGCATGAGCGCATCCAGGACGTCGTGGGTAATGATCAGGGCCCGACGCCCGGACAGGACGCGTTTCAGGAGCCGGCGCAAGTGCGGAGCGGCGTGGATGTCCAGGGCGGACATGGGTTCGTCAAGGAGCAGCAATTCGGGACTGGCCGCCAACGCGCGGGCCACCGCAACACGCTGGGCTTGTCCCCCGGACAGCTGCCCGGGCTTCCTCCCGGCGAACTCCATGACGTCGACTTCGGCAAGCCAGTACCGCGCGGTTTCGCGTGATTCCGCCCGGGAAGCGCCTGCACTGCGCGGGCCGAAAGCCACGTTGTCGAGGACGCTCAGGTGCGGGAAAAGCAACGGTTCCTGGGCCAACAGCGCCGTACCGCGAAGGTGTGGAGGGGTCCATACCCGGCTGCCGCCGTCGAGGTCGAAAAGAACCTGGTCCCCTAGGCGGGCAGAGCCGGCATCCGGCCGCACGAGTCCCGCCGCGACGGACAGAAGCGTCGACTTTCCGGCCCCGTTGGGGCCGAGGATCGCCACGGTTTCCGCTTGCCCGACGCTCAATGACACGTCGAGGTTTCGGGCCCGAACGGTGGCGTCGATGTGGAAGCTCACGCGGCGGCCTCCGCGGGAATGTCTGCGCGGTGGGGACGCCGGTAAGACAGTCCGACGACGATCACCGCCACGGCGACAAGCACGAGTGAAAGGGCGACGGCGGCGTCCGCGTCGGTCTCGCGCTGCAGGTAGATTTCGAGAGGCAATGTCCGAGTGACACCTTGCAGGCTCCCCGCGAAAGTCAGCGTGGCCCCGAACTCGCCCAGGCTGCGGGCAAAGGACAATACCGCCCCCGACGCAAGACCGGGA
>NZ_DF952471.1:400002-402849 GCF_001263615.2 Arthrobacter sp. Hiyo1 | reverse complement strand
GCCGTCGTCGAAAAGGCGATCTGGATGCCCGCGAGCTCAAGGCTCTTGCCCAAGAGACCCTGCCGCCCGAACGTGTAGAGCAGCGCGATGCCGCCCACTACCGGCGGCAACACCAGGGGCAGGAGGACGAAGGCACGGAGGAGCCGCTGCCCGCGGAAGGGCCGGCGGGCAAGGACAAGGGCCAAGGGGATTCCGAAAACGACGCAGAGCGCGGTGCTCGCTGCTGAAGTGCGGAGGCTGAGGCCCAACGCCGTGAGCGAGGAATCGGAGGTCACCAGCGGGATGAATTGCGCCCAATTGACCTTTGCGACCATGGCGGCCAGCGGCAACAGGACGAACAAGCCGCCCACTACCGCAAGGCCATACACCCACCGTGGAATCCCGCTGAAGTTCATCTGCGCCTACGGTACGCCGGGGCTTGCGTCACCAGGACTTTCCGGGCGCCCCCGGCGACTCGTATGTGCGGCATGGATTCATCCTAGAACAGCGGCTGTGCCACTTCGCTGCGGGGGCGGATACCCTTGAACCATGACCTCTGCAAACTCCCAGTCCATGAAGCCGGCCACCGTTGCCAAGAAACTTGGCATCTACCTGCCTGCAACACCCCAGGAGTTCCAGGATTCGGAAATCACCCGCGCCGATTTCGCCGAGCTCCAGGCCAACGCCCCGGAGTGGCTCGCCGAGCTCCGCCGGACGGGTCCGCACCCGCGTCCCGTGGTGGCACAGAAGCTGAATGTCTCCATCAGCGGCCTCGCCCGCGGCGGAATCACCGAGCCCCTAACGACGGCGGAAATCACCGAACTGCTGGCAGCTCCCCCGCAGTGGCTCGTCGTCGAGCGCGCCACGCACGCAGCCGTGCGCTCCGAGGCAAAGCGCATCAAGGAAGAAGCTGCCAAAAAAGAAGCCACGAAGGACGCCAAGACGAACGCCGCTGCCAAGCGGGACGCGCCCAAGGCATCCAAGCGGGACCACGCTTAAGCTCCAGCCGGACTTCAGCAGCAAGGCAGGGCACCCGGGCCAGGGTGCCCTGCCTTGCTGCCCTTAAGCCCGATTCGGGCTCTCGCCTCCGGGCCTTCCTCGGCGCATACTGATTTCAAAGGGGTGCGCATTCGCGTGGAGGTGGTCCGATTGCCCGCCACAACTGGAATCCAGCTGACGGTCTGGGAGATCGGGCTGTGGGCGGTCTTGCTCACGTGCGCGGTGTCCTTCACCGTCAACACCGTCCGGAAAGCGGTCATCCACGCAGCCCCCGACGGCGGCCGCCTCGCCTTGCAGGCGCCCCTCGGCCAACGCGATCGGGAACCCGTCAAAGAGCCGGACGCCACCTTCTGGAACATCTTCGCCGGACTCGTGGTGATTGTCCCCGCAGTCGTCATCCCCGCGTTGGGCTCGCCCGCCGTCGGGCTCTTGATGCTCTTCCTCGCCATGGGTGCCGCTGCCACCGCCTTTGCTGTCGGCCGGAAACTGGAGCAGAAGCGTCAAAATCGGAGCGGTTTCACGGAGGCGGCAGCCCGTCACGACGCTCTCTTGGCCCGCTGGCAACGGTATGAGCTGGATCCCGCCAAGGGCATCGACTTCCCCGGCATGAGCGATGTCAACGTTCCGCAAACCGCCGCGTTGGTCCGTGCGCTGCAGGAAGCCCAACGCTGCCGTCTCACCGCGGGGACGGACTATGCCCGCGCCGTCGAGCGGTTGGATGTGGCGATGGCCGAAGCCGAAGCGGCGGCGGGCGTTTCTGCGCCGTAGTTAGCTGATCACGCCCGCCTCGCACGAGGCGCGCAGCAGTTGCTGCATGCGCCGGATGTCCGGAACGTCCTCCAGCCGAGTGACCAAATCGACGAGTTCGACGGCGTCATCCGGTGCGAGGCGCGCACCGGCCAGGGACATGAACTTCCCTATGGTTTCCTCGTCGCTGAGCCTGTTGGTGGACGCTCCGCGTGCCCGGACAGCCTGGAGCGAGTAGTCGCCGTCGGCGGTGCTGACGGTGAGGTATGGTTCGGCGGATCCGCCCTGCTGGGCCGGATCCAGTTCCATCGAAATTCGTCCCATCAGCGCGCTGACGCGGGGATCTGTCCTGCCTTGTTCAGTGATGTCGGCCAGCCCGACGCCGCCGCGGAGCAGGGCCGTGGCCACGGCAAAGTGCATGCTGAGCTGCGCCGATACCAGGGAGGACACATCCGCCTTGCCGCACATGTCCATGATCAGGGAGCTGGTCCGGACCGTTACAGCGCGAATGTCAGCTGGGCTGAAGCCGTGGTCCCGTTGGAGTTCCAGGGCGGCGTCAACGGCGGAATGCGTACTGCGGCAGCTGGCGTACGGCTTGATGGAAGCCTTATCGATCTGCCACTCCTTGCCCAGGGTGGCATGAATTGCCGACTCGTCCGTGGACACGCCCGAGCTTCCGCCGTAGATCTTCAGGAAGCTGCCCCAGGGCGCGGAGAAGAGGTCCGCGGGACCGGTGAAGCCACCGCGAGCCAACAGGGCGCTGTTAAGTCCGGCCTCGGCGGCCCGGCCCACGTGCATGCGCTTGGACATGGCACCATCTCCGATGAACGCCCAGGTTCCCCCCGTGAAGGAACCGGCCAGCCCGATGGCTGATGCCATCTGTCCGGAATCGAGTCCGAGGATGACCCCCGCGGCAACGGCAGCACCGAAAGTACCGCAAACGCCGGTGGAGTGCCATCCAAGGTTGTTCACGGCGTCGTACCCGCCCAAAGCGTCCTGGACCCGGCGGGCGAGCTCATACCCGGCCACCACCGCGCGCATGAGTTGCGCACCCGGCACTGGCTCATCACGCATGGCGGCCGCGGCGAGGGCTGCAGGGAGGACAACGGCCCCGGAATGATC
>NZ_DF952471.1:391410-396716 GCF_001263615.2 Arthrobacter sp. Hiyo1 | reverse complement strand
CGGACAGCAGTCTTGAGGTGCTTCATGTTGGCTCCGTTTGTTGTGAGGGAGGGGTGGGATGTGATGGGAGGGGTTTAGAGGACGCGTGAGAGGAAAGCCTGCGTGCGTTCGTGCTGGGGGTTTCCAATGACTTCCGAGGGCGGGCCCATCTCGACGATCTGTCCGTTGTGCATGAAGGCCACACGGTCCGCGACTTCCTTGGCGAAGCCGATTTCGTGGGTAACCACGATCATGGTGAGTCCCGAGAAAGCGAGGTCCTTCATGACGTCGAGGACTTCGCCCACAAGCTCAGGGTCCAGTGCCGAGGTCGGCTCATCGAAAAGGATCAGTTCCGGTCGCATGGCAAGCGCCCGGGCGATTGCCACGCGCTGCTGCTGGCCTCCGGAGAGCTGCCGGGGGTAGGAGTCCTCGCGTCCTGCGAGCCCGACGCGCGCCAGCAATTCCGAAGCGAATTTGCGGGCTTCGGCCGGTTTCTCCTTCTTGACCAGGACCGGGCCTTCGATGATGTTTTCCAGGACGGTCATGTGGGGAAACAGGTTGAACCTCTGGAAGACCATGCCGATGGACTGCCTCTGCCGGGCAGCCTGCTTGTCCGAAAGCTCGAACAGGCGGTTCCCGTCCTGGCGGTAGCCCACTACGCGGTCGCCAACCCAGATTCGGCCGTTGGAAAGCGTCTCAAGGTGGTTGATGCAGCGCAGGAAGGTGCTCTTGCCGGATCCTGAGGCGCCCAGCAGGCAGACCACTTCGCCGGACCTGACCTCTAGGTTGATCCCTTTCAGGACCTGGTTGAGGCCGAAGCTCTTGTGGACGTTTTCGGCCCGGACGAGGACGTCGCTCATCGGATGGCCTTTCTGTTGGTGCCGAAGAATTTCTTCAGGTGCTGGAGCGGTGTCAGGGGAAGCTGTTTGCTGGAAGAACCCTTGGCGAAGAAGCGTTCGAGGTAGAACTGGCCGATGCTCAGGAGCGACACGGCTCCCAAGTACCAGATGGCACAGACGATCAGCAGTTCCATGATTCGGTTGTTCACGTAGTAGATGTGCTGGGCTTCGGAGAGGATTTCGCTCACGCCGATGGCCGAGGCAAGCGAGGTGGTCTTGAGCATGCCGATCACCTCGTTGCCCAACGGCGGAATGATGACCCGCATGGCCTGCGGGAGCACGATTTTCCGCATCGCCTGCAGCCTGGTCATGCCGATTGCCTGGGCGGCCTCGGTCTGCCCCTCATCGACGGACAGGATGCCGCCGCGGACCACCTCGGAGGTGTAGGCGCCCTGGTTGAGGCCAAGGCCGATCGATGCTGCCACAAACGGAGTCAGGAGGTCGATCATGCGCCCCTGGAACACCCCCGGGATCCCGATGTACGGGAAGATCAGGGCCAAGTTGAACCACATGAGTAGTTGCAGGTACACCGGGGTTCCGCGGAAAACCCAGATGTACAACCAGGCCACACCAGACACCACGGGATTTTTGGACAGCCTCATGATGGCCGTGACAACGCCCAAGGCAACGCCAATCACCATGGCGACGACCGTCAGAATGATCGCAACGCCGATCCCTTGGATGAGCACCGGGACGGTCAGGTATTCCTGGACGGTGGGCCAGTCGATCTGTGCGCGGGAAAAGGAGATTCCCAACCAGACCAACAGAAACACCACCACGGCCGCGCCGGCCCAGCGGCCTAGATGTCGGCGCGGGACAATCTTCAGCTCCGGCGCGTCGCTCGCGACGCGCGGCTCGATTTGAGTATTCATAGCTGTTCCTGGTTGTTCCTAGGTAGGGGTTCGATGGGGCAGAGAGGATGGTCACGGCACGGACCAACTCCCTAGGCTTGGTCTCGTGGTGTGACCCGCAGGCCCTGATAGTCGCCGGTCCAGCTCTTCACCTGGTCAAGGTGTGCCCGTAGGCGGGCGAGCTGTTCCGCAACGCGATGCGGTGCGGTTCCACCGAACCCGGAATGTGCCTCGAGTGCTGCTTCGATGGTGAGGACCGATTTCACCTCGGGTGTGAGGCGCGGGTCCACGGAGGCGAGCTGTTCGGTGCTCAGATCCCCGTAGTCCAGTCCGTTCGTTTCGCAGAAACGGACCAGGCTCCCGAGATCTCGTGCGCCTCGCTGAACGGGATGTCCTGCTTGGCGAGCCAGTCGGCGACTTCGGTGGCAAGGGTGAAGCCCGCCGTCGCCTGCTTTGTGGTGGCCTCGACATTGACGGTGAAGGTGCGCACCAGCCCGCTGAGGGCCGGAAGCGCCACCTCCAGGGTGTCCACAGCGTCGAAGACTGCGTTCTTGTCCTCCGCGAGGTCCCGGTTGTAGGCCAGGGGAAGCGACTTGACGGTGGCCATGAGGCCCATGAGGTCGCCAAGGACCCGGCCCGACTTTCCACGGGCGATTTCCGCGATGTCCGGGTTCTTCTTCTGCGGCATGATCGAGCTGCCCGTGCAGTAGGCGTCATCCATGCGGATCCAGCCGAACTGCTGGGATGCCCAGGAGATGATTTCTTCGCACAGCCGGGAGATGTCGATCAAGGTCAGCGAGCAGACGAACAGGAATTCGATTGCCGCATCGCGGCTTCCGACGGCGTCAATCGAATTCTCGGCGCTCGTCTCGTACCCCTGCTCCCGGGCGGCAAGCTCGGGGTGGAGCGCGAAAGTGGAACCGGCAAGGGCTGCTGCGCCGAGCGGAGACACGGCTGAGCGGCGGTCCCAATCCTGGAATCGGTGCAAGTCCCGCAGCAACGGCTGGGCATGGGCCAGAAGCTGGTGGGCGAAGACCACAGGTTGGGCTGACTGGAGGTGGGTGAATCCCGGCACCGGGGTTCGAAGGTGCTGCTCGGCCTGCCCGGCCAGTGCCTCGGCCAGCTCCAACACGAGGGCACTGACCCCGCGGACCTTGTCCCGCATGTACAGGCGGAGGTCATTGGCTGCTTGGTCATTGCGGGACCGGCCTGCTCTGATCTTGCCGCCAACGGGTCCCATGCGCTCGATCAGAAGGCGCTCCAGGAAAGTGTGGACATCTTCGTCCTCCTGCTGCGGAACTGCCTTTCCCTGCGCAACATCATGCGCCAACTCGTTGATCGTGGAGAGGAAGCCGGGCAGCTCGTCGTCGTTGATGAGTCCCGCCCGGTTCAACTCCCGGACGTGGGCCCGTGAACCATGGAGGTCATAAGGGGCCAAGGCAAAGTAGCGAGGGTCCGAGCGGGAAAAGCGGGACAGCTCCGGACTCGACGTGCCGGCGAACCTGCCGCCCCACAGCTTGGTCTGTCCTGTCATGAGTGAAACTCCTAGATCTATCGGCGTCTTGCCACTGGTGGGGTGCATCTGGTGAGATACGTCACCTTGGATGCAACTAAAGTATTTCCTTAGTAAACCAGTGAGGTCAATGAAATTTGAGATATTTCTGAGATTGAAACATGCAATTTACAGAGAATGTTCACGCTTGAAACATGCGTCATCACCATCTGAGACACCGGTATCATTCTTACCGGAGAGACCGGTGTCTCTTCTGACGAACCGTACAGGACACCGGTATCTTCATCAATAGTTTTTTGGTTTGCTACATCGACGTCGGCGCGTTGCGGCAGGGTCCAAGGCAACTGCGGCGCCCGGAAGGCGCGGTTGGAGGGCGCGCTCTACGGGCGCGCTCTACGGCGCGAGCGGCCGGCCAGAGCGTCGGCTATCCGCTGCTGTCAGTACGCGGAGATTACGGCGTAGCGAGGCTGAGGTGTCCCACTGACTCGCGTTCCACGAACTCGGTGGGAAGAAGGTGATCCGTTGATTCAGGCCCGCCCCCGGCAATTCTCGCGAGCAGGATCTCCGCGGCACGGACACCCAATTCATATGACGGGACGTGCACGGCAGAGACAGGAGGCGCACTGACGGTCATCCAGTCGGTGTCATCCAGGCAAACCAGGGACACATCGTCCGGAACCCGGAGCCCGAGCGCCTTGATGGCCTGAAAGGCAGGGAGTGCCAGGCGGCTGTAGGACATAATCAGGGCACTGGGGCGGCCAGGAGAGCCTAGCAACTCGGTCACAGCGGCATGCGTGAGCTCGGGGCTCATGACTCCCGAAATGAGCTGGTACTCCAGGCCGGTCTCTGCGGACTCGTCCTTGATGGCACGTACGCGGTCTGCGATGGTCGAAATGGGCAACGGGTGCCCTGCTTCCAGTTCTTCCGGCGTCTTGGTGGTCGCCGAGACGAAAGCAATCCTTCGGTGACCATGTTCCGCCAGGTGACCTAGAACCTTACGGGCGTCAGCGTATGAATCCGTCCCCACCCGGTCCGCAACGACGTCGTCCGGTCTGCGGTCGAACAAGACCAAGGGCCTTTCCATCCTGACGACGTCAAGCAAATGTGCCGAGTCGCTCCGCGTCGCGGAAGCAACTATCAAACCGTCCACCCTCTTGTCGAGGAAAACCTGAACCGCAGCCCTTTCCGCTTCGACGTTCTCATCCGTGTTGGCCAGGATGACGTCGAACCCGGATTCCTTGGCTTTGTCCGCGATACCCCGGACTGCCCGGGCAAAATATGGGTTCTCGATGTCGCTGACAACCACGCCGATGGTGTGGGACCGCCCCGAGCTAACACTGCGGGCAAGGGCATTTCCGCGGTATCCCAGGGTTTCGGCAGCAGCCACCACCATCGCGACGAGTTCGCCGCTGACGGATCCATACCCGCCTAGGGCCCGCGCCGCCGTCGAACGTGAAACGCCCGCGAGGCGTGCAACATCCATGAGGCTTGCAGTCCGATGCGACAGGGAATCCATGAAAAGAATCTACATCAAAATTAGCCCCATTCAGGCAAACATTGCCCGGTCAAACAATTCGGCACAAATTCCAGTGACACCGGTTTCACGCGTGTGGTTCCCTTTGTCCACTCTGGCTTCGGGATAGATCACCGAGTCTCTGTGCCCACGGCCTAGGGAATTGCCCCGATGTGCACCAGGAGTTCGTGCTCGGCACCGTCGAGGTAGCGGCGCAACTCGGCTGCGGCCTCTTCGCGCTGACCGTTGCGGATCTGGGCAACCAAGGCGGCGTTGCGCTCCACGTAATGCCCGTGGAAGTCGGGTGTGGTGGCCATCGCGTGGAAGACCAATCGCATCTCGGCCAGCACTTTCTCCATCAATGCGTCCAGGGAGGCGCTTCCGGACAGCGACACCAGGGCCTTGTGCAACTCCTGGTTGGCGTCCGCCATGCCGGCCACCGATCCCTCGGCGAGGGCAGCCCGGGCTTTGTCGACGATCACGTCCATGGCGTCGAGGGCTCCGGCCGGGACATCGCCCCACAGCACGGCCGCCGGTTCGATCAGGCGGCG
>NZ_DF952471.1:384255-387715 GCF_001263615.2 Arthrobacter sp. Hiyo1 | reverse complement strand
CATGCCCACCTCGGTGAGATCCTCGCCGTCGTACACCACTTCGATAGTGACGTCGCGGGAACCGTCGCGCCGCACCCCGCCTCGATCAACATGCCCGACGGCGGCGCGCGCCGCGAGTGCCTCGGCATGCGTGCCGAACTTAATCAGTACGGTGGCTGCCGCGGCGACCGCATCGAGCTGGCCGGCAGGGGCTCGGCAAGCAGCCGGGAATGAAACGCCAGCACGGAAGGGAGATCGGAAAGCTCCACCAGGAGGGCACGCGGGCCGGACCAGCGATTCCCGAGAGGCTCACGCGAAGCTCCGTACGGTGACCCCGGCGGCTTCGAGCCCCGCGCGGACGGCGGCTGCCATGGCCACGGCACCGGGAGTGTCTCCGTGGACGCAAATGCTTTCTGCGTGGACGTCCAGGATGGAACCGTTGCGGGCCACGATTTTTCCCTCTGTTGCCAGGCGGACCATATTTTCCGTGATGGCGGCGTGATCGTGCAGCACGGCGCCTTCTTCGCGGCGCGACACGAGGGTGCCGTCCGCGTTGTACGCGCGGTCGGCGAACGCCTCGGCCACTCCCCGTAGCCCCTTCGCTTCCGCCTTCGCGAGTGCGACGGAGCCCGGCAGGAGAAGAAGCGGGAGCCCGGGACTGAAGGCATGGACGGCGTCGGCCACTGCCTGGGCGTGGACCTCGTGGTGGACGATCGTGTTGTAGAGGGCACCGTGCGGCTTGACGTACTTGATCTCGGAACCGGCAGCACGGGCCAGGGCTTGGAGTGCGCCGAGTTGGTAGAGAACGTCGTCGGCGAGTTCCGATGCGGAGCAGTCGAGGAACCGGCGGCCGAAACCCGCGAGGTCCCGATAGCCCACGTGGGCGCCAATGGTCACTCCGGCGGCTGCGGCGTCCCGGCAGGTGCGGGCGATGGTGCTGGGATCTCCGGCGTGGAATCCGCAGGCCACGTTGGCACTCGACACGTAGCGGAAGACTGCGGCGTCGTCCCCCATGGTCCAGTTGCCGAACGATTCTCCGACGTCGCTGTTGAGGTCAATAAAAGGCATTGTGATCCCCGTCTCAGGTTGAATACCTCACCATCATGCCTGAAATGCCAAGATTGTTCAACAATCTTGGTTGCGGGGCCAACTGCCCGGGTTCCACACGTGAGGTCTCGACCCTTTCAGCGAGCGAAAGGGACGAGACCTCACTTTTGGATTAGTACCTGTTCCTAGGCCACCGGTACCGCAGCGACGCGGCTGTTGGCGGCGACGATCCTGGCAGCAGTTGCCTGGCCCATCCGGACCGCTCCGTCCACGTGCTGGTAGCCTTCAGCGGCCAGATCGGAGGAGGACCAGAAGATGGGTCCAACGTTGGCGTGCTGGTCCTTGCCGTAGCGGTGTAAACCACCCAGGTCGTAGCTGGCCGCGTAGGCTCCGCGGGTCCATTCCTCGGAACCCCAGTCGGATTCGTAGTAGACCTCGGCATCCAGGGCCTTGTCGCCCAGGAAGCTCGCGATGGACTCAAGGACCTTCTTCTTGCGGTCCCCGGCGCTGAGCTCGAAGACGGCGTCTGCTTTTTCGTCCGAGATGAAGCCCACCAGGGTTCCGCGGGTGTCTCCGTGGTTGGTGTTGTCGTAGACCTCCTGGACCAGGGCGTCGGCGCCGAAGCCCGTGCCGGACAGGCCGTCTTCGCGCCAGAACGGCGTGCTGTAGACAGCGTGGACCTTGATGACCAGGCCCAGGGACTGGTGCTGGTGCATCTGGTGTTGGCGGCGCGGCAGCGGCGGGTTGTAGGAAACGCGGGAGTACAGGTTCGGCGGGACTGCCATGATCACGAATCGCGCATTGACGCTTGCGCGCTCGGACTCAACAGTGACGCGGTGGCCTTCACCCGCCGGCTCCCAATTGATGGTGCGGACCGGGCTGTTAAGTACGACGTCGTCGCCCAGTTCCGCGGCGATCAGCAGGGAGACCTGCTGCATGCCGCCGATAACCCGCTTGTCCAGGATGAAGTCTTCGTCCGTCAGGTTGGAGAACGAACCTGCGGAAGCCGCCATCAGGACCGCTTGCAGCGCGGAGAAGGCATGGGCCGGCTTGGTGAGCATGCCTCCGGCGATGAAGAGGCCGATATTATTGCAGGCTTCCTCGTCCGTGGAGTTCTGGCGCAGCCAGTGGTGGAAGGAAATGGTGTCCAGTTCGCGGGCTTTGGGGTGGGCCCAGGGTTCCTCAGGGCCGATCTCGGCGGCGAGGCCATCCAGGATGGCGGTGAGCTTGTCCATCTCGGCTGCGGTGGTTTCGCTCACCGGGAAGGAAGCCCCGGTGTAACGGGTGCGGCTGCCGTCCGGCGCCAGGTAGACAGACTCGCCGTCGCGGTAGCGCGCGTACATCTTCAAGCCCAGTTCGTCCAGCAGCCCCATCAGGCGGTCTGGTCAGGGGACACCCATTGTCCGCCGATTTCCAGCATGGCCCCGTCAATCGTGTCGGTCCACGTGCGGCCACCGACGCGGTCGCGCGCTTCGAGCACGGCAACGCTGAGTCCGGCCTTCTTCAATTCGCGGGCGGCCGTCAACCCCGACGGACCGGCACCGACAATTACGACGTCGCGATCAAGATTCAACATGATGTCCTTTCTGTGGCCGTCCCCGTTGGCTGACCAATAAATGAATGACGTTCATTTATTTCAACTGTAGCTGCCTTGGCCCCGGCTGTGAAGACCCAAATGGAATAATGCTGAGGACACAGCCTCCAGAAAGGTCAGCGATGCCTGAACCCACCCCCGCTCCCGGCGAGACCAAAGCGCGCCGCAGGGCAGGCCGGCCGATGGCGGCGGTCCTGGACCAGGACGGCATCACTGCGGCGGCGCTGGAACTGATCAGCAAGAAGGGTTACGACGGCCTCACCATGGCGGCCCTCGCCCGCTCCCTGGGTGTCGCGCCGTCGGCCCTTTACAACCACGTGTCCTCCAAGGACGAAGTCCTCAAGCTCGTGGAAGAGGACCTGATGTCCAAGGTCGACTTCGGCGGTTTCAGCACGCTTCCCTGGGATGAAGCCGTCCGGCAATGGGCATATTCCTACCGCGGTATCTTCGCGAGGCACACCCCGCTGATCTCGGTGATCGCGGTCCTGCCCGTGACGGACGCCCCGCAGACGCTCGCCATGTACGAAGCTGTGACGGAGGGATTCCTCCGCGCGGGTTTCCCGGAGAAGCAGATCATCCCGAGCATCGTGGCCCTCGAGGCCTATATCTTCGGCGCCGCTTTCGACGCTAACGCGCCGGCGGACATTTTCGATTCCGGCCGCTTGGCCGACTCCACGCCGCACTTCACCTCAGCCGTCCGCAGCCTGGGACCCGAGCGGAACAACTACCCGTCCGACCTCGCGTTCAGCATGGGCCTGGATGCACTGATCACCGGGCTAGGAGCGCTCCGGGCGTAGCCCAACTGATCCCCACCGCCACCCTCGCCTCGCAAGTCCCGGG
>NZ_DF952471.1:375663-379953 GCF_001263615.2 Arthrobacter sp. Hiyo1 | reverse complement strand
CACGCCGGGCTGCCACGGTGCTGACCCACAAGGCCGAACAGGACCGCCAGGATCCGCAACCGCTTGTCGCCCGGAAGCGGCGCTGGTTGACGCCGGCCATTGCCGCCGTCTTGGCCATCTTCGTGGTCGCCGGGCTATGGCTCGGCTATGCGTGGACGCAGACTCGCTACTACGTCGGTGAATTCAATCAGCACGTCGCAATCTTCAACGGCATTTCGCAGAGCCTGGGCCCGTTCCAGCTCTCGAAAGTCGAGGCCACGACGAACATCCGCATGGATTCCTTGCCTGAATTCACGCAACAAGTCGTTCGCCAGACCGTTCCGGCGCGGGATCTGGCCGATGCCCAGCAGATTGTGAAAAACCTTCAGGAAAAGGGCACCACCGGGCTTCCAGTCACATGCCCCACAGGCACGGCCAAGCCGACGGCGAGTCCCTCGCCCACAACAGGCCCCACGCCGGCGAGCCCGAATCCCTCGAACCGGCCAACATCGTCGCCGACGTCCACGGCGGTCCCTACGTGCGCGGTGTCCCCATGATCCTGGCCACCACCACACCCAGGCCGCGCCGCAACGTCGAGCTCGTCCTGCTGGTCCTTGCCCTTGCTGTGGGAATCGGCGCCAGCGCCATGGTCGGGCTCAACAGTCCGGCCGCGTTCGACGCCGATTTCTGGTTCCAGTCGAGTCTCTTGATCGTGGCGGCATTCGCTTTCCACATGATCCTCAGGTTCCGCGCGAAATATGCCGATCCGATCATCCTTCCGATCGTGGTTGCACTCAACGGCTTGGGACTGGCCCTGATCCATCGCATGGACCAGCCTGGCGAGGACACGGGAAACAACCAGTTGCGCTGGACCCTCCTGGCCATGGCCGTGTCAATCGTTGTGATCTGGTTCCTCAAGGACCACCGCATCCTTCGCCGCTTCACCTTCATCTCGCTGGCGGCCAGCGCGGTTCTCCTTGTATTGCCGCTGGTTCCCGGAATCTCCGCCGGCGAGGTGCTGGGCGCGAGCGTCTGGATCCGGATCGGTCCCATGACTTTCCAGCCAGGCGAAATCGCCAAGATTACCCTGGCTATATTCTTCGCAGGCTATCTTTCCTCCAACCGGGACCTCATCCTGCTTGCCGGCCGCAAAATCGGCCCCATGCAATTGCCGCGCTTCAAGGATCTTGGCCCCATGATCACGGCTTGGCTCGTGAGCATCGGCATCCTCGTGTTCCAGCGGGACCTCGGCACCTCGATCCTTTTCTTCGGCTTGTTCATCGTCATCATCTATGTGGCAACAAGCCGGATCAGCTGGGTAGTCATCGGCGTCGCACTGATCCTGGGTGGCGGATTCCTGGCGTCCAGGTTCTTCTCGCACGTCGCGTTCCGCCTGGACAGCTGGTGGAACGCCTTCACCCCGGAAGTCTTCGACCGGTCCCCGGGCGGCAGTGGACAGATCGTCCAGGGCCTCTTCGGCATGGCCGACGGCGGCCTCGGAGGCACAGGGCTCGGACAAGGCCGGCCGGATCTGGTGCCGTTCGCCAACAGCGACATGATCGTGGCCCTCATCGGTGAGGAACTGGGACTGATCGGTCTTTTTGCCGTCGTGATGCTCTACATGCTGCTCTTCACCCGGGGGTTCCGCGCTGCTCTTGGCGCGCGGGACGCGTTCGGCAAACTCTTGGCTTGTGGCCTGTCCTTTGCCATAGCGCTGCAGTGCTTCGTGGTGATCGGCGGCGTCACCCGGCTGATCCCGCTGACGGGACTCACCACTCCATTCCTTGCGGCAGGCGGTTCCTCCTTGCTTGCCAACTGGATCATCGTGGGCTTGCTGCTCATGATTTCGAACACCGCGCGCGGCCCGGTGGACACTACGCCCATTACCCATGCCCCCACAGAGGCGGTGCAGACCTCATGAACCATTCCATACGCAATGCGTGGATGGCAGCAGTTGCCATGTTCGCCCTCCTCTTTGGCGCGATCAGTTATGTCCAGGTCATCGGCGCCGGCGACCTCAACGACAATCCGTGGAACCAGCGCGCTGTCCTGGCGAACTACTGCAACGACCGCGGTGCCATCATCGTGGGCGGCAAGCCAATCGCCGAATCCGTTGCCGGAGACGAAACCTGCAAGTACCAGCGCAGTTACGCCCAGCCGGAGCTTTATGCGGGGATCACGGGATACTTCTCCAGGACCTATGGGTCCACCGGGCTTGAGCAACAGCTCCGGGATGAACTGGCTGGCAGCTCCGACCAACTCTTCCTGGACCGTGTGAGCCAGATTTTCCTTGGGAGCCAGCCGAAGGGCGCCTCGGTGGAATTGACCCTTGATCCCGTGATCCAGAAGCTCGCCTACGACCTCATTCCTGACGGCCAGCGCGGCTCGATCGTCGTCACCAATCCGAAGACGGGCGCCATCATCGCGATGGTCTCCAAGCCGTCCTATAACCCCAACCTGATCGCCACGCACGATCCTGCCAAGGAGAAGGCCGGTTACGACCAAATCAACCAGGTCCCCGGCATCAACCTGAACCAGTCCGTGAGCGGACCCACCGGCGAGCTGTTGGCGCCCGGTTCCGTGTTCAAGCTCGTCGATACGGCGGCAGCATTGAGCTCCGGGAAGTACAACAAGGACAGTGTCCTGCCGAACCCGGACAGTCTGCCGTTGCCCGGTTCCAGCGCCTCGCTGCCCAACTATGCCGGGGGCAACTGCTCCACCCGCAACACCGCGGATTTCGCTTTCGCCCTGGAACAGTCATGCAACACGCCCTTCGCCAGCATTGCCCTGGACCTGGGCCAAAACGCGATCGCGGACCAGGCCAGCAAGTTCGGCTTCGGACAGGATTTCGGGGACCAGCTCAAGCTGCAGTCCGCGGTCAGCGTGTTCCCCAAGAACCTGGACCAAGCAGCGCTGGCCCAGTCCGCCGTCGGGCAGCGTGACGTCAGGGCCACTCCGCTGCAAATCGCCATGATGACCGCCGCTATTGCCAATAAGGGCGTCCAGATGAAGCCGAACCTCATCAAGACTGTGCGGGCACCTGACCTGCGTGTCATCAGCGAGCCCAAGGCCGAGGCGCTGCGTACTTCCACCACGCCCGATATCGCCAACCAGATCACGCAGTGGATGACCGACGTCGTGTCCCAGGGCATTGCGAGCGGCGCCGCAGTGCCGGGAGTCCAGGTGGCCGGCAAGACCGGTACCGCGCAACTCGGCGATTCAGGCTTGAACAACTCATGGTTTACCGGGTTCGCCCCGGCCAACGACCCGCAGGTAGCCGTCACCATTGTCATGGAAGGCGTTGATGTGTCTACCGGCGCAAAGCTAACCAGTCCGAACGCGAAGAAGATTTTTGAGGCGGTGTTGAACAAGTGAGGCCTACGTCAGGAATCACCCTCGGCGGCAGGTTCCAGCTGACCAGTCGCATAGCGATTGGCGGCATGGGAGAGGTCTGGAGGGCCAAGGACCAGATCCTTGGCCGGATCGTCGCCATCAAGGTACTCAAAGAGGAATACACGGGCGACCCCGGGTTCCTCCAGCGGTTCCGCGCCGAGGCCCGCCACACCGCGTTGCTCAATCACGTGGGGATCGCCAACGTCTTCGATTACGGAGAGGAAGACGCTCCGCCTACCTGGTCATGGAATTGGTGCCGGGTCAGCCGCTGAGCAGCATCCTGGAGCACGAGCAGGTCCTTTCACCGGACCGCACCCTGTCCATCATTTCCCAAACCGCCCGGGCGCTGGCCCCTGCACATGCCCAAGGGCTGGTACACAGGGACATCAAACCGGGCAACCTCCTGATCACGCCGGATTTCCGTGTCAAGATCACCGACTTCGGTATCGCCCGCCTCGCCGACCAGGTTCCGCTCACGCAGACCGGCCAGGTCATGGGTACGGCGCAATACCTGGCTCCGGAGCAGGCCACGGGACAAACAGCCACAGGCGCCTCGGACATCTATTCCCTGGGGATCATCGGCTACGAGTGCCTTACAGGGCACCGTCCTTTTTCGGGAGAATCCCAGATCGCGATTGCGCTGGCCCAGGTCAACGACGCCCCGCCGCCGCTGCCTGAAAGCCTGCCCACCCCCATTCGCGCCCTGCTGATGTCCATGCTCGCCAAGGATCCGAAGAACCGTCCCGCGGATGCCATCAAGCTGGCCGAAGCCGCGGAAGCGATCCGCGCTGGCGATATCGCAACGGCACACGCGGCCGTCCCGGGGATGTTGCTGTTCGAATCCGCCACGGGCCTATCACTGCCCCTACGGACATTGCCACCGCCGCCCACGGCACTCGTCACCTCGCCCTACGGCAG
>NZ_DF952471.1:371461-373077 GCF_001263615.2 Arthrobacter sp. Hiyo1 | reverse complement strand
AAGGGCGGCGGAGGCCTGGGCGGACTAGGCGGCTAGCGCTGGATCAGCGGGCTCAGGGTGGCAGCACGGGCGGCCGCCCCGGACATTCCGAGTGATTCAAGCCAGTTGCCCAGCATGAGGTAGCCGCCTTCGGTGAGCACCGATTCCGGGTGGAACTGCACCCCGCACAACGGCGCCGAACGATGCTGCAGGCCCATGACAACCCCGCTGGCGGTTTCGGCCGTGATTTCCAGGACGTCGGGGATGCTTTCCCGGACAGCCGCGAGGGAGTGGTACCGGGTGGCCGTCACCGGCGAGGGCAGACCGGCGAAAACGCTCTTGCCGTCGTGCTGCACAGGTGAGGTCTTGCCGTGCATCAGCTCCGGGGCATGCGTGACAGTCCCGCCGTAGGCCTCGGCCAGCGCCTGGTGCCCAAGGCACACCCCGAACATCGGCTTGTTGTTGTCTCCGCACCATTTGATCAATTCAATGCAGACGCCGGCTTCGGCGGGAGTCCCGGGGCCGGGGGAGATCAGCACGCCGTCGCGCGCGTCCGCCAGCTCGATCGCTTCGGCGAGAGTGACGTCGTCGTTCCGGACCACTGTGGTTTCCGCGCCGAGCTCCTGCAGGTAGCCGACCAGGGTGTAGACGAAGCTGTCGTAGTTGTCCACGACGAGGATTTTTGTTGTGCTCATGGCTGCTGTGCTGAACCAATCGTTGAGTCGGTGAAGGTAGTGAATTGTGACATCCAGGGGAAGAGGAACTGGACCATCAGGACAAGCGCGCATGCCACGAGTGCCGCTGATGTCAGGATACGCACCCAGAGGGGTCCCGGGAGGTGGCGGAAGATCCATCCGTACATGGCTTAGCCCTTTCCGGCCGTCTGGGCGACTTGCTTGGCGATGTCCTGCGGCGGCCCGGCTGATGCCGGCTGCCAGCTTTCCAACAAGGAGTAGGCGATGATGCGTTCTTGCGCACCGAAGCGCGGATTGCAGCTCGTCATGGTCAGGTAGCTTTCGGTGGGCGTCGCACCTGGTTGTGCGGGGACCGGCAGAAGGACGTCCGTCCGCGAGGGCAGCACGATCTGGTTGTTGCGGAAGACATACGTGTAATAGCCGTCTTTGGTCTGCACGTAGATTTTGTCGCCCGGAACCAGGAGGTGGATGTTGTCCAGCACTGCGCCGTGGGTCTGGCGGTGGCCGGCGACGGCGAAGTTGCCAGGGGCTCCGGGCATGCTCGTGGTTCCGTAGTGGCCGAGGCCCAGCGTATCCAGGATGTCGGAACCGGTGCCCTCGATGATGGGCCGCGAATAATCCGCGCCGAATCGAGGGATGTACATGATGCCGATCATGCCGCCGTGTTCGGGAGCCTCGGCAACCACGGGCTTCCCGTAGTCGGGCCGTGCAGCAGGGTTGGCAGGGACAACGGGTGCCACCGGTCCCGCGAAACTCTTGGCAAAACCCTGGACGGCCTGGCTTTGCTTGGCATCGGCTTCGACGTTGGTCCACCACAGTTCCCACGCCACAAAGAGCAGCAGGATAAGTCCGGCGGTGACGAGCAACTCGCCCACGACCTGGACGATCTTGCGCACGACGTCCCCCGTGCTTGGCCGTCCCTTGCGCCTCGCCGGGCGCGGC
>NZ_DF952471.1:367261-368613 GCF_001263615.2 Arthrobacter sp. Hiyo1 | reverse complement strand
CGCGGGGCCGGAACCCTCCGCGCCGGTTCCTGTGCCGTCGTCCGGCACGGCAGCGGCTTGCTGCGTCTGCTGCTGCGCCACTGGATCTCCTCTTTGCAGGCGCGGATGCCCGACGACGAGCAGCCCCCGAAATCCGGCTAGACTTGACTGCTAGAACGAACCCCGGAATTGCCGCGTGCGCGTTGACCGCTGGAATTTTCCTTCCTGCAGGATATCAAGCCGGCGCGCGGCCTTTCATTCAGCCGGCCAAGGAGGAACCGTGCCCGAGTCCAAGCCCCGCAAGAGGGCCGCCCGCCCCACCGAAGCGGCCACCACGCAGCAGTACAAACCGAACCCCATCTGGTACAAGCCAGTCATGTTCGGTCTCATGATCATCGGCCTGCTGTGGATCATCACGTTCTACATCACCAGCGGCCAGCTTCCCGTACCTGCATGGGCGTCCTGGAACATCGTGGCGGGCTTCGGCATCGCGATCGTCGGCTTCCTCATGACCACGCGCTGGCGCTCCTGAGCGGCGACCTCACATTTCGGCCGCCTGCAGCGTCTACCAGACATGACCACCAGGCACACAACCATTGATTCCCTGCTGGGCCGGCTCACGCTGACTGCCCAGGACGATCTGCTGACCGGCATTTTCTTTGAGGGTCATTGGCATAAGCCGCCATCGGAGTTCTTCGGTGAGGCCGTCCCGGCTGAGGATCCCTTGTTCCAGCAAACCGCTCTTGAACTGGGCGAGTACCTGGCTGGCGAGCGGACCGTGTTCGATGTCCCGTTCAAGGCTTCAGGGAATCCTTTCCAGGAGCGGGTCTGGGCAAGACTCGAAGAAATTCCGTACGGGGAAACCGTCAGCTACGGGGAATTGGCCACTGAACTGGGCGATCGCAACCTTTCCCAGGCCGTCGGCTCGGCAGTCGGCCGCAATCCGCTGAGCATCATCATCCCGTGCCATCGGGTTGTGGGGCGCGACGGGAAGCTCACCGGTTACGCCGGCGGCCTCGACAACAAACGGTTCCTCCTGGAACTCGAAGAGCCAGCAGCGGCAAAGGAAAGCAAGCTCTTCTAATGGAGCCCAAGAAGCCGTTCGAGCTGGTGGTCCGCGAGCACGGACCCACGGTCCTGCGCGTGTGCCGCGCGGTCCTCGGCGACCATGACGCGGAGGACGGTTGGTCCGAGACTTTCCTCTCCGCCTTGAAGGCCTACCCCGAACTGCCGGCGGGTGCCAACGTCCAGGCCTGGCTCGTCACCATCGCCCACCGCAAGTCCATCGACATCGTCCGCTCCAGGAACCGCCGGCCGGTTCCCGTGGACGAACTGCCTGTGCGACCGTCCGGACTCGGCATCCCCGGCGACGG
>NZ_DF952471.1:361316-366141 GCF_001263615.2 Arthrobacter sp. Hiyo1 | reverse complement strand
CTGCCGGTGATTGTGCCTTGCCACCGGGTGGTGAAATCCGATGGATCGTTCGGCAACTACCTCGGCGGCACGGATGCCAAGCGCGCCTTGTTGGCTCTTGAGGCAGCATGAGTTCCGGGTGGACGGAACCGCTGTTTCCCCTTGAGTTGCCGGACGCGCCCGACGCCGGTCCCCGGGTGATCGCGCCGGCGCGGTGCACGTTCCGGGCTGGCTGAGCCTTGAGCAGCAGCGGTGGATAGTGGCCCGCTTCGAAGAGTGGACGCGGGTCCCGTCCCCTTGCGTGCCGCCGTCCTTCCCGGCGGCACCCGATGTCCGTACGGACAGTCTGCCTCGGCTGGCACTGGCAGCCCTATCGATACACACGCGAGGCCTTTGACGTCAACGGGCGGCGGGTCCTCGACTTTCCTGACTGGATGGTGCGCCTGGGCCGCAAAGCAATGTTGGAGGCGTACGGCGACGCCGCCGAAGCCGCCAGGTATACGCCGGACACCGCGCTGGTGAATTTCTACGACGAGACCGCCAAGATGGGGATGCACCAGGACAAGGACGAAAAGTCCCGGGCCCCCGTGGTGTCCCTCAGCATGGGAGACAGTTGCCTCTTCCGCTTCGGAAACACGGAGACGCGCACCAAGCCGTATACCGACGTCGGGCTCTCCTCAGGAGACCTCTTCGTGTTCGGAGGCGCTTCCCGTTTTGCGTACCACGGAGTCACCAAAGTCCTCCCCGGAACGGCTCCTGAAGGTTGCGGGCTGCCGAGGGGGCGGATCAACATCACCATGCGCGTCACGGGAATGTCGTAGGACCGGGGCACAATGGCAACAACAGCTTCTGCCCGGCTTCCTGTGGAGGAACAGCTATGAACCCGCCCGAGAACGGCACCATCATTGGCGACGACGGCCTTGCGCGTCCGCCGTGGGCATCCGTTGACCCGCTCATGCGGGAGTACTACGACCACGAGTGGGGCATGCCTGTAAGGGACGAACGGGGCTTGTATGAGCGCATCAGCCTCGAGGGCTTTCAGGCGGGCCTGTCCTGGGCCACCATTTTGCGCAAGCGGGAGGCATTCCGGTCCGCTTTCCTGGACTTCCACCCTGAAAGCGTCGCGGCTTTCACGGAGGCGGACGTGGAGCGGTTGATGCAGGATTCGGGAATCGTCCGCAACCGCCTCAAGATCCGTGCGGCCATCACCAACGCCAAGGCGACGATCGCCTTGCGGAGCGAGGGCGGGTTGGTGGACTTCGTGTGGTCGTTCCAACCGGAGTCGACGCCGGAACCGCGAACCTTTGCCGACGTCGCTACCCAATCGCCGGAATCGATTGCCCTGTCCAAGGCGCTGCGGAAGAAGGGCTTCGCGTTCGTGGGCCCCACCACCATGTACGCGCTGATGGAGGCGATCGGGATGATCGATACCCACCTTCTGGACAGCCATCGTCGGGGCAGCTCGGGAGTTTGGCTCTGATACCCACCCTCTTTCCACAGAAGTGCGTAACTTTATCCACAGCTGTGGACAATTCATGTGGACATCCATGTACATGAAGCCGGGATCCCCGACATTCAGGCGATAGCCGAGCACCCATGCCTTGGTCCCGTGGTTTTACCCAGTGTGTACAAGGCTGTGGATAGTGTCCGCGGGTTCACGGAGAGTTCACTCCCGAGGTATTGAGAACTTCATTCTGGCCCCGCTCATCACGGACCCATCAGCTTCCGGTTCGCTATCCCGGGTCCGCGATATCGGTTTAGTCGGGATGTGTGAAAGAATCTGCGTATGAATGCAGATAAGAGTGCTTGCTCGCTGGGGGTCGATAGCCAATACGTTGAATTGGCTGTGGAAGTATTCGCGATGCTGGCTGACGCCACGAGGGTCCGGATCGTCCTGGCGCTCCGGAACGGCGAAATGGCCGTCGGAGCTCTGGCGGAACTCCTAGGGAAGTCTCCGGCCGCAGTGTCGCAGCACCTTGCCAAAATGCGCTTGGCGAGAATGGTTTCCACGCGACAGGACGGAACCAGGGTCATGTACCGCCTCGAGAACGAGCATGCCCGCCAGCTAGTCGCGGATGCAATATTCCAGGCGGAGCACGCCTTGGGCGGTACCCCGGCACACCACCGCGCAGAACAGGAATCGGCATGAGCGGTCATCCGCAAGTTGGTCATCACGAGCACCACGTGCACGACCACGACCACGACCACGACGGACACTCCCATACGCACCACAAGGGTCTCAAGGGGTGGCTGTATGAGCTCTTTGTCCCGCACACCCACGATTCCGCCGATTCAATCGATGATGCCCTCGAGTCGAGTACGCAGGGCGTCCGGGCACTGAAGATCAGCCTTTTCATACTCCTGGGCACCACGGTCCTGCAGTTTCTTGTGGTCCTCATCAGCGGCTCCGTCGCATTGCTGGCCGACACAATCCACAACTTCTCGGACGCGCTCACCGCAGTGCCATTGTGGATCGCGTTCATACTGGGACGTCGTGCGGCAACCCGTCGCTACACCTATGGATACGGGCGGGCGGAGGATCTTGCCGGGCTGTTCATTGTCGGCGTCGTAGCGCTTTCAGCAGTGGTCGCCGCATGGCAATCCATCGATCGCCTTTTCCATCCCCAACCCCTGCACAATCTGTGGTGGGTTCTTGCGGCCGGAATCATAGGCTTTGCGGGCAATGAAATTGTGGCCGTCTACAGGATCAGGGTCGGCCGGCAGATCGGGTCAGCTGCGCTGGTTGCCGACGGCGTGCATGCGCGCATTGACGGATTCACCTCCCTCGCAGTGGTGCTTGGAGCCGGCGGCGTTCTGCTCGGTTTCCCTTTGGCGGACCCGATTGTCGGCCTGCTGATTTCGGCCGCCATCATCGTCCTGCTTTGGGGAACGGTTCGCAGCATCGGACGACGCCTGATGGACGGTATAGAACCCGAGGTGCTGGACAGCGCCCAGGCGGCGTTGGAAATGACACCCGGTGTATTCTCGGTGCCAAAACTGCAACTGCGTTGGGTCGGCCATCGCCTGCAGGGCGCCACGACAATCGTCGTCGCCGACGCGCCGCTGTCAGCGATTGAAGAAACTGTCGGCGAGGCCAGGCACCGGCTTGAACACGCGCTCCCCAAGCTCGACGACATGGTGATACAGGCCGTTACGGACGCTTGCCGCTGATCGACCGGATCCAGTTCCCAACCGCTCCCCAGCCGCTGCGGTTATGATGGCCCACTGAACCTTATGTTGAGCCACTGACCCGATCTTGAGCCAACGAACCGGACCCGCCGGCCGCCCGAGATCCACGAAAGAAGATGCCCATGAGCCAGCAAGCGATTCTGGCGAAGCCTCGCCGAAACGTGGAGATGGTGCTGCTGGTGTTGGCACTTGGCGTCGGCATTGGGGCCCTTGCAATGACCAGTGTCGACAAGAAGGAAGCCCTCGACGTTGGATTCTGGCTTCAGGCCGGTACGTTGACGGCGCTGGCGGGGATCTTCCACGTCGTCCTGCGGTTCAAGGCAAGGTATGCGGATCCCGTGATCCTCCCGATTGTGGTGGCTTTGAACGGCCTCGGCATCGCCATGATCCGACGCTTGGATGCCTCAAACGGTACGACTGCCGGGGCTAATCAGCTCACATGGACGATCGTTTCGGTCCTGGTCGCGGCCGCCGTTTTGTGGCTATTGAAGGACCACCGGCTTTTGCGCCGTTACACCTTCATTGCACTTGCGGTCAGCGCCGCCCTCCTTATCCTTCCCCTCGTGCCCGGCATTTCGGCCGGCGACATCAACGGCGCGAATGTCTGGATACGCCTCGGTTCACTGCAGTTCCAGCCCGGCGAGATCGTGAAGATTACGCTGGCCGTCTTCTTCGCGGGCTACTTGTCCTCCAACCGGGACTTGATCCTGCTGGCCGGCAGGAAATTCGGGCGCCTGCAGTTCCCCAGGATCAAGGACACCGGGCCCATGATCACCGCGTGGGCCGCGAGCGTTGGCGTACTGGTTTTCCAGCACGACCTCGGCATGTCCATACTGCTGTTCGGCCTATTTATCGTGATGATCTACGTTGCCACAAGCCGGGCCAGCTGGCTGGTCCTCGGCGTCGTGCTCATGCTTTTGGGCGGATACGCCGCAGCAAAGATTTTTTCCCATGTCGGCTTGCGCATTGACGCGTGGATCAACGCTTTCGACCCCCAGGTCTTCACCCGATTCCCCGGAGGCAGCGCCCAGATTGTCCAGGGCCTCTTCGGGATGGCCGACGGCGGCCTGATCGGCAAGGGCCTCGGGCTCGGGAGCCCTGACCTGGTGCCTTTCGCGAACAGCGACATGATCATCGCTTCCCTTGGTGAAGAACTCGGCCTGATCGGGCTGTTCGCGATCGTTCTCCTCTATTTGCTCCTTTTCACGAGAGGGTTCCGGGCCGCCCTGGGCATCCGGGATGCTTTCGGGAAGCTCCTTGCCTGCGGGCTGGCCTTCTCCATGGCCCTTCAGTGCTTCATCATTATCGGCGGCGTCACCCGCCTTATTCCCCTCACGGGGCTCACGACGCCGTTCCTCTCCGCTGGCGGGTCCTCCCTCCTCGCCAACTGGATCATCATCGCCCTGCTGTTGCGGATCAGCGACGCTGCGCGCAGGCCCCAAACCGTTGCGTCCCAGACCGAACACGTTCCGGTCTGACACCCTTACGGACACCGGTCAGCTACCACGTGGCGAGCGGCCCAAGTGGTCCCCACCGCCACCCTCGCCTCGCAAGGCCCCGCGGCCAGGGAACCCTCCCGGCGTGGGCCCAGCTAGTCCCCACCGCCACCCTCGCCTCGCAAGCTCGGCCAGGGAACCCTGGCGGCGTGGGTCCTCGC
>NZ_DF952471.1:357016-360821 GCF_001263615.2 Arthrobacter sp. Hiyo1 | reverse complement strand
CCCCACCGCCACCCTCGCCTCGCAAGCTCGGCCAGGGAACCCTGGCGGCGTGGGCCCTCGCAGTTGTTGTCGTTTTGTAGCCTCATAACGACAACAACTGCGAGCTAGTTGGGTTAGCCGCGCGCCGGCACCTTAAGTCGAAGTTACGCACTTAACAACAGGCAGCTACCCACAAGTTATCCACAGTTGGGGAAAAACCGTGCCTGCATAGTGGAAAACTCCCGGAACGGCGGGCCTCAGGGGGCAGCAAAGACAACGAACTACAGCGATGTGAGTTATTAACAATGTTGATAACTCTGTTGATACCGCGCTCTTTTGGCTGCGAACACTGAGGTTGTCCACACACGCCCGGATAACCCACTTCTTATCCACATACCCACAGGCGTGTGGGCAAAAGTTATCCACAGGTGTGGACGTTAATCGCCGGAGAAAAGCGCAGCCCCTGCCATCTCGCCCTACAGTGTCCATTCACCATCGAACTACAAGCTTGTAAGTTACGCACACTGTGGATAAGGCCTGTGGAAAACATATCCAAAAGTCTTGACGGACCTGAAAGCGCAGTTCTAAGCTGGTGTTATTCAATGAACTAGTTGATAAACCATCTGCTTGAGTACGGCGGAGGACCCCGAAATCCGCGATCCTCAGGCCCGACCCACCAGGGGAGAAGCATGCCGGGCACGATTGCTGCAGCGGTGCTGGACCCGGAAGACCAGCTCAACAGGGCGTTCATGGCCCTCGCCGATCCTGTCCGCCGCAAGATACTCGCGCGGTTGGCCTTGGGCGATGCCACCGTCAACGAGATCGCCCAGCCCTTCACCGTCACCCTCCAAGCCATCTCCAAGCACCTTCAAGTGCTCGAGGGCGCGGGCCTCATCACAAGGAGCAGGGAAGCGCAGCGCCGTCCCTGCCATTTGAACACCACAGCGCTGGGTCCCTTGGCTGAGTGGATCGAGAACTACCGTCTTCAGGCCGAGGAACGTTTCGCCCGGCTGGACGAACTATTGGCCAGCACAACCGACAAAGACAGTCCCGAAAAGGAGAAGAACAATGAGCACCAACACAACAACCATTGACGTCGCCGCGGGCACGCCGTTCATCGATACGAGCCGCGACTTCGACGCCGCACCCTCGCGTGTGTTCCAGGCTTTCACGGACCCCGAACTCGTCGTCAAATGGCTGGGTCCGCGTCGCCTGGAAATGCGCCTGGAGTCATACGACGCGCGCACGGGCGGCAGCTACCGCTACACGCATGTGGACGAACAAGGCAGCGAGTTCGGTTTCCGCGGGGTCTTCCACGAGGTCCAGGAGCCATTGCGGATCATCCAGACCTTTGAGTTCGACGGCGCCCCGGGGCAAGTCACGCTGGATACCACCAGGTTTGAAGACCTCGGAGGCCGCACGCGCGTAGTGCAGCACTCCGTGTTTCCCTCGGTGGAAGCCCGGGACATGGCAGTAGCCAGCGGCATGGATGCGGGCATCAAAGAGTCGATGGACCGCTTGGAGGAACTCCTGGGGTAAAGCCAGGGAGCTGTTAGCCCGCTGTGGCCCGAAGGACGGTAGCGAGGACCAGAATCCCGGCCACCAGGGCCATGCCTGCGGTCTGCAACAGCGCCTGGCGGGGTCCACGCGGAGCAAAGGCAATCACGGCGGCGCACAGGCCACCCGTGATCAGGCCGCCCAAATGGGCCTGCCAGGCAATGCCGGGGACAACGAAGCCAATCACGCCGTTGATGGCAATGAGGATCCACAGCTGCCGGGTGTCTCCGCCGCGCCGGCTTTGAACTACCAACAGTGCGCCAAAGAGGCCGAAGATGGCGCCGGACGCACCTTCCACTCCAGTGGGAGGCAAAACAGGTGTCAGAAGTAGGAAACCGACAGAGCCGCCAATGGCGGACAACAGGTAGACGGCCAGGAAGCGGATGCGCCCCAAGACCGGCTCCAGCACCTGGCCGAAAATCCAGAGCATGTACATGTTGAGCACGATGTGCAGGACAAAGCCCTGGGAATGGACAAAAGCGCTGGTCAGCATCCGCCAGGGTTCGAAGGCCCCGTATTGCGGAGCGGCGTAGACGGACGCAAAAGCGAGTTGATTCTCCACGACACCGCCGGGAATCAACCATTGCAGCACGTACACCAGGGCACACAGCCCGATAAGTATGTACGTCGCCAAAGGACGTCCTGTCGCAATGGCGCCGCCATAGGCGGAACGCACTGCCGGCGTCGAACGCTTCATTTCATTGACGCAGTCAATGCATTGGAACCCGACGGCGGCCGCCCGCTGGCACTCGGGGCATGCGGGACGCCCGCAACGCTGGCACCGCACATAGGAGGGCCTGTCCGGGTGCCTGGGGCACACCGGAATGTCTGCTGACGGCTCTGCCGCCGGGATTCCGTAACTCATATGCTGTTCAGGCTCCGGGGATCAGAGCTGGACAATGTCGATGCTGTTGATGACGACGTCTTCGACGGGGCGATCGCCCATGCCGGTGCGGACAGCCTCGATGGCGTCTACAACTTTCTTGGACTCTTCGTCTGCAACCTCACCGAAGATGGAGTGCTTGCCGAAAAGCCAGTCGGTGTTGACCGTGGTGATGAAGAACTGGGAACCGTTGGTGCCCTTGCCCATCTGGATGCCGGCGTTGGCCATGGCCAGCTTGTAAGGGGCGTTGAAGTTGAGTTCCGGGTGGATCTCGTCGTCGAACTTGTAGCCCGGACCGCCGATACCGCGACCGAGGGGATCGCCGCCCTGGATCATGAAGTCTTTGATGATGCGGTGGAAAATCGTGCCGTTGTACAGCGGGGTACCAGTCTTGTCTTCACCGGTCTCCGGGTGCGTCCAGGACTTTTCGCCGGTGGCCAGGCCAACGAAGTTGGCTACCGTCTTGGGCGCGTGGTTGCCGAAGAGGTCAACCACGATGTCACCGAGGCTCGTGTGGAAAGTTGCTTTTGCGGTTGCGATGGTCATATCGCCATTGTTTCACGCAGGGTCAACGCCGGGGCGGCCAGGAGGGCGGTTCCGCGCTCGGTGAAATCTTCCATGAATCCGCTGGATGAATAGCCGGTGCCGAACAAGCGACGTAGGCTAACAACAAACGAGCATGTTGATCGGGAGGTAGTTGTGAAGAAATCGGACCGGATTGCCCGCGAACTTGAACACACCGTTGTGAATGGTGTCGAAAATGCCAAGGACTGGGCGACACCGCGCGTCGAAGCAGCTGTGAACTGGGCTGTTCCCCGCATCCAGCACGGAATCGACACCGCGTCGCCGAAGCTCCAGGAAGGCCTGAAATCGGCTGCCTACAACCTCGCCGACGGCGTTGCAACCGTCACGCCGAAGCTCCAGGAAGGCCTGGCGAACCTCGCGCCGAAGATCCACGACGTCGTCGAGGACGCCTCACCCAAGATCCAGGAAGCCCTTAACAAAGCCACCCCGCGCTCAGCCACGCGCGGGACAAAGTTGTTGAGGAGTACTTGCCCAAGCTTTCGGAGCAGCTCGGGCAAGCCTCCGTGGTTGTGCACCAGGCCCTCGAGAATGCACCCGCGCAGGTGGACGCAGTCGCCCAGAAACTGGTGGATTCGGGAGTGGTTCACAATCTGCAGGAGCAAGCACAAGCCACAGGGGCCCAGCTGAAAGCCGCGGCCGAGGAAGCGTCCAAAACAGTCTCGAAAGAACTGGCCAAGACCCGGAAGCCCAAAAAGCGCGGTCTCCTGATCTTCACGGTCATTGCAGCAGCTGCCGCGGCCGGCGTCGCCGCATGGAAGGCCAGCCGTCCGGTGGAGGACCCGTGGAAGACCCCGGCCCCGG
>NZ_DF952471.1:353693-356929 GCF_001263615.2 Arthrobacter sp. Hiyo1 | reverse complement strand
ATG
Organism: Arthrobacter sp. Hiyo1; assembly: GCF_001263615.2. Lineage (NCBI taxonomy): Bacteria > Bacillati > Actinomycetota > Actinomycetes > Micrococcales > Micrococcaceae > Arthrobacter > Arthrobacter sp. Hiyo1. The sequence continues at coordinate 356,926 of NZ_DF952471.1, read as the reverse complement.
GAAGGCCAGCCGTCCGGTGGAGGACCCGTGGAAGACCCCGGCCCCGGTAACGCCGTCGCCGGTGCCCGCCGCGGCAGCAGCCGAGAAGGTCGCTGACAAGGCGAACGAGGCCGCCACCAAGGTAGCTGACACGATTGACGACGTGAAACTCAACGTTGCTGAGAAAGCCGAAGCCGTAGCCGAGAAGGCAAAGCACGCAGTCGAGGACGCTACGGACACTGCAGCAAAAGTGGCAACCGACGCCAAGACCGCGGTAAAGAACATCGCCGCCAGCCTCCACAAGGACGAAGCGGCCAAGGACCAGCCGGCCACAGACGAAGCCGGCAAGCACGAGGCCTAGGCAAACAGCCATATTCGCTCCACGTTGAAGGGATCCCGGTTCGCCGGGGTCCCTTCAATTGTTTGGCCACTTGTCACCGGAGCTTCCTCACGTGACACCGCCCTGATGTTAGATTTATGGGGATGCCAGCCGATAGATCTTTCGTAGATGCAGCCACCAATGCAGCCGTCGCACCCGTGAAGCCGAGCGTTTCAATCATCATCCCGGCGTACAACGAGGAAAGCGTCATACGGCAATGCCTGATCGCGGCCATCTACCAGTCAGTACCTGCGGACGAGATCATCGTCGTTGACAACAAGTCCACGGACCGCACCGCCCAGATCGTCACGCAGATGCAGCAGGAATACCCGGAAAGCCCCATCATGCTGCTGAGCCAGGACAAAGCGCAGGGACTCATCCCCACCCGCAACTTTGGCCTCAATCGAGCCACGTCGGACATCCTCGGCCGGATCGATGCCGACTCCGTCGTTGAACCCGACTGGGTTGAGCAGGTCCAAAAGGCTTTCGCCGATCCCTCGGTGCAGGCGGCCACGGGTCCGGTGGTCTACTACGACATGCCGATGCGTCGATTCGGACTCAAGGCCGACGACAAAATGCGCCAGCTCATGCTTCGGCTTGCGAAGCACCAGTACCACTTCCTTTTTGGATCCAACATGGCGCTTCGCCGCTCCGCATGGGAAACCATCCGGGACGAAACCTGCCTGGATGAAAGGGACGAGATGCACGAGGACATCGATCTCTCCCTGCACCTTGCCGACCACGATCTCAGGGTGCAGTATTGGCCGCAGATGGTCTCTGGCATGTCTGCCCGCCGGCTCGAAGATTCACCGCGCGACTACCGCTATTACGTGACCCGCTTCGACCGCACCTACAAGGCACACAACGTCAAGAAGATGGCCCTGAAGGCTCCCATGGTGGTGTTCTTCTCGGTCTACTTCCCGGCCAAGCTTCTGCGGGCCATCCACACGGCCAATGCCGGCCAAGGCGTCCGCCGAGGCGGCCTCTAGCCACTCAGTCAGTGCCGAGTTCGGCGATCTTGCCCTCGGCGTCGCCCTTGCCGCTCCGCTGACCGGCGACGACGACGGCGAGTCCAACCAGGATCAAGGCGAGTCCCGCATAGGTACCGGCCGGCAGGGTCTCGTGCAAGAAGACGGCAGCGAGAATGGCTGCGCCCGGAATCTCCAGCAGGATGATCATGGACACCAGGAGCGGGCTCATGGTCGCCAGGAGATGGTTGAAGGCGGTGTGGCCCACCAGTTGTGCACACACGGTGATGGCCACGATCCCCAGCCAGCCGCCGGCGTCGAACCCTACAAGCGGCTGGCCGCCCGTGATGGCGAGCACAGCGACGACGGCCGCACAGATCCCGTAGCAAAGCGTCGTATATGTTCCAATGCCCATGCTCTGGCGGGCTTTGCCTCCGGCCAAGGTATATAGGCCGGCCAGGGCGCCTCCGGCGAGAGCCAGGATGTCACCAAGAAAGGCTTTCGGGGAGGATCCCATATCGAAGCCCGTGATGGCGGCTACGCCGCCCAGCGCGATACCCAGGCCCACGAGGACCGGCCAGCGGTGCTTTGTGCCGCGGAGGAGCTGGAAGACGGCGATCCAGGCGGACTGCAGGCACACCAGGGCGGTAGCGGCCGCGACAGAGGTGAGTTGGAGCGCGGTGATGAAGCACGCGAAGTGGAAGGCCAGTGCCACTGCTGCCACAGCGGACCAGGTGAACTCGTTCCGGGTGATCTTGCGGAACTGGCGCGGCTCGCGGATCAGGACCGGCGAGGCCATGACGACCGCGGCGATCGCGTTGCGCCAAAAGGCGATAGCGAGTGCCGTGACGGAAGTAGCTCCAAGCGTTCCCGCGATGAGGGGTCCGGATGACGCGACGCCGAGCACACCCAAAGCAGCAACAATGAAGTTCACATTTCAACCTTAGTGGGGCGGTTAACGCAAAGAGTCCCGGTCATTTCTGACCGGGACTCTTTCCTATGGTGGAGGCACGGGGACTCGAACCCCGAACCCCCTGCTTGCAAAGCAGGTGCGCTACCAATTGCGCCATGCCCCCATAAGAAGCAACCCGTCCATACTACCCTAGTTCCTTCGATGGTTTTCGCCATCTCCAGGCGGGGCGCCTTTCGCTAGTCAACCGTGTCGGTTGCCTTGCTCCAGACTGTCTTCTGGGCTTCGGATTCCTGCACTTTTTTGTAGAGCAGGACGCCTGCGATCGCAGCTGCAACTACGAGCAACTTCTTCACATGCACCCCGTTCCGGTTCAGTTTCCTGAACCTTTAACAAAACCTGTGCAGGTTCCGTGGGCGTACCAGGACTTGAACCTGGGACCTCTTCGTTATCAGCGAAGCGCTCTAACCGCCTGAGCTATACGCCCCGATACCTCTTCGGGCCGAGACATGACTTTACAGCACATCCCGGCCCGATCTCAAATCGAGGTATTTTCACCACTGTTTTCCAGCAGTTTCCCCCAATTTCCGACCGACTGGGTCAGTCGTCGGTGAGGGTCACGCCAATGCCGCCCACGAGTGTTGCGGCAATGTTATAAAGCACGGCGCTCAGCATGGACAAAGCAGTCAGTAGAACAACATTCACCACGGCAATGATGGTTGCGAAGGAGGCAACCTGTCCGAGGGATGCGACCTTCTTGAGTTCGAAGCCGCCGCTTTCCGAGCCCGCCAGGGTGCCGAGAAGGCTGTCCACCTGGTTGAAAATGCCGGTGAGGTCCAGAACGGTCCAAAGCACGATTGCGGCAATCACAGTCACGATGCCCAAGGCAACGGACAACAGGAATGCCATCTTCAGGACAGACCACGGATCAACCTTGCTGACGAGCAGGCGCGCGCGGCGAACCTTCGCCTTAGGTGCCGGCTTCACGAGTCCGGGG
>NZ_DF952471.1:347725-353447 GCF_001263615.2 Arthrobacter sp. Hiyo1 | reverse complement strand
TACCCGTGGAGTAGCCGACGGCTGCCGCAATCCTCCAGGGACACCCGTGCTTGGCTTGGGATATGAGTCCGAATTGCTCACTCGTTACCTCCGGTATTGTCTTCGTTCAGCTCGACGCCGGACCCATTACCGGATCCTGCGGCCGATCCCGATTCGGCCGTCGCGGTCGCCTGATCGGCGCCGCCGTTTGCAGCCAACGTTACGTCATCGTCCGCCTCGGGCGTTCCTCCGGCGGGATTTTCGACGCTATTGACGCTTGAGGCGTCGTCGGTGCCCTCGCCCTGATCGTCGTCGGAGTCCTCGAGGCCGCGTTCGCTGTTGCGGGCCACCTCGATGATGCGGTCGTTCTTGTCAGGCTTCGCGAAGATGACGCCCATCGTGTCACGGCCCTTCGCAGGCACACCGGCCACGGCGGAGCGGACAATCTTTCCACCCTCCATAACCACCAGGACTTCGTCTTCTTCGTTGACGATCAACGCACCAACAAGGTCGCCTCGCTCTTCCTGAAGCTTGGCCACCTTGATGCCCAGGCCGCCACGTCCCTGGAGCCGGTATTCCTCGACGGCGGTGCGCTTGGCGTATCCGCCTTCGGTCACCACGAACACGAACGAGCCGTCCTGGACCACGTCGGCCGCGAGGAGTTCGTCGTCTTCGCGGAACTTCATGCCGGTCACACCCGAGGTAGCGCGACCCATGGGGCGCAATGCCTCGTCGGTGGCCGTGAAGCGGATCGACTGGCCCTTGCGGGAAACCAGGAGGAGATCGTCCGTTTCGGACACAAGCTGCGCCGAGACAAGCTCGTCCTCATCCCGAAGGTTGATGGCGATGACGCCGGCCGTGCGGTTGGTGTCGTAGTCTTCCAGGCGCGTCTTCTTCACAAGGCCGTTCTTGGTGGCGAGCACCAGGTACGGGGCTTGCTCGTAGTCGCGCAAGTCGAGGACCTGGGCGATGTGCTCGTCCGGCTGGAAGGCCAACAGGTTTGCCACGTGCTGTCCCTTGGCGTCGCGGCCGGCCTCGGCAAGCTCGTATGCCTTGGCCCGGTACACGCGGCCTAGGTTGGTGAAGAACAGCAACCAGTGGTGCGTCGTTGTGACGAAGAAGTGCTCCACGACGTCGTCGCCGCGAAGCTGGGCACCCTTGACCCCCTTGCCGCCCCGCTGCTGCGAACGATAGTTGTCGCTGCGCGTGCGCTTGACGTATCCGCCGCGGGTGATGGTGACCACCACTTCTTCCTCGGGGATGAGGTCTTCCATGGACATGTCGCCGTCGAAGCCCATGAGGATGTGGGTCCGGCGGTCATCACCGTGCTTCGCCACGATCTCGGCCAGTTCCTGGCTGATGATGTCGCGTTGGCGCTGTTCGGAGGCCAGGATCGAGTTGAATTCCGTGATCATGGCTTCAAGCTCGGCGTGCCTGTCCTGGATCTTCTGCCGTTCCAATGCGGCGAGCCGGCGGAGCTGCATGTCGAGGATGGCGCGGGCCTGGAGCTCGTCGATCTCCAGCAGACCCATCAGGCCGTCGCGGGCAGCCTCCGTGGTGTTGGAGGCCCGGATGAGTGCAATGACCTCATCCAGCATGTCCAGCGCCTTGAGCAGGGCGCGCAGGATGTGCGCCTCTTCCTCGGCCTTGCGCAGGCGGTAGCGGGTCCGGCGGACAATGACGCTCATCTGGTGGGCCACCCAGTGCCGGATGAAGGCGTCCAGGCTCAGCGTGCGGGGTACGCCGTCGACAATTGCCAGCATGTTGGCGCCGAAATTGTCCTGAAGCTGGGTGTGCTTGTAGAGGTTGTTGAGCACAACCTTCGCCACGGCGTCGCGCTTGAGCACGATTACGAGCCGCTGGCCTGTGCGGCCGGACGTCTCGTCGCGGAGGTCCGCGATGCCCTGGATCTTGCCGTCCTTGACCAGTTCGGCGATCTTGATGGCCAGGTTGTCCGGGTTTGCCTGGTACGGAAGTTCGGTGACCACGAGGCATGTGCGGCCCTGGAGTTCCTCGACGTTTACCACCGCGCGCATGGTGATGGAGCCGCGGCCAGTCCGGTACGCGTCCTCGATGCCCTTGTGGCCGAGGATAGTGGCGCCGGTCGGGAAGTCCGGGCCCTTGATGCGTACAAGCAACGCCTCGAGCAGCTCTTCGCGGCTGGCTGTCGGGTTGGCCAGGTACCACTGCACGCCATCGGCAACTTCGCGGAGGTTGTGCGGCGGGATGTTAGTGGCCATGCCGACGGCGATGCCGGAGGAACCGTTGACCAGCAGGTTCGGGAAACGCGCCGGCAGGATGGTGGGTTCCTGGTTCTTGCCGTCGTAGTTGTCCTGGAAGTCGACGGTTTCCTCGTCGATGTCGCGGACCATCTCCATGGCCAGCTGGGCCATCTTGGTTTCGGTGTAACGCGGAGCCGCGGCGCCGTCGTTGCCCGGGGAGCCGAAGTTACCCTGCCCAAGAGCGAGCGGGTAGCGCATCGTCCAGTCCTGGATGAGGCGGACCAAGGCATCGTAGATCGCGGTGTCACCGTGCGGGTGGTATTGGCCCATGACCTCGCCCACCACGCGGGCGCATTTGTTGAACGAGCGGTCCGGGCGGTAACCGCCGTCGAACATCGCGTAGAGCACTCGGCGGTGGACAGGCTTCAGGCCGTCGCGGACGTCCGGAAGCGCACGGCCAACGATCACGGCCATGGCATAGTCCAGGTAGGAACGCTGCATTTCCGTCTGCAGGTCCACCTGGTCCACGCGGTCAGTCAGCACGTCGCCCTCAAGTACGGGTTCCGGAATGCCGGCCGACTCGGCGGGAACCTCAGGTGTTTCTTCACTCATAGTTTATGATTTCCGTTTCAGGTATATGTCAGTACTGGAATATTCCTAGGGGCTTTTGAAGTCTCTAGATATCCAGGAACCTGACGTCCTTGGCGTTCTGCTGAATGAAGTTCCGGCGCGACTCCACGTCCTCGCCCATCAGCACGGAGAAGGTCTGGTCCGCCGCCAGGGCATCGTCCATGGTGACCTGCAGGAGCGTGCGGTGGTCCGGGTCCATGGTGGTGTCCCAGAGTTCGGTGTAGTCCATTTCGCCGAGGCCCTTGTAGCGCTGGATGCCGTTGTCCTTCGGGATCCGGCGGCCGGCGGCCTGGCCGGAGACCAGCTTGGCGTCTCGCTCACGGTCGCTGTAGACGTAGTCGTGAGGGGCGTTCGACCATTTGATGCGGTACAGCGGCGGCTGGGCCAGATAGACATAGCCGTTCTCGATCAGCGGACGCATGTAGCGGAACAGCAACGTCATCAGCAGCGTCGTGATGTGCTGGCCGTCCACGTCGGCATCGGCCATCAGGACGATCTTGTGGTACCGCAGCTTGGAGATGTCGAAGTCCTCGCCGATGCCCGTGCCGAAGGCCGTGATCATGGACTGGACTTCATTGTTGCCGAGCGCCTTGTCCAGGCGGGCGCGCTCGACGTTCAAGATCTTTCCGCGCAACGGCAGGATGGCCTGGGTCTCGGGGTTGCGTCCACGCTTGGCCGAACCCCCGGCGGAGTCACCCTCCACGAGGTAGACCTCGCAGCGCGCGGGATCCTTTGAGGAGCAGTCGGACAGCTTGCCCGGCATACCGAAGGATTCCAACGGGCTCTTGCGACGTGCGTTGTCGCGGGCTTTGCGCGCGGCCATACGGGCCTGTGCCGCCTGGACAGCTTTGCGGATGACGTCTCGCGCCGGGCCCGGGTTTCGTTCCAGCCAGTCGCCAAGCTGGTCGGTGACCACCCGTTGGACGAAGCCCTTGACCTCGGAGTTACCCAGTTTGGTCTTGGTCTGGCCCTCGAACTGCGGTTCCGACAATTTCACGGAGATGACGGCTGTGAGGCCCTCCCGGATGTCGTCACCGGTCAGGTTGTCATCCTTTTCCTTGATGATGGTCTTCTCGCGCGCGTAGCGGTTGATGAGTGAGGTCATCGCGGCACGGAAACCTTCTTCGTGGGTGCCGCCCTCGTGGGTGTTGATGGTGTTGGCGTACGTGTGGACGCTCTCGGAATAGGCCGTGGTCCACTGCATCGCGACCTCGACGGCGATGTGCCGCTCAGTGTCCTCGGTTTCGAAGGCGATGACGTCCTCGTGGACGACGTCGACCTTCTTGTTCGAGTTGAGATGCTTCACGTAGTCGAGCAGGCCGTCGTCGTATTGATAAACGACGGTGCGGTGTTCGGCCGCCACTTCGCCTTCAGTCGCCACTGCGTCAAGATCCAGGTCGTCGTCGCCTGCTCCTGCGACGGGACGCTCGTCCGTGAGGGTGATGCGCAGGCCCTTGTTGAGGAAGGCCATCTGCTGGAACCGGGCGCGGAGGGTTTCGAAATCGAAATCGGTGCTCTCGAAGATGGTGCCGTCCGGGTAGAACGTCTGGGACGTTCCAGTCTGGTCCGTTGCTTCGCCCTGGACGAGTCCACCCTGCGGCTTGCCGCCGTCGGCGAAGCTCATCCGCCAAACGTGGCCCTGGCGACGCACCTCGGTGTCAACCCTGCGCGAAAGCGCGTTGACAACTGAAATACCGACGCCGTGAAGGCCACCGGATACGGCATAGCCGCTGCCGCCGAACTTGCCGCCCGCGTGCAGGATGGTCATGACAACTTCGACCGTTGGCTTCTTCTCCGTGGGGTGCATGTCCACCGGGATGCCGCGGCCATCGTCCACGACCTTCACGCCGCCATCGGCCTGCAGAGTCACCTCGATGTGGCTGCAGTATCCGGCAAGCGCCTCGTCCACCGAGTTGTCCACCACTTCGTACACCAAGTGGTGGAGGCCGCGCGGGCCCGTGGATCCGATGTACATACCCGGGCGCTTACGCACCGCTTCGAGACCTTCAAGAACGGTAATGTCGCTCGCACCGTACTCCTTGGACCCGAGGGTGTGTCAGGCTTATGGGCGTTCTCCTTCGCGGGATCTACTGCCAAGGTCTCTGCATTGTCGTTAGCCACAGGCGCTTTCGACTCCTCCGTGTTCGATGGTCGCCGGCCGTCACCGCACCAAGGAAGCACGTCCGTCAGGACACACCACAGGGATACGGCAGCCGCCAACAGGGACGTCACTGCTAACGCCGGCTACTTCGTCAATGGCGGATCCGCTTATACAAGTGCTGTTCAGCAGAGCCAATCAACGTTCACCGGCGCCCAGTTGTCTATGCCGATTCTATCGTGACTGGGCACAGTTCCTTGCAAAACCCGGCCCTTATGCTCAGGAAAGTAGCTCTGGGAGGCCGCTGGCCCCATCTGCAAGCCGCCAAAAGAGCACCCTCTAGGGAGCTGTACGGTCCGGGGAGGTTTCTCGCCCCTGTGCGCCGTTCACGCAAATGCGCCAATACGGGCGCCGGGGAAGTTACCCGTAGGTATCCCGAGGGCCCCGCCCATTGACGCTTCGGCCGCCCTTCCGCCAACTCGGTGCAGTGGGGGCGAGCACCTGAATGGAGGTCACCACTCCGTCTCCGAGTTCCTTTCGGAACATGTCCAGGAGGCTGGTGCTCAGGAGCCTGAGCTGCGTTGCCCAGGCCGTGGAATCGCAGCGGACATGGAGCGTGGTGTCGGTGAAGCTCTCCGGAGTGCAATGCGCGGAGATCTCCGGTCCTACCAAGGCATCCCATTCGGCCATCACGGAACCGACGGCCACGGGAGACGTCCAGCCGCGTTCAGCCACGAGCCTCCCGACGACTTTCCCCAAGCCAAGCGGATCCCGGCCGCTACCGTGGAATTGG
>NZ_DF952471.1:327470-347657 GCF_001263615.2 Arthrobacter sp. Hiyo1 | reverse complement strand
CTGCGGCCGCTTCGCGCATCCGGTTCAACGCTGATTGGGCAGCGTCGATCTCGTCAGGGTCCCTGCCCGGCTGGCGTCCGCCGGGGCTATCCTTCTCCATCAATGCCTCCGGGCACAACCTTCACGCGCCGCCCCGCCAGTTCCTCGGGAATGTCGGCGTCGACGGCGGCCGTCACCAGAACCTGTTCGGCACCGGCCACTATTGCAGCCAGTTTACGCCTGCGCTGCACGTCCAGTTCAGCGAACACATCGTCGAGGATGAGGATCGGAGCAGAACCGCCGGTTCGGGTGTCATCGAGCATGACGTAGTAGGAGGCCAAGCGCAGGGAGAGGCACATGGACCATGTTTCGCCATGGGAGGCATAGCCCTTGGCCGGGGCTTGGCCCAGAACCAGCTCGAGTTCGTCGCGGTGGGGTCCGACCAGGGAGATTCCGCGCTCCAACTCCTTCCGGCGCGAGGCAGCGAAAACCTGGACATAGCGCTCGGTGAGTTGTTCCACGGACAATGTGCGGAGGTCCTCAACCCCTTCCGAACCTTCCGCGAGACCCTCGGCGGGACCGCCGTCGTCGTCCAACACGCCCTGGATGGTAGATCGATAGACCGCGCCCGCTTCCTTCGATCCGTCGGTCAGCTGGGCGTATGCGCTCTTGAGGTGGGGTCGAAGCAGTTCCACGAGTTCCAGCCGTGCATGCAGGAGCTCGGCACCGGCCCGCGCCATGTGCTGGTCCCACACATCGAGCGTTGCTTCGTGGCCTGAGGTGAATTTCCCGGTGCGGCAGATTTCAACAAAGCGTTGCGCTGTTTGAGCACGCGGTCGTAGTCGCTGCGGGTGGCCGCGTGCACCGGCATGAGGCTGACCAGCAGTTCGTCCATGAAGCGCCTGCGGTTGGACGGATCACCCTTGACCAAGGCAAGGTCTTCCGGGGCGAAAAGCACCGTCTGGCAAATGCCCAGGATGTCGCGGGCGCGCACAGGATTTCCGCGGTTGATCCGGCCGCGGTTGGCACGGCCGGCGTTGATCTCGAGTTCGACCACGGTCGATTGTTCACCGCGAACAAGCTTCGCCCGGATCAAGGCGCGCTCCGTGCCGAAGCGCAGGAGGGGCGCATCCGTACTCACGCGGTGCGAACTCAAGGTGGCCAGGTATCCGATGGCCTCCATGAGGTTCGTCTTGCCGATGCCGTTGGACCCCACCAGGACCGTCACACCGGGACCGAGCTTGAGGTCAACCTGCGCGTAGCTGCGGAAATCGGTCAGCGAAAGATGTTCGAGGTACACGCGTACTGCTGGTGGGCCGGGGCCTAGTTGGCCGGACGGGTGGCGTGGCCGCCGAATTGGTTGCGCAGCGCAGACACCATCTTCATGGCCGGGGAGTTGTCTTCACGCGAGGAGAAACGGGCGAAGAGCGCAGCGGTGATTGCCGGCGCAGGGATCGCGTTGGCAATGGCTTCTTCAACGGTCCAGCGGCCTTCACCGGAGTCCTCGACGTAGTCTCCGATGGAGGCCAGTCCCGGATCTTCGTCCAAGGCTTTGACCATGAGGTCCAGTAGCCAAGAACGGACAACGGTGCCTTTTTGCCACGCACGGAAGGTGCCGGGAAGGTCTTTGATGATGTCCTTGGCGGCGAGCAGTTCGTAGCCCTCGGCGTAGGCCTGCATCAGGCCGTATTCGATCCCGTTGTGGACCATCTTGGCGTAGTGGCCTGCTCCAACGCCGCCGACGTGGACGAAGCTGTCGGCACGATCGCCTTCGGGACGGAGTGCGTCGAACACCGGCATGGCGAGTTCGATGTCTTCATCCGCGCCGCCTGCCATGAGTCCGTAGCCGTTCTGCAAGCCCCAGACCCCTCCTGAAACACCGCAATCGGCGAAGCGGATGTCCTTGGAGGCCAGGAAAGTGGCGTGTTTTTGGTCTTCAGTAAAGCGCGAGTTGCCGCCGTCGATCACCATGTCCCCGGCGGAAAGCTTCTCGCCGAGTTCGCTGATCACGGCATCGGTGATCTCGCCGGAGGGAACCATGACCCAGACCAGGCGCGGCGCCGGAAGGGCAGCGATCAGTTCGTCAACGGACGCGACGTCGGCGATGTCCTGATTGCGGTCGAAGCCAGTGACCTCGATTCCGCCCTTCCGCATGCGTTCGCGCATGTTGAAACCCATTTTTCCAAGGCCGATCAGTCCGATGTGCACGGGGTGAACTCTTTCCTGCGTTGGTGGTTTTTTGGTCTTGACCCGACTGACTCGCATTTGTTGTCGTTTTGGGCGCCCAGAACGACAACTAATGTGAGCTAGTTGGGGAGGCGGACAGGCATCACGAGGTAGCGGTAGTCGCCTTTGTCATCACCGTCGGCGTCAACTTGGGCGGTGATCATGGCCGGCTTCGGTGCCGTGGTGAAGGAGAAGCGCACGAACTTCGTCTCGATCACGCTCAGGCCTTCCACCAGGTAGTGCGGGTTGAACGCTACCGTGATGTCTTCGCCGCTGAGCTGGGCTTCCAGTTCCTCGGAGGCCTGCGCGTCCTCGCCGGTACCGGCGTCGAGACTCAGCTGGCCCTGCGTGAACGCCAGGCGAACCGGGGTGTTCCGTTCGGCCACCAAGGACACGCGGCGAACGGCTTCAACGAGTTCCTGCGTTTGGACCGTTGCGTGGATCGGCGTGGAATCCGGGAACAAGGACCGAATCTTGGGGTAGTCGCCGTCAACGAGCAATGAAGTGGTGGTGCGCCCGCCGCTTTCGAAGCCAATCAGGCGGCTGTCGTCGTCGGCGAGGGCGAGATGGATGTCACCGCTGCCGCCGAGAGTCTTGGCTACCTCGTTGAGGGTCTTGGATTTCACCAAGGCACTCGTGGAAATTCCCGGGGTGACGGGCTTCCACGGTACTTCCCTCATGGCGAGGCGGTACCGGTCCGTGGCGAGGAGGGTGATCATGTCATCCTCGATCTCCATCCGGACACCGGTGAGGATCGGCAGGGTGTCATCCCTGCTGGCGGCGATGATGACCTGCGAAACGGCCTGGGCGAAGGCGTCGCCGGGCAGGGTTCCGCTGATGGCGGGAAGCGCCGGAAGCGGCGGATATTCGGATTCCGGCATCGTGGCGAGATGGAAGCTGCTTCGACGGCATGTGAGGGTGACCTTGCTGCCATCGGTTTCGATGTCGACGGGAGCCGAGGGCAGGCTGCGGCAGATATCGGCCAGGAGCCGTCCGGAAACCAGGATGGTTCCTTCGGTGGTGATGTCAGCTGGAATCTCGAGACGGGCGGAGGTCTCGTAATCGAAGCTCGAGAGGCTCACTGTTCCGGCTTCCGCCTTGAGCAGGAGACCTGAGAGTACCGGGACGGGCGGCCGCGGAGACAAGGACCGGGCTGTCCATGTGACGGCTTCTGCCAGGACATCCCGCTCGACTCTGAACTTCACGGAAGGGTGCCGCCTTTCATTGCTGCTGCCAGTGTTCCACCGGAAACTCCCCCAGGAGCCCCGAAAACCAGCGCCCGGAACCCTAACGCTGCATGGTCCGCACTGAGCGAACTACAAAGCAGCGCCAAGGATGGACGCGATGCAGACAGCTTAGCCGGAACTTCGGGCATTAACCCATCCCCGGCCTGCTGGCTTGTGGTTCGAAGCAGCCGCGGGCTGCGTCGGTGGGTGGGCGGAAGGAGATTGTTATTTGAGGGAATTCATTTTTTTGGGATTAGTAGTGTTAATAACCCCTGTGGAAACTGTGGATAACCGTCCCTGGACCCGCAGTTCCGCGGTTAAGGCCTGTTCACGATATGTGGGTGACAGGGGTTTTAAACAGGGTGTGGACGTGGATAACCCCCAGGGCCGTTTTTAACGATCCACAGACGGCTTAAGGGTTTTAAGCCCATTAACCGCGCTTGTCCCCTTAAGTATCCACAGGCTTATCCACATGTGCCTGTTAATAAGGTATGTAGTACCTCGAGCGAGCCGACTCAGGAATCGCGTTGCTGCTGCTTGATGCGGTTGGTCAGCTCAGTCACCTGGTTGTAGATCACACGGCGCTCGGCCATCAGTTCGCGAATCTTGCGATCTGCGTGGATCACTGTGGTGTGGTCGCGGCCGCCAAGCTCCTGGCCGATCTTCGGCAGGGACATGTCGGTGAGCTCGCGGCACAAGTACATGGCGATCTGCCGTGCGGTCACCAAGGTGCGCGTCCGGGACTTGCTGCAAAGCTCTTCCATGCTGAGCTTGAAGTACTCGGCCGTCTGCTTCAGGATCTGGTCGGCCGTGATCTCCTGGGCGCCATCGTCGGTGATCAGGTCCTTCAGCACCATTTCGGCGAGGGCCACATCCACGGGCTGGCGGTTGAGGCTGGCGAAGGCAGTGACGCGGATCAGCGCGCCTTCGAGCTCGCGGATGTTGCTGGAGATCTTGGAAGCGATGTACTCCAAGGCGTCGTCAGGTGCGGACAGTCCCTCGCTCTGGGCCTTCTTGCGGAGGATCGCAATACGGGTTTCGAGTTCCGGCGGCTGGATATCGGTCAGCAGGCCCCACTCGAAGCGGGACTTCATGCGGTCCTCGAAGCCGGCAAGCTGCTTGGGCGGGAGGTCCGAGGTGATGACCACTTGCTTGTTGTTGTTGTGCAGTGCGTTGAAGGTGTGGAAGAACTCTTCGAGCGTCCGGTCCTTGCCAGCCAGGAACTGGATGTCATCGATCAGGAGCACGTCGACGTTGCGGTACGTGGTCTTGAAGCTGGCGCCTTCGTCGTCCCGGATGGAGTTGATGAAGTCGTTGGTGAACTCTTCGGAATTCACGTAGCGCACCCGGATGCCGCTGTAGAGCCGGCGGGCGTAGTGGCCGATCGCGTGCAGCAAGTGCGTCTTGCCGAGTCCGGAGTCACCGTAGATGAACAGCGGGTTGTAGGCCTTTGCCGGTGCTTCCGCGACCGCGACGGCGGCAGCATGGGCGAAGCGGTTGGAAGAGCCGATGACGAAGGTGTCAAAGACGTACTTCGGGTTCAGCCGGCCGAATTCGTGCGAAGTACTCGGCGGGGTGGGCTGTGGCTTGGATTCCACGGCCAGGTCGTTCACGGAGGAGAGTTCGACGGCGGGGGCCGGCTCTTCGTGGATGGGCACTAGATCCGTGTCGACGTCGATCGCGCACCGGATGTCGTCGGAAAAGACGCTGCGGAGGGCGTCATCGAGGGCGTCCTTGACTTGCGTCTGGAGAACCTCGCGGGTCAACTCGTTGGGTACGGCCACCAGGAGCGTGGAGCCGATCAGGCCCTGTGCCTGGGCAAGGATAACGAAACCACGCTGCCGGGGTGTGACGCGATCGTCTTGTTCCAGCAGGCTCAGCACCCGCCGCCAGGAACTTCCGACCGTGTTGGCGTGGTTGGCTTCGTCTACCGTCATCAATTGGTTCCCTCGAGTGCTTGCTTGCCTGGATTGCGGCAGCCGAAGGTCCAAACCATGAGTGGATTCCGAACCGAATCCACAGGGTTATGCACAGTCCGTGGATAATCGGCTACTGAGACACTCTAGGGGATGGAAACTCCAGAAGATAGCTGGGAAGAGGCTTGTGGATAATTACACGGTTGTGGTTCTGAAACGGGGTCTGTGACCGGCTTCATCCACAGGCTGGGGGTGTACTTAGCCACAGCTGGGGATAGCGGGCACCGAGGCTCCCAGTTTGACCTTGGGGGTCTTTTTGCCCTAACGTTGTGAAGTCCTATGTGTCCGCTTTTTGACCACCCGCACTTCCGGTAAATCCGGCGTTGGGCGGCGGCGGATACTCAATAAACTTAGCGTCGGCCAGTTCTTCCCCTTTTGATCGGGTGGGCGCACCTTTGATCCACTGGAGTAACTAACGTGAGCAAGCGGACTTTTCAGCCGAATAACCGCCGTCGGGCCAAGAAGCATGGCTTCCGCCTTCGTATGCGCACCCGTGCCGGCCGCGCCATCCTGGCCGCCCGTCGTGGCAAGGGCCGCGTCGAACTGTCGGCCTAAATAACTGACTCGTCGGTCAGCCTTCCAAGCGAGTCAATAGGTGCTAGCCACCCGTAACCGTCTGCGGACTTCTACCGACTTTTCAACAACTGTACGTTCCGGCGTCCGCAATGGACGCCGGAACTTAGTGTTATATACGGCACCTATCGGTGCCGGAGAACCGAGCCGCATCGGCTTCATCGTTTCCAAAGCTGTCGGGAACGCTGTGACCAGGAACCTCGTTAAGAGGAGACTGAGAGAAGCAGGTGCTTTGTCCTTGAAAAGGCATGGCACGGGTCTTGCTGTTGTGGTCCGAGCGTTGCCGGCGGCTGCGACGGCGAGCTGGGACCAGCTGCTGACGGATTACAACGCCGCCTTGGCGGCAACCACGAAACGGCTCGGCGGATCCTCTCCGCGGGTTGTTTCGCCCACCCAGGGCACCACAACGGAAGGGACACCGCGTGCATGAGCTGAGCTCCGCCGTCGTCCGCTTCTTTAGAGTCGCTCCGAGGATCCTCGGAACATTTCTGTGGGAGCTGCCGAGCAACGTCCTCATCATCTTGTTGAAGACGTACCGCAAGATCATCTCTCCCTTATACGGCCAGGTATGCCGGTTCTTCCCATCCTGCTCGGCATATGCCCTCGAAGCGGTGACGGTACATGGTGCCGTCAAGGGAAGTTGGCTCGCAGTGCGGCGCCTTGCGCGGTGCCACCCCTGGAACGCCGGCGGCGTGGACCACGTCCCCGCCGGACATCGTCACTGGCCCGAAGGCCAGACGCCACAATTGTTGTACTGAACAACCCGGACCAGTTCCTGGCTGTGTGGTCTGATGAAGACGGTCGCCGCACAGCGGCCTGAGGAAATAGGGAAAACGTATGGACATCTTTGGAACAATTCTGGCCCCGTTCAAGTGGCTAGTGTCCGCGATCATGCTGGGGTTCCACGACGGGCTGAGTTTCATCGGCCTGCCGCCGGAAAACGGCTGGACCTGGACACTGTCCATCATCGGCCTGGTGCTGGTGATCCGTGCCGCCCTGATCCCTGTCTTCGTCAAGCAAATCAAGGCACAGCGTGGTATGCAGCTGCTTCAGCCCGATCTGAAGAAGATGCAGGCGAAGTACAAGGGGAAGACGGACCAGCTCTCCCGCCAGGCGATGGCGCAGGAACAGATGGCGCTGTACAAGAAGCACGGCACCAACCCGTTCTCCGCTTGTTTGCCCATGCTGATCCAGATGCCGTTCTTCTTCGCGCTGTTCCAGGTGCTTTCCGGTATTACCCAGGCCCGCCAGGCCGGCCAGGGTATTGGAGCCTTGAGCCATGAGCAGGTGGTGCAGTTCGACGAATCCAGCATCTTCGGCGCTCCCCTGTCCGCGTCCCTGCTTCACGGCGGCCCTGCGGGTACCGACCAGACGGTTGTGTGGATACTCTCCATCGTGATGATCCTGGCCATGACGGCGTCCCAGTTCATCACGCAGAAGCAGATCATGGCCAAGAACATGTCCGAAGAGGCCATGGCCAGCCCGTTCATGCGCCAGCAGAAGATGATGCTGTACATCCTGCCGCTCGTCTTCGGCGTCGGTGGCATCAACTTCCCGATCGGTGTGCTCATCTACTGGACCACTACCAACCTGTGGACCATGGGCCAGCAGTTCTTTGTCATCCGCCGCATGCCGACGCCGGGATCCCCCGCAGCCAAGGCACTCGCTGAGCGTCGCGCCGCCAAGGGCCTGCCGTCCATCCCGCTCCTGGGTGGCAAGAAGGACGCAGACGTCGCTGCCGAGGTGGCCGCCGTCGAGGTCAAGGCACAGCAGCGCATCCAGCCACAACGTAAGAACAGGAAGAAGAAGTAATGTCTGTTGAAAGCACCGAAGAGGCAACGGCCGCTGCCGCCGAGGAATTGGCAGAAGCCACAGAAGAAACTTCCGAAGAGGGCGCTGCTGCCGGTAAGGGCACTTCCGTGAGCCGCCTCGAGGAAGAGGGCGACGTCGCCGCAGACTACCTTGAGGAACTCCTCGACATTGCCGACATCGACGGTGACATCGACATTGAGATCCGCAATGGCCGCACCTACATCTCGATCGCAGCCGAAGACGACTCCGAGGGCCTTGAGAGCCTGGTAGGACGCGACGGTGAAGTGCTCGAAGCCCTTCAGGAACTCGCGCGCTTGTCCGTGCTGTCCGCGACCGAAAACCGCTCCCGCCTGGTGCTCGACATCAACGGCTACCGCAAGGAACGCGCCGGCGATCTGCAGCAGATTGCCGAAGACGCCGTGGCGAAGGTCAAGGAAACCGGTGCCCCTGTGGCACTCGAACCCATGAGCGCCTACGAACGCAAGATTGTGCACGACGCTGTTGCGGACCTCGGTTTCGTCTCCGAGTCCGAGGGCGAAGGCGCCGGCCGCCACATCGTGGTTTCGGCCGACTAACGGATCATGGTTGAAATCACGGCAGCCGAACTGCAGGCGGCAGAGAAGATCTTCGGTGACCGGCTTGGCCTCGCCCAGCGGTACGTAGAACATTTGGCGACATCGGGAACCGAGCGCGGGCTGATAGGCCCGCGCGAGGTTCCCCGCCTATGGAGCCGGCACGTTCTCAATTGCGCCGTCATCGAGTCCGCGATTGCCCACGGAAGCCATGTTGCGGACGTCGGTTCCGGTGCGGGGCTTCCCGGCTTGTGCTTGGCGATTGCACGTCCCGATCTTGAACTCACGCTGATCGAGCCGCTGGAGCGGCGCGTCATTTGGCTTCAGGAAGTGGTGGACGACCTCGGGCTGGGCAACGTCACGGTCATGCGCACCCGCGCCGAGCTCGCAGTGGGCATGGTAGACGCGGACGTTGTCACGGCAAGGGCTGTCTCTGCCCTGTCCAAGCTTGCCGGCTTGACCATTCCTTTGCTTAACGGCAAGGGTGAAGTGGTTGCGATCAAGGGCCGCAGTGCTGCCGAGGAGATTGAGCAAGCAGCAAAAGTGATCCGCAGGCTCGGCGGCGTGGAAACGTCCGTTGTGGTTTGTGGGCAGGAGCTCCTGGAAGAACCCACCACAGTGGTGAGGATCGTCGTTAACAAACAGCGGAAGATCGCTTAGCTTCGGCGCTGTGTCCCGCGTGTCCGCAACTGAGCGGTTAAGCTAGAGAACGGCAGCTAGAGCCGAATGAGAGTGAGAGTGTGACAGTGGGCAGTAGCGAAACCTCCACCCAGCGGATCCCGCCATTTATTTCCTTGGGGTCGGCTCGGGCCATGGCTGCACCCTCGGCGTCTTTTGAATCTGCGCTGATGCGTACGAATTCGGTTGCGAACGCCGCTGTTTCACGTGAAACGCTGATCGTCGGACACGACAACGTCATGGACTCCATCGACGACTCCAGCCCTATCGCGCGGCAGCTCGCCAACGAAACCCGACGGCGCGAGCGCCTGGTGGGACGCGAGCTTCCCAAGCCGGAGAAGACCCGCATTTTCACCGTCTCCAATCAAAAAGGCGGCGTCGGAAAGACCACGACGACGGTCAATATTGCGGCTGCCCTCGCTTCCGCTGGGCTCAACGTCCTGGTGATCGACATCGATCCTCAGGGAAATGCGTCCACCGCGCTGGGTATTGAACACCACGCAGACGTCGACAGCATTTACGATGTGCTGATCAACGACCTTCCGCTGCGTGACGTTGTGGCTCCTTGCCCTGATATTCCGAATCTCATCTGTGCGCCGGCGACCATTCACTTGGCGGGCGCCGAAATCGAACTGGTCTCCCTCGTGGCACGCGAGCAGCGCCTGCGCCGGGCAATCGATGTCTATTCGAAGGAGCGCGCGAAGAACGGTGAAGGTCGCCTGGACTTCATCTTCATCGACTGCCCGCCCAGCCTGGGCCTGCTGACCGTCAACGCCTTCTGCGCGGCCAGCGAGGTACTCATCCCGATCCAGTGTGAGTACTACGCCTTGGAGGGCCTGAGCCAGCTCCTCAAGAACATCGAAATGATCCAGAAGCACCTCAATGCTGATCTGGTCGTTTCCACCATCCTCCTCACTATGTACGACGGCCGCACCAATCTGGCCGCGCAGGTGGCTTCTGAAGTCCGTCAACATTTCCCGAATCAGGTTCTTGGCGCAGTGGTTCCCCGCTCCGTGCGTATCTCGGAGGCTCCGAGCTACCAACAGACGGTAATGACCTACGATCCGTCTTCCAGCGGCGCGTTGTCCTACATGGAAGCCGCCGCGGAAATCGCCGAGCGCTAGACTTCCTTAATCACTGCAATATCCTTGGCGGGCTCTATTCTTGCCATTCCACCGGAGGGACATACTAATGAGCGAAAAGCGACGAGGCCTGGGTAGGGGTCTTGGGGCTCTCATTCCCAGCTCCGCTTCGGCCGGTGCATCGGGCAATGGCGTTCCGGCGTCCCGCCCCGTGGACCTCTTCTTCCCTGAGGCGCGCAAAGCCCCGGAGGCGGTGGATACGCCTGAGGTGCCTGAAACCGAAGTAGCGAAGAGTTCCCCCTCTCGAGGCTCTTCGTCCAAGAGTACGACGGCGGCAAAGACGCCTGCTGCGAAGTCGCCATCCGCGAAGGTCACCACTGGTGAAGACCCGTCCGCGTCCGAACCGTCCGAGGCTCCTGCCGCTGCTGCTGGGAAAGCAGTTTCTGAATTCGCTCCGACAGAAGCGTCCGAGGTCCAGCTGGTCGAGGTTCCCGGCGCGCGCTTTGCCGAAATCCCGGTCGGGGACATTCATCCCAACCGCAAGCAGCCCCGCAGCGTCTTCGATGAGGACGACATGGCGGAGCTGGTTCACTCCGTCAAGGAAATAGGCGTTCTCCAGCCAATTGTTGTACGTACTTCAACCGAAAAGGGTGGAGAACCGTATGAGCTGGTGATGGGTGAGCGTCGATGGAGGGCTGTACAGGCTGCCGGGCTCGAAACTATCCCGGCGATTGTCCGCGATACCAACGATGACGATCTCCTCCGTGATGCTTTGCTGGAGAACCTCCACCGGAGCCAACTGAACCCCTTGGAAGAAGCAGCTGCTTACCAGCAGCTCCTGGAAGACTTCGGCACCACACACGAGCAGCTGGCTGATCGAATCGGACGTTCGCGTCCCCAGGTGTCCAACACGCTCCGTCTCCTCAAGCTTCCTCCTTGGTGCAACGGCGCGTTGCAGCCAGCGTGCTCTCGGCCGGCCACGCTCGTGCGCTGCTCGCTCTCCCGGACGCAGCCGCGATGGAGCGTCTCGCTCAGAAGATTGTCTCCGAGGGTATGTCCGTACGGGCTACCGAGGAAGCAGTCGCGTTGTACCAGGATCCTACGGTGCCGCCCAAGAACAGCATCCCGCGCCCCAATGCACGCCATGAGCGTCTCGACTACCTTGCTTCCTCCCTTTCGGATCGACTCGACACAAACGTCAAGATCACCTTGGGTGCGCGTAAGGGCCGGGTCAGTATTGAGTTCGCGAGCGTTGAAGATCTGAACCGCATCATGGATGTATTGTCGCCCGGGGACGAAGGCTAGTCGCTGGATCTCTACGGAATCGGGGTTTGCTTCTAATGGGGCAAGCCCCCTTTTTCGTTTAACGGTCGATCGAGGCGGGAATCGACATTCGGAGGATATCCGGCCACGTTTCTCGCGCTGACTGGCGACGATTCGCTCCGCGGATGCCCTCGATGTGCATCCGGGGGCTGTGGATGGCTTTTGCAGCAAACTGGGATCCGTTGCCCTTTCTGCAAACGGGGTCAGGTGACGGCCGCCCTTGCCTGGAATGGAGCAAGCCGCCACCCGCTCTTCTCAACGATGCTTCGCTGTAAGACTTTCCGCTGCGTCTTATCCCTCGTACGTGGCGCGCCTTCGCGCCCGCGGGGTCGGCGGCAAGCGATCTTCCCGTTTGGAACGATCGGGGCTGCTGCGGATCTAGTCGGGTGTTTCACGCGAAACGAACAGACTTTAGTGCACAGAAGGCAAGAGTCCGCTTATCGTTGACCGGATGAGCTGCAGTTCGAGTCTCTAGTAGGCGATTGAATACTTGGGCGCCTTCTTCCCTGCATCCCTTTCGCACTGATTGAGAGTTCGCCTCCGCTCCTGGCGTGTTCGAGATATGCTCCTTCATGCCTAGCCGCCAGGTTCCTTATGGGCCCATACCCCGGCGTTTCACGTGAAACAACACAGCTTGCCGGCCGTCAGATTGACCGTCACCCGGATCTCCCTCGGCTAGAGCGCAGGGGCTTCGCCAACACTTCGCTGCGGACTCAGGTATCTGCTGTCCTGGATCGATTTGTTCTCTGGCGTTCGGTTCAGCTTCGTCCCCTTCTCTCGTGTTGTACCCGCGCGAGGCGGACTTGTGGACAAGAGCTGAACAACGTCCAGCTGACATGTCGTGCGCGCAGAGATCGCGACCATGCCGATCAACGGCACCCGGTATTTAGGGATGGTTCAGAATGCGGGAGCAGCCAGTTAGGGACTCCTTCCCCGCACAGCAGTGGCCACTGTTTCACGTGGAACAGGAAGAGCACCAGACGGGGCCTCGCATAGCTGGAGTTCGGCTAATCCCCGTGAGCTCGTTTGGTTAGGACACTAGTCTGTCAGTGGGCCGGTAGCCAGTGCTTCTGTAGTGGATAGCGACTTGCTCTGTTTCACGTGAAACGAAGCGGCGCAGTCTGGGCTGTGGGGTTCAGGGCGAGACACCCAAGGTAATTGGTAGTCGACTCGCAGAACGACGTGAATCTCCAAGACGCGGCTTCGTAGCGTGTCTCACCGGCTGGTGGTTTTCCGCTTTGGTTCTTTCAATTCACCGTCCATAAGGTGATGCTTCGGCATTTCGGCGCCGCCATCTGGCCTGTCAAAGGAGCTGGCGCTCTGGCCTAAAGCCACTGAGCGAAACCTCCAGATGGTGGCGATGGCCCGATGATGCCTTCGCATCCGCCATTCTCGAGCGCCGAACTGACTCCTCTCGGCGCTAGCCTCCCCCTGCGGTGGACTACGATCACACTCAGCGCCAGGCCAGTTGGCTGCGCGCGGAAGGCCAAGAAGTAGTTCTGTTGGGCGCTTGATGCCGGCAATCGCGCGTCCGTTCAGCTTCCTCCTCCACTTCCCCTCCAGCGTGAGGTGGGCTTCAATGGCGCTCTGCTCGCGTCAGGTGCAGGCGGGTGCGCGGCTCACTGTGGCGGTTGGGCACCAATAGATGCAATGCAGAAAGGTGCTCTGCGAGTCTTGAACGCCGAAGGATCAGGGGCCGGTCACGGTGTGTGGGAAGGTCGCGGCGGAGTTGCCTCCGACAGCGCAGCGTCACGTGAGGGGTTGTAGTTCTCTTGCCGGAGGTGTCTGTCGCATGCGTCGACGACCGATGACGGCAAGCGTAAGGTTCGGATCGAGCCCATGCTGAACCCTCGTGAACTCCGACACATGCGACGCGCGGTCGAGGTCGGCGCTCGGATACCGCTTCCCTGTTTGGATACAAGGTGAGATCGATACAAGCAAAGTGCCCTCTGGGTAGATTGCATCTCGCTCCGGAACAATAGGCCGGTCCGGTCTGGGTAGACATCAACGTTGTTCCATGCCCGATGCAGGTAAGCAGGCAAGACTGCTCACAAACGTCCCGGCCCGTGGGATGGAAGTCGTCCAATTTGTGCCGCCGGCTCGGGCCGTGACTCAAGGACCGGTAGGGTCAGCGGATCCAGACGTAGCCTCACCGCATTCCCTCTGTACGCCTGAACTCGCCGGCTTCGTGTGTAGGAGTGTTCTCGTTGGAGCTGAGACCAGCTTCCATGCCGGGAGTCGGACTGGTGATTCGTGCCCTTGTACTAGTCGCGTGATCGCCGGGAAGGAGTTGAAGGAGCGTCTGCTCCCCCAGGCTCGTAACCAGAGTGCGCCCTCGTGCCTTGAATGTGGTCTTACTGCCTCCGGGCCCAACTCTTGCGTCGCAGCGCTTTCGCTGTGACGGTTCTTTCGTTGGCTCACGCGTTCGCGTTATGTGAGTGACGCGAGGCAAGGTGGATGGTCGTCAACCCATGCGGAGGAACAAGTATGTTGTTGAAAGCACTGGAAGCGGTGACGCGCTTGAACCTGGACCCGACACGGCATCCTCGTGCTCGCGCGAATCAGGTGGGTGTGGCTTTGAGCACTGGTTAGTGATGCGCAGTGTTTGCGTCCGCTGGTTCACATGACCATCCGAATTCTGGGGTAGTACGCGGACCGGTCTCTCAGCGCGTCATCGAAGGAACACTGAGTCTGCCCCGGCCACTTCATTCGGAAGATCGGCTGGAAATATTGACGGTTCTAAGGGCTGACGATGACGCAAGATGGAAGCGTCGTGTGGAGCTGGCTCCGTGTACGAAAGTGAAGATTTGCTCCGCCCGCAGGATGTGTACACGTCCTGCGCCACAAGAAGCCGCTGTTGAAAAGTCTGAGAGCAGCGGTGGATATCTCTGTGGATAACTTTGTTGATAAGTCTGCCAGGTTTAAGTGTAGACAGCGAGCATCGTCTGGGTCTGTATCTGGCTGGCGGTCATAGTCCTTTGAAGCTCGTGTTCTTCGATCGCTCTGTTTCACGTGAAACAGAGCCATGGTCTTGAAGCTGGCCATTTTCATCCGAATTTGGCCTGATTTTGGGCGGTTGATCGCCCTTTGCGAGCATTTCGGGCCCGCGTTCGATCTGATTTGACCTGCGGAGCTGGATGTCGCCTTGATTCGCACTGGTCGCGCCCAATACGCGGGTAGGAGGAGTTGTTCGAACTGACCCATTCATGCGGTGGATATCGCTGTGGATAACTTTGTGCATAACTTCTGACTGAACGGTGGATATCCGGCGCAGCCTCGACGCAGCCGCTGCGGAAGGCCGTCCCATGTTGGGGACTAGTATCGCCACTTTGATCGCCTATCGACGGGACCCCACGGGCTCCCAAGCCTAACGTGACCGGCGTTTTGAGCGGCCGGACATAGTCATGTTTCACGTGAAACGACGTCAGCCGACGGAGAAATTCTCGACCCTCAAGGCGGTACCGAGACGTCTCGGATGCAGGTCTGGGAGTACATCAACATGGGCCTTGGACGAAGGCTGGTCCGCCGAGTTAGTGTCCGTCCACGGGACCAGCGAGTAGTCGCGCCCGCCTTCGATCTAGATCGAAGGCACGGACGCTTGTCCTGGGTCCAGCTTGAGTCCCACTTTCACGGGCGAAAGATCGGTGGACGATCGCCATGTACGCGCGACGAGCGAATCCTCAGCCATGGGATCTGTGGTCCGATCTTCAGCCTGTACAACCGGGCGCACCTTACGCTCCAGGATGTGCACCGGTCCTTCAATACGCGCTAGACGTTTCGCGCCCCGCAAGTACCGAATGCCCTTCATCGCCCCCACGTTCCGCGCTCCCCGCGGTCGAATCGGACCGTTCCCACTCCTGTCTGTGCCGGCTGTTTAAGCTCATGGAAGCGGTGTCAGGGCGGCCTGTCCTGTCCCTATGCGGTGTCCGCGGTTGCTGCGTGTCTGGATGATCACCCCCACGAGCCCGCAGTTGGTGTCTGAGTGCCTCCGCGCTGTGAGGCCGCCAGGTCGGAAGGAGGGGCAAATTCAGCCGAAGTCCAGGCAATAGTTCGCTCAGCGGAGGTCCGTCGTCGGTTCTGGGCTCGGGGTTTATGAACAAGCACCACTGTTCCCGGTTCGATGCAGAGTTGCCTACGGTGCGGTACTGAGTTGCCTCGGACGACTGTCCGACGTTGGAATTGCGCGTGGAAACTGCCGGACGAGCTTAGTGAGCGGGAGCGTGGCTTCAGCCAGACCGGACCCCATGCCAATTCGAAACACGATCTGTCCATCGGGCCTAGCCTTCGAGAGGCAGCCCGCCACGCTCGGGCATGGTTCGGTCGCCTGGTCACGATTCAACCCCACAATGACGTGAAGGGGGCAAATGGACGTCTGTTATGGCGTGCCGTTTTCCCGGCCGCCGCCCCCGCAGGAGGTTGATGCAATGCTGATCTTCTTACCCTGTGCGAATGATGGCTACTCGAGAAGATCCGGGCGGCTGGCCTGAAGGCGCAATCTTCAATGTCGCCCTTGTGGGTTCACCATGCAAGCTGCCCTCGAAGGCAGGCGCGCGGCCGGCGACAGGCGCGCGCGCATCTGAACCACTCTCACGCGCCAAGAAGCCAACGTCACGCTGCAAGATGCCAAACATCAGTCCTGGCGCCATTGAGAGAGATGTCTCTGCACAATGCCTTCCCGCACGCCTCACGGTGTATCCAGCCCAAGTGCACCGGTGGATCATCTTCTCTCAGTCCCTTGTCAGCAGCCTTCTTTAAAGTCTCCGATCGGAAAGCTACTGCGGACGCTGCACAGGAAGGGACTGAGTCCTTAGGCGCGGAAGCCCGCATTTATGCAGACAGACACCCTAAATTGATTGATCGCGGTTGTATAACACCGGTTTCCGCAGAAACTAGGCGCCTCGATGCATCATCGCGCCACCGAAGGCGCCGTCTGGACACACCGGGAAGTGCGTGCGACGAGGGCGCCGTCTGGACACACCGGGCAGTGCGTGCGACGAGGGCGCCGTCTGGACACACCGGGCAGTGCGTGCGACGAACCCAAGACCCAGGCTAATTGCCTTGGCATCCGCAAGATGAAGCGGAGACTACCAAGGACCAGTCATCCCGCGAGTGGGAACTGAAGCTTCTCTCGGCCATGCGTGAGTCGCCGTGTTGACGCATGTCGCGGCGGGACCTTACGCGCGAATCGTCCGTCAGCCCGCACCCAGTCAGCCCGAATGATGTGCGGGATGCTCTCCGGACAGATCGCCGTTTCACGTGAAACATGAAGCACGGAAGGGCGCGCTGGCGATACGCATATGTACCGGTGTCGAATGGCCCGGAGCGTGCACGTGCACTCACCAAGTGGTGATTCCAAGTGGCGAGCAGGAAGCGGCGTTCAGTGGTTCCGAGAAAACGGGAACCTAGCCCAACTTGAGTGCGGCAGCGCTGGAGCCCGCCAGCCCGGAACGTGCCCGCAGCTCTCGTATCGATCAGCTATTACGTTTCACGTGAAACCGCGTCAGTTTCTACTTTCATGCATTTCTGGCCACTCGGAATTGGAAATCGACGTGCAGTTCGAGGACAAGAGTCGGTAGCTACGTTTCACGTGAAACGGTGCGTGTACCGAGTGCAAAAAGGTACCTGTCTGGAATTGATTCAATTTGGGAGCTTTCCTAGATCGTATGAGTGGACAACGCGGTTTCACGTGAAACAGTGGAATGGAGGACTTCGTCGTTGACCGATCCCGCGGGCCACGCAGGTGTGTGGACCCCTCGGCATCGGTCCTGCCTTAGGAGACTCGACAGTAGTCCCCCTGTCCCCTTTGCTCTTTGCCGTACTTTCCCGGCAATTGCCCCACCACTGCCCGGTTCCAGCTCAGCAACGGACCCCACGACTATCTATGCCGTCTCCCAAAAGAACTGCCTGTTTTGAAATTGAAATAGGTCACAAAAGGCGGAGCCAAACTTAGGACAGCCGCCGCGCGTACCAGTGACCACCAATACCCCAGCAATCACCACCGGCGGCGAGGCTTTGGACCCAGGACCGTGTGCCCGAAGGCACGAAAAAGCCGGTGGCCTTCGCTCAAGAGCGAAAACCACCGGCCGAATCAGAGGCGCCCGCTAAGGGACGCCAGACGTCCTAGGACAGGACGGATTCAAATTCCTTTTCGAAGAACTGCTTCGGCTTGGCGCCGATCACCGTGCTCTTCACTTCTCCCCCACTGAAGAGGTAAACCGCCGGAATAGACGTGATGCCGTATTCAGCGGCGATGGCTGGGTTGTCGTCGACATTCAGTTTGACGACATCGACCTTGTCTCCGTACTGGACAGAGATCTCGTCGAGGATGGGACCCAGCTTGCGGCACGGGCCGCACCACTCTGCCCAGAAGTCCACAATGACCGGCTTTTCAGCGGCCAGGACGTCGGTGCTGAAACTGGCGTCGGTAACGTTTTTAGCGTTGCTCATAATTCTTTCCCTTCGAATGGATGGCTGCTGTGCCGATTAGGCGTGCAGGTCTGCAAGATAGTGCTCGACGTCCAGGGCCGCGACACAACCGGAACCAGCGGCTGTGATGGCCTGCCGGTAAGTGGGGTCCACTACGTCGCCGGCGGCGAAGACGCCCTTGATGCTGGTCTTGGAGCTGCGGCCGTCGACGGCGATGGTGCCTTCAGGAGCGAGCTCCAGCTTTCCCTTGACGAGCTCCGTGCGGGGATCGTTGCCGATGGCCACGAAAACGCCTGTGACGGCGAGTTCGGACTCGGTGCCGTCGACGAGGTTCTTCAGCTTCAAGCCGGTCACCTTGTCCCCACCGATGACGTCCTCGACGGCGGTGTTCCACACGAAGTTGATCTTCTCGTGGGCCCGGGCGCGGTCACCCATGATCTTGGAAGCCTTGAGGGTGTCGCGGCGGTGCACCACCGTGACGGACTTGGCGAACTTGGTGAGGAAGAGCGCTTCCTCCATGGCAGAGTCGCCACCGCCGATCACTGCGATGTCCTGGTCCTTGAAGAAGAAACCGTCACAGGTTGCACACCAGCTCACGCCGTGCCCGGAAAGACGCTTTTCATTCTCGAGGCCGAGCTCACGGTATGCGGAACCCGTGGAGAGGATGATGGCACGTGCCTTGAAGGTCTCCCCCGTGGCGATGGTCACGGACTTGATGTCGCCGTCGAGGTCCAGTTCGGTGACGTCCTCGAACTGGATTTCAGTCCCAAAGCGTGCCGCCTGCTTTTCGAAGCTCTCCATGAGATCAGGTCCCATGACGCCCTCGGGGAAACCGGGGTAGTTCTCGACGTCTGTTGTGTTCATCAGTTCGCCACCTGCAGTCACGGAACCGGCGATGAGCAGCGGGTTCATGTTGGCGCGTGCCGTGTAGACGGCCGCCGTGTAACCGGCAGGCCCTGAGCCTACGATGATGACATCACGTACGTTGGACGCGGTGTTTTCTGCGTTGCTCACTGGTGGGTGAACCTCTTCCTTAGTCGATGCACCGGATCCTTGCGGCCGGCCACATGGCACAACCCTATGTCGGCGCGGAATATTCCGATGTTCCCGGGGACCCTAATATCCGCCACCATTCAGGGTACCTTCCGGGAGCACAAGGCATCGAAGGAGCAAGGCTCCGTTACCGGAGTTGACGGCCGCCCGGGACGCACGCGCCCCAAGCTCCCATCGGAAGCAAACGCCAGAGCGGTGACAAGCGGCCGAAGGGTCCTCCCGCCGTCGGCTACTGGACCTTGATCTCCGCAAGGCGCAGGCCGAAACCGTAGCGCGTCTTCGGCGCGGTCAGCTTGGGCAGGGACTTAATGGAGATGATGACGTATTGGGCCGTTACAGGGGAACTGAGCGGCATGGTGAGCTCCGGTGAGGTGAAGCTGTTGGTGCCAACCAATTTGGCGCCGTCCATAGCCGGACGATCGTTGGTATAAACGTTGATGTTTCCACCGGAAGCGCCCAACTGGCTCAATGTGACGGATGTCACTTGCGAGGGTGCCTTGAGCTTGACGAGCAGCGAAACTCCATCAGGAGCGAGTCCACCCCAGTCCGCAGTGGCGAACTCCATGTCCGACCAGTAACTCGCGGCATTGCCGTCGTAAGCCTTGACCAGGTCTTTGTCGTAGGTCGCAGCGAACTCGAAATCGCCCATGCGAGTGACTCCATCAATGGCCGGAGGCGCTGCGACCGGAGGTGCTGATGCGCTGCTGCTCGGCTGGCCGGTCACCGTTTGGGACGCTGTGGAGGATTGCTTGGCAGCAGGCGACCCGCCAGGGATCAGGTTGCCGAGGTTGGTGACAGCCAGGATCAAACCCACGATCAAGACGGCGGCAAGGACCCCGCCCACGAGCCAACGGAAGGAACGGGGCTCGCGTACTGGTTCCTCGTCGTAGTATTCGTCCTCGTCGAGCGGCTCTGCCTGCGCACGCGCAGTCGACGGGAAGCTCGATGCTCCTCGGCTGTACCCGCCGGTAGCGGCAGCCGCATCGCGGGAAGCGCCCGTACCGCGGGAGCGGGCGTCGTCGTTAACGAAGCCGTAGTCGTCTTCGGACCAGAGGGAGACCTTGGATTCCTGGGCCGGGTTCGCTGAGGTAGGCGCCGGAGGGGAGGACGCTTGAACAGCCTGCGTGGCAGGGGGCGCCTGGATTTGCTGGGGAGCGGTCCGGTTAGACTCATCGGCCCGGTTCGATGGGGCGGCAGCCGAAGGTGCGGCTTCGACGTCGTCGCTGTTTGACTTGCCGGTGCCCTTAACGGCGGCCGCGGC
>NZ_DF952471.1:326458-327445 GCF_001263615.2 Arthrobacter sp. Hiyo1 | reverse complement strand
GGAGGAACCACCGGGCGGCGCGGGTCCGCGGGTGACGCGGCGCCTGGGAGTGGTTCGCCGGCCGGATTCGGCTCGACCTCGTCGTAACTGATGTACTCGGCGTCGTGCTCTTCGTCGTCGTACAGTCCGTCGTAGGTCTCGGGCTCGTGGGACCGGGCCTGGCCGAAGATCTCGCTGCCAAGCGTGTCCGTGAAGAACGGTTCGACGTAAGGCGGGTTGGTAGACACCACGAGGTCCAGCAGGTCAGGAGCGCTGCTGTGGTTGGTGATGAGGTAAGTGGTGCTGTCGCTGACGCCGAGATCGAGGATCTGGACATGCCCGGGCCGTTCGCCAGTGGCTACCTCGCGGGCGCTCTTGGCAACCTGATCGGCGTTTCCGGGGCCTGCCACGAGGATGCTGACGGGTCTGTTGAGGACCTGGTCCACGCCGTCGAGCACCAGATCTTGGTCGTGCGAAGTCAACACGGTGGCTGTGACTTTGTAGCGGCCGCCAAGCACTGATCCGACATCGATCGGGTGGGACACGGGTTCCTCCTATGACTGTCCGGAAGCTGCGGGTCCTGAATACGGGATCCGGCCAGCCGGGTGACCCGTGGTCTGCAACTACCTGTATTAGTTTCTGATCCTAGCTGATTGGGCCGTTCTGGCTCCCGGTTTGCGAGGATGCGTCACCTTTTGCGGCGGGGTCCACCGCGGAAATAGGGGTTGTTTCCCAGCGTCCCCTGATAGGTGCGGCGGCCGGGCAACGGGATGCCTGGGCGGCCTGCGGCCCCCTGCGCGGTGCTGGGGATGTCTTCATCGGGCAGGTATGCCTTCTCGACGTCGGACCAAGCGTCCACCTTATCTTTCCCTTCGGCAGTAGCTCCATCGCGGACGTCATCCCACCCGTCCTTGGAAGGGATTGTCTGCAAGGCGGGTCCGGCGCGGAAGGATGCGGCGTCGAACTCGCCCGAGATGCGCGGAATGAGCCCGGTGTCGTCCGAAACGG
>NZ_DF952471.1:319017-326031 GCF_001263615.2 Arthrobacter sp. Hiyo1 | reverse complement strand
CCTTGGCGACCGGAACTCCCCCGGCCGAGCCGGCCGAGCACCGGGCGGAGCAAATCGCGCAGCTCACTGACGTGGAAGACGCGCAGGAGGAACAGATACGCAACGAGCATGACGGGGCCGACGACGACCACCGTCACCAAAGCGGCGAGCCTGCTGCTCCAGGCGAAGCCGTCAGCGTGATAGCTGCCCAGGAGCCATAGGGCCAAGGCGCCGGCGATCGCCGATCCCAGAGCGGCGTAGCCCATGCGAATGTACGAGTTTGCGATCCGGGGGCCGTCCACGTGGCCGAGGAGGCGACGCAGGAACCAGACGCTGATGACCACGGAAAGGATATTGCCGAGCGTATACAGGACGGCGATCGCGAAGATGATCCGGCCCACCGGCAGGAATTGGATGATGAACGCGCCCACAACGTTGAGCAGGGCCAGCATGAGCTGGATGTAGAAGGGCGTCCGGGCGTCTTCGTTGGCGTAGAAGACCCGGGACATCATGAAGTTGGCGCTCATGAACGGCGTGCTCAGCGCGAGGATCGTCAGCGTCTGGGCGAGCATGACGCCGTCCTGGGGGTTCCCGCCGGAGAAGAACATGCCCAGCGGTCCGGCGAGGGCGAACAGGGCCAGTGCCCCGAAGACAGTGGCGACGGCCATGGTCCGCAGCCCGTGCGAAAGTGCTTCGCGGAGCTCGGCTTTGTTGCCTGCCTGGGAGGCGTGGGCCATCCGGTTGAACAGCACCGTGGCGAGCGACAACGCGATGATCGAGTGCGGGAGCAAGTACAGCTGGCTGGCGACTTCCAGGACCGCGTTACCGGGGAGGGTGGCGGCAGCAGGGTCCCCTTCGTGCGCCAGGCGGAGCCGCTCGGAGCCGGGAATCGTGGCAATCCTCATGACGTAAAGGAAAGCGAGCTGCCCGACGGCGGCAGTCAGGAGCGTCCAGACGCTCAGTTTTGCTGCCTGGCCCAGTCCCACGCCCCGCCAGCCGAAACGCGGCCGGAGCCCGAGCCTCAGGCGGATCACCGGGACGAGGAGTATGGCGGTCTGCGCGATCACGCCGACGGTCGAGAATCCCGCGATCAGGAAGGTCTGGAAAGGTCCCCAATTGTCCAAAGTGTGGGGGTTGGTGATGTTGGCGCCGAGGATCCAGATGAACATGCCCAGTCCAGCGATGGCCACCACATTGTTCAGGATCGGCGCCCACATGGCGGGCCCGAAGGCGCCGTTGGCGTTGAGGACCTGGGTCAGGAGCGCATACAAACCGTAGAAGAAGATCTGCGGCAGGCAATAGAACGCGAAGGTTACGGCCAGCGATTTCTGCTGGGGTGAATAGCCCTGGGTCGTGAGGTCGATAACCATCGGCGCGGCCAGTGTGACCAGCGCCGTCAGCGCCAAGAGAACCAGCACCGCCAGCGTCAGGAGCCGGCTGATGTAGTCCGCGCCGCGGTCCGGGCCCTTGCTGGCTTTGATGATTTGCGGGACAAGCACGGCGTTGAACACACCGCCCGCCACCAGGAGGAAGATCAGGTTGGGCAGGTTGTTGGCGTTGATGAACGTGTCGTTAACCGTCGATCCCAGGCCCAGCGCGGCGCCAAGCATCCAGGTTTTGGCGAAGCCGAGGAACCGTGAAACGAGCGTCCCTGCGGCCATGACGGCGCTGGAACGGGTTTCTCCGGACTGGGTTGACTGGGTTGTTTTGGCGGCAGACATTGTCATTATCGTCCCATGAGCCGGGCTGCCTGATGCGTCAAGACCATATAAAAGGCCGCGTTAGAGGTGTTCGGGCAAGACTTCCCGGGCAAGATCGGCGATGCGCCGCTCATTGGGAAAGGACAACTTGCGGGCCAATTCCTGGAGCGGAACCCAAGCGGCATCGATGGCCTCTTGGTCGGGATCGTTCTCGATGGTCAGCTCTCCGCCCGTCGCACGCAGGAGGAAATGGTGCACCGTTTTGTGCACGCGGTGCCCGCTTACGGTGAACCAGTAGTCGATGCTGCCGAGCGGAGCGAGGACGTTGCCTTCGATCCCGGTCTCCTCCGCAATCTCGCGCACGGCTGCTTCTTCGTTGTTTTCCTTGCCCTCCGGGTGCCCCTTCGGCAGGCACCACTCGAGCCGGCCACCCCTATTAAGGCGGGCGATGATCGCAACCCTCAGTTCGCCGTCGGACGTGTCCACCACGACGCCGCCGGCGGAGACTTCTTCCACGGTCGGAAGGGCGGCCTGTGCCGGGTGCGGAGCGGGCGCGACGTGGGCACCAATTGCCGACGGCAATGGTGCGTTCGTCCTCCTGCCAGGAGCACTCGGGATCGGGTTGGCCATGAAGTCCACTCTAACGACTCTTGCCCGTTGGTGATGACCGGGACATGGACTCACGGTGACGTGCGGATGGCGTTCGGCCGTGATCCCGGTGCAGTCGCCACGCAATCACAGCGCAATGACAAGGATCCGGTGGGATGGCGCAGCGAAATCTGACAAGCTTAAGGAACTATGGCGCAAGTATTGGACAGTTCTTCAGTTAATTTCCAGATGGATCCAGTGGTCCTGGACCTCGGCCAGCGGTTTGTGGACGCTGGCTTCGAACTGTCGCTGGTTGGCGGGCCCGTGCGTGACCTCTTCCTGGGCCGTGTTTCGCCGGACCTGGATTTCACCACCGACGCCACGCCGGACCAGACCCTTTCCATCATCAAGAGGTGGGCCGACAATTTCTGGGAGATCGGCCGCGCTTTTGGAACGATCGGGATGAAGAAGTCCGGCTTCCAGATCGAGATCACCACCTACCGCGCCGAGGCCTACGACGCCGGTTCCCGCAAGCCCGCGGTGGCCTTCGGCTCCTCGCTCCTGGACGACCTCCTACGCCGCGACTTCACCATCAACGCCATGGCGCTCCGGCTGCCCTCCTTGGAACTCGTGGATCCATTCGGCGGGGTCCGCGACCTCCACGCCTCGGTGCTTGCTACCCCTGGCTCTCCCGAATCGTCATTCTCCGACGATCCCCTGCGCATGATGCGTGCTGCCCGCTTTGCCGCGCAGCTCGGCGTCGCAGTGCACGACGACGTCCGCCTCGCCATGTCCGGCATGGCCGAGCGGATCAAGATCATTTCCGCCGAACGCGTGCGCGAGGAACTCGTCAAGCTCGTCAACGGAGCGCACCCGCGTGCGGGCATAGACCTCCTCGTGGAGACCGGACTGGCCGAATTCGTCCTCCCCGAGGTTTCCGCTCTGCGCCTTGAAGCCGATGAGCATCACCGCCACAAGGATGTCTACCAACACTCCCTCCAGGTCCTGGAGCAAGCCGCGTCGCTCGAGACGGGCCCGGACGGCCCGGTGCCTGGTCCGGACTTTGTGTTGCGCTTCGCCGCGTTGATGCACGACGTCGGGAAGCCGGCGACGCGCCGTTTCGAACCGGGCGGCGCGGTGAGCTTCCGCCACCACGACATGGTGGGCTCCAAGCTGACCGCAAAACGCATGAAGGCCCTGCGCTTCGACAATGACACCATCAAGGCCGTGGCCCGGCTTGTGGAGCTTCACATGCGTTTCTACGGCTACGGAGACGCGGGCTGGACCGATTCCGCGGTCCGCCGTTACGTCGCCGACGCCGGCCCCTTGTTGGAGCGCCTGCACCGACTCACCCGGTCCGACGTCACCACGCGTAACCAGCGCAAGGCGGAGCGGCTCTCTTTTGCCTACGATGACCTTGAGCAACGGATTGAGGTCCTGGCCGAACAGGAATCGCTCAATGCCATCCGGCCTGACTTGGACGGAGCGCAGATCATGGCTTTGCTGGGACTCAAACCCGGGCCCGTGGTTGGCCGCGCCTACAAGTTCCTGCTGGAGGAGCGCATGGAAAACGGTCCGCTGTCCCAGGAGGAGGCCGAGTCCAAGCTCCTGGCGTGGTGGGCCGGGCAACCCGAGTCCGCCGTCGAACTTTCATCGGAACCAGCCGTCGATGCCAAAGCAGGCACCGCCGAACCAGAGGAGTCCTAAGTGAACCCTGCAGCCAAGCCTTCCCGGCCACAGCTCTGGATCATGCGTCACGGCGAGACCGAATGGTCCAAGAGTGGCCAATACACCGGTTTGACGGACCTTCCCTTGACGGTGGAAGGCGAACAGCAGGCGGTGGAAGCCCGCAAGATCCTGGAAGGCATCGACTTCGACCTGGTCCTGACATCGCCGCTGCGCCGAGCCCGGCGTACCGCGGAGTTGGCGGGCTTCCCCGACGCCGTTCATGAACCGCTCGCTGTGGAGTGGAACTACGGCGACTACGAAGGCATCAGCTCGGACCTCATCCGCAAAGACAACCCTGACTACCTCATCTGGTTCGACGGCGTTCCCAACGGCGAGACTCTCGACTCCGTGGCAGCCCGTGCCGACAAGATCATTGCCCGCGTCCTCGAGTCCGGAATGGACAACGTCCTGATTGTGGCCCACGGCCATTTCTCCCGCATCCTCACGGCCCGCTGGCTTGAATTGGATGCCCGGGAAGGACGCCATTTTGTCCTGGGAACAGCCAAAGTTTGTACCTTGGGATGGGACAAGCGGACGCCTGCCATTCTTCGCTGGGGACTGTAGGAAGAATTAATTTCTAAATTCTTTGTAATTGGCTGGTCAACAGTGCGATTCATGGTGTAACTTTATTTTTGATCCCAGAGCGATTCGCCGGGATTGAGGCGTGCACTATCCAGTCAGTCAACTGCGGTAGTGCCAAAGCAGAAAAGGAGGTTGGGAAAATGATTACTTTGACTAGCGGATGGAAGATGACCGTTGCTGGCACCCCGGCCTTTGCTGCTCGACGCCGTTTTGCGGCCTAACTCCCCCTGATGTACTTCCTCCCCTGATTCCTCGGGGCGGTTCACAGTGCAATCAGGCTTCGAGTCGGGCCTGCCATTGAGCGGTATCACGCGATCGACGTGGTGCGCAGTTTCCTCATAGTTCGGAACCAGCTTCTTGTTGGGGACGGCTGCCCCTGGATACCAGGTACCGGAACTCCACGCTTCGGTACTGTTTACGGTCATTCGATAGATCCGCTTAATCCACCCACCATCGCCGGCATTCACATGCCTAATTCCGCCTTTGTTTTCTTCGAATTCAGGGGGGCTTAATTGTCATGCCCGAATTCCGGCAATTCTCTTCACTACGAAAGGAGGCGAACCTTGGCCAA
Source organism: Arthrobacter sp. Hiyo1 (assembly GCF_001263615.2). NCBI lineage: Bacteria > Bacillati > Actinomycetota > Actinomycetes > Micrococcales > Micrococcaceae > Arthrobacter > Arthrobacter sp. Hiyo1. The sequence goes on along the minus strand of NZ_DF952471.1, from coordinate 320,883 downwards.
GCGCCTCAAGGACCTGATGGTCTTCAACGGCAAGCCCGTCGTCAAAGACAAGACCCTCTTCAACGGACAACTGCTGGATCAACGCCGCGAAGATGTCTACGTCGTCCTGCACCAAATGGGCATCATCCGCTAAGTGTCCCCCACCATTGCACTTCAGGAGGGACTGATGACACACATCGGACCGTTCGCCTCGGAAGCCCACGCGGCTATGCGTGGCTTCCGCCTTTTAACGGGCCCGAGTTGGGACGGGCTGTCCTGGCCGGATCCCGTCCCCCGCGCCTGGCCGGATCCCGTCCCCCGCGCCTGGCCGGATCCCGTCCCCCGCGCCTGCGCTAAGCTCGATTCCATGCAGGAGACGAAGCCGCACAGCCAGGAAAAACGTGCTCGCTTTGTGGTTCCCAGCCGTAGTGATTCCTTGCTCAGGAGCTTCACCGAGTTGATCGGAGGACCCCTCGGGCAGCGGTCCTCGCCTGGAGCGGTCTCCCCGGGATTCTTCACGGTTGAACGGGTCCTGATTATCCTCACGATCGTTGCGGCACTCCTGTCGATACTGATCAAGGGCTATTGCCGCGTTAACGGCTGGCACACTCCGCAGCAGTTCTACGCCACCTGCTACTCGGATTTCCCCGAACTTTTCAGCAGCCGGGGCCTTGCAGATGGCGTGTTTCCGCTCTTCGACCAGAAGGCCCTCTTCGAATATCCCGTGATCACGGGGCTGATAGCGGGTATCACTGCATGGCTCGTGCCAGGGCGCGGTGCCAGCCCGGACCGGATCCTTGGCTATTTCGATGTGAATGCCACGCTGATTGCGGCCATGTGGATCGTGGTTGTCCTGGCCACCGCACGCATCAACCGGCGCCGGCCGTGGGACGCGGCCATGGTGGCCCTGGCGCCCGGGATTGTGCTGGCCGGAGTCATCAATTGGGACATGTGGGCGGTGGCCATGCTTGCGGTGGGGATGTACTTCTTCGCTAAAGAACGTCCCGTCCTGGCCGGTCTGTTCATCGGTTTGGGGACGGCAACCAAGCTCTATCCGCTGCTCATACTGGGCGCAGTTCTTCTGCTCGCGCTACGCACCGGCCGGCTGCGGGTCCTGTTTGTGACCACCCTGGCCGCGACGGTGGCTTGGTTGGCAGTCAATGTGCCGGTCGCAGCGGTCAATCCGGCCGGCTGGCGCTACTTTTTCGACTACACCCGCGATCGCCCCGCGGGTTACAGCTCGCCCTGGTTCGCCTACAACCTCGTTGCGGAGCGACTTCAACTGGTGCAGCTTGGCCCGGAAGCCATCAATGCCCTGGCGATGGACATGTTCCTCATTGCCTGCGTTTTGATTGCTGGATTGGCGCTGACAGCGCCACGGCGCCCGCGGCTAGCCCAGTTGACGTTCCTGATAGTGGCGGCCTTCATCCTGAGCAATAAGGTCTATTCGCCGCAATATGTGCTCTGGCTAGTGCCATTGCTGGCTTTGGCGAGACCCAACTGGCGCGATTTCCTGCTCTGGCAGGCCGCCGAGGCGTTGCATTGGACCGCCACATGGATGTATCTGGGCCAGACGAGCAGCGGCGGGGCCGCGCAGAACAATATCGATATGCCGTATTACGTCATGGCCGTGATGCTACACATGGCCGCGACGGCATATTTGATGCTGCGGGTTGCGTGGGACATCTGGGAACCCCATCTGGATCCCCTCCGAGTCCAGGGGTGGATGATCCTCACGGTGGTGTGTTCAACGGGGCCCAGGATTGGTTCCGGATAGACCTCAAGAGTCCGGCGGCATCAGTGCTGCCTTGGCGGAGGGCGACTGTGCTCTCGGGTGCGTCCCGGGCGACTGACCACGCCGCGCCGCCCGGGCACGACTCAGTGCCG
>NZ_DF952471.1:312705-317399 GCF_001263615.2 Arthrobacter sp. Hiyo1 | reverse complement strand
CCGAGGCCGAGAACCTGGTAGCGGCCGGCCGGCATCCCAAGAAGCCTTACGTCTTGGTGGCCCAGCCCTCCATCGTGGATCCCGGGCGGGCTCCCGTTGGGCGGCACATTCTCTGGTCCTACTGCCACGTACCCAAGGGTTCGACCACGGACATGGCCGAGGCGGTCATGTCCCGGATCGAGGAATTCGCGCCGGGCTTCCGCGACGTGGTGGTTGGCTGGAAGACGACGACGGCGGCAGGCTTGGCCGGCTACAACGCGAACTATCTAGGCGGCGATTTTAGCGCGGGCGTTATGGACATTCGAGGGCTCGTGCAGCGTCCCGTGCTCTCTCCGGTACCGTGGCGGACCCCTTTGCCGGGGGTGTATTTGTGCTCCTCGTCCACGCCCCCAGGACCCGGAGTAACAGGAATGCCCGGGTATCACGCTGCCAAATATGCCTTGAAGGACATGTTTGGACTGCAGGTACCCGGGCTGGGTTTGGGCGGGTAACCCCTCGACGCTCGCTCACCTATGCCGTCGAAATTCGAAACGCTCGCTCACCTATGAGGCCGACCGGCGGATCGCTCCTGCAGATGATCTGCAGGAGCGATCGGTGCTTTTCCCTCAAATGTGAGCGAGCGTTGGCAAATGGGCCGTTATATGTGAGCGAGCGTTGGGTTAGTTGGCTGCCGTGAAGCGGGCCCGGCGGTGGGCAGGAGTTTCGATTTCGTCCAGCATGGCTACGGCGTAGTCCTGGGTGGAGATGGTGTTGCCTGCTGGGGAATCCTTGGCAGTGGAGTACTTTCCCGTGCGCTCACCTGGCTGGATGACAGGCGCGGGTGCGAGCACTGTCCAGTCCAGGCTCTCTGGAGCTTCCTTGACGGCGGCGAATGCTGCGGCCGCCGTGGTTGCTTCGGCCTTATAGGCCTCAGGGAAGTCGGGCGAATCGAGGAGGCGAACGCCGTCGATCTCCAGCGTGCCTGCTCCGCCGACGATGATGAGGCGCGTGCCTTCTGCGTTGCTGTAGGCGGTGTCCATTGCCGCAAGCCACTCTCCGTGGTCGCCTCCGGTGCGGCTCGGGCCGGTGGCGAGGATGACGGCGTCGTGCTCTTTGGCGATCTCCGCGAAACTCTGGCCATCAGCGAGATCGGCAGCGAGGGCCTTCGCTCCGGCAACCTCCGAGCCCTTGCGGGAGATAGCGGTGACTTCGTGGCCGCGGGTGAGGGATTCGTTGACGATCTGGCTTCCGACCATGCCTGTTGCGCCGTAGACTGCGATTTTCATGACTCTCCTTGGGTTGCTATCCTTGCAATATCAAAACAGTATCTAATTGATACTGATAGCTTCAAAGGAACTTAGTTACCTCATGGATACCAATGACCTATCGGCAAACGTCCTCGACCCTGATTGCCCGTCCCGGGTGATCTTTCAGCGCATCGGTGACAAATGGGCTTCGTTGGTGGTCCAGGTCCTCGCGGACGGTCCCATCCGTTTCTCCGAGCTTCGCAAGATGGTCCACGTCGTGACGCCGAAGGTGCTGACCCAGACCCTTCGCACCCTTGAGCGCGACGGTCTCATCACCCGGACTGTCCACGCGCAGGTGCCCCCGCGCGTGGACTATGAACTGACCGAGCTTGGAGCTTCCCTGCTGGAGCCTTTGACCCTGCTGCGTCTCTGGGCGGAGGACCATGTGCCCAGCATTCTCAAGGCCCGCGATGCCTATGACGATGCCCAGGACGAGGCTGTCATCGGGGGCTGACCGTTCGCGCTTTCGCCCAACTGACTTGCATTTGTTGGCGTTTTGAGGGCTCAGAACGACATCTAATGCGAGTCAGTTGGGTGTCCCGACGGGGACGCGCGCACCGAGGCGCCCGTCCCGCATGGTCGCGACCGAATCGGTGAGCGGCAGGAACTCGGTGTCGTGCGTGACCATGACGGTCGCCGTCGCGAACTCGTCCGTGACCTGGCGCAGCAGCCGCACGATCGATTCACTACGCTCGTGATCCAAGGCCGCGGTCGGCTCGTCGACGAGCAGCACCCTGGGTTGGCCCATGAGCGCCCTCGCGATATTCACGCGCTGCCGCTGGCCTCCCGAGAGCTGGTGCGGCCGCTTAGTGAGAGAAGGCCCGAGCCCGACGACGTCGAGCAGTTCCGTAGCGCGCTTGCGGGCCGCTTTGGCCGGCTTCCCCCGGAAATGGTCGCCGAGGATCAACTGCTCGACGGCGGTCAGCGAAGGCAGGAGGTTGGGTTGCTGGAAAATGATGCCCACCTTTTCCCGGCGCAGGGCAGTGAGTTCGGTGTCCTTGAGTTCCGTGGCAACCGTGCCGTCGACGATAACGAGCCCGGAACCCGGCCGGACCAAAGTTGCCGCCACAGCGAGGAGCGAGGACTTCCCGGAGCCGGACGGGCCCACGAGGGAAAAGAATTCGCCGGCGTCCACGCTGAGATCCACGGCATCCAGGGCCTTGAGGGTGGAATCGCCGTCCGGATACTCCAAGGTGACGTTGACGAGGTTGAGTACGGGGTTCATTGATATGCCTTTCGTGGAATATTAAGTTTCGGGGCTGGCCTAGTTGCCGCCGAGGGCCATAAGCGGATCCACTCTGGTGATGCTGCGTACTGCCAGCGCCGCACCGCCAAGCCCAAGGAGCACGATCCCGGCGATCGGGACGAGGGTAGTTATCGGGGTCACGAGGAACGGGGCCGCCTTGGCAGCAAAGAAGCCGCCCAGAACGCCAAGGCCGCCACCCAGTCCCGCGCCGGCGAGCAAGACGATTCCTGCTTGGACCAGCGCGTCCCGCACCACGTAGCCGGACGAGGCGCCCATGGCCTTGAGCACCGCGATGTCGCGCGTGCGCTGGACAGTCCAGACGGTCAGGAATGCAACGATGACAAGCGCGGAGATGCCATAGAGGAAGGCCTGCATGAGCATGAGGGAGCCGTTTTCGCTCTTGTAGGAGCCGAGGGCCTGGAACGAGCCGCTCGGGGTGGCGCTGACAGTGCCGGCCACCGCATTGGCGGCGTCAAGATCCACGGTGGCTCCGGCGTCGTACTCCACGGCAAGGACTGTCCCAATCGATTCCCCGGCAGGAATATGTGCGAGCTTCTGCCACGTAGCCCGGGAGGTCCAGACGACTCCGGTGTGTGAATACCACTCGTCCTGGGTGATGGCGGAAACCGTCAGACCCGTACCGCCTACCGTCACCCTGCTCCCGGTACTCAGCAAGAGTTCCTTCGCCAAGGACTCCCCGACCACCACCTCGCCTTCCTTCACCGCCACAGGTGAGATGCCGCCGTCGGCCCCGAAGACCGCCACGTTCGCAGTGCCGGCAGCATTATTGGCGGAATCGAGGGACTGGAGCCGCGTCTGGCTAATACCAATGGCTTCGGCAGAGGCAACACCCGGCCGGTTCCGCCAAGCTTCGAGCTGCTTGTTGGAGACCTCCGATTCCGTATAGGAGGCCTTGGCCTCGCCTCCTGCCGGCGCGCCGAAGGCGATTTGCTGCGCCGGAAGTGCGGCAATGGCCGACGTCGACTGGTTGCCAAGGCCCGCTGTAAGCCCGGAGAGCATGACGAGAAGGAGTGTGATGAGGGCGACGACACTCCCCATGAGGGCGAAGCGGCCCTTGGCGAAGCGGATGTCGCGTATGGCGAGAAACATGGAATTCCTTTGGGTCGGAGGCGATCTTCTGGTCCTGTTTCAACTCTCCGGGCAGGGGGCGCGTGAAACATCGGGAAGTGGATGGACTCCTCCGGTCGCCTTGATTGACCCGCGGATCAACCATTCGGTTGATTGGGCCCGCATGCCGCCGAATCGGGTAAAAGTGTCGGCGGGCGAGGCTACGCTGGAAGGCATGCAGGGAGACGATTCGCCCCAAGCCACGGCGCAGCCGCAGCCAGCGCCACATCAGCAGCCAAGTGGCTCGGCCATGATTTTGCGCGTCCTGCGCGTCAGCCTGCACGTTGGTTTTGCGGTGCTTCTCTTCGTGGCAGTCGTCAGGCTTGCGATCGCGGGCCTTTCGCCCTTCGCCACTTGGGCAGGCCTCGGCCTTGCCCTGCTGCTGGCTGCCGTCTACCTCTTGGGGACGGTCCTTGAAAAGAGGCACGCCGGCCATCCTGAGCGCTTCGATCCGAAGCCTTACGCGCGGTGGTGGCTCGCCGTCGTTGGTTTCCTGTGGCTGCTGCTCATGCTCATCAGTCCGGATTTCGCTTGGATAGCTTTCCCGTTGTTCTTCCTGCAACTGCATATCCTGCCGCGGCGCATCGCCCTCCCCGCGATTGCTGTCAGCACAACACTCCTGATCGCGGCGATGTGGTTCCACAACCGTGGTGCCGGGGCGGATGCCCTGCAACTTGCCATGGTCCTCGGGCCTCTTTTCGGGGCCGCCTTCGCGGTTGTCACGGGCCTGGCGTATCGGGCGCTGTACGTCGAGGCGGAGAACCAGCGACTCGCCGCTGAGGAATTGCGCCGGACCCGGGCCGAGCTGGCACAAAGCCAGCACGACGCCGGTGCGCTGGCCGAGCGCGAAAGGCTCGCACGCGAAATACACGACACCTTGGCACAGGGATTCTCGAGCATCGTCTTGATGGGGCGCTCGGCGGAGAAAGCCCTCGACGCCGGTGACAACGCCGCGGCCCGCGATCGGCTCAGGACTGTCCGCGAGACAGCGGCCAGCAACCTGGCGGAAGCCCGCAATTTTGTCCGGGGACTGG
>NZ_DF952471.1:309263-311860 GCF_001263615.2 Arthrobacter sp. Hiyo1 | reverse complement strand
ACGCTCGACGTCGAGTCGGCTCCCGGCGAGGGGACCGTGGTGGCAATCCGGCTGCCGCTGGGCACTAGCAACGCAGCCCTTGAGGCGTCCCCATGACCAACAACATCAGGGTTTTGCTGGTTGACGATCATCCCGTGGTGCGGGCGGGGCTCCGGGCCATGCTTGCCGACTTCGAAGGAGTCCAGGTCGTGGCGGAAGCGGCCGACGGCGGAGCCGCATTGGCGGAACTCTCGAAGCTCCACGCCCTCGGCGAACCTGTGGATGTTGTCCTCATGGACTTGCAAATGGGCTCGGGGATGGACGGCGTCACCGCCACCGGCAAGATCAAAGCCGGTGAGGCGGGGACTCCCCCGCCGCCGGTCCTGATCCTGACCACATATGACAACGACGCCGACATCCTCGCCGCAGTGGAAGCCGGAGCCAGCGGATACATGCTCAAAGACGCTCCACCTGAGCAAATCCGGCAGGCCGTGGTGGCTGCGGCCGCGGGTCAGACGGCCCTTGCGCCCGAGGTTGCCGCGCGGCTCATGGGCAGGATCCGCAGTCCGGTGCACGCCCTGAGCGCGCGTGAAGTCCAACTCGTGGAACTCCTCGCCACCGGAATGAGCAACCGTGCGATGGCGAAGCAACTCTTCATTTCCGAGGCCACGGTCAAGACCCATTTGGTGCACATTTACGGCAAGCTGGGTGTCGACAACCGGACCGCGGCCATCGCGGCGGCAACCCAGCGCAGGATCATCCGGAGTCAGTAGGGTTGGCGCGCAGCCTGGGTGCCTGTCGGACCCAACTGACTAGCGGTAAGTGTCGTTTTGGGGCCCGAAAACGACACTTACTGCGAGTTAGTTGGGCGAGGCCTGGTTCTTGAGCGCCTCAACCATCACAAAAGCGCAACGTGCTGTGATTTGTATCATTCCTGTCGGCCCGAGAAGGCATAATGGCGCAAATGGGGAAAACCAAGAATCTTGTCCTGGGGCTTGCCGCCTGATGATCGCCGGCTCGCTGGCCGCTTGTGATGACGGCCGCTCCGGGGCGGAGGGCGCTGCCAAGCAGCTCGCGTCGTCCCTCGCGGCGCTCGACGTCGGATCGCTCGCCGTCGACGGCAAGGATGCCGCAGCGGCGAATGAACAGCTCAAGGCGGTGTTCGCGGCCCTCGATCCGGCCAAGCCTTCGGTTGAAAGCGGCGCGGTAAAGCTCGACGGCGACAAAGCCTCGGTTCCGCTCAACTTCACGTGGAAGATCGGAACTGCGGAGTGGAAGTACACCTCCCAGGCCGCCCTGAAGAAATCGGGCGACAAATGGGCCGTCCAATGGAATTCGGCACTCTTGGAGCCGGATCTTAAGGACGGCGAGGTACTGGACAAGACTGTCATTGCGCCATCCAGGGCCGAGATCCTTGGCGCAGGGGATGCGAAATTGGTCAGCTACCGTCCGGTGGTTCAGGTGGGCATCGACAAGACCGCGATTGGATCGGCGGATCCCGCGGCTTCGGCGGCGAAGCTCGCGCAACTGGTCGGCGTGGACGAAGCCGCGTATGTGAAGCAGGTCCAGGCGTCCGGCCCGCAGGCATTCGTCAGTGCCATCACCCTGCGTCAAGAGGGCCGCACGATCACTGACCAGCAGATTGCTGCGATTCCGGGGGCCCGTGGCATTCCTGATTCCCTGCCTTTGGCACCGACGCGTACCTTCGCCCGCGCCGTGTTGGGTAGCGTCGCTGAGGCAAGCGCCGAACAGATCCAAAAAGCCGGGGGTGCCCTCAAGGCGGGAGATGTCGTAGGGACCGGCGGCCTGGAGGAACAATACGACAGCCAGCTCCGTGGCCAGGATGGGGTCTCCATCAAGGCCCGGCCGCAAGGCATGACCGACGACCAGATCAAGGCCGCGAAGCCCGACCCCCGCCGGGTGCTTTTTGCCGCCGACGCCAAGGCCGGCGATCCGCTGAAGACCACCCTGGATCCGCGCTTGCAACAGCTCGCCGAAGACACCTTGGCCGGGGTCGGCCCGGCCTCGGCAATTGTGGCGCTCCGCCCCTCGACCGGCGCCGTCCTGGCAGCGGCCTCTGGGCCCGGAAGCAACGGCTACAACACGGCAATGCTGGGCCAATACGCTCCGGGTTCCACCTTCAAGATCGTCGATTCCCTCGCCTTGATCCGCAATGGAATGACGCCGGATTCCAAGGTGGAATGCACGCCGACAATTACGGTGGACGGCCGGACCTTCAAGAACGCCGAAGGCTATCCGGCGTCGTCTCTTGGTTCTGTTGCTTTGCGTGACGCTTTCGCGCATTCGTGCAACACGGCCTTCATCAGTTCCAGGGACAAGGTCAGCCAAGCCCAGCTCGAGTCGGCGGCAACTTCATTGGGAGTGGCAGTCCAAGCCCCGAAGCTGGGGGCCGATGCCTTCCTGGGATCCGTCCCGGGAAACGCCGACGGCACCGAGCACGCAGCTTCGATGATCGGCCAGGGCAAAGTGCTGCTCTCTCCCCTCGCCGCAGCTATCATGGCCGGTTCGGTGGCACACGGCGCGCCGGTGTCGCCGCAACTCGTCCTGAACCCCGGCGCAGCCTCACCCTCCGCGGGTGCCACACCGACGGCGTCCGG
>NZ_DF952471.1:304831-309238 GCF_001263615.2 Arthrobacter sp. Hiyo1 | reverse complement strand
CCTCCGGCCACGCCGGTTTTCTCGCCTCGGTGCCGGGGGCGCCCGTGGGCGCGAAGACCGGGACGGCCGAATTCGGAAACGACAACCCGCCCAAGACGCATGCCTGGATCGTTGCAGTGCACGGAGACCTGGCCGTGGCAGTGTTCGTGGAAGACGGCGGCCTCGGTGCAACAACCAGCGGCCCGTTGCTCAAGTCGTTCCTGACCGCGGCCGGCTGAGCGTCGCAGACCGCTGACCCACCACCGTCCGATCAGCGCCCTGTGAGCATGGGTCAGCTGCAGTGGTACATGGAGGGCATGAGGCACGCGCGCCTGGCGGCCGTGTTCGGCGTGATCGGAATCTTCTCATTGGGCGTTGTTTTCGGACCCTTGGCCATTATGCAGGCTAAGAAAGCCGAGGGATTCGGGGTAGCGGCCCAGGATGGAAAGATCCTCGGTTGGGTGGGGATCGGCCTGTTCATCTTATGGGTCCTGTTTTTCGTTGCCTACATTGTCCTGTTCGCAGCGATCATCGCGAACTTGCCACACACCCCGTACCCGGGCCGCACCGGCTCGTAACGGAACATTTCCTGACCGCGGCAGGCCCAGCTGCACGGGATTCGCCGCGATATGTGAGCGAGGGTCGCCCGAAAGGGGGCGATATGTGAGCGAGCGTCGCAGGGGGGATGGGCGCCCTCTGGACAGGTATTTCCGGCGGGTGCACACTTAATTCAACGCTTGTTGAATTAGTTGCGGCAATGAAGTTCAACTCCGGGAGTGGCCATGAACCAGCCTGAAAGCACCACATGCGTCGTCGTGGGTGGCGGTCCCGCGGGGGTGATGCTCGGACTCTTGCTGGCAAGGGCAGGCGTCGAGGTCACGGTCCTCGAAAAGCATGCCGACTTCCTGCGCGATTTCCGCGGCGACACCGTCCATGCCTCCACCATCCGGCTCTTGGATGAGCTTGGGCTGGGCGAAGGATTCCGGGCCTTGCCGCAAAGCAAGCTCGGCAATTTCAAACTCCCGGCGGGCGGCAAGGAAGTGACCCTGGCCGACTTCGACCGCCTCAAGCCGCCTTACGATTACGTAGCCATGGTTCCGCAGTGGGACCTCCTGAACTTCCTGGTGGACGCCGCCGAGCAGGAACCGCAGTTCACGCTCCGGATGAACACTGAGGCCACGGACCTGCTGTACGACGACGGCGGGAAGGTCGCCGGGGTGGCGTACCGCACCCGGGACGCGGCAACCGGCGTCGAAACCGGGACGGGGGAGCTTCGCGCGACGTTGACGGTGGCATGCGACGGCCGCGGCTCGGTGCTCCGGCAAAAGGCAGGACTGGTCCCCCGCGAGTTCCCCGTGCCGTTCGACACCTGGTGGTTCAGGCTCTCCCGGCACGCGGACGAGCAGGAACAGTTGGCCTCGATCATGCCCCGCTTCTCCGGTGCCGATGTCCTCCTCAGCCTGACCCGAAAGGATTTTTACCAGATCGCCTACATCGCGGAGAAGGGCAAGGACCGCAATTGCGGGCAGAAGGGGTGGAGAGCTTCCGTGCCCGCGTGGCCCGCATCCGCCCGGATCTCGCGGACCGCGTGGACGAAATCAGCTCGATGGACGATCTCCATTTGCTCGACGTGAAGCTCAACCGGATCAAGCCGTGGCACAAACCAGGTCTGCTCCTCATCGGAGACGCCGCCCACGCCATGTCTCCCGCGGGCGGTGTGGGGATCAACCTCGCCATCCAGGATGCCGTCGCCGCTGCCCAGCGCATCGCCCGCCCATTGCTTCAAGGCACCCTTGGCGAGTCAGATCTCGCTTCGGTGCAGAAGCGGCGATGGTTCCCCACCGTGGTGATCCAGAATGTGCAGCTTGTCATTCAGAAAGCGGTCTTCGGTCCCGCTGTGAAAGGCCGGTTGATGGGCCCGCCGAGTCCAGTGGTCTTTGTCGCGCTCCACGTTCCTTGGTTCCGGAAACTTCCAGCACTCATGATCGCCTTCGGCCCGCGGCCGGAGCACGCCCCCGATTTCGCGCGCCGGAAGTCCGCCGTGACGCGGAAGTCGGTGTGAACAGGGGGCGCCGCCCCGGACAAGTGAGCAGCCGGGACGCAGTTCTCAGGGCGGCCCGCGAACAGTTCAGCCGCAAAGGATATGACGCCGCAACAGTCCGGGCCATCGCGGCCGAGGCCGGCGTGGATCCGTCCATGATCAACCATCATTTCGGCACCAAGGAGCAGCTGTTCATGGCTGCGCTCGAATCACCCGTGGATCCCAAGGACCACGTGTCGGCTGTCTTGAACGGGCCACGGGAGGACGTCGGGGAGAGGCTGGTGACCCGCTTCCTGACCGTGTGGGACTCGCCAGCGGGGGCAGCCGGCGTCGCGGTTTTGCGCACGGCGATGCAGCACGAGTGGAGTGCCGCGCTGGTCCGCGAGTTCATCCTGAACCGCGCTATCAAACCGCTTCTTGCGGGCCTGGGGGTGCCTGCGGAAGAGGCCTCGTGGCGCGGAAACCTGGTGGCATCGCAGCTTTCCGGACTCATCCTGACCCGATACCTCGTCAAACTGGAGCCGATCGCCTCGGCGCCGCACGCCGTCGTCGTCCGGGCGTTGGGGCCGACAATCCAGCGGTATCTCACTGGCGCGGTTGGTGCGGACCACCTGGGCGGCTGAGGAGTCCCCCGCGGTCCGTGGGAAGATTGAACGCGTGGCCCATATTGACGTTTCAGGCATCGACTACTTCCTCTCCGACGGCACCCAATTGCTCAACGGAGTGACATTCAAGGTCCCGGACGGCAGCAAAACAGCCCTGATCGGGCCCAACGGAACGGGAAAGACCACCCTGTTCAAGATCATCGCGGGTGACCTTACGCCTGACGAGGGAGTGGTAGGCCGTTCCGGCACGATGGGCATCATGCGCCAGTTCGTCGGCCAGGTCCGCGACGAATCCACCGTCCGCGACCTGCTCGTTTCCGCTGCGCCGCCGGCCCTCGCCGCGGCCGCCAAGGCGGTCGAGGACGCCGAGCTCGCCATGATGGAGCACGACGACGAGCCCACCCAAATGCGGTACGCCCAGGCGATCGTGGACTGGGGAGACGCCGGAGGGTACGACGTCGAGACCGTCTGGGACGAGGTCTGCATGGCCGCACTGGGCATCCCCTTTGACCGCGCACAGCATCGCCCGGCGTCGAGCCTTTCGGGCGGCGAGCAAAAGCGGCTGGTGCTTGAGGCGCTCTTCTCCGGACCTGACCAACTGCTGCTCCTCGACGAACCGGACAACTACCTCGATGTTCCCGGCAAGCGTTGGCTCGAAAGCAAACTCAACGAATCCAAGAAGACCGTCTTCTTCATCAGCCACGACCGCGAGCTGCTCAACAATGCCGCAGGCCGCATCGTGACGCTGGAACCCGGCATCAACGGCGCCGGCGCCTGGGTGCACGGCGGCGGCTTCGGCACCTATGTGGACGCGCGGATCGACCGCAATGCGCGATTCGAGGAACTGCGCAAGCGCTGGGACGAGGAGCACCTGAAGCTCAAGGAACTCGTCATCATGTACAAGACCAAAGCGGCCTTCCGCTCGGACATGGCCAACAAATACCAGGCCGCCCAGACGCGGCTCGCCAAGTTCCTGGAGGCCGGGCCGCCCGAAGCCCTGCCGCTCGAGCAGAACGTGCACATGCGCCTCAAGGGAGGCCGGACGGCCAAGCGCGCCGTGGTGGCTGAAAAGCTTGAACTCACGGGACTGATGAAGCCGTTCTCCACCGAGATCTGGTTCGGAGACCGGGTCGGCGTGCTGGGTTCCAACGGCTCGGGAAAGAGCCACTTCCTGCGGCTCCTGGCCGCCGGTGGCACCGACCCGGAGCGCGAACATTTGCCGGTTTCCGACGTCGAAATCGCTGAAGTTCCGCACGAAGCACCGTCAAACTGGGTGCCAGGATCCGACCCGGATTCTTCGCGCAGACCCATTCCCGCCCGGACCTCCTGGGCCGGACGCTCCTGGACATCCTGCACCGCGGTGACGAACACCGTTCCGGGCTGGGCCGCGAAGCCGCTTCGGGCGCGCTCGACTCCTACGGGCTGGTGGGCTCGGCCGAGCAGAAGTACGAGTCGCTGTCGGGTGGGCAGCAGGCGCGGTTCCAGATCCTGCTCCTCCAGCTCTCCGGAGCCACGCTCTTGCTCCTGGATGAACCCACGGACAACCTGGACCTGCACTCGGGCGAAGCCTTGGAGCGCGCGATCGACGCGTTCGAGGGCACCGTTCTTGCCGTCACGCACGACCGTTGGTTCGCGAAGTCCTTCGACCGTTTCCTCGTCTTCGGATCCGACGGCAAAGTCTACGAGTCCGACGAGCCCGTCTGGGACGAGTCGCGGGTAGAGCGGGCGCGCTAGCTTCCAGCCGCTTCCCCTGGGGGCGGCGAGCCCGGGTCCCGATGCGGG
>NZ_DF952471.1:298573-304417 GCF_001263615.2 Arthrobacter sp. Hiyo1 | reverse complement strand
CGTCCCGCGCCTTGGAACCCTCGCTCACCTATGGCGTGTGATCGCGGAACGCTCGCTCACCATTGGTGAGCGAGCATCGGCCGAAAGTGCCCCATAGGTGAGTGAGCGTCTAAGCCATTCGGCACGCAGGGTGCCTGCCGGCTCACGCGACCGGTTTACACGCCGCACCCACGCGGCCATATGATCACCAAAGGTGATGAAATGATCATTTCTGGATAGCATATGAGCATGAGGACTGCTGACCGCCACCGGCTCATTGGCGAGCTGCTGCGCAAGCGCGAAGAGATTACCGTTGACGAACTGGTTGCCGAATGCGGGGCATCGGGGGCCACTATTCGGCGCGACCTGGAAATCCTCGCTTCCCACGGTGTCCTGCGCCGGGTGCATGGCGGGGCCCGCAGCCTCGTGGACCGCGGCGACAACCCCGGCTACGGGCAGCGCGAACTCGAGGACCAGGACGCCAAGGAGAGAATCGCCGTCGCCGTCGAACGGCTGCTCCGCGACCGCGATCATGTGTGGCTCGACAGCGGTTCAACGGCAACGGAGATCGCGCGCCGGCTCGCGCAGCGTGAACTGACCATCATGCCGATGTCCCTACGCGCGGTGGAGTTCCTGGCCACGGACCTTCCCTCGGGACGGCGTCCGGGCCTCCTGTTGCCCGGCGGCAGCCTGGTTCCCGGAGAGCAGTCATTCCGGGGACCAATGGCAGAGGCCAACATCCGCTCATTGCGCTTTGATGCGGCCATCGTGACGCCGTGTGCCATCAACCTCAAGGACGGCCTGCTGGCGCACGATCTCGAGGACGCCGCGATCAAGCGGGCAGGCTTGGAATCGGCCAGCCGGGTGATCGTGGCCTGCACAGGAAGCAAATGGAATGCACAGGCCGTGGCCTTGGTTGCAGCCATGGACGCGGTAGATGTCATTGTGACGGACCGGAAGCCAAGCACCGAAGAACGCACCCTACTTGAAAATCTCTCCGTGGAAGTTGTGATCGTATGACCACCAGCACCCGAACCGCTCCGAACGTCAAGGCCGCGGCAATCGCCACTTTCCTGGTCTTCGGCATGAACGGGCTGGTATTTGCCAGCTGGGCGGCGCGCATCCCCGCCGTCACCCAGACCCTGCACCTGACGTCCGGACAGATGGGCACCCTCCTGCTGTGCACCGCCGTCGGGTCCCTTGTGGCGCTGCCCTCCGCGGGGTGGGTTGTCGGCAGGATCGGTACGGCCAATACCGTCCGCGCAGCCGGGCTGCTGGCCGCCTCGGCGGGAGCGGCTATTGCCTTCTCGCTGATGGCTGGATCCGTGGCCGGCACCGCCCTGGCGCTGTTTTTCTTCGGTGTGGGAGTCGGTCTGTGGGACGTTTCGCAGAATATTGAGGGGGCCGACGTCGAACATCGCCTCGGGCGCACCATCATGCCGCAGTTCCACGCAGCCTTTAGCGGGGGCGCCTTTGTTGGTGCGCTGATTGGTGCATGGCTTTCCGAGATAGGCGTCGGACTTCCGGAGCACTTGCTGGTCATTGCCGGCGTCGTGGTTCTTCTCACCTTGACCGCGCCGCGCTACTTCATGCCCCACGAGACCACGGGAACGGCGCCCGACGACGGCGCGCCCGCCGTGAAGGGTCCCTCCGCCTGGCGGGACTCCCGCACCCTGTTGATCGGCGTCGTGGTCCTTGGGGCGACCCTGACGGAAGGCGCCGGAAACGACTGGATCGCTAAGGCATCGGTGGATGGCCTGAATGCTTCCGAATCGACGGGCGCCCTGTTGTTCGCGCTCTTCGTGGCGGCGATGACCTTGATGCGTTTCGTCGGCGGCCGTGCGATCGACCGGTTCGGACGCGTAGCCGTGCTGCGGGTCAGCATGGCCGCCGCAGCGGTGGGCCTGGCTCTCTTCGTTTTCGCGGGCAACCTCGTCCTTGCCGGGGTGGGTGCGGCCCTTTGGGGTATCGGCGCAGCCTGGCCTTCCCGATGGGCATGTCCGCTGCTGCCGATGACCCGAAACACGCGGCCGCACGTGTCTCGGTGGTCTCAACCATCGGCTATGTGGCGTTTCTAGCCGGCCCGCCGCTTCTGGGATACCTCGGCGACCATACCGGTATCCACATGGCATTGCTTGCCATCGGGGTGCCGATCCTGATGGCCCTGTGGCTGGCCGGCGCCGCGAAGCCCCTCGTTAAAAGCAACTGACTCGCAGTTGTTGTCGTTATGACGCGTCAAAACGACAACAACTGCTGGGCCCACGCCGCCAGGGTTCCCTGGCCGAGGGCCCACAGCCGCAGGGTTCCCTGGCTGAGCTTGCGAAGCTAGGGGGCGGCTGGGGACTTGCGAGGCGAGGGTGGCGGTGGGGACCGTTGGGTGGCTACAACGAGCGGTGCTACGGGGCCGAGGTGGCGGGGGCCGTAGGAATGGCGCTCGGCGATGCCCCGTTGGTGGGAGCTCCGCTCTGCCGATTCCGGCCCTGGCCGCCCTGGCCGTTGAAGTTCTGGAACTGGCCGCGGCCCGGACGGGCCTGGCCAGCATCCATGAGCTTGGTGACGCCGACGCCTCCGAAGAAGCCCACGGCGACGAGAAGCACGGCAAGGAGGATCTGCGTCAGACGGCCCATCTGGAAGCGCTTCTTGGGCACGAACGGCTCGGGCGCCTGAGGTTGGCCCCAACCCTGCCCGGTGGGTTCCTGGCCGGTGGCCTGCAGGACCGCGGTGGGCTGTCCGGCGTGGGGCTGCTGGGTGTAGGGCTGCTGGGGCTCCGGCTGGTTCGTGGTGCCGGGCTCCGGTGCTGAATAGGACATTTGTAGATCTCCTGTTGGCTGTTTCTTTTTTGAGTTGCTGGGGGGTGGACGTGTGGGCGGCTATTCGTACCGCAGGGCGTCGATCGGCCGTAGTTTCGCCGCCTTGTTGGCCGGGTAGATTCCGAAAATCAGGCCGATCGCAGCGGATACCAGGAACGACAGCCACACGGTCCACCACTGGACTTCGGGTTGCGTTCCGAGCAGGGGGAAGGCGCTGCCGATGTAGCCCGCGGCAATTCCCAGCACCCCGCCGATCAGCGAAATGATGAGCGATTCGATCAGGAACTGGCTCACGATGCTGCCGCGCGAGGCTCCGATCGCCTTGCGGATGCCGATTTCGCGGGTGCGTTCAGTGACCGTGACGAGCATGATGTTCATGACGCCGATTCCGCCAACCAGGAGCGAAATGCCGGCCACGGCCCCCAGGAGGATGGTCAGCGTGGCCGTGGTGGTGGTGGCCGTCGTGAGGATCTGCGCCTGGTTCCGCACCTGATAGTCACGATTGGCGGAGGTGACGTTGTGCCTGGCATCGAGGATCATCTGAACCTCGTTCTGGGCCTGGTTCATCACGTCCGCTGACTTCGCCTGGACCGTGATGGAGGCAAGGGACGGCGAATACCCCGTGAACTTGTCCTGGGCTGCGCTGTAGGGGATCACCACAATGTCGTCTGGATCGTTGAGCCCCGAGGACCCCTTTTGAGCCAGGACGCCGGAGACCACGAAGTTCTGGCCATTGAGGGCGATCGTCTGCCCAACGGCCGAGGTCACAGAGCTTCCCACCAGGTCCTGTGCCACGGTATTGCCGATCACGGCCACTGCGGTGCCGCTGCTGGCGTCACCGTCGCTGAAGTAGGACCCCGCCGCGAGCGTGTCGTTCGAAATGGAAAAGTACGACGGCGTGGTCCCCACGAAGGTTGCGACAGCATGGGTTGCGTCCTGGTAAGTACCCGTGACGTTCTGTGCCGTGACTACCGGCGCTGTTGCGGCGACGTCGGGGGCCATAACGGGATCTGTCAGCGCGGCCATGTCCTGGAGCGTGAGGTTGGTGCCGCGGGAGCGCGGACCGGTGACGGCTTGTCCGCCGCCTGCTGCGCGGCCGCCCGCCGTCGTCTGGCGGCTGACCGTAAGCACGTTGGTTCCCAGCTTGCCGATCTGGGCCTTGATGGCGTTGGAGGTTCCGGCTCCTACGGCCAGCAGGATGATGACGGATGCGATGCCGATCAAGATGCCCAGGGTGGTGAGGATGGAGCGCATCTTGTTGGCCATCACCCCCGTCAGGGCGAAGCGAACGGATTCGGCGATCATCATGCCGGCACCGCCGTGGCTACAGGTGGGCATTCACGGCGCGGATCCTGTGATCCTCAATGATGTGACCGTCCTGGAAGCGCACAACGCGGTTGGCCCGCGCCGCGACGTCCGCCTCGTGGGTGATCATCACAATGGTCCGGCCGTTGGCGTGCAAGGACTCGAAGAGATCCAGGATTTCGTGCGAGGACTTGGTGTCCAAAGCTCCCGTGGGCTCGTCGGCCAGGAGCAACACCGGGTTGGTCACGAGTGCCCGGGCGATGGCAACACGCTGCTGCTGTCCACCGGACAGCTGCGAAGGCTTGTGGTCCGCCCGCTCAGCCAAACCCACTGAATCGAGTACTTCCAGGGCCCGCTCGCGCCGTTCCTTGCGGTGCACTTTTGCGTAAGCGAGCGGCATGGAGACGTTGTCCACGGCCCGCGTGCGCGGTATCAGGTTGAAGTTCTGGAAGACGAAGCCGATTTTCCGGTTGCGGATCTGCGCGAGCTGGAATTCATCCAGGGTCCCGGTATCGATGCCGTCCAAGTGATACGTCCCCTGGGTGGCGCCGTCGAGGCAGCCGATGATGTTCATCATGGTGGACTTTCCGGAGCCCGAGGCGCCGATGATGGCCACGAAGTCGCCCCGGTCAATGGAGATGCTGACGGAATCGAGTGCCCGTACTTCGGCTTCCCCTTTGCCATAGATCTTGCTCACGGACTCCAGTTGGATGACAGCGTCGTTCACGGCTGCTTACCCGCCATTTCCACGTGTGCCACCGGTGCCGCCCGTAATTCCGGCGCCGCCGGTACCACCGAATCCGCCCGTACCGCCAAGTCCGCCCGTCCCGGTCCGTCCGGTGGTGCCGGTGGTGTCCAGGGTGGATGAGATAGCCGGGAGTTCAATCTGGTCGCCCGCGCTGAGTCCGGTGAGCACCTGGGTGCGGCCGTTGTCCGTGATCCCGGTGGTGATGGTCACCGCCGTCGCCGTCCCGTTCTTCATCACGTTGACGGTCTGCCTGGTTCCCGTGGTGGTAATGGCCAGCGAAGGCACTGTCAATGCGTTCTTGGCGGTCGCGTGGTTACGGAGATGTTTGCGCTTTGGCCGAGCCGCAGGCAGCCGGAGGGTTCTTGATGGAGATCGTCACGGGATAGCTGACCACGTTGTTGGTGGTTGTGGCGTTCTGGGCGATCGCCGTGATGGTACCTGTGACCGGTGCCGCGGACGGGTCGGTCTTGAGCGCCGGGAAGGTGAAGGTGGCCGAGTCGCCGGTCTTCATGGCGGCAATGTCCGATTCGGCGAAGTTGGCGATGACTTGCAGGTGCGCGGTGTCGCTGATCGTAATCAGTCCGGAGGACGAGGTGCTCGCGGCGCTCGTGGAAGAGCTGCCGGAGGAGCCGGAAGCTCCGGACGAGCCGGAACCCGAGGATCCGGAAGAGCCGGAGCTGCTGCCGGCGTTGCCGCCGACGACGGCGTTCACGGCGGTGACAGTACCTGAAACCGGGGCCGCGAGTGAGCAGGACGCCAGGTTTTTGGTTGCGGTATCAACGGCAATCTGGGCAGACGTGGTGTTGGATGTGGCGCCGCCACCGCTTTGGGCGGAATTGAGGGCCGTGGCTGCCGAGGCAATCTGCTCCTTGTCCTTGAGGGCCGAGCTGGCTTGCTGGTTGGCTGCCTGGGTCAGTGCTTGGTTGTCCTTCGCGAGCTGGGCCTGTGCTGCGCTGAGCGCGTTCTGGGCCGGCTGGCTGCTCGGCTGGGCGCTGGCAGCGG
>NZ_DF952471.1:296476-298521 GCF_001263615.2 Arthrobacter sp. Hiyo1 | reverse complement strand
CGACAGTCGCATTGTCATTGTTCACGGCCGTCTGCGCGGCGGCCACGGCACTGGCCTGCTGGCTCGCGTCCAGGTTGGCCGTTTGCTGGGCGTTCGTGAGGCTCTGGCTTGCCGAAGCCACCTGGTTGCTGGCTGAGGCCTGTTGTTGGTTTGCCTGCGCCGCGGCGGAATCCAGTTGCGCCTGGGCAACGGCCAGCGCGTTCTGGGCGTTCGTCGGATCAATGGTGACCAGCACCTGCCCGGCCGTGACCTGCTGACCGGTCACCGCAGAGACAGTGGCGATAGGCCCGGTGCAGTTCTGCGCATTGATGACGGTGGTGCTTGCGGGCGAGACGTTTCCGCTGGCCGTGGAAACCGCGGCGAGGTCCGCTGAGCTGACCGCGACGGTGCGGGCGGTGGTATCGGCGGCCGTTTGCGGCACACCGTTCAGCACGAAGAAGGCACCGGCGGCAATGCCCACGACGGCCACCCCGATGCCGCCGTTGATGAGTTGAGGTTTTGAGAGCATGCCCGAAGACTATTGTTGCTCTCTTGGAGAAGACCGAGTGCTACCTGATGGTTTACCCTACGTGACGCTCCGCTCGACGTGCCGCTTGCGGCGCGCGACCCTCGATCTCCACTCCAGGGCGCGCCGTGCGTCTATATTCTCCACAATGCATATTTTCTGACAGGCCAGCCACCAGAGAAGCACGACGGCGGACGCCAAGCAAGCGCCACCCACCACATCCGTGAACCAATGGGCAGCCAAATAGATCCGGCTGATCATCATGGCCAGCATTCCGCCGATCGCGAGCAGCCACGTCCAGGCGCGGCCGATGAGGAGCGCTATCACCAGAACGAATGCCGTGGTAGCGGATACGTGCCCCGATGGGTATGAATAGGTGTCCGTAGCCACATGCGCATTGAGGGGACGCGGCCTGTGAATGACCAACTTGAGCAACTGGGTCAGCAACATCACGCTGAGTCCTGCCATGGCGGAGAATACGGCCGACCGGGGTCTCCTCCGGATCAACAACGCCAAGGCGAGCAGAATGTGGAAGACCAGCATTCCCGTGTAGCCGGTCCAGTTGAGGGCGATGTTCAGGCTATCCCAGAACGGTGCGTGGAGGGTCGCCATGAATGCTTGCCATGCGTCGTCCACGCCCTGGAAAGGCGGGTTTCGATCCCCCGCAAGCAGAATGCCGCCAAGGACCGCGGCAATTGCGAGCAGCACGGTCGAGATGACAATGGTGCGTCCCTGATCGAGCTTGCGGGGGAGAATGACCCTCACCATCTCCACATCCTAACCAGCCCGCCGATAGTCTGGTGGGATGGGAAGCAAGCTGCGATGGGGCCATTGGGACGTGAGAAACGTGGCGCGGCTCGATCGCGCCATTGTCCGGGCGGTTTCCCGGTGGCCGGAGGGCCGGCACGATGCTGTCTGGAAAAACCTCTCGGAGGCCGCTACCAAGGGCAAGCTCTGGTTTGCCGTAGCTGGCGTCTGTGCGGCAATTCCAGGTAAGCCCCGCCAGGCCGCGATCCATGGACTCCTGGCCCTTGGGGTGGCATCCGCCGTCACCAATCTGGGTTTCAAGACGCTTCTTCCACGGACGCGGCCGTTGCCCGAGCACCTTCCGGTCTTCCGTTTTGTGAACCCGCAGCCCACAAGCTCGTCGATGCCTTCGGGCCATTCCGCGTCTGCGGCGGCATTCACTCTTGGCGTCGCGCTGGTGGATCCCCGCCTTGGTGCAGTTTTGGCTCCTGTTGCGGCGGGTGTGGCGTATTCCCGGGTCCATACGGGCGCCCACTGGCCTTCCGACGTCGTGCTGGGCTCCGCGATCGGCGCCGGAGCGGCCCTCCTGACGCGAAAGTGGTGGCCGGCCCGGCCTCCGGTTCCGGACACGGACCGTTCACCGGCCGTCGCGCCTGCAGTCGCGACGGCGAGGGGCTAAGTATTGCGGTCAACGCCCTCGGCGGTTCCTACTCGCCGGACACAGAAACCCAGCTCCGAGAAATATTCCCCAAGGCGTATATAAACCTGATTTCCGATGGCGATGACGTGGCTG
>NZ_DF952471.1:290300-295836 GCF_001263615.2 Arthrobacter sp. Hiyo1 | reverse complement strand
GACGTGGACGCCCGGTCCCTCGAAGGCGCCCTTAAGGCCGCCAAAACGGGCGCCGCGGCGTGGACAGATCTGGGCCACGTGAGCGCCGGCCGTGGGATCGACGGCAAGGACGAGGTTGCGGAGCTCATCATGCTGAATACTGCCAGCGTTGGCGTGTACCCCAACTTGGTGCGCCGCCGCGAGCGGCTTCAGCCTGCCATGGGGAAACCCCTCGCGGGACTCGTCGCGGGTCTGCGCACCTTCGGGGCGGCAACCCCCACCACTCTCCTGATCAACGGAGTGCACCACAAGCTGTGGATCCTCTACATAGGCCGCGGCCGCTACTACCCGCGGGACCTGGCACCATTGACGCGGCCCGTGCTTGACGACGGGGTGCTGGATATCCGCATGGTCACGGCCGATGAGCTTTGCGCGGTTGCGTCTGCTGTGGGCGGTCCTCACTGGAACCGTGAGTACATCGAAGGTGACCCACCTCAGCGAGGCCCGGGAAATCAGCATCGAAGCGATCGGAGAGCCGCTCGTGATTGCGGTCGACGGCGAGCCGTTGCCGGGTGTGCGGACCGCGGAGTTCACGGTCCGGCGTCGTGCGCTTCGGGTGTATTCACCGATTGCCTAATGCTCTCCCAAGTGCCCTGCAAGCCCTGGGCGCGGCCGGCATCATCCATAGGGACTACCCTGACCTGCCCCTGAATCATCCCTGAGACCGGCGAATTCGGCCGTACCGGTGGATAGCGTTGTACGTACAGTCACCACATAGCTGCAGCAAGCGGAGGGAACGCTTCCATGATTGAGGCAACAGGCTTGAGGAAGGTCTACGGCGCAAAGACAGCCGTGGACGGAATCAGCTTCACCGTACAGCCCGGGAAAGTCACGGGCTTTCTTGGCCCGAACGGCGCCGGCAAGTCCACCACCATGCGCATGATCATGGGTCTCGACCGCCCGACGTCGGGCGACGTCATTGTCAACGGCCGGCATTACTCCCAGCACAATGCCCCGCTCCACCAAGTGGGAGCGCTGCTCGATGCCAAGGCGGTGCACACGAGCCGCAGTGCGTACAACCACCTGCGCGCAATGGCAGCGACCCACGGGATTCCAAACTCGCGCGTTGAGGAAGTCATCGAGATGACCGGCCTCACCGCAGTTGCCAAGAAGAAGGCCGGAGGGTTCTCCCTCGGCATGGGCCAGCGGCTTGGCATCGCCAACGCATTGCTGGGTGATCCCCAGACGCTCATCCTCGACGAACCGGTCAACGGGCTGGATCCCGAGGGCGTCCAGTGGGTCAGGAACCTCGCCCGTTACCTGGCAAGCCAGGGCAAGACCATCTTCATTTCCAGCCACCTCATGTCCGAGATGGCCCAGACCGCCGACCACCTCATTGTGATCGGTCGCGGCAAGATCATTGCCGACACCACGGTGGATGCGCTGATCGAGAGCCAGAGCCGCAAGCGCACGTTGGTCCGTACCTCGGAGACCACCCGCTTGTCCGAGTTGCTGGCCCGCGACGGTGTCCGGGTGGAGCAGAACGAACGTGAAACCCTGGAAATCTACGGGGTGGAGCCGATCCGCATCGCAGAGCTCGCCCTCGACAACCGCGTGCTGGTTTACGAACTCACTCCGCTCACGTCGTCACTGGAGGAAGCCTACTTCCAGCTGACCAAGGACGAGGTGGAATACCACTCGCACATCACCGGCGGACCGGCAGCGCCAGGCGGGACGCTGAACGGAAGCCCTGCCAGCGCCGGCGCCACATCCGCTGCCACCATGGAAGGGATCCAATCATGAGCACCACCACCGTCAGCAAGAAACATGCGATCCCGTCAGCCGGGACCGGTGGCGTCACTTTCCTCCGGGTGCTGAACTCCGAGTCCATCAAGTTCCGGACCCTCATGAGCACCAAGATCCTGTTGCTCCTCACCTTCGTGGCCATTGTCGGCATCGGCTTGCTGTCAGCCCTCGTCCGGTGGAACTTCATCAACCAGATGGTCGAAGTCGGCCGGCAGGGTCACAAGGAAACGGTGCAGCAAGCAGTTGACTCCTTCCCGCCGGGATCGGGATTCAGCCTCTACAACCTGCCGAACGCCGGACTCAACATCGGCATCCTCGTCATGGGATCCCTGGCCGTGCTCTTCATCGCCTCTGAGTACGCCACCGGCATGATCCGGTCAACCATGAATGCGGCGCCGGGGCGGCTCTCCACCTTCGGTGCCAAAGCCGTGGTCCTGGTTGTGGTCTCCTATATCCTTTCGGTCGTGGCCGGCGTCGTGACCTTCCTCTTGGCCTCACCCATGTTCGCCAACTTTGGCCTTGACCTCGGCTGGAACACGGACGGCGTCCTTTACAGCGTTTTCACCGGCGGCTTTATGTCTCCGGTGTCGCGCTGATCGGCCTCTCGCTCGGAACACTGCTGAAGAACCCTGCCGGCGGCATCACCGTCCTGGTGGGCATCATGTTCGTCCTCCCGTTCGCAGGCCAGTTCCTCAGCTTCGCACCGGGGGACTTCTGGAAGTACGTCCCCCAGTACCTGCCCAGTGAAGCCGGCGGCCGCTTCTTGTCGATCGGCCACGTCGACGGCACCCTGGATCCGTGGGCGGGCGGCCTCGTGTTCCTTGGCTACGTCATCTTGTTCATGGTTCCTGCCCTCATTGCGCTCAAGAAGCGGGACGTCTGATTCGCAATCGCTTGATCTGCGATCCATGGACAACCTCTCCGCGCAAGGCCACTAGCTCAAGCATGAGTGAAGAGTTGCCAGCACAGGACGCGTCGGCCCACGTGGCCGACGCGTCCTTTGCTGAAATCACGCTGCGGCGCCGTGGCAGGATCCGCCGCTATCTCTTTGAGCACCCGCGCGTCATGGACGCGGTGGTGGTGCTTTGCTATTCGCTCCTGGCACTGCCTACGCTGATCAGCTCCATCGTGGACGGCAAATGGTTCGCCGCCCTGCTGCTCGTTGCCATCGCCGCCATCCTGTTCCTTCGACGCCGCAATCCGCTGAGTGTCACCGCGACCGTTGCGGTCCTCGAAGTGGCCGTGACGCTGCTGAATCCCTGGGGTTCGAACGTCTCGGCGGGATTGTGGTTTGCGCTGTATGCGGTGGCCGTGGCGAGGGCCCGGACCTTCGCGTTGACGGTGTTCGGCGCGGCGAGCCTGCCCCTGACGCTCGTGTATCTCTTCATGTGGACCAGTCCGGCGGCCCTGCCAACGGAGAGGCGATTCCGGAGAATTTCCACCTCATCAGCAACATCGCGGCCGCGGTCAGCATCTTGTTGTCCAACCTGATCGCCACCGGCATCGGCATTTCGGTGCGGCAGCGGCGTGAGCATGAGAGCGAAATCAGGGCCTGGGCTGCCCGCACGGCTCGCTTGGGTTCCGTCACCGAACGCAACCGGATCGCCCGCGAGATGCACGACGTCGTGGCGCACTCGCTGACGGTCATGATCAGCCTCTCGGACGGTGCCGCCGTCGTGGTCAAGAAGGATCCTGAGCGCGCGGGTGAGGTGCTTGGCGAACTCTCGCGCACCGGCAGGACTGCGCTGGCTGATATGCGCCGCGTCCTCGGCGTGCTGCGGGAAGACTCCGCGCGCCCGGCGCCCTGGAGCTTGGTTTCCGGGCACGACTTAAGCAAGCTCCTGGACGGATTCCGGACGGCGGGGCTGCCGTTGCACTATTCACACACGGGCCCTGCCCTTCCTGAAGACCCGGCGTTGCAACTCACGGTCTACCGGATCGTGCAGGAATCCCTGACCAACGTGCTCAGGTACGGGCGCTCCTTGAGTCAAGTGGATGTGCGGATCGTGCGGGAGGGTGACTCGGTCACCATTGAAGTGCTCGACGACGGCAGGGGCTCCCGGGAGCCGGGAACCGAAGAGGCGGCCTTGGGCACGGGCCAAGGCATCGCGGGAATGCGTGAACGTGCGGGAATTTATGCTGGAACCGTGGATGCCGGTCCTGGAATCCACGGCGGATGGCGGGTCCATGCGGAGCTGAAATGGAATGGCGACAAGGGGAAATCATGACAGACAATGCTCCCATCAGGGTTCTATTGGTCGACGACCAGCCCCTGCTACGCATGGGATTTCGGCTCATCCTCGAAGGCGAGGACGACCTCGAAGTGGTGGGCGAAGCCTCCGACGGTGCCGAAGCCGTGCGGAAGGTGAAGGAACTGGAACCCGACGTCGTGCTCATGGACGTCCGGATGCCCGCCATGGATGGAATCGAAGCCACACGGCGGATCACGGCCTCGTCAACCAACGCCAGGATCATCATCCTGACCACTTTCGACCTCGACGAGTATGCCTTCTCCGGCTTGCAAGCTGGGGCTTCCGCCTTCCTGCTCAAGGATGTTGCGCCTGCCGAGTTGGTCCAAGGCGTCCGGCTCGTGGCCAGCGGCGACGCCGTGGTTGCTCCGAGGGTCACCCAGCGGCTCCTGGAAACCTACGTCCGCGGGGGCCGCGTTCCCGGCCAGGCCGCAGCCCCTGCCCGCGATCCACTGCTCGAAGAATTGACGCCCCGCGAAACCGAGATGCTGGAGGCTATCGCCGGAGGGCTGTCCAACGCCGAAATCGCCCACAAGTTCTTTTTGTCCGAAGCCACGGTCAAGACCCACGTCCGGCGCATCCTCACCAAGCTGCACCTGCGGGACCGGGTCCAAGTGGTGGTCTACGCCTACGAAACAGGACTCGTGATCCCGAGCAACCCGGATTACTAGTGACCCGGATACTGCCTCGCCGGCGACATCCCCGGCCGCGGCTAGACTCGGAGCCATGCCTTCGAACTCCGCTGCAGAACACATCCAGGATCTTGGCGCGTATGTGAGCGCATCGCCGTCGAGCTTCCACGCCGTCAACGAGGCCGCGCGCCGGCTCGATGCGGCCGGTTTCACGGCCCTTGATGAACTTCAGCATTGGGAAGGCGGGGCTGGCAGCTTCTACGTGATCCGGGACGGCGCCCTCATTGCATGGGTGACGCCGGAAGGCGCCACTCCGACCACGGCATTCAATATCCTTGGCGCCCACACGGATTCTCCGTCTTTCAAGCTCAAGCCCAAGCCGACAACGGGCAAGTTCGGTTGGCTGCAGGCCGGGGTCGAGGTCTACGGCGGACCCTTGTTGAACTCCTGGCTGGACCGTGAGCTTCGGCTCGCAGGGCGGCTCGTGATGCTGGACGGCACCCAGCACCTCACGGCAACCGGACCGCTCCTGCGCTTCCCGCAATTGGCCATCCACCTGGACCGGGCCGTCAATGACGGCCTCACGCTGGACAAGCAACAACACATGAACCCGTGTTCGGCCTCGGCGATCCCGATTCCGCGGATGTCCTGGCAATCCTGGCGGACTCGGTGGCCGGGGTTTCCGTGGATCCGGCGCAGATCGGCGGCTACGACATCGTCGTCGCGGACACCCAGGCACCTGAGCAGTTCGGTGCCAAGGGCGAACTGTTTGCATCGGGGCGGCTCGACAACCTCTCCTCAACCCACGCCGGGCTCGCGGCACTCATTGCGCACGCAACCGCGGGCGCGCCGGCTGCCGGCCCCATCGCG
>NZ_DF952471.1:286706-289404 GCF_001263615.2 Arthrobacter sp. Hiyo1 | reverse complement strand
CTGCCTCGCGCTCGGGCGCCTGCGGACCATCCTCGAAGACATCCTCACCCGGATCTCCGACGGATTGGGCGCAACGGTGAGCGAACGGCGCCAGGCGTTGTCGGCGTCGTTCTGTGTTTCCGCGGATGCCGGCCACGCCGTCCACCCCAACTACC
This sequence comes from Arthrobacter sp. Hiyo1, assembly GCF_001263615.2. Lineage (NCBI taxonomy): Bacteria > Bacillati > Actinomycetota > Actinomycetes > Micrococcales > Micrococcaceae > Arthrobacter > Arthrobacter sp. Hiyo1. The sequence goes on along the minus strand of NZ_DF952471.1, from coordinate 289,249 downwards.
CGGAGCGGCACGATCCGGCCAACCGACCGATCCTCAATGGCGGACCGCTTCTCAAGATCAACGCGAACCAGCGGTACGCCACGGACGCTACCGGCGCGGCATTCTGGGCGCGGCTCTGCGGCGAGGCGGGTATCCCCTACCAGGAGTTCGTCTCCAATAACGACGTCCCGTGCGGCTCCACCATCGGTCCGCTGACGGCCACCCGCCTGGGGATCCGGACGGTCGACGTCGGCGTGCCCCTTCTGTCGATGCACTCCGCACGCGAGCTATGCGGCGTTGAAGATCCGCGCCATCTGGCCACGGTGACGGAGTTGTTCTTCCGCACGGCGATCTAGCTCAAGACGCCAGGCTCACCACGAGGTTGATGGTGGTGGCCAGGATCCCGACGCCGAAAACGTAGGCGAGCAGGCTGTGCCGCAAGGCGGCAGACCGCATTGCCCTGGTGGTGATCGATGTGTCCGAAACCTGGTACGTCATCCCGAGGCTGAAGGCCATGTACGCGAAGTCCGTGTATTGCGGGGGTTCCTTTTGGTTGAACTCGATGCCGCCGGGCGGATCGGACGTGTAGTACACCTCGGCATAGCGCAGGGTGAAGAGGGTGTGCACCAGCAGCCACGACGCCACGGCACCGACGAGGGCCAGCAGGGCGAGCATGAATTTGTCGACGCCGTGCGCGTCCTTCGCGCCGAACATCACCAGGACGAAGGCTGCGAGGGAGCCGACGGCGGCACACAGGATCAGGAGATCGGCCGTGGAACGCCGTGGATCTTCTTCCCTGGCGTGGCTTCTGGTCTGATCCGCCTTCATCCGAGTGATGACTGTCCACACGAAGATGTTGTAGACCACCGCGGCCACTGCCCAGCCCGCCGCGGGCGCGTAGATCCACTGTCCCCAAATTCCGGTCGCCACTGCGGCAGCGATGCCGGTGACGATCATCAGCAAGAATCGCAATCGGGAACGTTTGGCACGGGCAGACTTCGGACCTTGGTTCTTTGCTGCGGCGTTCATAGTCAGATCATGGCACGCCTGGCTGGAGGCTCAGGCGTCACGCCACGCAGACTTTGCTCATGCATGGAGCAGCGCCCCGGAAAACCGGGGGATCCCGACGTCGGACGGTCCAGAAAGTTGCACAGCGTGACGGCTTAGCTGCGTTGACGGCTTAGCTGCCGTGACGCCTTAGCTGCCCGGCCGGGGCGCGAACATGATGACGGCCACTCCGAAGATGCAGATCATGGCGCCGATGATGTCCCAACGGTCCGGGCGGAAGCCATCCATAAGCATTCCCCAAGCCAACGATCCGGCGATGAACACCCCGCCGTAAGCGGCAAGCACGCGGCCGAAGTGTGCGTCAGGCTGGAACGCCGCCACGAAACCGTAGATACCCAGGGCTGCGATGCCGAGGCCCGCCCACCACCACGGTTTGGCCTCCCTGACCGATTGCCACACGAGCCAGGCCCCGCCGATCTCGGCGATGGCCGCGAGGATAAAGAGTGCGACGGATTTGAGGACGGTCATGGGTTCAGTCTGCCTGAGCCTGGCGTCGCGGTACCACGCGGGTTATCCACACATCTGGGTTATCCACATACGCGGCGCCGCGCATTCCACCATGCCGACACGCCGAATAGGCTTAGAGGCGGGAAATGGACTAAGATATTGAAGTCTGTGCTGCGCCTGCTTCCGCTTCTGGAAGCGGTCATCAGCACTGTTCATCGCAAATGAACCTCCTGTTACGGAAATGCCGTAACCGCTTAGCCCAAAGGAGGTGGGTTCACATATGCGTCCTTACGAATTGATGGTAATCATCGACCCCGAGGTCGAAGAGCGTACCGTAGAGCCGTCGCTTCAGAAGTTCCTCAATGTCATCACCACCGATGGTGGAACCATCGAAAAGGTTGACATCTGGGGCCGCCGTCGCCTCGCTTACGACATCAAGAAGAAGTCCGAAGGTATCTACGCTGTGGTGAACTTCACCGCCAAGCCGGAAACCGCCAAGGAACTTGACCGCCAGCTGAGTCTCAACGAGACCATCATGCGCACCAAGATCACCCGCCCCGAAGAGCAGAAGGTCGTTGCTGAGTAATTTCAGCTCCAGACTTTCATTCTTTACCCCGCAGGAACGAACAAGGAGGCAGTAGATGGCAGGCGAAACCACTATTACGGTCATCGGTAATCTCACCAATGACCCCGAACTGCGGTTCACACCGTCAGGCTCGGCGGTAGCGAACTTCACCATCGCTTCTACTCCCCGGACCTTCGACCGCCAGTCCAATGAGTGGAAGGACGGGGAAACCCTGTTCCTCCGCGCATCGGTATGGCGCGAAGCAGCCGAAAACGTCGCCGAATCCCTCACCAAGGGCATGCGCGTGATCGTTTCCGGCCGCCTGAAGAGCCGTTCCTACGAAACCAAGGAAGGCGAGAAGCGCACCGTTATCGAGCTCGAAGTCGATGAAATCGGCCCGAGCCTGCGTTACGCCAATGCCAAGGTCAACCGCACCCAGCGCTCCGGCGGTCAGGGTGGCCAGGCGGCTTCGGCGGCGGCAACA
>NZ_DF952471.1:283684-286257 GCF_001263615.2 Arthrobacter sp. Hiyo1 | reverse complement strand
GCGGCCAATCCGCACCGCAGGAAGACCCCTGGGCTACCCCGGGCGTCAGCAATGCGGGTGGATGGGGCAACGGCCCGGATTCCGAACCTCCCTTCTAAATACTCATAAAAGTTCGACGCCGGAACCCGCCGGACGTGCCGCAAGGCACCCGGGTGGCGACCGCCGTCGAGCACCACCATCCCGTGGATCCATTCCACGGGCTCCATAGAAAAGGAGCTCCACGATGGCTAAGGCTGAACTCCGTAAGCCCAAACCAAAGTCCAACCCCTTGAAAGCCGCTGACATCACCGTCATCGACTACAAGGACGTAGCATTGCTGCGCAAGTTCATCTCCGACCGCGGAAAGATCCGCGCCCGTCGCGTCACTGGCGTCACGGTGCAGGAACAGCGCAAAATCGCCCAGGCAATCAAGAACGCCCGCGAAGTTGCTCTGCTGCCTTACTCCGGCGCTGGCCGCGGCTAAGGAAGGGATTAACTAACATGGCAAAGCTCATTCTGACCCACGAAGTAACCGGTCTCGGTGCTGCTGGCGATGTTGTCGAGGTCAAGGACGGTTACGCACGTAACTTCCTGCTGCCCCGCGGCTTCGCTCTGACCTGGACCAAGGGTGGCGAGAAGCAGGTTGAGTCCATCAAGGCTGCCCGCGCTGCTCGTGCCCACGCTTCGGTTGAAGCTGCACAGGCCCAGGCCTCTGCGCTTTCTTCCAAGAAGGTCAAGCTCGTAGTGAAGGCCGGCGAGTCCGGTCGTCTCTTCGGCACCGTCAAGCCGGCTGATGTCGCTGCTGCAGTTGAGGCCGCTGGCCTTGGCTCCATCGACAAGCGCAACGTTGAACTGCCGAACCACATCAAGTCCCTTGGTTCGTACCAGGCCAACGTCCGCCTGCACGAGGACGTTTCCGCTGTCATCGACCTTGAGGTCGTTGCAGGGAAATAATCTCTGACGTAGCTCGAAGGACCCCCGTCCCCGGTTTCCGGAGACGGGGGTCCTTTGCTATATGCGCTTTCGGGGGCGCGAACTGGCAGTAGATGCCCTCCGGCGGCCTCGCTACGGGCATTAGCTGCCAGTTCGCGCCAAGGAAGACGGGGGAACTTGATAGCCTGCCGGGGTGAACCTTGAAACCATGCGCACCAGGCCCTTCTCGCAAGTGGATGTCTTCACCGACGTGCCATACCTCGGCAATCCGCTTGCAATCGTCGTCGACGCTGAGGGGCTCAGCGCGGACCAGATGCAGCACTTTGCCCACTGGACCAACTTGTCCGAGACCACCTTCCTGCTGCCGCCGAGCGATCCTGCGGCCGACTACCGCGTTCGCATCTTCACCGGCAGCGAGGAATTTCCTTTCGCGGGACATCCGACGCTTGGCTCGGCGCATGCCTGGCTGGCGGCCGGCGGAGTGCCGAAACAGGACGGGATGCTGGTTCAGGAATGTGGCGCAGGCTTGGTCAAGGTAAAGCTCGACGGCGGCCGGCTCGCGTTCGCTGCTCCGCCACTGACCCGCTTCGGGCCCGTGGACGAAGGAACAATCGAACAGCTGGCCGCCGGCCTCCGGCTGCCCCAAGCGGCGCTCCTGGATGCATCGTGGCTGGTCAACGGGCCTCAATGGATCGGCGTGCTGCTCGAATCGGCCGAGCAGGTCCTTGGCCTTGAGCCGGACCTTGAGGCGTTGGGGGATCTGAAGGTCGGTGTGATCGGTCCTCATGAACCGGGCGCCGGAGTCGATTTCGAAGTCCGGACGTTCATTCCGGGAGACGCCATGGTGGAGGACCCCGTCACGGGAAGTTTCAATGCGGGGGCTGCCCAGTGGCTGATCGGCAGCGGCCGGGCTCCGGAGCAGTACGTCGCCGCGCAGGGCACCGTGCTGGGCCGGGCGGGACGCATCCACGTCACGGTGGAAGACGGCGAGACCTGGGTGGGCGGGAGCTCGGTGATGTGCATCCAGGGAACGGTCCGCCTGTAGCGGGGGAATAAAAGGCGCGGAGCTGCAGTTTGGGAGTATAGATGCAAACGCATGTACTCTGGTTTGAAGCCATCGAACCGCCTAGCAACAGGAGACAGCCATGGAGACCCGCCGCATAACCGTCCTTTCCGCCGGACTTGGCGTACCGTCGTCGACCAGGCTCCTTGCAGACCAGCTCGCCGCGTCGGCCAAGCGCCAGCTGGGCGATGCCGGCTACGAGGTCCGCGTGGACATTGTCGAACTCCGGGACCTGGCGGTGGATATCGCCAACAACTTCGTCACCGGCTATGCCGCGCCGCGCCTCGCGGAGGTGATCGCCGGCGTCGAGGATTCCGATGGCATCATCGCCGTCACTCCCGTCTTCAGCGCCTCCTACAGCGGGCTGTTCAAGTCCTTCATCGATGTGCTGGACCCCAAGTCCCTGGACGGGAAGGCAGTCCTCCTGGGCGCCACGGGCGGCACCGACCGGCACCAAATGGTGCTCGACTACGCCATGCGTCCGCTCTTCACCTACCTTCGGACCCGGATAACCCAGACGTCCGTTTTCGCCGGGCCCAGGACTGGGGAAACACCGACGACGGCGCGTCGCCGCTATCAGTCCGCGTGGACCGCGCGG
>NZ_DF952471.1:282687-283509 GCF_001263615.2 Arthrobacter sp. Hiyo1 | reverse complement strand
CGAGCTTGCCCGGCTCCTGAGCGGCGAGCAGCCGCACCGCAAGGCGGACGCGATGGAATCCCTGCCTTTTGAGCAGCTCCTCGCGGGGATCACCGCGGCACGCTAGGCGAGGTATTCCGAGGCCGGTCCGCTACAGCGCGAGCCGGCCGAACTTTTCCGGCGGCCGGCTCGTTGACCCGAACATGAAGTGTCCCGTGGATTCAATTGACCTGGTAATGAGTGAGCGCAGCGGTGTGGAGATCGATTACTGCCCGCAGTGCAGAGGAGTGTGGCTGGACCGCGGCGAGCTCGACAAGATTATTGACCGTGCCGCCGGCGGATTCGGGGCTGGATCCACCTTGCCGCCGGCTCCGGTGGACGGACTCACGCCACCGCCGCTGTATGGCAACCCGGCCTACGAGACCCAGGATCCCCGCTATGCCGGGAATGACAGGCCACGCCTTGACGACCGGAACTACGGCAAGCAAGGTCACAACCGCGACTATGACCGTCGGCGGCCCAAGAAAAAGGAAGGCTGGTTGGGGGACCTGTTCGACTTCTAGGACGTGAGGGCTCGCCCGGCCCGGGCTAGTCCTCCAGCAGCTCGATGAACTCCCTGGCCTGCTTCATGCTGATGTCGGAATGTTTGGTCAGGGCCAATGCCGCGGCTTCGACGTCGCCGCTCTTGGCCAGGGTGCGGATCCGGCCGTAGATCTCGTCATTGAGCATATTGCTGCTCACTTCACGCGTGACGTCGCCCTTGCTGACGATTGCGCGGTACCGGTACGGGAAGTGCTCCGGCTCGTCGTCGTCGGGCATGAGGTCCTGCGGGGCGGGTTCGGG
>NZ_DF952471.1:275716-281344 GCF_001263615.2 Arthrobacter sp. Hiyo1 | reverse complement strand
CGCAAGGGCGCCGACGGCGTCCCGTGAGGCGCGCAGGCCCTCTCCGGTGGCGCTGAGGTACAGCTTGATGGCCGCCATGGCCTGACCTTGGGCGATCAGGGAATACAGCTGCCGGTGTTGATCCTCGCTGAGCTTCGCGGCGGCCTCGCGGGCCAGCTCGACGGGATCCACGGCAGCTTTGTGGGTGGCCGCATTTCCACGGAGTTCCGCTGAGCGGCGGGCGAGCACACGGCTCATCAGCAGCACGCCGACGACGACGGCCGCCAGGATCAAGACCGGAACGAGTAGGGAAGACATGCGCTAAAGCCGATCTATGTAGTTCTTGGCGGTCAACAAGTCCGAGTGGGTCGTCTGGCGCAGGAGCTTGATGGCCTGGATTTTCTGCCCGCTGCGGACCATGCCCTGCAGCTGCAGGGCGAACTGTGGATTCAACTGCCCGTTGGGGAGGATGGGACCGTTGTAGCCGGCCTGGCCGACTCCCGGGCCAGCCCCGGCTTGAGCCCTCAGTGCCGCCCGCGACTGGCTGTCCTGCTGGGACTGTTGCTGCGCATTCTGGCTGGGCCGTGTGGATGCATCGATGCGGGCCCTCGCTGCCGTCGCCGCTTGCACTTGGGCGGCCTGGTGGGCTGCCGAGCGGGCGGCCAGCTCCCGTTGATATCGTTCGGCGTCTGACAGCCCCGAGTTGCGTGGCTTGAATGCCGCCGTCAGGGCCCAAATCACGGCCACAAGGATGACAACGGGCATTGCGACCAGCAGTACATCCCCAATGGTGAAACCCATACCTAGAGCTTATGTCAGAACGCGGTTATCCACAGCACATTCCTGCTTTGGCATAGCTTCTGAGAGCCGACTGTCAAATTTCAGGCTGATTTGTGGGGAGTATCACATTTTTGGCATATTTATCCCCCTTTCGGCCGTCAGGCGGGGACCGGAGCCTGGATTGAGCGAATCGCCCTGTGGATGATCCGTGGAGGAAAATACTTTTGATCCACATGGCTCGAAGAACGTTTTCCCAGCTCAGGGGCTATTTGCCGGAAAAAGAATTTCTCTTTCCACAGGGTCATGCACAGACTGTGCACAAGTAGGGGTATGTATTCCACACTTTATCCACAGGTCCGGCTTGGTGCCTCGGAAAAGCAGGGCTAACGTGGCTGAGTACCTGCTTTAGGTACTTGGAAAACCCCTGTTTCTTGTGGACGGCACCTTGGTGCCGTTGAAAAGCGGCGCGCCTGCGGACCTGTCTGTGGATAAGTTGTGGAAATCTTGGGAAAACCAAAATTGTCGGTGCCCTACGGAACAGTTTGGACCAGCCGGCATAAACGGCGCGGTCGGAGCAACCCACACGGGACATTGGCCTACCGCACCGCCGGGAACAGTTATCTTCGCGGTACACAATGGAGGACGGCTTTGTCAGTTACGCACTTGGATTCGATCGAGGGCGGCCGGACCTCGGACGCCAGCCGCAAACCTCCCCAGGACATCCCCGCTGAACAATCAGTTCTCGGCGGCATGATGCTGTCCAAGGATGCCATCGCCGACGTCGTGGAAATTGTGCGCGGACATGACTTCTACCGTCCCGCCCACGAGACGATCTACGAGTCCATCATCGACCTCTACGGCCGCGGCGAACCTGCCGATGCCGTCACCGTGTCCGATGAGCTCACCAAGCGCGGCGAGATCAACCGGATCGGCGGCCCTGCCTACCTGCACGAACTGATCCAGACCGTGCCCACGGCGGCCAACGCTGGCTACTACGCCGAAATCGTTGCTGAGCGCGCCGTCCTGCGCCGGCTCGTTAATGCCGGCACCAAGATCGTCCAGATGGGGTACGGCCAGGACGGAGAGGTCGAAGACCTCGTCAACCAAGCCCAGGCCGAGATCTATGCCGTGGCCGAACGCCGCACTGCGGAAGACTACGTGGCGCTCAAAGACGTCATGGAATCCACCGTTGATGAGATCGAGGCATCCGGCCACCGCGGGGAGGGCATGACGGGCGTACCCACCGGGTTCTACGAACTCGATGAGCTCACCCATGGTCTTCACCCGGGCCAGATGATCGTCATCGCCGCGCGCCCCGCCGTCGGTAAGTCCACGTTCGCGCTTGACTTCGCCCGTTCCGCTGCCATCAAGAACAACCTCGCCACCGTGATGTTCTCCCTGGAAATGGGACGCAACGAAATCGCGATGCGCCTGCTGTCCGCGGAAGCCACCATCGGCCTCCAGGACCTGCGCAAGGGCACCATCAAGGACGAGCAGTGGTCAAAGATCGCCACCACCATGGGCCGCATGAACGACGCCCCGCTGTTCATCGATGACAGCCCCAATATGTCCCTCATGGAAATCAGGGCAAAGTGCCGTCGCCTGAAGCAGCAGCACGACCTCAAACTGGTGATCCTCGACTACCTCCAGCTCATGAGCTCCGGCAAGAAGGTGGAGTCCCGCCAGCAGGAAGTCTCCGAGTTCTCGCGTGCCCTCAAGCTGTTGGCCAAGGAGCTCCAGGTTCCGGTCATCGCGCTCTCGCAGCTCAACCGTGGATCCGAACAGCGCCAGGACAAGCGGCCCATGGTTTCGGACCTCCGTGAATCGGGTTCCATCGAGCAGGACGCCGACATGGTCATCCTTCTCCACCGCGAAGACGTCTACGACAAGGAATCCCCCCGTGCCGGAGAGGCCGACATCCTCATCGCCAAGCACCGTAATGGTCCCACCAAGGACATCGTGGTTGCCTTCCAGGGACACTACTCCCGCTTCGCGAACATGGCGGGCGAGACCGGCGGCGGCGGGTTCTAGCCGCTGGTTGCCTAGTGGTGCGCAGACCCTACGAAGTCGAGGGCCTCACGGGCCAGTGCCAGCCACGACTCATGATCCTCGGCGGTGACCGTGAGCCACTCCTTCATCGGACGACCCTTTCCTCGGGCACCATGAGGACATCTTCCCGCCGTGAACTTCGCGGCGCCAGACCCGGACGAAACGCCTACCGGCCGTTAAGCAAATGATCCGGCCTTCGGTTTCCGGGAGCCCGTCCCCGGATCTCCAGCAGTTCGCGGGCATGGGCATGAAGGCGCCGGTCCTCGTCGGTTTCCGGCACCCAGGGAGGTATAGGAACAGACGTGCCGGTTTCGTCCCTGGCAACCATGACCGTGAGGCAGTAGGTGGTGAGATTCATCTCACTGCTCTTCGGGTTCCCGGAGCGAACGTGCACGGCAATATGCATGCCTTTATGGCCTGTGTAGACGAGGCGGGCTTCGACTTCCACCACATCGCCGATCAACAATGGCCGGTAGAAGCGCACGCCCCCGGAGAACACGGCCACGGTGTCCTTGCCGCAATAGCGGGAAGCGCAGACGTAGGCGGCCTCATCGATCCACTTCATGACAATACCGCCGTGGACTTTTCCGCCCCAGTTGACGTCAGTGGGGGCCGCCATGAAGCGGAGGACAACGCGTTCGGCTGTGCCGGCGTCGGTATATTCCTGCGCGTTCATGGCTTCGACAATCTTTTCCCGCACGGCAATCCGCGCGAGGGCGTTGTCGCGTTGCTCGATTTCCTCCGGCGTCGAAGGCTCGAACTGGGGGACTGGAACCGGGCGCCCGTCGGGACCGACCGCGACGAAGATCACCAGGCACTGGCTGCGCATCGTGGCCGGCCCGCCCTTGGGATCGCCGGAGGACACGATGGTCCGGATGTGCATGGAAGAGCGGCCGGTATAGACGATGGTCGCTTCGACCTCGACCATGTCTCCGCTGTTCACGGGGTCGGCGAAATGGATGTTGCCCACATATGCCGTGACGCAATAGGACTTCGCCCAGCCAACGGCTGCCGCGTAGGCGGCCTTGTCCACCCACTCAAGGACTGTGCCGGCGTCGACGGACCCGCTATGTCCGACGTCGGTGGGGGAAGCAAGGAACCGCAGGGTGACGGAGTGGGAGGGGAGCTCGCTCATGACGTGAGTGTATCGACGGCGTGGATACCGGCGCGCTGTATGACGGGCTGGGGACACCCAAGCGGACAGGCCTGGGTGTCGCCAGCGATGTGGTGCACGCGATCCTAGGCGAGAATACGCAGCTTTGAACCCCTCCGGCCGAAGACCGCGGCGTCGATGGAGATCCGTCCGGCGCCTGTCAGGGCCACAGCCGCGGCTGCGGCAGCGAGGGCCAGGACGAGTTCATACCCGCCCTTGTCCGCAAACAGGCCGGCCGGAGCGTGGACCAGGAACAGGGCGCCGAGCATGTCCAGCGCAAGGACGGCGGCGAAGACGCGTGTCAGCACGCCCGCAATGAGGGCAATGCCCCCGACAAGTTCGATGGTTGCCACGATCGGGGCCACGACATCGGCGGCGGGGACGCCCATCTTGCCGAAGGCGGCCTGAGTGCCGGCGATGGTGAACTCGTTGAATTTCTGCCAGCCATGCGCGGCGAAGATGAAGCCGACGATGACGCGCAGGACAGTAAGGGCTGTGTTGGTCAGGGTGGACTGGTTCATGTTTTTGCACCGTTTCGGGTAGCGGTTGGCTGTCGTGAAGCTCCAAGGCCAAGGCCCAATTTGTTGAAGCTTCAACTCAAGCCTTTCGAACTTTGCTGGAAGTGTCAAACAACCGTGACCCAGCGAGGCCGGCTTGGCGGTCCCGCACAAGCCCTCCCCAAGCTACATGCCGGCGCCCCGCTAGGCTTGGAAAGTGCCCCAGACAATGACCCGTACCACCACGCCCTCCACTGCCCGCGAGATCCTGCGCTTGGCTGTCCCCGCCTTTGGGGCGCTCATTGCCGAACCCCTTTTCCTTTTGGCCGACTCCGCCATTGTGGGGCACCTTGGCGTAACCCAGCTGGCGGGCGTGGGGCTGGCCTCCACCCTGCTGTATACCGCCGTCGGACTTATGGTGTTTCTGGCATATTCGACGACTCCCGCTGTGGCGCGGGCCATCGGGCACGGAAAGCTCGCCAAAGCGCTGGCCGCAGGGCGCGACGGCGTGTGGCTGGCGTTGCTGCTGGGTGCCGTCCTCGCAGTGGCGGGCTTCTTCGCGGCTGAGCCGCTGGTCGGGTTGCTTGGAGCGAGCGGCGAGGTGCGCGCATACGGTGTGGAGTACTTGCGTTGGTCCATGCCGGGACTCGTCGCCATGCTGCTGATCTTCGCCGGAACCGGCGTGTTGCGCGGATTGCAGGACACACGCACGCCTTTGGTGGTCGCAACAGCGGGGTTCGCTATCAACATCGCCCTGAATTGGTTCCTGGTTTACGGCCTCCATTTGTCCGTGGCGGGGTCAGCCATCGGCACCAGCATCGCTCAATGGGCCATGGCCGCCGTCTATTTGGCCATAGTGGGACGGAACGCCCGGCGCCACGGCGTTTCGCTGCGCCCGGATTGGCGCGGAATCCGCACGATGACCACCGTGGGTTCATGGCTCATGCTCCGCACCCTCAGCCTGCGCCTGGCTATCCTGGCCACGGTCCTGGTGGTCACGTCCCAAGGGTCCGTGAACCTCGCCGCGCACCAGCTCGCGATGACCATTTTCTCCTTCCTCGCCTTCGCCCTGGACGCCTTGGCGATTGCTGCGCAGGCCCTCATCGGCAAGGAACTCGGCGCCTCCCATCCGGCGCGTGCGCGCGAACTCACCCGCACCATGATCCGCTG
>NZ_DF952471.1:266577-275639 GCF_001263615.2 Arthrobacter sp. Hiyo1 | reverse complement strand
CTGGCCCGCGGGGTCACTCTGGGGCTACGCGCCCGCTCCGACAAATGGATGGTCCTCGGTTCGCACTAAACTGGACTGGTGACTCTCCCCGCCTCTTCAGCGACTTCATCCACGCCCGCAGCAGCCGCCCTCTGGAAGCCCGTACTTCTCCGCGCCGGTGCTGCGCTGGTGTTTGGAGCCGTGACCGTCTTCTGGGGCTCGCCATCCGTTCACGTTCTGGCCTGGGCTGCCGGGCTCTATCTGCTCGCAACCGCGGGCGCCGCGTTCCTGGCTACGAGTGTTCCGGCGGCCGCGGCCGCCGTCGTTGGCCTGGCAGGGGTGGGTGCCTTGATTACGCAGTCCGACACGGGCGTTGGCGTTTCCGCGCTCGTCGGGTTGCTGGTGCTCGGGGTGTTTGAGCTGGTCAAGGGATTCCGGCACCGCGGACGTCACCTGCTTGCCCGCGACTGGAGCATTTCCGGTGTGGTGGGCATCGGCACCGCCCTTGCGTTGCCGTTTTTCATCAGCCTTGGAGCGCACGCGCTTCTCGGTGTTGCCGGCGGTGGCGCCATCATCTCGGGAGTCTTGTGGGTGCTGTCCGGCCTGAGCCTGCGGCACGATGGGCGAACCCCCTCCGCTGAGGCCGTAAACTAGTAGTCGTACGTTCTACCCTGCGTAGAACTCTCGAGGCGCAGACGGCGCCAGCACCCACATTGGAGGAATGACCTTGGCTGACCAAAAACCAGGAGAGCCGCGCAAGATGCGGACCTCGGTTAAGGGACCGCTGATGTTCTCCGCGTTCTGGGGCGTCGTGATCTTCTTCGCTGTGCTGATTTTCGCCTCCGGCGGCAGCGCCCGCACTCCGCGCTTTGACCTCGCCTTTACCGGCGCCGGCATCGCCTTCATTGTGAGTCTCGTCCTCGCCGCCATGCTTTCCATGAGCCACAAGGAAAACGCCGAGCACCTCGGCAAGGGCTCGGGCGTCAACCTCAGTTCCAGGAAACCGGGCCAAGGTCACGGTTCTGCGGCCCCCCAAGCGGGCAGCGAAACGGAAACCCCCGACGCCGACTAGGCCGTCCTAGCCTCCTATCGCATCACGCCACGCAACTTTTTGCCGGCTGGCCACCGCCGCAACCCGGGAAACTCGGGGCAGGCCGCCGTCGTGCACCTTGAAAAGCTGCACGACGTGACGCCCTCCCCTTATTCGGCCCCCGATGCTTTCCGGGCCCGGTAAGCGGCGACGTGCGTCCGGTTGGCGCAGTTGCCCGTGTCGCAATAGAGCTTGGAGCGGTTACGGCTCAGGTCCAGCACGACGGCGTCGCAATCGTCCGCTGCGCACACCCGCAGGCGGTCCATTTCCTTGCTGCGGATGACGTCCACAAGTGCCATGGCAGCTTCCGTGCCCATGCGTTCCGCGAGGGGCGCCTCAGGGGTGGTTGCGTGTAGGTGCCAATCCCAATGATCATGCTTGACCAGCTGGGGAAGTGCGCGCGCGTCGGTGAGGAGTTGGTTGACGGTCTTTGCGGCCGCGTCCTCATCCGCTGTCCACAAGGAGGTTAGCTGGCTCCTAAGTCGCTTCACGCTGGCCAATTCCGCCTCGGTTCCCTCCCTGGTCCCCGTGAATTCTTCCGCGTCAAGGAAGGCGTTGAGCTCGGCGGCACTCGTGAGGGATTCGGTCCCGTTGGCGGCCGTATTGATCAAATTGACCACGGTTCGAAGCGCCACTTCAGTGTCAGGTGCAAAAAGCACTTTGACTCCTTACATCTCTCGGGAGTATTGTCAGCAGCGTAACCCATTTTACTCCTGACAGGAGGCTGCTGTGTCAGCTGCAACAAACCGGGCTGGTGCTGCGGGCTTCATGGCGTCGGGACTGGGGCTCGCGCTCTTTTCCTCAGCGGTTTTCGGCTTGTCCGGCTCGTTCGCCAAGTCCCTCCTGGAAACCGGGTGGACCCCCGGCGCGGCAGTTGCCATCCGATTGAGCGGCGCATCACTCATCTTGGTAATCCCGGCCGTCATCGCTCTCCGGGGACGTTGGCACCAGCTCAAGGACAACTGGCTCACCATCCTGTTGTTCGGCGTGATCGGTGTTGCGGGGTGCCAGCTTTTCTACTTCAATGCGGTGTCAAGGCTGTCCGTGGGGGTCGCCCTCCTGCTCGAATACCTCGCGCCAACCATGATCGTCTTGTGGCTGTGGGCCGCGAGCCGACGCCGACCCAGGGCCCTCACCGCCCTTGGAACGCTGCTTTCCCTCGGCGGACTCGTCCTGGTGCTCGATCTCACCGGCGCCGTGAAGGTCGACTTCGTCGGCGTCCTGTGGGGCATGGCCGCGGCCGTCTGCCTGGTCATCTACTTCTTCATCACGGCCAAGCAGAACGACACCTTGCCGCCCATCGTGCTGGCCGCCGGCGGTCTCATGGCAGGCTCAATCCTTATCTGGATTGCCGGCGGGACCGGTCTGGTATCCATGACTTTCGCCACGGCGGATACGCACCTCGGGCCGTGGACCACGCCGTGGTGGGTCTCGATCGCCGGCCTTGTCTTCCTGTCCACCGTGCTGTCCTACGTCACGGGGATCATGGCAGCCCGAAGCCTTGGGTCCAAGGTGGCATCTTTCGTCTCGCTCACTGAAGTGTTGTTCGCCGTGGTGTGGGCCTGGCTGTTGCTGGCCGAACTGCCCGGAGCCATCCAGCTCGTGGGCGGGGCACTCATTGTGTGCGGAGTGGTCTTGGTGCGAATCGACGAACTGCGGGCGGACAAGCGTGATGCTGCCGGCTTCGGCGAAGTAGCCCCCGAGCTTGACCATGCGAACGACGTCGAGCCGGTGCCCTCGGAGAGGGTGCTCTAAAAACCGAGCCTTGATGGGGGACTGGGCCTAGCATGTTGATATGTGCCGGAACATCCACACCCTCCACAATTTCGAGCCACGAGCCACCTCCGCAGAGGTAGAAGCCGCCGCGCTGCAATATGTGCGCAAGATCAGCGGCACCACCAAGCCGTCAAAGGCCAACGAGGAGGCCTTCGCCGAGGCTGTCCATGAGATTGCGCATATCACACAGCATCTGCTCGATTCCCTCGTGACCCATGCGCCAGCGCGCAATCGCGACGAGGAGGCGGCCAAAGCCAGGGCCCGCGCGGCCGTTCGGTTCGGAACGGCCTAGCTGCCCCCAAACTGCTAGCTCCCCCAACTGACTGGCAGTTGTTGCCGTTTTCGCGCCGGATAACGACAACAACTGCGAGTTAGTTGGGTGCGTCGGGGCTACTTTGCGAAGGAGCGCAACCGGAGCGAGTTCGCGACCACCAGGACCGAGCTCGCAGCCATGGCCGCACCGGCGATCATCGGGTTGAGCAAACCAAGGGCTGCCACCGGGATACCGATGGCGTTGTAGAAGAACGCCCAGAACAGGTTTGTCTTGATGGTGGCAAGCGTCTTCCGGGACAGCTCGATGGCTTGCACCAGCTGGCCAAGGTCACTGCCCATCACGGTCAGATCCGAGGCCTCGATCGCCACATCCGTGCCCGATCCCATGGCGATGCCAAGATCGGCTTGCGCCAGGGCTGCGGCGTCGTTGACTCCATCCCCGGCCATGGCCACAGTGGACCCCTGGGCCTGGAGCATCCGCACCGCGTCCACTTTGCCTTCCGGCAGGACGCCCGCGAACACATCTTCCGGGGAGATCCCGACGGCGGTGGCCACTTGGGCGGCGACCGCGGCGTTGTCTCCGGTCAGCAGGAGAGGGCGAATCCCGAGTTCCTTGAGCTTCGCGATGGCTGCCGCCGAACCGGGTTTGACAGTGTCCCTTAGCGACACGATCCCGGCGGGCTCCCCGTCCACAGCAACCCAGATAGCGGTTGCGCCGCCGGCTTCCTCAGTTGCCAGGGCCCGGCGCTGTGCATCGTCGGGGAAGATTCCGTTGAGTTCCAACCAGCCAGTCCTGCCGGCCACGACCGTTCGCTCAGTGCCGTTTCCGGCTCCGTTCAGCGCAACCATCCCGCGGACTCCGCCGCCCGGGGCGGAACTGAAGTCCTTCACCGCGAGGAGCGGGCCGGCGTCGGGCATTGCGACTTGGCGGCAGCGGCAATCGCGTGGGCGATGGGATGCTCCGACGCTGCCTCGACGGCGCCGGCGAGAGAGAGCACGTCGGCGGGGGAGTGCCCGTTCAAGGCCAGGGTATGTCCGACGGCCAGCTTGCCGCTGGTGACGGTTCCGGTCTTGTCCAACAGGATGGCGTCCACAGTGCGCGTATCTTCAAGCACCTGTGGGCCCTTGATGAGGATGCCGAGCTGCGCACCCCGGCCGGTCCCGGTCAGGAGGCCAACGGGAGTCGCGAGCCCAAGCGCACACGGGCAGGCAATCACGAGCACCGCCACGGCAGCCGTGAACGAGGCATTGAGGTCCCCGCTCAGCGCGAGCCAGACTACGAAAGTAACCAGGGCGATGACCAGCACGACGGGCACGAACACGGCGCTGATCCGATCGGCGAGCCGTGCGATCGGGGCTTTGCCCGTCTGCGCCTGGCTGACCAACCGCCCCATCTGGGCCAGCGTCGTCTCGGAACCGACGCGCGTCGCGCGGACCAGCAAACGGCCCGAAGTGTTGATGGTGGCGCCCGTGACCTGGCTTCCCGGGCCGACCTCCACGGGCACCGATTCACCGGTGACCAAGGAGGCATCCACGGCGGATGAACCGCTCGTCACCAGGCCGTCCGTGGCGATCTTCTCTCCCGGGCGGACCACGAAGATGTCCCCGGCTACGAGTTGCTCGGCCGGGATCTTGTGCTCGACGCCGTCGCGCAGCACCGTAGCGTCCTTCGCCCCCAGGTTCAGGAGGGCCTTAAGGGCGTCGCCGGCCTTCGCTTTGGCGTTGGCCTCGAGATAGCGGCCCAGAAGCAGGAACGTGGTGACCACGGCGGCAACTTCGAAGTACAGCCCGCCGCCCATGCCTCCCGTGGACTCCATGCCCGGGTGTTCGGTCATCATGGGGTTGGCAAAGAGTTGCCACGCGGAGTAGAGGTATGCGGCCAAGACACCAATCGAGACGAGCGTGTCCATGGTCGAAGCGAAATGGCGTGCGTTAATGGCGGCCGCACGATGGAAGGGCCAGGCAGCCCACGTCACCACGGGAAGTGCCAGTGCAGCGGCGACCCAACCCCAGTGCGGGAACTGCAAAGCTGGAATCATCGAGATGGCGAAGACCGGAACCGTCAGTATGGCGGCGGCAATCAGTCTTGGCCTTAGCTGGCGGGACGCAGGGCCGTGATGCATGTGGTCTTCGCTGGCACCGTGGTCGCCTTGCGCGCCGCCACCGGCGCCATGCTCGGCGTGCTCGGTCGTTCCTCCCTTAGACGCACGCTGCCGCATAACACCGGCACCGTCGCTGTGGTCATGTTCCGGCGCGCTATTGCTGCGGTCATGTTCTACAGCGCCGCCGTCGCCGGCGCTGCCTTCGGTGCTGGACTCGATCGCGCCGAGCACATCGGTTTCGCGACCGTGGGTGTGGTCGGCGGAGGGGGCCGTGGACGGACTGGGCCTCGATTCGCGGATCCAGGCTTTGTAGCCCGTTGCGTTTACTGTGTCCACGATTTGTTGGTCCGTGACGTTGTCCGGGACTGTGACGTGGGCTGATTCGAGGGGGAGATTGACGGAAGCCTCCACGCCGTCGAGCTTGCCCAGTTTCCGTTCCACGCGCGCTACGCACGATGCGCAGGTCATGCCCTCGATGTCGAGTTCGATGATGCGGGTGCCCGTTTGATGCAGGATGTCGTGATTGCTCACATTGGCCCCTAGGCCTCGTTGGCGACTACCAGGTAGCCGGCTTCGGCGACGGCTTCGCCGATTTCGGACGGCGACAATTCCTGGGTGGAGGTGATGGTGACGGTGGAGATTCCGCCGGCGTTCAGATCGATCTCGACATTTTCCACTCCCGCCAAGGACTCAATTTCTTCGCTCACTGCGGAAACGCAGTGCCCGCAGGTCATGCCGGAAACGCTGACGTTCGTCTGGATGGTGGCGGTGTGGCCCATGGCGTGCTCCTTGGTGGTGAGTTGAATGGTGTGGTGAGTGCTTGCGGGGTTACCGCAGCAGGCGCCCGATGGCATCGGCTGCCTCCTTGACCTTGATGTCGATTTGCTCCGCGCGCACGACGGGATCCGACTCGGAGGCGGCTCCGACGACGCAGTGCCCGATGTGTTCCTCCACGAGCCCGAGACTCACGGCATGCAGGGCTTTAGTGACTGCCGAGACTTGGGTGAGGATGTCGATGCAATATTTGTCCTCTTCCACCATCCGCGCAATACCGCGTACTTGGCCTTCGATCCGCTTAAGGCGCCGCAAATAGGCGTCCTTGTTGGAAGAGTAGCCGTGTTGGGCATGCGCTCCATCCTCAACGTCGATGACCGGCTGGCCAACGTTCAAGTCAACCGGGTTCAAGTCAACCGGGTTCACATCTGTGGAGTTCACATCGATCGTGCTCATGCCCCAAAGGTATACCCCCTAGGGGTATAAAATCAAGTACCCCCAGGGGGTATCGGCCATTCAGCGAAAGATCGCCTGTTTACAAATTCCCGTTTTGCAATGCAAACCTTTTGCCGCTTGTGCTTCCGCTCACAAAAGTATGTTTGTAAAGTTTCCTTCCATACCCGAAGCGGGGGACCGCCGGGCACCTAACCCTTTTCTCCATGGAGGATCCATTGAAAATCGCACGCTCTGCGGCTGCCATTGCCCTCGCCGCCCTCGCGCTGACGGCCTGCGCCCCGCCCACGTCGAACAATGCCGCGTCATCTTCGGATGAGAAGTCCGGCACCATCCGCGTCTGGCTCTTCTCGGAAGTCAACCAGGACCCAAAATCCGCGGTAGTCAAGGCCGCGGTTTCCGATTTCGAAGCCAGTCACAGCGGCGTCAAGGTCGACGTCCAGTACATTCCCGTCGACAGCCGGGCAGAACGGTTCAAGGCCGCGTTCAACGACCCCTCGAGCGCTCCCGACGTCGCCGAGTTCGGCAACACAGACCTTGCCAGCTACGTTGCATCCGGCGGATTGTCCGACGTGACTGCGGACATCAAGGCCTGGGATGAGTCCAAGGACCTGGACGGCAAGATCCTGGCCACCACGGACGTCGGGGGCAAGAACTACGGCGTGCCCTGGTACGTCGGCGTCCGGGCCCTCTACTACCGCACCGATCTGCTGCAGAAGCTCGGACTGGAGGCGCCCAAGACCCTCGCCGACGTCGAAACCGTGGCCCGCGCCGTCCGCGCAGCCAACCCGGACATGCTCGGGATTTCGGTCGGTGGAGCTGCGCAGTTCTCCGCCATGCCCTACCTCTGGGCCAACGGCGGCAACATTGCCACGAAGAAGGGTGGCGCCTTTGTCTCCGGCTTGGATTCGGCCGAATCCCGGGACGGCATCTCCGCTTATGCCCGGCTGCTCAAGAACGACATCTGCCCGCCCCAGACGTGTGCCGAATTCGGCGGAAACGCGAGCGTCCAGCAGTTCATCGCCGGAAAATCGGCCATGACCATCGGTGGCGACTTCAACTACAAGGCCGTAGCGGCCAGTGCGGTCAAGGACAAGTTCGCGGTGGTTCCGGTTCCGGGCAATACGGCTGGTTCGATCGCCCCAGCGTTTGCCGGCGGAAACAACCTGGGCGTCTTCAACAGCAGCAAGCACCACACCCTCGCAGCCGAGTTCGTCGAGCTGTTGGCAGGCAAGAAGTACCAGCAGAAGATGTTCGACGCCATGGGCAACCTGCCCACATTCAGCGACGTCCAGAAGTCTGTTGCCGCGTCCAATCCGCAGCTTGACCCCTTCATCAAGACCCTCGCCGCCGGCACCAATTTCGTCCCCGTGACCGAAACCTGGTCCACCATCGACGCCCAGGGCATCTTCACCGGCATGTACCAGAAGATCGTCACGGGCAAGGCTGACGTCAATACCGCTACTGCGGATGCGGCAGCGGCCATGAACAAGGTCTTCGGATCCAAATGACGAGGTTCGTGAAGCACGGCCGATCCGCGCCAGGCGGCGCGGCGTGACGGCGTTCGCGTCCGCGAAGGCGGACACGAACGGGGCCAACCGCGAGCAGAACCGTAAGCCGACGACGGCGGGGACGTCCCGCGTCGTGCGCTAGGCAAGCGCGGCTTGGAACCGTGGTTCTACCTGGCCCCGGCTTTCATTGTCCTGATCGCGCTGCTGGGATACCCGATCTTCCAGCTCATCAACGTTTCTTTGTACGACTACCGCCAGGCCCAAGTCAGTGGCAAGGCACCACTGCAATTCACGGGCCTGGAGAACTACCAGAAACTGTTCGCCGATCCGGAGTTCTGGTCCGTCCTGGGCAACACCGTGCTGTTCGCAGGCGCCTGCGTTGTCCTGACGCTGCTCGTGGGAACGTCGTTGGCGGTCTTGGCCACGCGGCTCCGGCCCTGGGTCCGGAGCGCACTGTTCGTAGTCTCCTTGGGCGCTTGGGCCACACCGGCTGTCACCGGCAGCGCCGTGTGGTTGTTCCTCTTCGACCCCACGCTGGGGCTCGTCAACAAGGCGCTCGTGTCGGTGGGCTTGACGCAGTTCAACGGCTACTCCTGGACCTACGACAAATGGTCCGCCTTCGGGTTGGTGGCCAGCGAAGTGGTGTGGTGTTCGTTCCCGTTCGTACTCGTGACGGTCTACGCCGGCATCCAGGCGATCTCCACCGAAGTCATTGAGGCGGCGCGGCTCGACGGTGCTTCCATGCCCCGGATCGCGCGCAGCATCATGCTTCCGATGCTGCGGCCCATCGTGATGGTGGTGACCATCCAGTCCATCATCTGGAATTTCAAGATCTTCTCCCAGATTTACATCATGACCAACGGCGGCGGTATTGCCGGGCAGAACCTCGTGCTGAATGTCTACGGCTACCAGCAGGCCTTCGCGGCCAGCCTTTATGGCCTCGGCTCGGCCCTTGGCGTCATCATGACCGCGCTGCTGATGATCATCACCTTCGTCTACCTCCGCATCCTCAAGAGAACGGGAGAAGTCCTGTGACCGCCGTCGACGTTCCGCTCCGCAAGAACCGGCCCGCACCGGTCGCGCCGCAACAGTTCCGCAAGGGCG
>NZ_DF952471.1:265588-266552 GCF_001263615.2 Arthrobacter sp. Hiyo1 | reverse complement strand
CGACGCCGGTTCGGCGCCGATGTGGCGGCACTCGCCATCGCGCTTCTTGTCGCGTTCCCCCTGTTCTGGATGGTCCTTTCGGCCCTCAAGCCGAAGACGGCGCTCGACGCCGGCGATGCGGCGCCGTTCACGCTGGAACCGTCCTTCGACTCCTTCATGCGGGTCCTGTCAGTGAACAACTTCGGCAGGTACTTCCTCAACAGCGTGATCGTGGCGCTCGTGGTCGTCATCGTCTCCACTGTGCTGGCGTTTTTGGCCTCCGTGGCACTGACCCGCTACCAATTCAAGATGCGCACCAAGCTGCTGATCGTGGTCCTCGTGTCCCAGATGGTGCCCGTCGAAGCGCTCACCATTCCGTTGTTCTTCCTGCTGCGCAATGCCGGGGAGGCCGTACCGTTGGTGGGCTTGAACCAGCTCGGCTCCCTGGTGCTGGTCCATGTGGGCTTCAGTATTCCGTTCGCGATCTGGATGCTTCGTGGCTTCGTGGCAGCCGTGCCGGTGGAGATCGAAGAGGCAGCCCGCATAGACGGCGCGAGCGGTTTCCGCTTTGTCCGCTCGATCCTCTTCCCGCTCGTGGCGCCCGGAGTGGTGGCATGCTCGGTGTTTTCCTTCATCTCAACGTGGAACGACTTCCTCTTCGCCAAGACATTCATCATTTCCGCCCAGGAGAACCAGACCCTGCCCATGGCGTTGTTGACCTTCTTCAAACCCGACCAGAACGATTGGGGCGGCATCATGGCCGGTTCCGTGATCATGACCATTCCGGTGCTGATCTTCTTCATCGCAGTGCAGCGAAAACTCGTATCCGGCCTGGCCGGGGCGGTGAAGGGATGAGCGCCGCGGATCTGCTGGTTCCTGTTCCGTCCTCGGTGGAGTCCAGCGGCGGTTTCCTGGAACTGGACGCAACCACCACGCTGGCCGCCGATCCGGAGCTCAACAATGCGCGCCGCTGGCTCGCCCGGAC
>NZ_DF952471.1:258002-264960 GCF_001263615.2 Arthrobacter sp. Hiyo1 | reverse complement strand
TCCGGGTATCAGCCTCCTGCTTGACCCGGAGCTCGACGCCGAGGCGTACCGACTGGAGGTGGGCGCCGCCGTCGTGATTCATGCGGGCGGTCCGGCCGGAGCCTTCTATGCCGCGCAGACGCTCCTGCAGCTGATGGGACCTGCCGCGTTGCGGCAAGCGCCCGTTCCGGAGACGGGCGGCGCATGGCCGGTTCCCAAGGTATCCATCCTGGACCACCCGCGTTTCGGGTACCGCGGGGCCATGCTGGACGTGGCCCGGCACTTCATGCCCAAGGACAACCTGCTCCGGTTCATCGAGGTGATGGCCATGCACAAGCTCAACGTCCTGCACCTGCACCTCACGGACGACCAAGGCTGGCGGATCCAGATCAACCGCTACCCGAAGCTCACTGAGACCGGGGCGTGGCGGCGCGAATCATCGCTGGGTTCGTGGCGGGCAGGGGTTTTCGACGGGCTTCCGCACGGCGGCTTCTACAGCCAGGACGATCTCCGCGAAGTGGTCGCGTTCGCTGCCGAGCGGCACATCACCGTCATCCCCGAAATTGACGTTCCGGGACACAGCCAGGCCGCCATCGCCGCCTACCCGGAACTGGGAACGGGCGCGGCCCCCGGGGTGTGGACCCGTTGGGGAATCAACGAGACGGTCCTGGAAGTCTCGCAAACCTCGTTGGAGTTCTACCGCAACGTGCTCGATGAAGTGGTGGAGATCTTCCCGTCCCGCTGGATCAGCTTGGGCGGAGACGAAGTTCCGCTCACCCAGTGGCAATCCAGCGCCCAGGCGCAGTCCCAAGCCCGCGAACTCGGGATGCCGGACGTTTCGGGATTGCACAGCTGGTTTGTGGGGCAGTTGGCGGGGCACCTTGACGCACGTGGGCGGGCTACCTCCGTGTGGGATGAAATCGGCGACGGCGAGCTGCCGGATGGTGCGTTGGTGGCCTCCTGGCGAGGCTATGAAGGCGGTATGAGCGCGCTCAAAAGCGGTTATGACGTGGTCATGTGCCTGAGCACAGGCTGTACCTGGACCACCGGCAGGCCGACGGCGACGACGAACCCGTGCCCGTGGGTTTTGTCACCACGCTGCAGGATGTCTACGGCTTCGAACCTCTGCCCGCGGGTGCGGATGAGGCGTTCCCGGGCAGGCTCCTCGGGGCGCAGGCCAATATCTGGACGGAACACCTGGATTCCCCGCGACGGGTCCACTTCGCCGCGTTTCCGCGGCTGAGCGCCGTGGCGGAGGTGCTCTGGTCCCAGCCGGAGAACCGGGACTACGATGGTTTCCTGGCCAGGCTCGAAGGCGCGCATCTGGAACGCCTGGAGGCCATGGGAGTGGAATACCGGCCGCTGTCCGGACCGCATCCCTGGCAGTTGAGGCCTGGCGTGGCTGGCTGGAAACGCGATTACGACGCCGAGCAGCGCATTGCCGCTGGATAGGACACACGTGGGTACTGAAGGCATGGAGGCCCGGAACTCCTCGGCTTCGTTGCGGAAGGCGCTGGCTTTGCTGGCGGTGGTGGCGGAGCATCCGGTGAGCGCGGACGGACTCGCCTTGGTGGAGCTGACCAAGCTCTCCGGGCTCAACAAGAGCACGGTCCTGAGGTTGGCCGCGCCCTTGTTGGACGAAAACCTGCTGGAACGCGATGCCGAGAGCGGCCGCTTCCGGCTGGGCCATGGTTGCCTGCGTTTGGGACAGTCATACCTGGACCGGCTCGATTTGCGTAGCGTCGCGAACGCCGAGCTCAGGGTGCTGATGAGGGCTACGGAAAGCACCTGCCACTTGGTGGTCTTGTCCGGCCATGATGTGGTTTACCTCGACAAAGTTGAAGACGAGGCAACAGTTCGTATGGCATCGCGCGTTGGGGCGACCATGCCGGCGTATTGCACTGCGGTCGGCAAAGCCATGTTGGCGTTCAGTCCGGAGGAAGTGGTGGCTCCGATCCTGGCCGGCGATCTGGTGCCGATCACCGACAGGACCATCACGGATCCCGAGCAGTTGCGGACTGAATTCGCCGCGATCCGTCGCCGGGGCTACGCGATCGACGACCGTGAGAACGAACCCGAGGTCCGGTGCGTGGCAGCCCCGATCTTTGGCCACGATGATCACGTGGTGGCCGCCCTCAGCGTTTCATCGTTGTCGTCCCGCATGACCGCCAAACGCGTCCGGGAAGTAGGTCCCATGGCCGCCGAAACCAGCCTGCGCATCTCGGCCAAGCTGGGATCGCGACGGGCAGGCGCCAAACTCGCCAAGCTCGCTTAGAGGGGCTCATGGAAAAGCCAATGAACGACGCCGGTGCTGCGGTTGGGGCGGACGGTGCCGCAGGCGCCTACTTCCGGGCGAAGTTGCGGTTCGAGATCGACGTCATGGACGTCGCCGATGCGGCTCCCGGCAGTTTCGTGCTCGTGGATACCCGAAGGCAGTCGTCGTGGGACCACGGCCATATCCCCGGCGCCATGCACCTTCCGACCGCGGAGATACCCGCACGGGCAGCCGCACTGATCCCCGCCGGGACCGCAATAGTGGTCTATTCGTGGGGACCGGGCTGCAACGGAAGTACCTTCGCGGCCCTGGCGTTCGCCGAACTTGGGTACCCGGTGCGGGAGATGATCGGCGGCATTGAGTATTGGGCGCGGAACGGCCTCCCAGTGGAGACAGCTACAGGCGTTGTCGTTCGGGACTTCGATGGGCTGGTCACGGCGCACCAACCCGAGGGGTAGCGGCCATCGCTACCCCCAAGCCGCCCAGTCCTCAGGCCGGAGCGACGGGCGGCCGAGAAGGTAGCCTTGGGCCGCGGTCATCCCGAGCTTGGTGACCGCAGCCAGCTCGGCCTCGGTCTCGATCCCTTCGGCTACCAGGGCGGCTCCGATTTCGGCGGAAAAACCGACCATCGCAGCTCCCAATGCCCGCTGGCCTGGATCCGTGTCGATCCCGGCGATGATTTCGCGATCGAGTTTGATGAGGTCCGGCTTGAGCTGCAGGATGTGGCGCATGGAAGCAAAGCCGGCACCGGCGTCGTCCACGGCTATTCTGAGCCCGGCGCGCCGCAACGGTGCCAACGCTTCGGCGAGCGGCTCATAGTTGGTCACCTCATGGCGTTCGGTGACCTCAAGAACGATGCGTCGCGGAGGGATGGCCGACTCCACAATCGCGGCTGCCAGCCGGGGGTCAAGGCACGCCCGGGGTGAGAGGTTTGCCGCGATGTACAGATCCGGTGGGAGCCCTGCCGCGGTGGTCAGCGCCGTCCGGAGGGCAAGGATCTCAAGCTCGATATCCAGGCCGACCGAGGCGGCCTCCATGAAACGCACCTCGGGGGACAACTCCTGGGAACCGCTGAACCTTGTCAAGGATTCCACTCCAACGACGTTGCCCGTTTCCAGGCACCGGATCGGCTGGAATGCTGTGATGAGTGAGCCGTCATTGAGCAAGGCCTGGATGCGGACAGTGACTTCCGCCCGCGAACGTGTTGCCTCTGGATTCAAGACACGGCAGGTGCCCTCGAAACCGCAGTCCCTGCCCTCCCTGTCGCGAATCGGCCTTCCGGCTACATCAATCAAGACGCGGCTGCCATCCCGGTGGCGGCACACGGTGATTACACGTGACCACGAGGAGTCGCCGCTTTCCCTGGCTTTCCAGTCCACCCGTGCGTCTGCCAGGTCCCCGGGGTCGATCACGCGGGTGATGTGCCTCCCCAGCAGTTCGGAGGGTTCGTACCCCGTGATGTCCTTGCACGCCGGGCTGCAGAACGTAAATCGTCCATCGGGCCCCGTGGCCCACAGCCAGTCCATGCTTGTGTGCAGCACGGTGTCCATCAAGCGCGACGTCCGGAACGCCTGGCTGCGTTCCCGCTGCTGCTGCCGCATGAGACGCCACGCGGCCAGTACCACCAGGGGCACGATCAGCAGTGCGAGAAGCGCGGGGAATCCGGTCTTTTCATCGATGCCGCCCCACGGCGGAAGCCCGAAAGCCAAGGGCAGGCGGATAGACAAGGCGACTGCAGCCTCGATGAATACGACAACCAGCAGCCACCATCCGGTTGAGGCCGACGCCAGCCGGTTCGCTTGGCGTCCCTCCCGGGAAGACGCCCTCTTAAGCCGGGGAAAGCGCATGAAGGGCATCACCCAATAGTGCCACCAAGCCGGGCTCCGGGGCTTACGCCGTAACGGCCAGCGCGTCGATTTCCACGAGCATGACTTCGTGCGGGAGGTCGACGAACACCGTGGTGCGGCTAGGCAGTTGGCCGCTGGGGACGTTCTCGGTGATGAATTCGCCGTAGACCTCGTTCATGGCGGCGAAGTCGTCGCGGGTGGTGAGGTAGACGCGGAACATGATGACGTCTTCCACTGAGGAGCCGCCGGCTTCGAGGATCGCCTTCACGTTCTCCAATGTGCGGCGGGTCTGGACTCGGACGTCGCCCTCGCCGATGTACTGGTTGGTGGCGGGATCCATGGGGCCTTGGCCCGAGACCTGGAACAGGCCGCCCTTCTGGATGCCTTGGGAGAATACGTGCGCCGGGGCCGGAGCGTTTTCGGTCAGTACTACAGTCTTTTCACTCATGCGGAGTTCCTTTCGTGGCTGATCCAGCCGAGGTCGCGGGATATGGCCTCGGTGCTGGCTTTGAGGTCGGGCAGCAGCTCAAGCAGTCCTTCATAGCTGAGCATCACCACCGGTACCGAACAAGAGGCTGCGGCCACGACGGCGCCGCTCGCGTCGCGAATGGGGGTCGCGATGCAGTGCACGAAGGATTCGTGCTCGGCGTTGTCATGGGCCCAGCCCTGGACCCTGACCTGCTCCAGTTCGGCCAAAAGGGCCTCCGGCGAGGTCAGGGTGGTGTCGGTAATTCTTGTGTAGTCGAGTCCCGCCGCGATCTTTTCCTGCCGGCTGCGCGGCATGTCGGCAAGCAGGACTTTGGCGACGGCGGCCGAATGCAGGGACGCGGTCAGGCCGATCCGGGAGTACATCCGCACGGGATGGTGCGACTCGAATTTGTCGATGTACACCACGTCATTGCCCTCGAACGCGGCAAGGTGCACGGTGTGCCCGGTCTTTCCGTTCAGCTCAGCCAAGTACGGGTGCGCCACTTTGCGGATGTCCCGCTGCTCCAGGGCGAGCGAGGACAGCTCGAACAGTTTGGATCCAAGCATGAACCGCTGGTCCTCATCGCGGACAACGAATCGCTTTTCCTCCATGGCGTGCAGGAGCCGCATGACGGTTGTCTTGTGTACCGACGCCTTGGAGGCAAGCTCATCCAGGGTGGCCGGTTTGGCCGCAAGCTCGGCTAGCAGGTCGATGGCCCGCATCAGGCTTTGGCTCATGGTGCTGTGCTCCGATCGTGAAGGCTTCGGTCATGGCTCCTGAAGTGTCCTGCGGCGACGTGGATCGCAGCCCATTCGGCGTCTGTGGAATCGAGGATGGCCGAAAGCAGGGCGGAGCCGGGGAGCGGGCCACGATCGCCATGCACGGTGAGGGTGCAGGCTGCGGCGACGTGACCGCGGCGAAGGCTCGCCTTCTGCCCGAGGCCGAACAGCACGCCGCTGAGGTACCCGGCCGCGAAGGAATCGCCTGCGCCCACCGGCTCAAGCACGTCCACGGACAACGCCGATACTTCGGACCGCGTCCCGTCCCGTTCCAGGGCGATGGCGCTAGTGGCTTCGTTCTTGATGACGACGACGGCGGGATCCGGCATGAGGCGCCGCAGTTCAGTTTCGTCCGTGGTGCCGAAGGCGTGCTCGGCCTCGTCCTTGCCCACCAGCACGATGTCGGCGAGATTGGCCAGGCGGCGCAGCACGGAACGGTCCTGTCCGGCCCAGAGTGCCGCCCGCCAATTGACGTCGAAGCTGATGATGCGGCCCTGCCTCGGTGCGGCGAGGATGGCTTCCGTGAGCTGAAGGCATTCGGCCGAGAGCGCCGCTGTGATGCCGCTCAGGTGGATGAGCGATGCTTCGTTAAGCAAACGCTCGACGGCGGGATTCGCCAGGGTGCCCAGGTTCATCGCTGATGCGGCGGAACCCTGCCGGTAGTACAAAACTGAACTGCCGCCGTCGGGGTCTGTTTCCTGGGCTGGCACCTTGACGTAAAGCCCGGTGGGCCGTCCGGGATCGACCTCGACGCCGGAAACGCCTACTCCGTGGCTGCTGAGTTCCTCCAGGATCCGGATACCGAATCCGTCCTTGCCCACCCGGCCTACCCAGTGGGAGTCCAGGCCCATGGCAGCCAGGCCCATGGCAACGTTCGATTCCGCGCCGCCGATGCCGCAGTGCAGCTCCGTGGCTTGGTGCAGCGGGACGGGCTTCACCGGGGTGAGCATGGCCATCGTCTCGCCCACACATACAGCTGAAAGCATGAAACTCGCGCGCTCCCTCTGCCGCTTCCAGCGGCACTCGACACCCAATGAAGAAGGGATTTCCGTGGCCTGGTCAGGGAGTGCCGGGCCACGCCGCGGCCTTGACTCCCAATCCTGCACCATGTTAGACATATCATCAACAGCTTTGCAACCTGCGTTGCAAAATACGCAACGCACGGGTTTTGAGAGCAGAATGCGCACAGTGAATTGCGCACAGTGAAGTTGCGCATCGTGAAGGGATCGAACTGGTGAACACTTCCACGTCCGGGGCCGGAGCAGAGGCCGGGGCAATTGCAGCGGACGCCGTGGCGCGCCTGGCGGATGTCCGGCTCGACTGGCGGCACAAAGCCGTGCCCGCCACAGCCAACGGCACCAGCCACCGCGAGTTCCTCTCCACAGCCCCGAAGCTCGAGGACCTCCAGACGCCGTTGCTGACACTTGATGCCGGGGCGCTCCGCGGCAATGCCGATCGCTTGGCCTCGTGGTGTGCTGAGCACGGCGTCTTGCTGGCTCCGCACGGAAAGACCACCATGCGCCGCAGCTTTGGGCGGAACAGCTGAGCCGTGGCGCCTGGGGGATTACTGTGGCGAACTTCGCCCAGCTCCGCGTGGCCCGCGCGTTCG
>NZ_DF952471.1:255499-257198 GCF_001263615.2 Arthrobacter sp. Hiyo1 | reverse complement strand
GACCTTCGACCGCCGGCACCACCACCGTGCGGCCCGGCGACGTCGTGCGCCTCGGACTTTCGCATCCGTGCACAGCCTTTGACAAGTGGACCCTCATCAGTGCTGGCGGACACCGACGGTGACCAAACCGTCGTCGACCTCATCCATACCTTCTTCTAGGACCCTCGCCATGAAGACCCTCATCAGCAACGCCATCCTGGCGGACGGAACCGGGACGGACCGCCGTCCCGCGGACGTCCTTCTGGACGGCGAGGTGATCGCCGTCGTCGCCGGCGCCGGATCCCTCACCGCGAGCGGAACCGGCGCCGAGCGGACTATCGACGCCACGGGGCTCGTCCTGAGCCCCGGCTTTATCGACATGCACGCCCATTCGGACCTGCAGCTGCTGGTCAACAAAGACCACTACGCCAAGCTCAGCCAAGGCGTCACCACCGAACTGTTGGGCCAGGACGGGCTGTCCTACGCTCCGGTGGACGACGCCACGCTTGCCGGAGTCCGCGAGAAGATCGCCGGCTGGAACGACAACCCGCAGGATTTCGACTGGGATTGGCGAACCGTGGGCGAGTACCTGGACCGCCTCGACGCGTCCGAAAACGGCAAGAGGATCGCCACCAACGCCGCCTACCTCGTGCCGCAGGGAACCGTACGGGCCCTCGTGATGGGCTTCGCCGAAGGGGACCCGACACCTGAGCAGCAGGAGCGGATGCAGGACTTGGTCCGCACCGCGATGGAGGAAGGCGCCGTGGGGATGTCCTCCGGACTGACCTACACCCCCGGAATGTACGCCCGCACGGAGGAACTGGCAGGACTATGCCGGACCGTGGGGGAGCTGGGTGGTTTCTACGCCCCGCACCACCGCTCCTACGGAAAGGGCGCGCTCGGCGCCTACGCTGAGATGATCGGACTGAGCAGGGACACCGGCTGCGCGCTGCACCTTTCCCACGCCACCATGAACTTCGCCGAAAACAAGGGCAGGGCGGGCGAGCTTCTTGAACTCATCGACGCAGCGCTCGACGACGGCGCCGACATCACGCTCGACACCTATCCCTACCTCCCCGGAGCCACCACGCTCGCGGCCATCTTGCCCAGCTGGTCATCCTCCGGCGGCACCGAGGCCACACTCACGCGGTTGGCTGACCCGGCTACGCTAGCGAGGATCCGCGAAAGCGTGGAGATCTACGGCTCCGACGGCTGCCATGGCGTGGTTGCCGAGTGGCACACCCTGGAGATCAGCGGCGTCCAGAACCCGGCACTCGCCGGCCATGTGGGCAAGACCATCGCCGCAATCGCCGCCGAATCCAACGCTGAGCCCTTCAACGTGTTCGTTCGGATCCTCCAAGAGGACCGCTTGGGCACCGGCATCCTGCAGCACGTCGGACACGAGGAAAACGTGCAGGCCATCATGGTCCATCGCACGCACACCGGCGGCAGCGACGGCCTCTTGGTCGGAGCCAAGCCGCACCCGCGTGCCTGGGGAACCTTTCCCCGCTACCTGGGCCATTACAGCCGCGACCTGGGCTTGCTGACCCTGGAAGAAATGGTCCACCACTTGAGCGGCCGCCCCGCCAAGCGGCTCAAGCTCGACCGCCGCGGGCTCGTCCGCGAAGGCTACGCGGCCGACGTCGTCCTCTTCGATCCGCGCACCGTCCGTGACGAAGCCACCTTTGAAACCCCCCGCAAGCCAGCCACTGGCATCCAT
>NZ_DF952471.1:252292-254117 GCF_001263615.2 Arthrobacter sp. Hiyo1 | reverse complement strand
TGACGGCCGAGCAGGCAAGGGCAGCAATCGACGCCGGTGCCCGGTTCCTGGTGACGCCCGGCCTTCGCCCCGAGGTTGCGGCGGTGGCTGCGGCCGCCGGTATTCCCTTCAGTTTGGGCGCCATGACACCCACGGAGGTTGCGCAGGCCCTTGACCTCGGTTCCGCGGCAGTCAAGATCTTCCCGGCCAGGCAGCTCGGCCCGGCCTACCTCAAGGATCTCCAGGGTCCCTACCCTGGCATCCGGCTTCTGCCCTCCGGCGGGATCGACGCCTCTAACGCCAAGAGCTATCTCGACGCCGGCGCCGCAGCGGTCTGCTGTGGAACCAGCGTGGTCCCTCCCTCCGCCGTGGCCGCAGGCGACTGGGCTGACATTTCGGCCAGGGCCGCCGCCTTCACCGCCACCCTCGCGTAGGAATCCCCAGAAAGTAACCTCCATGAATGAATTCCTGAACTGGCTGCGGCACGATACCGCCGGCCTGCTTCTCCTGGCAGGGGCCGGCATTGCCCTCCTGTTGTTTCTGATCATCAAAGTCAAGGTAGAACCGTTCATTGCCTTGGTGGGTACCAGCGTGCTCGTCGCGCTGGCGGGCGGCGTGAGCATCGATGCCCTCGTCGGCTCGCCGATCAAGAGCGGTGACGCCCTCATCGAGAAGGGCTTCGCCGGGATCCTCGGACACATCACGTTGATCATCGGCCTGGGCACCGTCCTTGGCGCTATCCTGGAACGTTCCGGTGGTGCGGAGGTCCTGCTGGGCAGGCTCGTGAAGATCTTCGGCGAAAAGGGAACGCCGCTGGCCATGGGCGTCACCGGTTTTGTCCTCGGCATTCCGGTCTTCTTCGACATCGGTATTTTCGTGCTCGCACCCCTCGTCTACGTGGCGGCGGTACGCGGCGGGAAGTCCCTGATTCTGTATGCCTTGCCGCTCCTCGCCGGCCTCTCGGTGACCCACGCCTTCCTGCCACCGCACCCGGGTCCCGTGGCAGCGGCTGGCCTGTTCCACGTTGAACTTGGCTGGATCATCATCATGGGCCTCGCCTGCGGTATCCCCGCTTGGTTCGCTTCCGGCATTCTCTGGGGCCAGTGGATCGGCAAGCGCGTGCAAGTGTCCGTTCCGGAGGACCGCGTGATCCCGGAGGCAGAGGAAGCCGTGGGCCACGAGCCGCCTATGAGCGTCGTTGCCCTTGCCATCGGCCTGCCGATGCTCCTGATCCTTGGCGCCACCTTCGGCAATGTCTTCCTGCCCGCCGGTGGTTTCCGCGATGCGCTCGTGTTCTTCGGCAACCCGGCCATTGCGCTCACCGTTGCCGTTGCACTCTCCATGTGGCTCCTGGGCACGCGCCGGGGCATGAGCGCCAAGGACCTCTCCGAACTGAGCTCGGCCTCGCTGAAGCCGGTCGGCATGATCCTGCTTGTTGTTGGAGCCGGCGCATTCTTCGGCGCCGTGCTCTCGGCAACCGGGGTGGGCAACGCGGTGGCGGACACTTTGGCCAAGGCCGGGCTGCCGGTGATCGTGTCCGCTTACGTGATCGCCTGCGGCATGCGCCTCGCCCAGGGCTCGGCCACGGTCGCGATCGTGACCACCGGCGGCATCCTGGCCCCGGCGCTCACGGCCGGACACTATTCGCAGCCGCAATTGGCCCTGATTGTCATGGCCATCTCCTCCGGCTCCATCATCGCCAGCCACGTGAACGACGGCGGATTCTGGATCATCTCCAAGTACTTCAACATGTCAGTCAAGGACACCCTGAAGACGTGGACGGTGCTGGAGACCGTGCTCTCGGTAGTGGGCTTCGGCATGGCGGCGCTGCTGTACCAGTTCGGGG
>NZ_DF952471.1:245410-250831 GCF_001263615.2 Arthrobacter sp. Hiyo1 | reverse complement strand
AGTTCGTCTAAACGCTGAGCGACACGGAAAATCCCTGGCGCCTCCGGAATTCCGTGGGCGCCAGGGATTTTGCGTGTCGCGAGGCTTAAACAAAGAGCTCCGGAGTGCGTTATTGGGGGATACGCACTCCGGAGCGGACTTTGGAGCAGGTTCTTGCGGGTTCCTGCTGACAAATAGCTTACGTGCCCCAACAGCACTCCGCTACCAATCTGAATAACTACTTTCACTTTACTTTTTCCGGTCCCGGGTTCACGGCGAAATCCGGCGTTTGATCGGGGTACCCGGCCCCTTGTAGTGCACCCGGCGCGGGCCTAGCGTTAACTTGCACAGGAAGGGGTGGTCCACGTGGAGATCTTCATGTGGTGGCTGGACATAGACCTTAAGAGCAAGGAATGGCTGCGCGAAAACCTTCGTGCCACTGAGCTTCCACTGGAAGTTCTGCAACGGATTGCGGATGTCGGAGGTCCGCGCCTTGAAGAGCTGGCCGGCGGGCTGAGCGACGCCGACTGGGACTTCATTGAGACGCAGTCCGAGTTCGTGGACTGAGGCGCTTTCCTAGACCGGTTCATAAAACCGTTGCGGCTCCCGCGCGGGGATGGTTGCATGGGGTTCATGGCTACCGCAGAGAGTTATGTCTTGGCGATCGGGACCAAAAAAGGATTGTGGCTGGCACGCAGCACAGACCGCAAGGAATGGTCCCTTTCCGGTCCGCACTTCCTCATGAGCGAGATCCCCAGCATCGGGATCGATACGCGCGGGGACAAGCCCCGGATCATGGTGGGCGTGCGCTCCGAACACTGGGTCCCACCGTGGCCCACTCCGATGACCTGGGCGCCACATGGACCGAGCCCGAACAAGGCGCCATCAAATTCCCGGACGGCACGGATGCCGCACTGGAACGGATCTGGCAGATCTACCCGGACTCCGCATCCCGGCCCGGCGTGGTCTGGGCAGGTTGCGAACCGATCTCTGTCTGGAAATCGACCGACGGCGGAGAACACTTCGAGTTGAACCGCGGCCTCTGGGACCACCCGCATCGCAGCGAGTGGGGCGCGGGTTACGGTGGCGCTGCCGCCCACTCGATCGTGGTCAATCCTTCCGGGGAGAACGTCCATGTCGCCATGAGCACGGGCGGCGTCTACCGATCGCTCGACGGCGGAACCTCCTGGGAGGCCCGCAACAAGGGGATCTCGGCCTACTTCATGCCCGATCCCAATCCCGAGTTCGGCCAGTGCGTCCACAAGATCGCCGCGGATGCCGCCGTCGAAGGCCGGTTGTATGCGCAGAACCACCACGGCGTGTACCGCACGGACGACAACGGCGAGAACTGGGTTTCAATCGCCGACGGCCTTCCCGCTGATTTCGGCTTCGTGATGCTCACCCACCCCCGCCGCGAAGGGACCGCCTGGGTGATCCCGATCAAGGCGGATAGTGAGCGTATTCCGCCGGACGGCCATCTCGCGGTGCACCGCACGGACGACGCCGGGAATACTTGGAAGCGTTTGGATGTGGGCCTCCCGGACCATGAATACAACGCCGTGCTCCGTGACGCAGCCGCGGTGGATTCTGCTGAACCTGCCGGGGTGTACTTCGGAACACGCGGCGGTTCGGTCTACGTTAGCGCTGATGAGGGCGAGTCCTTCATCGAAGTCGCCTCGCATCTACCTGATGTTTTGTGTGTCCGGGCTGCTGTTGTCTCCGGCGTCGTCTCCGCAGCTGTGGCCGCAGAATTGGCCGCTGCCGCCGCAGCATCCAGCCTGCCGGCCTAGGACGGACCTTGCCCGATATTACGGTGGTTTTGCCCAGTGTTCTCCAGCCCCTCGCCGGCGGGCAGTCCTACCTGACTACGCCCGCCGACGGAGCTGTGACCGTGGAAAGCTTGCTTGATGCTGTGACCGGGGACTACCCGGTGCTCGCCCGGAGGATCCGGGATGAAACCGGTTCGCTCCGCCGCTACGTGAATATTTACGTGAACGGCGAGGAGGTCCGGCGTCTGAAGGGTCTGGATACTGAGGTAGCTGCCGGCCAGGAGGTCTTGATCATCCAGTCCGTGGCTGGCGGCTGAGTGGTTCGGGGCCAGGTCAGGCCACTCGCCAGACTGTGCATTCGTCGGTATTGATGGCCTTGCGCAGGCCCGTCAGCTGATCCATGATCCAAACGACGCCGATGCCCGGGGCCGTTTCCTGGACGCTGCCCCTGCGGATGACAACGTCATCGTAGGAGGGTCCGACGGAGAGGCGGGCTTCGATCTGGTCGCCGCGGTGCAGCTGGTCAAGCGCGCGGATTCTTGTGGGGTGGGTTGATACTTCCTTCAACATGGTGGCCTCCCTGGCTGGAGCTGCCAGCATTTGCCGGCTATTCCAGTGTGGCGGGCCAATGTTGCGGTGTGGTTTCGTGCGGGTTAGCCGTGGGTAAGACTTCCGGGACAAAGAAAATCCGTGGTTCCACACGGGCCCAGAGGGCGGCCGGTGTGGAACCACGGATTTGTTTGGAGGGAGCGTCCTACTTCAGGCCGAGCTCCGCCGTCGGGGTCTTGAAGGATTCGCGGGCGGTCATCGCGGAGACCGCCGCGATGACGCAGATGACGCCGGTGAAGATGCTGATCTGGACCCAGCCGCCGGCCTTGGTGCCGCCCATTGCCGTCACGATGGTCGGGGCGAAGCCTGCCATGAGGAAGCCGATCTGGGTGCCGATGGCCAAGCCGGAGAAGCGGACCTTGGTGCTGAACATTTCGCCGTAGAAGGAGGGCCATACCGCGTTTGCGGCGGCGTATCCGAGGGAGAAGTACACCACGGAGACCAGGAACATGAGCGGCACGTTTCCGGATTCGAGCGTCAAGAGGAACACCGGCGTCATGATGGCGCTGGCTACGGCGCCGTAGATGAAGACGGGCTTGCGGCCGATCCGGTCAGCCATCCGGCCGAAGACCGGCTGGGTGCCAAGCGCGACGACGTTTGCCGCCACGACGAGCCACAGGGTGATGGTGCTGTTCACGTGGGCCACGTCCTTGGCGTAGGCAATGGCCAAGGTTCCGAAGACCGTGCTCACCGCCGAGATGAAGGCGCAGCAGATAACGCGCAGGACGTCGGCCCAGTGCAGCCGCAGAAGGTCGGCCACGGGAAGCTTGGCGATCTGGTTGTTCTTCTTGGCCTCGGCGAACGCCGGTGGTTCGTGCAGGGTGCGGCGGATGAAGAACGCTACCAGGACCACGACGGCGCTGAGCCAGAACGGGATCCGCCAGCCGATGCCGTACTTGACCTCGTCCGGGAGGGCGACGACGGGGATGAAGACCAAGGCTGCGAGGATCTGGCCGCCCTGGGTTCCGGTAAGGTCCAGGAGGTAAAGAAGGAGCGGCGGTTGTCCGGCGCGTGTTCCAGCGTCATGGATGAAGCGCCGGCTTGTTCACCGGCGGCCGAGAGGCCCTGGCAGAGCCGTGCGAAGACCAGCAGCGCCGGAGCCCACCAACCGATGGACTTGAAATCGGGGAGGCAGCCGATGATGAACGTCGCACCGCCCATGAGCACCAGGGTAAACATCAGCACGCGCTGGCGGCCGATGCGGTCGCCGAAGTGCCCCAGGATGATGGCTCCAACGGGCCGTGCTACGTAGGCGAAGCCGAACGTCGCGAAGGACATAATGGCTGCGTTGGCGTCGGCGCTGGGGAAGAAGACGTGCGGGAAAATCAGGGCCGCGGCCGAACCGAAGATGAAGAAGTCGTAGTACTCGACGGCGCTACCGAGGAAGCTGGCGAGGGCGGCCTTCTTCGGCGTTCCTGCCGTGGCAGTGCCCGGCGTCGTAGACGGGATCGTGTGACTCATGGTGTTCCTTTTGTGTGACGGCGATGTCGCATCTGGCTGAAATGTGCGTACCTGGAACGTCGTTGTGGGTCCGGCAGCGGCCTCACACTGTAGCCACATTGTGAGAGCTACTTGTGCGATATAGCAATAATGACTGTGAGCGCAGTCACTTGTCAAGATATTTACTCACCATCTAGATATAGCTCTCACGATGTGGCAATCTTTAGTTATGGATGTGAAGGAAGACACAAAAACCGACATGATCGGCAAGGCCCTGGGCCTCCTGGTATTGCTGGGTAATGAGCCGAAGGGGGCCAGCGCCTCGGAGCTCGCCCGCCAGGCGGAGCTGCCCTTCAGTACCACCTACAGGCTGCTCGGATCCCTGACCCGCGACGGATTCGTTGACTACGAGGCCGACGGCCGCCGCTACCACCTGGGGCTTCGCGTCTTCCAGCTGGGCCAGCGGGTGTCCAATCACCACGGCTTTGCGGGTACCGCGCGACCCATCCTGCAGCGTGTCACGGAGGGGACCGGTGAGGCCACTATCCTCTCGGTCAGGGATGGCCACCACCACCTCACGGTCAACAAGGTGGACGGTCCCCAGATGTTCCGGGTCACGAGTGATCCGGGGCATCTTGGAATGCTGCACACCACGGCCGTGGGCAAGGCGCTAGTTGCCTTCGCGGACGACGACGAGCGGAAGCAGTTGGTGGAAGAGCTTGAGCTGGAGCCGCTGACGGAGTTCTCCATTACCGACCGCGACGCTTTCCGCCTGGAAATCGAGAAGGTCCGGCGCCAGGGCTACGCGATCATGGACGAGGAAAACGAGGTGGGCATGCGCGCCGTCGCCGTCCCGGTCCTCAATTCCCAGGGCGTTGCGTTCGCCTCGCTTGCCACCGCCGTCCCTGTCTTCCGAATGAGCGTGGAGCAGCTGGTGGCGGTGGTCCCGTTGCTGAAGAGCGCGGCGTCAGAGCTTGCCGACCGCCTGCCGCAGCGATAACGGCGCGTTAATAGCTATCACTTTTGTTCGCGATAAGAACACTAGTGCAATATATGAACATTTTGTGTAGTCTGATTCATACCGCCCGGCGGAGCAGCACGCTCTGGACGTCCCGAGGGAATCCAGGGAGGGCCAATCCGCGGGTGCAGTTGTCAAAGGAGCAATGAGCATGAGCAACCGAGCCGAATCCTTCCTGGTGGGCCTGATCGGTGAAGGCGTATCGCCTTCACTGACGCCGCCCATGCATGAGAGGGAGGCCGACGTCCAGGGGCTGCGCTACCTGTACCGGCCCATCGACCTGCTGGAGCTCTCCCTGCCCGGCTCCGCCGTCGGCGATTTGCTGACCGCTGCTTCCCGGCTTGGCTACAACGGCCTCAACATCACGCATCCGTGCAAGCAATTGGTGCTGCCGTTCCTGGACGAGGTTTCCGAGGACGCAAGGCGGCTCGGCGCTGTGAACACCGTGCTGATCAAGGACGGCCGCTTTACCGGCCACAACACGGACTTCTCCGGCTTCGGCTCAGCTTTGGCCAGCGGCCTTCCCGACGCCGGCCTGGAGCGAGTCGTCCAGCTCGGCGCCGGGGGTGCGGGCTCCGCCGTCGCATACGCCCTCCTTTCCGCGGG
>NZ_DF952471.1:242132-244702 GCF_001263615.2 Arthrobacter sp. Hiyo1 | reverse complement strand
TACCGACCGATCGAAACGCAGCTGGTGCTCGAGGCCCGCGCCAAGGGTTGCCGCGTTCTCGACGGCGGTCGCATGGCCGTGGGGCAGGCCGCCGACGCTTTTCGCATCTTCACCGGCCGCGATGCCGATCCAGAACGGATGCGGGCGCATTTCCTGGAGCTTGTGGGCGCCGAGGTATCCAGGGCCGAAGAGTCCAAGGCCGACAAGGCGCTCGCCGGGGCGGGGCACTGATGCGCACGGGAATCGCCACCGTCTGCCTCTCCGGTACGCTCAAGGAAAAGATGCAGGCCTGCGCTATCGCGGGCTTCGATGGCATCGAGATCTTCGAACAGGACCTCGTCACCTCCCCGCTTAGCCCGGAGGACGTGCGGAAAATGGCCGCTGACCTGGGACTCGGACTGGACCTCTACCAGCCGTTCCGCGACTTTGACAGTGTCTCCGAAGACATCCTGCAGGAAAACCTGCGCCGGGCGGATGCCAAGTTCAAGCTCATGTCCCGCCTCGGAATGGACACCATCCTGGTGTGCACCAACGTGGGAACCGCCACGATCGACGACGACAGCCTCCGGGCCGAGCAGCTATCCCGGCTGGCGGAATTGGCCGGGAACCACGGCGTCAAAGTGGCGTACGAGGCCCTGGCCTGGGGCAAGTATGTCAACGACTACGAGCACGCGCACCGCTTGGTGGACACCGTGGACCACCCCAACCTGGGCACCTGCCTCGACTCCTTCCACATCCTTTCCCGCGACTGGGACACCGCACCCATCGAGGCCATCAAGCCTGAGAAGATCTTCTTCGTCCAGGTGGCCGACGCCCCGAAACTCTCCATGGATGTCCTGTCCTGGAGCCGCCATTACCGCGTGTTCCCGGGCGAAGGACAATTTGAACTGGCCAAGTTCATGGGCCACGTGGCACGCGCGGGCTATTCCGGCCCGGTCTCGCTGGAGGTCTTCAACGACGTCTTCCGCCAGTCCGATGTGGAGCGCACGGCCGTCGACGCGATGCGCTCGCTGATCTGGCTTGAGGAACAAAGCGCCAAATGGCTCGACGCGAAAGCGGCATCCCTTGCGGCGGAAGGCGTCTCTGGTGACTCGCCCGCCAACGCAGCCGGCCGCCGTCGTTATCCCATGGAACTGGCCACGCTGCCCAAGGTCGCCGAACCGGCCGGGTTCAACTTCGCAGAAGTCAAAACCGATGAGCCCGCACAGCTCGAAACCCTTCTGGGCCAACTCGGCTTCGAATTCGACGGCCGGCACCGGACCAAGGACGTGCAGTTGTGGTCCATGGGCCACGCCCGCGTCATCATCAACGAACAAGCGCCGTCGCACAGTGAACCCGCCATCGCGGCGTTGGGGTTCGACGTCGACTCTCCGGTGATTGCCTCGGCTCGCGCCCAGCAGCTCAAGGCTCCCGTGGTGCCACGCAAGGTGCAGGCGGACGAGGAAGTGTTCCAAGGCATCGCCGCCCCGGACTCCACCGAGATCTTCCTGTGCCAGGGCAGCCCGGACGGGACGGCGGCATGGACCAGCGAATTTAGGCAGACCCATGAATTCGGCGAAGGCCTCGAGCACCTATAGCGGGAGCGCAAGCGGTGATCGACCACGTGAATTTGGCCCAGCGTGGCAGCATTTCGACGAGGCCGTCCTTTTCTACACGAGTGCCCTCGCGCTGGAACCTCAACCGTTCGCCGAAGTGCCGAGTCCCAGCGGCCTGGTGCGCTCGCAGGTCATGGTGACGTCCAACCGTGCCGTGCGCCTGGTGCTGAACCTGGCTCCGATGCTTCAGCAGGAGCCCGGCCAGAAGGGCAACGGCGCCCGCAAGAGCTACCAGGAACACATCGCCTTCGCGGTGGATGACCTCGTGGCCACGGCCCGGGCGGCGCAGGCACGGGGGCTCGACTTCCTCCGGATACCGGCCAACTACTACGAGGACCTGGATGCGCGGTTCGCCTTGGATCCTGCCTTCCTGGCCACCCTCAAGGAATTGAACCTTCTCTACGACAGGGACGCCAACGGTGAATTCCTCCACTTCTACACCGCCACGGTGGGCAGCGTGTTCTTCGAAATGGTGGAACGCCGCGGCAATTACGACGGCTACGGCGCCCCCAACGCCCCCGTGCGGCACGCCGTCCAGTACGACTCGCTTCACGCCCACCACTAACCAGAAGCAACGAAAGAAACCACCCGAAAGGAGCCGGCCGTGCTGCTAGACGCAAATGCCGGGCACTACCAAGACGACGAGCTCGTACCGGCGGCCGAACCGCATGCCGGGCACGCGCCGTTGGACGCCGCAGCCGAAACCCAAGCGGATCTCAGCGCCGAGATCAAGGCCATCGGCGAAGCGTACGCCCAGGCGCTCAAGAACGGTGCCGCGCCGGAGACCCAGCCCCGCCTGGACTTTGCGCCGTACCGCAGCAGCATCCTGCGCCACCCCACCAAGAGCCTGCACCACGCGGACCCGGAGACTATCGAGCTGTACTCGCCGGCATTCGGGCACCAGGACGTGCATGCGTTGGAATCGGACCTCACCATCCAGCACAACGGTGAACCCCAGGGCGAGCGGATCATCGT
>NZ_DF952471.1:237551-242025 GCF_001263615.2 Arthrobacter sp. Hiyo1 | reverse complement strand
CGGCCAACTCGTAGAGATCTGGCAGGCCAACGCTGCGGCCGTTACATCCACAAGCGTGACCAGCACCCCGCCCCCCTCGACCCGAACTTCACCGGCGTCGGACGCTGCATCACCGGACCGGACGGCACCTACCGATTCACCACCATCAAGCCCGGCGCCTACCCATGGAAGAACCACCTCAACGCCTGGCGCCCGGCGCACATCCACTTCTCCCTCTTCGGCACGGATTTCACGCAGCGCATCGTCACCCAGATGTACTTCCCGGGCGACCAGTTGTTCCCGCTGGACCCCATCTACCAATCGATCGTGGACCAGGACGCCCGCGACCGCCTCGTCGCCAAGTACGACCACGAGCTGACGAGCCCCGAATGGGCCCTTGGCTACAACTGGGACATCGTCCTGAGCGGTTCGAAGCGGACCTGGACCGAAAACGAAGCCTTTGGCGACGCCGGGGACGAGGAGTAGAACATGAGCAAGCTGACACCTACACCAGGCCAGACCGTTGGCCCGTTCTACGGCTACGCGCTCCCCTTTAATAAGGACAACGAGCTCCTCGCCCCGGGCAGCGCCGGAAGCATCCGCCTGCAAGGCACCGTGTATGACGGCGCCGGAGAAGCCATCCCGGACGCCATCCTGGAGATCTGGCAGCCGGACTCCGAAGGCAAGGTAGTCCAGCGCACCGGCTCCCTGGTCCGCGACGGCTACACCTTCACCGGTTGGGGCCGCGCCGCGGTGGGCAACTCCGGTGTGTTCACGTTCACCACGGTCAACCCCGGCCCCACCGAAGCGGGCGCGGCTCCGTTCATTTCCGTCGCCGTTTTTGCGCGTGGCCTCATGAACCGCCTGTTCACCCGCATCTACTTGCCGGAAAACGAGGAAGCGCTCGCTGCCGACCCGCTGCTCAACTCCCTCGATCCCGAGCGCCGCAAGACCCTGATCGCGCGTCGCGACGCGGATGGCGGACTCACGTGGGATCTGCGCCTGCAGGGCCGGAACGAGACTGTTTTTCTCGACTTCGAAGGCGCCTCCCAGTGAGTGGCGACGGCGATTTCGGGCTGCTCAGCCCGGTTTCGGCGTCGCCCGCCGTCGTGGCGCTGACAGGTGACCGTGCGGTGATCGCGGCCATCCTCGACGTCGAAGCCGCCTGGGCATCCGTGCTCGAAGAGGCGGGCTTCGCGCCGGCCGGTTCTGCCGCCGTCGTCACCGAGGCCACGGAATCCTGGGCCTACGACGCCGCTTCCATCGCCGAACGCGCACAAGGTGGCGCCAATCCGGTCATTCCGCTGCTGGCCGATCTCCGGGGCAGGGTCAAAGGGCTGGACGCTAGCGCGCTTGCCGCCGTGCACACCTCGTTGACCAGCCAGGACGTCCTGGATTCGGCCCTGATGCTGCTCGCGCACCGCGTGGTTTCCGCCCTTCTCGCCGAGGTAAAGGGTACGACGACGGCGCTCGCCGGCCTTGCGGAGCAGCATGCGGACACGCTGTGCGTGGGTAGGAGCCTGACGCAGCATGCGCTTCCGTTCACCTTCGGTCTCAAGGCGGCGCAATGGTTTCACGGAGTGGCCGCCGCGGCCCGTCGCCTCGAAGCCCTGGAGTTCCCTGTCCAGTTCGGCGGCGCCAGTGGGACCCTGGCTGCCGGTACCGTGCTCGCGGAGGGCTCGTCGTCGAGCCCCTTTATTCTGGCCGATGCCTTGGCCGGGAAACTGGGCCTCGCTCCCGTTCCGGCTCCATGGCACACGAACCGGCTGGCCGTCACGGGACTCGGCGACGCCTTGGCTTCCCTCACGGACTCCTTTGGCAAGATCGCCTCGGATCTGCTGTTCCTCAGCCGCCCCGAAGTTGCCGAGCTGGGTGAACCCCTTGCCGCGGGCCGCGGCGTCTCATCGGCCATGCCGCAAAAGCAGAATCCGGTGCTGTCCGTGCTGATCCGCAGCGCGGCGCTCCAGGCTCCTGGCTTGGCCGCGCAGCTGCACGTCGCAGCCACGAACTTCAACGACGAACGCCCGGACGGTGCCTGGCACAGCGAGTGGCCTGCCCTGCGGGGCTTGCTTCGGCTCACACTCGGCGCAGCACCCAGCTGCGCGAGCTCGCCGAAGGCCTCCGCGTCTTCCCCGAGGCGATGCGCCGCAACCTGGAAATCTCCGGGCCGTTGCTCCTCAGCGAAGCCGTCGCATCCTCCGTTGCTCCGCTCCTCGGCGCGGACAGGGGCGATGCGAAGGCCAAGCTGCAGGCCGTCGTCGACGAGACCCTGCAGGCACCCGCAGCGGAGCAAGCCCGGATCTACACCAAGCTCCTCCGCGAGGCCGTCCCGGCCGGCAAGCTGTCCGACGAGGAACTGAAGGCACTTCTGGATCCTGCGAACTATGTCGGCGAGGCAGCCGAGATCAGCCGCCGCATCCTCGCCGCGTACCCCGAATTCGCACACACCAATCCGAAGGGAGCCGATCGTGGCTAAACCCATCGTCAAGGCGGTGTTGCTGTCCCCGCAGCGCACGCTGGGGGAGAAGCCGCTCCTGGTGGTGGGGCCCTCGCTCGGAACGTCCACCGTGCTCTGGACCGAGACGGCAGCCCTGCTCGGCAACGAGTTCGACGTCATCGGCTGGGACCTGCCCGGCCACGGCGTCTCGCCCGCGGCCTCCGAAACGTTCAGCGTCGCCGAACTCGCGGACGCGGTGATTGACCTGGTGGACTCGATCGCGCCCGGTGCCGTGTTCCACTACGCCGGCGATTCCCTGGGCGGTGCCACCGGACTGCAGCTCGGCATCAAGCACGGAGAACGGCTCAAGTCCCTGTCCGTGCAGTGCAGCGGAGCGAAGCTAGGCACTCCCGAAGGATGGCTGGAACGCGCCGAAACCGTTCGTGCGCAAGGAACCGCGGTGATGATCCAGGGTTCCGCGCAGCGTTGGTTCGCCCCCGGTTTCATGGATCGTCAGCCCGTGGTCAGCAGCCGACTCCTGCATGCCCTGCGGGACGCCGACCGCTTCAGCTACGCCTTCTGCTGTGAAGCCCTCGCCGGATTCGACGTCCGCGCGGAACTCGGCAGCATCACTGTCCCCACGCAGGCACTGGCGGGCGTCGAGGACACCGTTGCGCCGCCGTCGTTCGCTGAAGAAATTGCCGCGGGCATCAACACCAGATTCAACACAGGTGGCGGCACCGCTATCGCTATTGCGCTCGACGGCGTCGGGCACCTCGCGCCAGCGGAGGCGCCCGCCGTCGTCGCGGACCTCATGCGGACATTCATGAGGGAGGCCGGAAAATGAGCACTGATTCTTCGCAAGGCGCCGTTCAGCGCGACGCTAGCTCGCAGGAAATCTACGACGCCGGCATGGTGGTCCGCCGCGAAGTGCTCGGCGATGCGCACGTGGACCGCGCCAACGCCAAGAAGGACGAATTCACCGAAGACTTCCAGGACATGATCACCCGCATCGCCTGGGGAGGCATCTGGACCCGGCCCGGCCTGACGCGGCAGATGCGCTCCGCCGTCACCATCACCGCGATGGTGGCGCACGGGCACTGGGAAGAACTGGCCATGCACATCCGCGCGGCCATCACGAATGGGCTGAGTAGGGACGAGATCAAGGAAATCCTGCTGCAGACCGCCATCTACTGCGGAGTTCCCTCCGCCAACACCGCATTCAAGACCGCTCAAGGCGTCTTCGCGGAGCTCGACGCGACCCCCGAAGCCCCCACGGCCCCTGAAGCCCCCACCCACCCAACTAACTCGCATTAGATGTCGTTTTGAGCCCTCATAACGACATCTAATGCGAGTTGGTTGGGATCACAGAAACTTAGAGGAGACCCCATGAACCAGGCGTATGTGTACGACGCCGTGCGCACACCATTTGGAAAATTTCGGCTCCGGCCTTGCCGGGGTGCGCCCGGACGACCTAGCTGCCCACGTGGTGCGCGAAGCCGTCAAGCGGGCCCCTGCTTTGGATGTTGAGCGGATCGACGAGGTGGTGTTCGGGAACGCCAACGGCGCAGGCGAGGAGAACCGCAACGTCGCCCGCATGGCCACCCTGCTGGCCGGGCTCCCGACGTCGATCCCGGGCACTACGGTCAACCGCTTGTGCGGGTCATCCTTGGACGCCGC
This sequence comes from Arthrobacter sp. Hiyo1, assembly GCF_001263615.2. Lineage (NCBI taxonomy): Bacteria > Bacillati > Actinomycetota > Actinomycetes > Micrococcales > Micrococcaceae > Arthrobacter > Arthrobacter sp. Hiyo1. The sequence goes on along the minus strand of NZ_DF952471.1, from coordinate 237,929 downwards.
CATCATCGCCTCCCGCCAGATCAACGCCGGCGACGCCGAGCTGATGCTCGTGGGCGGGGCCGAGTCCATGTCGCGCGCACCCTGGGTGCTGCCCAAGACGTCCAAGCCGTACCCTGCCGGGGACATGACCCTGGCTTCGACCACGCTGGGCTGGCGCCTCGTGAATCCGGCGATGCCGAAGGAATGGACCATTTCCCTGGGCGAGGCCACGGAGCGGCTGCGCGAGAAGTACGGAGTCACCCGGGAACGCCAGGACGAGTTCGCCGCGGCCTCGCACAACCTCGCGGCCGCGGCGTGGGACGAGGGCTTCTACGACCAGCTGGTGACGCAGGTTCCGGGCACGGAGCTGGTCCGTGACGAAGGCATTAGGCGGGTTCG
>NZ_DF952471.1:230871-236970 GCF_001263615.2 Arthrobacter sp. Hiyo1 | reverse complement strand
CCCCGGTTGAGGCCGCCAACAAGGCACTCGCGAAGGCGGGAATCGGCTGGGAGCAGGTGGGCGCCGTCGAACTTAACGAAGCTTTTGCCGCGCAGTCCCTGGCCTGCATCGATGCGTGGGGTATCGATCCGTCCATCGTGAACCGGCACGGCGGAGCGATTGCGATGGGCCACCCGCTGGGCGCCTCCGGTACCCGGATCCTGGGCACCTTGGCCCGCAGCCTGCAGGCTTCTGGTGAGCGATGGGGTGTCGCGGCCATCTGCATCGGGGTCGGGCAAGGACTGGCCGTGGTGCTGGAGAACGTCACCTCCGGCGTAGCCGGAAAAGGAGCCTAGAGGAAATGCTGAAATTCATTGACACCGTGGGCGAGGCTGTCGCCGGCATCAAGGATGGCTCAACCGTCATGATCGGGGGCTTCGGCAATGCGGGCCAGCCGTTCGAACTCATCGACGCGCTGCTCGATTCCGGCGCCACCGACCTCACCGTGGTGAACAACAACGCCGGCCAAGGCGACCAAGGCCTTGCACTGCTGATCAAGGAAGGGCGGGTCCGGAAGATGATCTGCTCCTTCCCGCGCCAGTCGGATTCCTGGCACTTCGACGCCAAGTACAAGGCCGGCGAAATCGAACTGGAACTCGTCCCGCAAGGGAACCTCGCCGAGCGTATCCGGGCCGCGGGCGCGGGTATTGGCGGGTTCTTCACCCCCACCGGTTACGGCACCATGCTCGCGGAAGGCAAGCACACGCGCTTCCTCGACGGCAAATGGCAAGTGTTCGAGACGCCATCCACGCCGACGTCGCACTCATCAAGGCCCTCAAGGCCGACGGCAAGGGCAACCTCGTCTACCGCAAGACCGCCCGGAACTTCGGCCCCATCATGGCCGCCGCGGCCAAACACACCATCGTCCAGGTGTCGGAGATCGTCCCGACCGGCGCCCTGGACCCGGAGAACGTGGTGACCCCGGGAATCTACGTCAACAGCATCGTGAAGGTGGCCTGACATGAGCATCCAAACGTCAACAACACCCTTGGGACGCGACGATCTCGCGCGGCTCGTGGCGCGGGACATCGCTCCCGGCTCGTTCGTGAACCTCGGCATCGGCCAGCCCACGCTCGTCTCCAATTACCTCACCGAAGAGCAGAACATCACCCTCCATACGGAGAACGGGATGCTCGGGATGGGCCCTGAGGCCAAGGGCGAGGAGATCGATGGCGACCTCATCAACGCCGGCAAGATCCCCGTCACCGAGCTCCCCGGCGCCTCGTATTTCCACCACGCCGATTCCTTCGCGATCATGCGCGGCGGGCATCTGGATATCTGCGTGCTCGGCGCGTTCCAGGTATCCGCCACGGGGGACCTCGCCAACTGGCACACTGGAGCACCGGACGCCATCCCGGCCGTCGGCGGGGCGATGGACCTGGCCACCGGCGCGAAGGACGTGTTCGTCATGATGACGCTCCTGACCCGCGAGGGCGTGTCCAAACTCGTGGAGCACTGCAGCTACCCGCTCACCGGCGTGGGCTGCGTGACGCGCGTGTACACGGACAAAGCAGTCTTCCTGATAGGGCCCGACGGCGTGACCGTGCGTGAGACGTTTGGCTGCACCTTCGAAGAACTCCAAGCCCTGGTGCCGGTCCCGCTGAAGGCGGCGGGCGCCGTCGTCGGCGTCTAAAGGGCAGCGCGAGCTGGCAGCAGATGCCCTCTGGAAGCAATCCACGGGGCAAGTGCTGCCAGTTCGCGCTAATAAGATTGGTAACCATGACCGACGCAGCAGTAGCCGGAGCCCCGCAGGCGGGTGCTCCCCAGGCCAGCGACCAGTACGTGCAATCGCTGGCACGCGGATTGTCCGTGATCCGCGCTTTCGACGCGGCCAACCCCGTCATGACGCTCAGTGAGGTGGCGGCACGCACTAACCTGACGCGTGCCACGGCGCGACGGTTCCTGCATACCCTGGTTGAGCTGGGCTATGTCCGCACGGATGGCAAGACCTTCGCCCTCACGGCGATGGTGTTGCAGCTTGGCTATTCGTACCTGTCGGCGTTGTCCCTGCCCCAGCTCGCACAGCCGCACCTTGAAGAACTTTCCCTCAAACTGGGGGAGTCGACGTCGGCCGCGGTACTGGATGGCGCGGACATCTTCTACGTGGCCCGCGTGACCACGCGCCGGATCATGACGGTCGGGATCTCGGTGGGCACCCGCTTTCCCGCCTACGCCACGTCCATGGGTAGGGTGCTTCTGGCTGGCCTGACGCCGCAGAAACTGGACGAGTACCTGTCCTCGGTGGAGTTCAAAGCCCTGACGCCGCGGACCATCACGTCCCGCGAAGAGCTGGTGGCCGAGCTGGACCGCGTGCGCAGGCAGGATTGGTGCGTTTTGGACCAAGAGCTGGAGCTCGGACTTATGTCCGTGGCAGCGCCCGTTCGCAACGCTGCCGGCAAGGTGGTGGCCGCCGTCAACGTCTCGCTCCAGGCCCAAAACGTCGCCGCGCAGCGTGATCCGCGGGCCTATATCGAGTCGGTTCGCGACGAAATCGTACGCACTGCCGGGCTGATTTCGGCGGATATTGCCGCCAAGCACTAGCAGAGGCGCTCGGGGCCGAATGTCTAGGGCCACAAGCTCGTCACGCCCGTGAGGCCTTGGACCTGGACGGGTGTGTTGCTGCTGGTCGCGGCGCCGTTGCCAAGTTGACCCTGCGCGTTGTCACCCCAGGCGCGGACCGTTCCATCACTGAGCACAGCGAATGCGTCGTACATGGTGCATGCCAGCGAGCTCACCCCGGTGAGGCCCTGGACCTGCACCGGGGCGGGGCTGTCAGTGGTGGTGCCGTTCCCCAGCTGGCCATACCAGTTGGCACCCCATGCGCGGACTGTTCCATCCTTGAGGACCGCGTACGCCGAGATTTCGCTTGCGGCGACGCTCGCGACTGCGGTGAGACCCGGAACTTGGACCGGCACGCTGCTGCTGGCGGTGCCATTGCCTAGCTCGCCATACGTGCCGGCCCCCCAAGCCCGGACTGTCCCGTTCCCCAACACCGCGTAAGCCGTGCCGCCGTTGGCTGCGAGGGACACGGCTCCTGCCAAACCGGAGACTTGGACCGGGGTGTTGGCGTTCGCGTTGGTGCCGTTGCCCAGCTGGCCGTAGCCGTTGTAGCCCCAGGCCCGGACCGTCCCGTCAGCCAGGACTGCATACGCCGTGCCGTAACTGGCCGTGATGGAGGAGACGCCCGTGAGGCCGGTGACTTGGACCGGGGTGTTGCTGTCGGCGTTGGTGCCGTTGCCCAGTTGCCCGGATTGGTTGCTGCCCCAGGCGCGCACCGTCCCGTCAGTCAGAACCGCGTAGGCGGAGCCCCCGCTGGCTGTGATGGAGCCGGCCCTGGTGACCCCCTGGACCTGGACGGGGACGCTGCTGTTGCTGGTGGTTGCATTACCGAGCTGGCCGGAGGAATTGTCTCCCCATGCCCATACTGTTCCATCGCCCAGCAGGGCGTAGGCCGTGCCTCCGCTGGCGGTGATGGATACGACTCCGGAGAGTCCGCTGACTTGGACGGGCACGCTGCTATCGCTCGTAGTGCCGTTTCCGAGCTGGCCAAAACTGTTTCCGCCCCAGGCCCACGCTGTTCCGTTGACCAGCGCGGCGTACTTGGTGCTGGGACCTTGGGCTCCCATGGCGACCCCGGACAGTCCCGTGACGCCAAGCGGCACGTTGCTGAACGAAGTTGTGCCGGTAACGCCGAGTTGGTGGTTGTAATTGTCACCCCATGCGCGGATGGTTCCATCTGCAAGCACGGCGAATGCGGTCCCTCGTGCCGCCGAGATCGATGCTGTTCCCGCTAGGCCGGTGAGACCCGTGACTTGGGTGGGAACATTGCTGTTAGCGGTAGAGCCGTTGCCGAGTTGTCCGGTCGGGTTGACGCCCCAGGCACGGACCGTCCCGTCACGCAGCACGGCATACGCCACCGGGTTGTTGGTGTCCCCTTTGCCAGCAGTGATGGACAAGGCCGTGGTGAGGCCGCTTAGCTGGATGGCAGTGGTGCTGTTGGTGGTGGTCCCGGTGCCGAGCTGCCCGGACTGGTTGAGGCCCCATGCCCGTGCTGTCCCGTCGCCAAGCACGGCGTATACGCTGCCTTTGCCGGCTGCCATGGACGTGACGTTGCTGATCCCCTGGACGCGGACCGGGGTGTAGCTCTCCGACGTCGTCCCGTTTCCGAGCTGGCCGCTCCCGTTCGCGCCCCAGGAACGCACGGTCCGGTCGGCCAGTAGCGCGTACGCGTTGTAGTTGCTGGCCACGGTGGAGGTGACGCCGCTGAGGCCTTGGACCTGAACCGGTCTGTTGCTGCTGTTGGCGGAGGTTCCGCTGCCAAGCTGCCCGCTCGAATTGTCGCCCCATGCCCGGACGGTCCCGTCGGACAACAGTGCGTAGGCGCTGAAGTCGCTGGCGGTGACGGCGGCGACCCCCGTGAGGCCGGTGACCTGGGCCGGCGCGCTGCTTCCGATTCCTGTGGTGCCGTTGCCGAGTTGACCCACGAAGTTGGAACCCCAAGCACGGACGGTTCCGTCATTGAGCAGGGCATATGCGCCGTAATAAGTGGCCGTGATCGCGGTGACGCCAGTGAGGCCTTGGATCTGGATGGGGGTGCTGCTGAAGGTGATCCCGCTGCCGAGTTGTCCGGTGGAACTCTCGCCCCAAGCGCGTACGGTCCCGTCGCCGAGGAGTGCGTACGCTGTGCGACCGTTGATCGTGATCGATGTGACTCCGCTGAGCCCCTGGACTTGCACGGGAATGCTGCTGTCGTTGGTGGTTCCGTTGCCGAGCTGCCCGGACTGGTTGCTGCCCCAGGCGCGTACGGTCCCGTCGGCCAGCAGCGCGTAACTGGTGGAACCATCGCCGGCGATCGACTTGACTCCGGAGAGGCCGGTAACGGCGGCAGGGCTGGCGAGGTAAGGGGTGGTCCCGTTGCCCAGCTGGCTGGATTGGTTGTTACCCCAGGTGACAGCTGAACCGCTTGACGCTCCGGGAAGGTAGTAGCCCGCGACGTCGGCGATCAGCTGCGTGGCGCCGTCGGAACGGTTGAAGAGGGTGATCTTGCCGTCGGCCCCCACGGGGACGGTGACGGAGCTCGGAATAGTCTGGCCGCTCGCGAAGTTCACATTGGACGCATTCGGCCGGATGCTCCCCGAAGCGTAAGCGGTGATGAACCCGAACGATTGCGGGCCGGTGACGGTCAGGTTGAAAACCGCGGCCGCGACGTTGGCGGGAATCCCGCCCGCGCCGCCCACGCGGAAGGACACCGTCCCGTCCGGACCTGCCGGCGCGCTGCTCCGTGTATCCAGGAGTCGTGCGGGATTCACGGGAACGAAAGCGCCCGGAGCGCTCGGGGTCCCTGAGAGGAAATAGCCGGCGACGTCGGCGATCAGCTGGGTGCTGCCGGAGGAACGGTTGAAGAGGGTGACTTTGCCGTCGACGCCGACTGGAACCGTTACGGAGTTCGGAACCGTTTGGTCTGTGGCGAAGTTGATGTTTGAAGAGTTCGGCCGCGTGGTTCCGGAGGCGTAGGCCGTGATGAACCCGAACGACGTCGGATTCGCCACGGTGAGGTTGAAACTCACCGCCGAGACCGAAGCCGGAATCCCGCCCACGCCTCCCACTTGGAAAGACACCGTTCCGTCAGGGCCCGCAGGCGTGCTCCCGCGGGTGTCCAGCAGCCTGGCAGGGGCTATCGGGACGAAGGCGCCGGGTACGGTCGGCGTTCCGGGGAGGTAGTACCCGGACACGTCGGCAATCAGCTGGGTGCTGCCGGAGGAGCGGTTGAAAAGGGTGACTTTGCCGTCGACGCCGACCGGTACTGTCACGGAGTTCGGTACGGTCTGGCCGGCAGCGAAGTTCACGTTGGAGGAGTTCGGCCGTGCGGCACCGGAAGCGTAGGCCGTGATGAATCCGAACGATTGCGGGCCGGTGACGGTGAGATTGAAGACCACCGCCGCGGCCGCAGCGGGAATTCCGTTCATGCCGCCCACCTGGAAGGACACGGTCCCGTCGGGGCCCACAGGCGTGCTGGTACGGGTGTCCAGGAGCCTGGCGGGTGAGATCGGAATGAAGGCT
>NZ_DF952471.1:228957-229974 GCF_001263615.2 Arthrobacter sp. Hiyo1 | reverse complement strand
CCCGGGAGCGTTGGCGGCCAGGACGCGCTCGACGAACGCGCTGTACTCCTCCATGTAGTGGCGCAGGATGGATGCCGTGCCTTCGTCCCTGACCGATCCGTCCTCGTTGTAGGCCGCCGGATTGAACTTGATGTAGGCCTCGGGAGCATTCAGCTGAGGTGCGTCGAGGAAGCTCAGGACGCTACGCATGGATGCCTGCATCACGGCCGTCCCGATGCTTCCGGGTGATGTGCCGATGATTCCTGTTGGCTTGCGCGCGAAGGAGTTGGTTCCCCACGGCCGCGATCCCCAGTCGATGGCGTTCTTCAAGGCGCCGGGGACGGAGCGGTTGTACTCGGGGGAAACGAACAGGATGCCGTCCGACGCCGCGATCGCGTCCTTGAGGGCCCGGCCGGCAGGCGGGTAGTCGGCGTCGTAGTCCGGGCTGTACAAGGGCAGGTCCTTGATGGGAATCTCGGTGAATTCGAGCTCTTCCGGCGCTACGCTGATGAGCGCCTTGGACAGGACCCGGTTGATGGAGCGGCTTGAAAGGCTGCCGACGAAGTATCCGATCTTGTACGTTGCCATGACTGTGTTCCTTCCCGACGGCGCGGCCGGAACCGGCTCATCGACGGTGCGGTAACTGGAGTCTCCCAGCCCACAGCGAGCTTATTAGAGCAGCCCGAAGATGGGAATGGCCGGACGCCGCCGCCACACCTACTCCCGCCCGGGCCTTCCGCGTCCTAGACTCAAGCCAACAACGGCGCGGGACAATGCTGTTCAGAAGGACGTTGGGGTTTCGGAAAGGGAGCGCGGGTGAAACTTGGCATAGCGCGGGAACGGCTCGATGGTGAACGTCGTGTGGCTGCGACGCCGGAGACGGTCACGCAGTTGGCCGGACTGGGACTGGACGTCGTCGTCGAAAGCGGAGCCGGAGGCGCTGCGGGCCACAGCGACGAGGACTACCGCCAAGCAGGCGCGCTCATCGTCCCCGACTTGGACCTGGCCCGACTGGACGTCTACGCTCACGTCCGCCCA
>NZ_DF952471.1:223704-227007 GCF_001263615.2 Arthrobacter sp. Hiyo1 | reverse complement strand
CACGGTCCGACGGCGAGGCGCTTGCTGCGCTCTCCGCCGAGACGGCGGAATCCGTGAGCTCTGCCAATGAGGGGGTTTCCTGATGGACGGAATCGCCCTGCTCACCATCACCGTCCTGGCCGTCTTCGTGGGCTTCGAAGTGGTCTCCAAGGTCTCAAGCACACTGCACACTCCCTTGATGTCCGGCGCGAACGCCATCCACGGAATCATCCTGGTGGGCGCGATCATCGTCGCAGGGCAGGCCTCGGACCCATGGGTCCTCGCGGTGGCCTTGCTCGCCGTCGTACTCGCCACCGCCAACCTGGTAGGCGGATTCGTGGTGACCGACCGCATGCTGGAGATGTTCCGCGGCCGTAAACGCGTTGCGCCGCCCGGCGGGAAGCCGGAGCCCATAAAGGCTGCGTCCAAGGAGCACACGCGATGACCCTCATCGATCCGGTGTGGACTTCGCTCCTCTACCTCGCGGCCGCAGTCTGTTTCATCCTCGCGCTCAAGGGACTCAATTCGCCACGAACCGCCCGGCGAGGCAACCTGGTGGGCGCATTCGGTGCGGCACTCGCCGTCGCCACGGTCTTCCTCTCGGTCAAGATGGACAACGTTCCCTGGATCCTGGGCGCCATGGTGATCGGTTCGGGCGTTGCCGCGCCGGTCGCGCGCCAGGTCAAGATGACCCAGATGCCGCAGCTCGTCGCGCTTTTCAATGGCGTGGGCGGTGGTGCCGCAGCGCTCGTTGCACTCTTGGAACTAGCGCACACGGAGGACCACTGGGTGCGCGTGGCGATCGTCTTCACGCTGCTGGTGGGCGCGGTGTCCTTCGCGGGTTCCGCCATCACGTTCTCCAAACTCCAGGAGCTCATGACCACCCGCCCCGTGGTGTTCCCCGGTCTGCCGACCCTCATGGGGGCGGTGCTGCTAGCGGCGGTGGGTGCCGCCGTCGCCGTCGTTTTAGCGGTTCCATCGCGCTCGCATTCCTGCTTTTGGTGCTCGGTCTGGCGGCGGGCGTACTGCTTGTGCTCCCTGTAGGCGGCGCGGACGTGCCGATCGTCATCTCGCTGCTGAATGCCTTCACCGGCCTGGCCGTGGCAGCCTCGGGCCTGGTGCTTGGCAATGTGCTTTTGGTGGTGGCCGGCACGTTGGTGGGTGCCTCTGGCACCATCCTTACCAGGGCCATGGCCGCGGCCATGGGCCGCAGTGTTGCCGGCATCCTCTTTGGCGCGTTCAAGGGAGGCTCGACGGCGGGGTCGACGGCGGTGAGCGACCGCCCCGTCCGCTCCTCCAGCCCCGAAGACGTGGCCGTGCTCCTTGGCTATGCGCAACGGGTCATTATTGTTCCCGGCTACGGGCTCGCCGTTGCACAAGGGCAGCACACGGCGGCCGAGCTGGCCCTTGCGTTGGAGGCGCGGGGCATCGACGTGGATTTCGCCATCCATCCGGTGGCCGGCCGCATGCCCGGGCACATGAACGTCCTGCTTGCCGAAGCCAATGTGCCCTATGAGTCCCTCAAGGAAATGGGCGAGATCAACTCGGAATTCCGGACAGCCGACGTCGCGCTGGTGGTCGGCGCGAACGACGTCGTCAATCCGGCCGCGAAAACCACCGCGGGTTCGCCGATCTACGGCATGCCCATCCTTGAAGTGGCCGACGCGCGACAAGTAGTTTTCCTGAAGCGCTCCATGCGGCCGGGATTCGCGGGAATCGAGAACGAACTCATGTACGAACCGCAGACCACACTGCTGTTCGGCGACGCGAAGGAATCCCTCACCAAAGTGTTGAGGGCGGTCAAGGCGCTCAAGCTTAGTTAATCAAACCTGGGGTGCCCGCCGGCCTTTCTGCTTCCCAGCCGGGTGAGCCCACTCAAGACGCGGAAGAATCCAAGGCCCTATCATCGGCCGAAGACCTAGGGTGGGAACGCTCCCGCCCTTGACGGTTGCCCGGGCTTCGAATGGACGGTGAGCGGAGTGGCTGGACTCTCGATTCAGGAGCAGGCGGTGACGCGGCGCGTCGGCGTCCGTTGGGCCGCCGTTGGAGCGTGCGCGGCAATGGTCCTGGCACTCCTCAGTGGCTTTGCTATGCCGGCTCATGCGGCTGCAAACACCGTCATCACGCTGACCTTCGATGACGGCAACGCCGACCAACTGACCGCCGCAGCCACGCTGAAGAACCTCGGACTCCACGGCACCTATTTCGTCCCCTCCGGATGGGTCGATCAGCCGAGCTATTTCACCTCGGCGAACCTGCAGCAACTTTTCGCCGACGGAAATGAGATTGCCGGGCACACGGTCACCCACCCCGACCTGGTCACCTTGACCTCGGATGAAGTGACGCGCCAGGTGTGCAACGGCAGGGTGGCCCTGGCAAACATGGGCTTCAAGGTCACCAGCTTCGCCTACCCCTTCGCCTCCTTGGACCCCGCCGTGCAGACCATCGTAAAGAATTGCGGGTTCAACAGTGCACGCGGGCTCGGGGACCTTTACAGCAAGGACGATCCCGGGCTCCCGGCTGCCGAAACCATTCCGCCCGCCAACCCCTATGACACCGCGGCCCCGGAGGAAGTGGACAGCACATGGACGCTGTCCAACCTTGAAAACTCCGTGACCAGGGCCCAGGCCGCCGGCGGTGGCTGGGTTCAATTGACGTTCCACCACATCGCCGTGGGGACCGATCCCACCCTTACCATCAGCCCCAGCCTGTTCAACCAATTCGCTTCCTGGCTAGCGCAACAACAGGCAGCGGGCAGCATCGCCGTGAAGACGGTTGACCAGGTAATCGGTGGCGCGGTCCAGCCCCTCGTCTCCGGCCCGCCGGTGCCGCCCCCGCCTCCCCAGGGGACCAACATGATCCAGAACCCGAGCCTCGAGACACTGACCAGCGGGATTCCGCTGTGCTGGGCTGCTGGTGGATACGGCACCAACACCCCCAGCTTTTCAGTGGTCTCGCCTGGCCACACGGGCAATAACGCAGAACGACTGACTATGAGCGGCTACGTCAGCGGTGACGCGAAACTCCTGCCAGCCCTGGATCTTGGCGGCTGCTCTCCCACGGGCACTCCGGGCCATATCTATCAGCTCAGCGCTTGGTATAAATCCAATGTCATCACCCAATTCGAGGTCTACTACCGCACCGGAACGGGGTACTGGACCTATTGGACGGCGAGCCCGTTGTTCAACGCGAGCAGTAATTGGACGCAAATCACGTGGACCACACCGGCGCTCCCGGCAGGTGCCTCGGGAATCAGCTACGGACTGAACATCCAATCCAACGGTTCGATCACCACGGACGACTATTCGATGATCGACATCACCC
>NZ_DF952471.1:214746-221044 GCF_001263615.2 Arthrobacter sp. Hiyo1 | reverse complement strand
TAGGGGGTTGATCGACCTCCTAGTGGCCGTTCAGGAGTTCTTTGTGGCTGCGAACATGCGTCGAAGGGTGAAAAAGCAACCCAAGGCGCCGAAGAGCAGCGCCATGAAGAAGTCGCCCATGTAACTCTTGACGAAATTCGGGTTGTTCGCCAGGTTGTAGTTCATCAGGTCCCACGGCTCGGAGCTGGTGATCAAAGACAAGGGCTGGCTATTGATGTACTTGGCGGCGTCCAGCCAGACTCCAGCGACGAAAGACAAAATCGCAGTGGCAGCTGTGATGGCTGCTATCACCCACACGCCTTTTCTGCTCAGCCCGCCGGCTCCCATGACATAGAACCGGGCCGCCATCGCCGCAGCGGCAAAGGTGACGAGCGAGGACATCCAGCCAAAATTCCAGATGACGAGCCACAGAACGACGCCGATCGGGAGGGTCGGGAGGGCGAACAGGGTGCCCCGGCCGACGTTTTCGCTGCTTCGAATCGGGCGGGCGGGGGGCCATGCCGGTGCCGGAGATTGGTTGGCTTCCGGATGCCAAGAGGGAATGTGGGGGCCCGGGGCATCCGGAGCGCTCATTCCGAACTCAGGCTTGGGACGCTGCGATGCGCCGTATTCGTTGCTGCCGGGCTGCGTGTTTTCCGGCAGGTTGGTGCTTTCGGTCATGTTTCCCCCAATGTGGACCGCGGCGATCGTATGGGTCATCCTTGCGCGCGACAGAGGAAATTCGCCAGCAATTGCGGCGAATAAATGCGTCGGCGATTCGACGCCGTGGGGAGAGCCTGGGGCTCGTGGACTAGCCGGCTTCGAGGATCTTCTTGAGGTTCTCCAGGTCCTTGCGCATGGCGGTGCGCATCATTGGCGCCATGAGGATGCCCGCAAGCGCGGAGAACCCGGAGGGTTCACCTGTGTTGCGGAGGGTCATGCGGGTGGCGCCATTCTCATCGGACCAGGTGTAAGTGGTGCGCATCGGGAAAGGACCTTGGCTTGTGCGCATGGTGAGTTTCTCGCCGGGGACAAGCTCGGTGAATTCGTAGACATAGTCCAGATTTCGGCCCAGGAACCTTGCGGTGAAGGCAACCCGGGATCCGACCGCGAGGGGCTTCGGCGTCTGCCACTGTGCAGATCGTATGTTCACATACCAGACCGGCGCGTTGTCCGGGTTGGAAGCATAACTTGCCACGATCTCGCGGGGCCGCTGGATCAGTATTTCGGTCTGGACGTCCACCATGTCCCTAACTACTGCAGAACGCGCCTAGCGGGCGGTAACCCCCATTGAAGGAAGTCATGGCAGATGCTCAGATTCTTCGGGGCGCTGCTGGGCCTCTTCACTCTGGGGTTCAATCTCCACGTAGTAGATCGCGCCTGCACCCGGGGCGTGAAGGCGGTGGGTCGCATGACGTATCGGCCGGTAGTCGTGTCCGAAGGGGTCCCGCACTGCTATTCGTTCAAGGTGGTCCATCCGCGCGAGGAGGCCATCGACCTCCCTGAGCGTCGCGCAGTGGGTCTCTTCTCCCGCTACATCCAATACCCAGGGCGAACCGGTGGCGCCGCTGGCAAGTTCCAGGCTCAAGGTTTCAAATATTCCAGCCAGAAGGGCATCGAGCGTTGTGGGGTAGAGGCGGAGCAAACGATGCGCTTGCGGTTCGCGGCGGCGGTCGCTGATCCAGGTTTGGCGGAGCCACGTGAATTCGACCCGACCGAACGAGGACCCAAGAGTCAGCTTCCGGCCTTCCTCCAAGGTCAAGTGGAAGTTGTTCCCCGCCCGGTCGAGGATGCTGGCCGCTTCCTCAACGTACTCAAGGTCTTCCAGCATGGCGGTCTTGGACGGGTAGTACGTGAAATCGCCGAGCTCATCGACAACGACGTAGTCTTCCGGAGCCGCGCCGGCAAGCTCGGAAGCGTGTGCCGCTCCTTGGTTGAGGGGACTGCGTTTCATGGTGGATTCAGCTCCTACCGAGGTTGGCCCAAAGCCCGAATAGGCCGTGCGTCCTTTCTTCATCAGACCACCAAACCGAGCGGCCGTCGTCGGTCCTTAATGGTTTCCTTACGCGGACCGGAACAGATTTAGCGCCAAGGCTCCCGTTTGTAACAGTCGACCTCAGTGTGCCCAGAATTACGCAACAGCAGCATGTTGTTATTACAGTAAGGATTGCCTTGCCTATCTCGTTGCCGTTCCTCCCGACTCGTCGGGCTGCTGTGCACGAAGGGTAGGGCAACCCCCAGCCATTCCGGTCCCAGCCGGAACCCTTGAAAGGCCCCCCATGAAATTCGGCATCAAACCCGCTACGGCCCTTGCCGCCGCCACGGCCACGCTGCTGGCACTTTCTGCGTGTAGCGGCGCACCAAGCGGTACTGCGAGCGGTGGTTCCACGGCCGGCGCGTCCGGTGACGGCATCGTCGTATACAACGCGCAGCATGAAAACCTCACCGGCGCATGGGTGGACGCCTTCACCAAGGAGACGGGAATCAAGGTTACGCTCCGTAATGGTGACGACCTTGAAATGAGCAACCAGCTCAGTGAGGAAGGCAAGAACTCTCCGGCGGACGTCTTCCTCACGGAAAACTCCCCGGCGATGGTCCGCATCGCGAGTGCCGGGTTGCTCGCCCCCGTCGATCAGGCAACCCTTAGCCAAGTCCCTACGCAGTACCGGCCCTCCACCGGCGACTGGACGGGCATCGCGGCCCGCTCCACCGTGTTGGCCTACAACAAGACCAAGCTCAGTGCAGACAAGCTTCCCAAGTCCTTGATGGACCTTGCGGACCCGTCATGGAAGGGACGCATCGGTGCGTCCACGGGTGGAGCCGATTTCCAGGCTATTGTCAGCGCGATGCTTGCGCTCAAGGGAGAAGACGCCACCCAGAAATGGCTGGAGGCGGCTAAAACCAACTTCAAGTCCTACAAGGACGACACCCCGGTGCTCGCGGCTGTGAACGCAGGCGAGGTCGACGCAGGAGTTTTGTACCATTACTACTCCTTCGTGGACCAGGCCCAGACCGGAGAAAACAGCAAGAATGTTGATCTCCACTACTTCAAGAACCAGGACCCGGGTGCGTTCGTCAGCGTCTCGGGCGGCGCTGTCCTGGCGTCCAGCAAGAAGCAGGCGCAAGCTCAGCAGTTCCTGAAGTTCATCACGGGCAAAGCGGGTCAGCAGGTCCTCCAGAACGGTGTCTCCTTTGAATACACCGTTGGCTCCGACGTACCGGCGAACTCCAAGCTTGTGCCCCTCAAGGACCTTCAGGCACCTTCGGTGGACCCCGCCAAGCTCAACAGCGAAAAGGTTACCGAGTTGATGACCAAGGTCGGGCTTCTCTAGGCCCCAGGGCCGCCTTGCTGCTGCGGACCGCCCCCTGTCCCGTCGAAGACAGGGGCTGCGGTCCGTCAGTGCCCAGCCGACCTTAAAGCCCCCGTTGCTATAAGGAATCTGGCCATTCATCCACGACCCCTGCCCGGAAAACAGGAATCTCACCAGGTCCGTCGTGTCCTCGGCCGTGCCGAGTCGACCCGCTGGAGTCGCGTCAATGCCCGAACGCCGCGTAGCGTCGTCCATCCACCCGGTGTCGATCGGGCCCGGGTTCACCACGTTCGCCCGCACGCCCCGGCCTGCCAGCTCGACGGCGGACGCTGTGACGATCCGGTCGAGGGCCCCCTTGCTCGCGCCATACGGCAGGTTGTGAACAGTGTGGTCGCTCGTCAAGGCGACAATCCGGCCGCTTCGAACCGGCGCCGGAACAACCCCACCTGGTGTTCTCCTTCATGGCCGCCGACGCTAATCGCCAACCACTCTGCCGTCCCAGTTTCAAGATCCCGCCCTGCAGAGGAACAAGAAATCCTCAAGATTCGGGCCCCAGGGAACACCGAGACCCCCGAAGATCCTTGCGCCCCCGAACCCCGCCACGTAGCTTTGAGGAAGCGGACGTATGCGTCCGGGGGCATCGGGTTTGAAGCCGGTGGCCAGTCAGATTCAGAGAAGGAACATGGCCGTGGCAACAGGTATTGTCAAGTGGTTCAACGCCGAAAAGGGTTTCGGCTTCATTGCCCCCGACGACGGTTCGGCGGACGTTTTTGCCCACTACTCAGCGATCGCCTCAAGCGGGTACAGATCACTGGACGAGAATCAGCGGGTCCAGTTCGACGTCGTCCAAGGCCCGAAAGGCCCCCAGGCGGAGAACATCCAGCCTCTTTAAGAGGGCACCACTGACGAATCAGGCTAGTTCGGCAAGCAGCCGGCCCCACTTGGGTGCCAGTAAGGGCGCTCCGGCAAGCTTGAGGCAGTGCCATAGCGTCACCGCCACGGAATCAAGCACCGGCACTCCGGTGGTTTCCTCCACTTCCGCGGTGATGTTGGCGCCGTAAAGGTTCGTGCACAAATAAATGAGCGCGTCCGGGTTCGAGGCGGCAAGTTCCAAGGACCCGGGCAGCATCTCCGCGTCCGTGACCCGGGCGAAGGATTCGTTGTTGCTGAGGTCCAGGTGGCGGTGGTCAACCGTCCTGATTCCTTCGCGCCCATATGACTCAATGACGGCATGGTTCACGTCCCCTGTATAGGGCGTGAACATGCTGATCCTTTCCGTGCCGAACGCCTTGAAGGCCTCCAGGTAGGCCAACGTAGAGGTCGTGGCCGGGATCCCGGTGGCCTCCGTGATTTCCTGGACCAGCGCTTCGTCATGGGCGGAACCGAGCCAGGAGCCTGAGGTTCCGTTCCATGCGATGACGTCTACATCCGCCGTCGCGAGCAATGCGGCGGCCTCCCTCATGACGGCCGAATCGAATTGTTTGTCCGAGGAATCATCCAGTGCAATGCGTGTGACCGGAATGCGCGTGAAGTGGATGGTGACGTCCTCGCGGTCACCCAGGATCCGGTAGCTCTGCGGTTCAAGGCACGTGTTGGATGACGGCACGATCATGCCGATGCGGGTGGGGCGGTGTTCGGAAGGCATGGTTCTCCTAAGCAGAAACGGTGGCGGGAACGGACGGCGATTTTCGAACGGACAGGGCGTCGTGGTGGGCGGCGAAGCCGTTGCGGGCGACGAAACGGCCCACCGGTCCGGGATCGTGGAAACCGCCGTCGTCGACCACGACGCGTCCGGCGGAGACGACGACGGCGGGCCAGCCGTTCAGCGTCTTCCCTTCAAAAGGCGAGAAGTCAGTACCCATGTGGAGCGCGCCGCCGTCGACCTCGCGTTCTTCGGCGGGATCGAAGATGACCAGATCGGCGTCGAACCCTGCCGCGATGGTGCCCTTGCCGGGCACGGCGTTGATCCGCGCGGGACCGGCCGAGAAGACCTCGACGAAGTCCTCCACTGTGCTGTTGGGCGCCATTGCGGTGAATGTGACGGGCATTCGGGTTTCGACGCCGGGCAGCCCGTGCGGCATGAAGCGGACGTCGTCGGTGCGCTCCCGCTTTTGCGAGAGGTCGTAGCAGGAGTGGTCCGAGGAGACGGTGTGGATCGCTCCGTCCGCGAGCCGTTCCTTCAGCGCGGCGACGGTTTCAGCGCTGCGCATCGGCGGGCAGCAGGCATACCATTCGGGGAATTTTGAGCCGTAGACGGTGTCATCCAGCGTCAGGTAGTGCGGACACGTCTCGGAGTAGGCCACCTGGCCGCGCCCGCGGGCCTCGGTGACCAGATCCACCGCGCGGGGGTCGACTGGTGCACGAAGTAGACCGGCGCACCGGTGTACTCGGCCATGGCGAGGGTCTCTTTGACAGAGATTTCCTCGGCGAGCTCGGGCCGTGTGGAATGCAGGTGATCGATGCCGATCCGGCCGTCCGCAGCGTGCTGTTCGGTGCAGTCGGCGATGATGGGATCGTGTTCGGCATGGATGTACGTGAGTCCGTCCAGGCGCACCATTTCGCGCATGACTTTCAGGATGGTGTCGCCGTCGGCCATGGTGGAGCCGCGGTTGGTGGTGTACATCTTCACCGAACGGACGCCCTCGGCGGCGAGTTGCTCCAGCTGCCAGGGCACGGTCTCGTCCCAACTGACCACGGAGCCGTGCAGCGCGACGTCGCAGCGGGATTCGGCGGCCAAGCGCTTCTTGTTCAGGACGGCGTCCAGCGGGGATTCCTGGGCGTCACGCGGAATACCAAAGTCGATGATGGTTGTGGTGCCGCCCCACAGGGCTGCGGTGGAGGTGGTGCGGTAGTCATCCAGGGTGCGGAAGCGGCCGGTCACTTGGGCCACGTGGCAATGGCCGTCCACACCGCCCGGGATGACCAACTTGCCCGAAGCGTCGATGATACGCGCGGCCGCGGGGACCGGTTCTGCGGCGTCGATGAGCTGGATGATGCGGCCGCCGTCG
>NZ_DF952471.1:206860-214567 GCF_001263615.2 Arthrobacter sp. Hiyo1 | reverse complement strand
TGACCACGGTGCCGTGGGCGATGACGAGATCGGGAATGGTCACGGTGGTTCCTACTTTCCTGCTGGAACGGCGGTGCCGGCAACGGAGGTGCCGGCGGCGGACTGGATGGCGGTCAGGGCGGCGTCGAGGTTTTCGGACAGTCCCCGGCGGTGCTTGACGGGCGGCGGCGCAAAAGCGCCTTGGCGGTGGAAGCCGGATTGCAGGGCCACAACCGCTTCGGTCATGCGGATCCCGGCGGAGATTCCGTCCACCACGGGCACGGGGATTTGTCCTTCAAGCTCGCGCGCGAGTCCGGCAAGCGGGGCACCTGCCAGGATGACGACGTCGGCGCCGTCCTCCGCGACCGCTAGCCGGCTCAGTGCCAGGAGGGTTTCCTTGAAGTCCTGTTGCACAGTGCCGATGCCGTTGAGGCTCTGGTTGATGGAACGGATCGAGGCAAGACGGCTGCCAAGTCCGAAATGCTCCACGCAGTCCCGGTACCAGGCGGTGATGCGGTCCGAAATGGCGATGATGGAGAAGCGTTGGCCCTGCAGGGCCGCGGCGCAGAGGGCGGCCTCCGTGATCCCGATGACCGGCACGTCGGTCAGTTCCTTGAGCGCAGGCATCCCGGGGTCGCCGAATGCGGCCACCACGACGCCGTCTATGCGGTCCGCAGCCGGATCGCCGCCGCAGTGCTCGGCGATGATTTCGGCGACGGCTCCGGCTGCGATGAGGGATTCGAAGCGGGTCTCGATGTATTCGACGCCATGTCCGGCGGTCCTGACGATCAGCTCGGTGTCAGTCCCCGCCGAGCGGCGGGCTTCGGCGTCGATCAGCGCGGTGACATGCGCGCTGATGTTGGGATTGATGACTAGCAATTTCATGGTCGTTTGCCTTGCAACTTGAGTTCGGTGGCGGGCTCGTTCTGGGGGAACTGCTCGCGGTACTTTCCAATGTGCGACGCCGATTGGGCTGCGGCGCGCTCGGCATCGCCGCTGGCGATGGCGGCGTAGAGATCGCGGTGCTCCTGGATCAGTTCCGGCAGGTCGTCCACGTGGCGGAAGAGCCAGTGCATGCGGCCTTGGAGCGGTTCCAACGCGGTGCGGAGAAAATCGTTGTTGGCGATGGCCGTGATGGCATCGTGGAATTCGCTGTTGGCGCGGTGGGCCTCGAGGATTGAGCCTCTCGCAAGGAAGCGATCGGCCTCATCGAGGAGCCTGGCCAGGTGCTTGAGGTCCTTGTCCGTGGCGCGGGCCGCTGCCAGGCGGCAGGCGAGGACTTCGAGCGACTGGCGGACGTCGAAGAGGTCCTCGACGTCTTTGGGGCTCAACCCTGCCACTTCGGAACCGCGGGAGGCCCGGTCCTGGATGAGGCCTTCCTGCCGCAGCATGCGGAGGGCTTCGCGGATGGGGAGTCGCGAGACGTTGAATTCGGCGGCGAGGTCCCGCTCCACCAGCCGGGTGCCGGGCGCGTAATGACCCTCGAAGATTCGCGAACGGATGGCGTCCCGCACGGATTCCCGGAGGGGACGGTCCGTGGTGGGGGTTTCTTCGGCAATCAGCATTCTTGCTCCATTCGTGTTCTCTTGGGTCAATGCGCCCGGCAACCCGGAGGCGTCCGGCCGTGCGGCGGTTCAGGACCGCACGGCCGGCCCGGTCAGGCGAGTTAGACCGGAAGCCGCTTGTTGTAGTTCAGGGTCAGGACGGAGACGCCCATGATCACGGCGGATCCTACAAAGTACAGCAGCGCCCAGGTGTAGGAGCCCGTGGCCCCGACAATCAGGCCTACCACAATCGGGGTGACGAACCCTGCGATGTTGCCGCTGAAGTTCATGGCGCCGCCGAGGACGCCAGCGTTGGTGCGGCCGCCCAGGATTGACGGGATGCTCCAGAACAGGCCCACCCAGCGGAGGAAGAACAGGACCACTGAGAGGAGCACGACGGCGGTGATCGGGTCTGCGACGACCGTCACGCCAACCAGGCCGCCGACTACCACGACGCTGGACATGCCCAGCAGGGTACGCATGACCAGGTTGGCCGAGGCGCCGGCTGCGCGCCACTTGTCGGCGATAGCGCCGCCGAGGATCTCGCCGACGAAGCCTGCGCCGAAGATCACGAACGTGGACCAGCCGATGGTGTTCAAGTTGAAGTGCTTGGCCTGGGCGAGGTAGAGCGGGCCCCACGTCAGGAGGCCGTAGAACACGCCGTTGAATCCCAGCCAGCCAAAGCACATGGCCCAGAAAGAGCGGAACTTCAGGTAGGGGAGGAGTGCGCGCTTGCCCTTCACGCCGTCTTTCGTGGCCTCGGCGTCCTCTTCGGCATGGGAGGACTCGATGTATTCGGCCTCGGCGTCGTTGACAGCTTTGTGGTTGCGGGGATTGTCCCGGACGTACCACCACACTGCCAGGCCCATGAGGACGGTGGCGGCACCGGCGATGATGAACGAGTAGCGCCAGCTGCCTGTTGAGGCGATGAGCCAGGTGATGAGGATACCGCCCAGGCCGGCTCCGAGCGGGGCGCCTGCGTCAAGGATCGTGGCGCCGCGGCCACGCTCCTTCTTGTGCATCCAGATGGCGTTGAGCTTGCCGCCGGCCGGCATGACGCCTGCTTCGGCGACGCCGATACCCAAGCGGGCGATGAACATGCTGAGGAAGCCGCCGGCCAGGCCGGATGCTGCCGTTGCGGCACCCCAGCCGATGCACGACGCCGTGACGACTTTACGGGGGCCGAACTTGTCGATGAGCAAGCCGACGGGGATCTGCATGAGCGCATAGGTCCAGAAGAATGCCGAAAGCAGGAGCCCGACGAGTTCGGGTGCGAGGTTGAATTCCTTTTGGATGATGGGCAATGCCACGGAAATGGAGCCGCGGTCGATGTAGTTGACGGCGACCAGGATCAGCAGCAGGACGAAGAGCCTCCAACGGACACTCGTGCGTCGCTGCACGCCGTCCTTGCCGGCTTTTTCTTCTGCTATTCCTTCGACGGCATGTGCTTCTGTTTCGGTGTTTGGGAGAGACACAGTTTCTCCTTCAGGGGAGTTTGAGGAGCGGGGAAAGTCTTGAATTGGTGAGCTGGGCGCGGGTTGCCGCGGCAGCTGGACTCGCGCCGGCGGCAGCAGTAGCGGCCCGGTCCTCTTTCTGGGAGGAGGGACGCTGCCGGTTCGTTGGGTCCGGTTTGGGATCCCGCTTTGGGATCCCAAAATCAAAAGTAGATGTGACCCGCGGCACTGTCAAGGCTTTTGGTATACAAAGCGACGAAACAGAATGTGACCGGGAGGTGAGGTTTGGCGGAATATGGGTTCACTCACCCGAGCGGTGCGGGAAATGGGATACCGACACGATTCCTGGGCTTGCCCGGGTGGGGCATGGGATGCCGGCGTGTTCGCGTGTTCCTGCCTGCCGACGCGCTCCCGACCCCACGACACGCTGTCTACCTCACGACACGCAACTGGTTATGCGACGAGGAGAAAGTCTGGCGACGCCCGAATACCGGTGTCGATAGGGATTTTCCGGGTCACGAGGCGTTTAGGGTGTCACGAGGCGTTTGGGGCGTCGCGAGGCGGGCAGGGTCGGGGAGGGCTTAGCTCGGGTTGAGGTCGGCGAGGAGGGTGGCTTGTTATTGAAACGCGGGTGCGCAGATGGGATACCGGAGGCGTGGAGGGGTTCACTCGCACCCGTTGCGCCTTCCTCGAGGTAGGCGTCGGACCTACGATGATCCCGACGGTCGGAGGATCCCCGTCCGGTTCAGGGCACTTGCTCGATTCGCCTTTCGGGGTCTGCCGGCCGGCGGAGGTCGACAAGGGGGACGATGCCATATCGGCTGGGGTGGTGTTTCACGTGGGGATAATCACTGCCAACCGCATCCGAATTTGTGTGTCACGTTGCTGTCACAAACTATTTGGCCCTGTCACAAGGTTTGTGTGAGGATTTTCAGGCGTCGCATACAAGCGCAAATGCACGACTCACTTCTGGATAATTGGGATCCTCTCGTGAAAATAGCGCGTATACCTTCGGCGGAAACGGCCGACGCTGGCTCCGCGTGTTTGCACCATGCCGACTCGGAACGGGTCAGCAATTGACTTTTCAAGCAAATAGGCCAGAGTCATCCCGACACAGGGCCGGCATTCTGGCGTCCGTAGCGAGCCTCTCGCTCCTTCAAATCGGTAACGCCGTCGCGGTCGGGTTGATTAGCTCGATGGGCGCCGCGAGTGCGACGGTTTTGCGAATCGGGATTGCCGCGATCCTGACTCTTCCAGTGATTTTCATGATGAAATCATCGAGTCGAGCGCCGGTCCGATTCATCCTCACGTACGGGTTGGTGCTGGGGCTGATGCAGGTCACCTTCTACCGGGCGATATCCACCATTGATCTATCCCTGGCCATCTCCATAGAGTTCACACTGCCTCTCGTTATCGGATGCATCCGGTCCCGCAACACCACGGCCCGGGTTGCTGCGGGGCTGGCGGTTGCCGGGCTCTTCATGATTCCGACCTATGGCGCGACGACTGCACTCGAAGGTCTGTTCTTTGCTGCGGCAACGGGACTGCTACTGACCGCATACATCCATGTCGGGACTTCCATTCCGCAGGCCAACCACCCGATGCTCACTCTTAGTAAGGGGCTATGGGTTGCCCTCCCCATTGCGCTGGCTGCCTTCATGGTGAACGCTCCGCCCGCTGTTCTATTCACTCCTGAATTGGCGCTCCATGCGCTCGTTGTTTCCATATTGACCTTGCTGGCTCCGTTTGCGCTGGAGCTATTTGCAATGAAACGCCTTCGAGCTTTGGTATTCGCGCTCGTCGCTGCCCTTGACCCTGCGTTGGCTTCCACCGTAGGTGCCGTGGTTCTACATCAAAGCCTGGACTTTCGGCAGATGGCAGGTATCGCGATTCTCACGGTCTGCGCCGGCGTTGCCGTTTTTGCTGAATCATCAACTTCACAAAAGAAGGTCAGTGTGCAATGAAGACAGCACCCGCCATGGATATTGATCGACTTCTGGACGGCTTGGATTTGTCGGTTGAGGTTACCGGCGACACGCAAGCCCTGATCGAATGCGGATATTTCGATGCACCAACCGGGATCGATGATTTTTCGCGGAGTTCGATGATGGCAGGGCTCAGCCTTGGCACAGTCTTGGACGGCGCCAACACCGCGAACCTCACGGAATCGAAAAGGCCCGCCGCAGCATCTCTAGAGTGCTGAATTGCCGCCCGGGTGAGCTCTTCTTCACCTCCGGGGCGACGGAGTCCAACAACTGGGCAATCGCAACTGCAGCTGGGTCCAGCAGCAACCACATCATTACCTCTGTCATCGAGCACAAATCCGTCCTGGATGCCTGCCTCGCCTTTCAAAAGCGGGGCGGTGAAGTCACCTTTCTGCCCGTGGACGCACAAGGGATCGTCTCACCCAATGACATTGCCGACGCGATCAGGCCCAACACCAGCCTCGTGTCGATAATGCTGGCTAATAACGAGATCGGCACCATACAACCGGTCACGGACATCGCCGCCATCACTCGTGAGGCAGGGGTTCGGTTTCACTGCGACGCCACGCAAGCCATCGGCTATCTCGCTCCGGACTTCAAATCCCTGGGCCCAAACCTGATCAGCTTCTCAGGGCACAAAATTTACGGGCCCAAAGGCATCGGAGCCCTCTACATCGACAAGGAAACCCAGACGCTGCATGGGGGGGTTCGAAAACATGTTGTTCGGCGGCGGCCAAGAGGGAGGGCGCCGGCCTGGGACGCAAAACATCACCGGCATCGTCGGATTCGCGGAAGCAATAAAAATTTCCAACGAGATCTCCGCCAGCGAAAAGCAAAGAGTTCTCGACCTGAGAAGCAGATTCTGGAACCAGTTGTCCAAGCGCATCCAAACGGTCACCGCCAACTCGCCGCTCGATGACGCTCTTCCGAATTGCCTGAATTTCAGGATTCCGGACATCGATTCGGTGGACCTGCGATCAGCCCTACCGAAAATAGCCATGTCGACTGGGTCCGCCTGCAACAGCAGCGACCAGAATCCCTCACATGTTCTCATGGCCATTGGCCTTGAC
Organism: Arthrobacter sp. Hiyo1; assembly: GCF_001263615.2. NCBI lineage: Bacteria > Bacillati > Actinomycetota > Actinomycetes > Micrococcales > Micrococcaceae > Arthrobacter > Arthrobacter sp. Hiyo1. Next base: position 208,535 of record NZ_DF952471.1, on the reverse strand, counting down.
GGCGCCATGGCCAGGTCCAGTATTCGCGTAGGATTCGGGCGCTTCACTACCACGGAGGAAATCGACGAGGCAGCAGGCATGATTGCGAAGGCTGTTCAGCGGCTCCAAAGTTCGTAGGCGGGAGCGTGCTCAAGGCCGACACCGTCAAGATCTAGGAAGACGAGGCCGCGGACCGGGAACCTACCTCAGAGATCTGACAGTGGATATTAGCAGGCCGCACGCTAGGTCTGCCGGGTATTGCATGGGATACCGGGCAATTCCTAGGTCTGCCGGGTATTGCATGGGATACCGGGCAACCCGGCGCTGGGGCGTTGCTATGGCGACACGCAAATGGCCTGCCGACGCGCTTCCTACCTCGCGATGCGCAGCTGGCTACGCGACGCGGAAAATACCCTGCGACGCTGGAATACCGGTATCGCAGGGTATTTTCCGCCTCGCAGGGCAGCCGGGATCGGGGAGGGCTTAGCTCGGGTTGAGGTCGGCGAGAGCCGTCAGCGCCCGCTCGGGATGTTCCGCGATGCGGTTCAGGACGTACAACCACCATTCGCCACCGAAGATGACGTATTCACGGGTCCTGTACCCGGCCCTGTGGAGCCGATCGAGAAGTTCGGTCCCGAGTCCGAGGAGCATCTCGAATTCGATCGCGTCTGTCTTCAGTGCCTCGCCGTGCCTGGAGATGAGCGTGTTGACGAGCTCGTCGTCGTGGGTTGCGAGGGACAGGGAGTGGCCCGAGCGGATGAGCTGGCTCGCGAGGTCGAGGTAGGCAGCCGTCAGTTCGGCGCTGTTGCGAGGGTAGGCGACGGACTCGGGCTCGAGGAACGCGCCTTTGACCAAGCGAACGGTACCCGGGTGGCGAAGGACCCGCTCGAGGTCTCCGGGGGTGCGGTGCAGGCGGGCTTGGAGCGTGATGCCGACGCGGGGAATCTCGGCTGCGAGCTCGTCGTACAGGTCGAGGACCAAATCGGTCCGGTCGGAGCCTTCGGCCGAGATCATCAGTCCCGTTCCGTACGGTTCAGTTATCGCGGCAAGCTGGCGTACATGGTTGAGGGCCAGATCGCGGTCCACGAGTGCGCCGAGATGGGAGAGGTCGAAAGAGATGGTGCCCGGCAGGCCGGACTTCCCGAGGGCAGCGCCCAGCTCAAGGAAGACCCCGGCTTCCCGAGCGTGCGAGCTCGGCGTTGCGCACGCTCTCGCCGGCATACTCGATGCTGGCGGCATGCCCGCGCGCCACCGCCGCTGCGGCTACCTCGATGGCATCGGCGGTGGTGTCCCCGGCTGAGTATCGCCTTGCCACGCGCGAAGCCATTGTTGCCAAGGCTGGCGTGGACATGACGCGTTGCTTCAGGTCTTCATCCAAAGCCCACGCCCGGAGGTATCGGCAGCACGCTCGAGATCAATCTTGGTAGTCACCCGACAAACTGTACCGGCGGAGTTTGTGGACGCCGGCGTCGGGTTCATGATGTGAAATCCGGATCGGCCCTCCGCCCTCGCTACTCCTCCGGGAAACACCACACGGAGATGCGTGCGCCGTCCGGATCCGCGGTGACGCGGAGCCGCAGTTCCCGGCCCATCAGGCTTCATGCGCGTCCTCGCTTGCCAGCTGGTCGGCGAGTTTGCTGATGGCAACGGCCATCGCCCGGCCCCAGTGCTGAGCTCCCGGCTCGTGGCCACCGCC
>NZ_DF952471.1:202840-206537 GCF_001263615.2 Arthrobacter sp. Hiyo1 | reverse complement strand
GGCGCTGGGCTGGCCGGGAACGGACACCCCTGCGGAATCCATCTCCCTCATGTCCATGGCGCTCATCCCGCCACCACCTTCCAGTTGTCGGCCGGCCTAGTCCCGGTCTTTGGCGTCGGCGCTCCGGGTGTGCGCCAGGATTTCCGCCAGCTCGGCAAGCCGATGTGCGCGTGCCGATTCCGCCGGCGTGAACGGTTCGTCCGGTCGGGAGAACAGGAGCGGCCCGTGCCATGCGGTCGGAATCTTGAGGAGGGTTGTGGAGGGCCCGACGGCGGCGCCTGCCTCGGCGGCCGGCCCTTCGGGTTCAGGGGTGACGATTTTCGCCGACAGCAGTTCTGCTACCGCCAGCGGTAATTCGTCCGGGTTGTCGGCGATCCGGGCAGCCAGGCTCAGGGCCTTTGTCTGGCCGTCCGCCATGGCGAGTGCAGTGGTAGGCCACACGTGCGAATCCCGGCCACCGCCGTCGTCGAGCGCTGTCAGTAGCTCATGCTCGCCGAGGTGGCCCGGGGCAGACACCACGAATTCGTCCATGACGGCTCCATCCATGGGGTGGACATGGATGCTGAGGATGTTGATGTTCGTCCGGGCGAGCGAGTGGGTCATGCGTTGGAGGGAGCCTGGCTGGTCGCGGAGCACAGTCCTCGCCCGCCAAAGCGCCGGGGCCGAATGGAGCTTCCTGCGGTGGCGGAGGGCAGGTGCGTGGATCCAGCGCCGCAGGATCCTGGCCGCGGAGGGCTCGGCAACCCAAATCACCAGGACCGTTGCGGTCACGGTCAGGAGGAGCACCTTGGCCAGGTAAGGGAGTTGCGTTTCAACCACAATGGCGTGGACAAGAAGTTCGATGGGAAGCATCACCGCGATTTGGGCCACGGTGACCCTTGCCTTCGGAGCCTCGGGCATCTGCCCGCACACTTCGCAGGAGAGCTCAGCGGTAACGGAAGACCTCTTCTTCGGCTTCATGGCACTATCGTGCCCGAACCCTGTTTCAGGCGGATTGCGCCTGCGTCACGATCTGGGGCGGTATTCATGGGGCCAGTTCGGCGCCGACCGGACGCGCCGAACTGGCCGTGATTCACGAAACCTAGCGGGCGTTCTCGTTGCTCTTGTTGGCAGCGGCGAGCTCGGTCAGGAGGTCGCGGATTTCAACAAGCAGGGCGGTATCAGCCGGCAGTGGCTCGTCCTCGGGCTCTTCGATGGAGGCGCGGCGCTTGGTCAGTTCGTTGATCTTGTTCATGGGCGCAACGAAAATGAAGTACACCACGGCGGCCGTGATCAGGAAAGTTACGAACGCGGTGATGACGGCGCCGAAGTTGACGAAGGTCTTCGCGTTGTCGGGCCAAATCGCGAAGCCGAGCCCCTGGGCGTTGACTCCGCCGGCGGCGGCGATGACCGGGTTGATGATATTGGTGGTGAACGCTGCGACCAGGGCTGTGAACGCGGTGCCGATGACGACGGCGATGGACAACTCGATGATGTTGCCGCGAAGAACGAAGTCCTTGAAACCTTTGAGCATGGATTGACCTCCGGTGAATGGGTTCAGGTGATGTGGCCGGAATAGCCCCGGCCCGGCTGGTAACAACCGACATGAGACTATCAATCGAAGACGTGCCGCCGTCTTACTTCGCTTCACGACCCACCATTCAACGGAAGGCAGTCCGGCTGCCTGGAGCCTCCCGGCGTAAGCTCGTAGCGGATGCCAGTGCCGCCGTCGTGGGCCCACGCCGCCAGGGTTCCCTGGCCGAGCTTGCGAGGCGAGGGTGGCGGTGGGGATTAGTTGAGCAGTTCGGCGCTCAAGAGAAGCAAAGAGGCAGGCAAGCCATTGAACGCCCTGGCAGAGATGTTCAGGATCGGTCCCGGCAACAAGGACCATCACCCGGCTGTGCGCTGCGCGGTGGGCGTCTTCCTGCCGTTGATCACCCTCGTGTTGTTCGGACGGCTGGACCTTGTGGTCTTCGCCAGCTTTGCGGCGTTCACGAATATCTACGGCCGTAACGAGCCCCACAGCCACCGTTTTCGAAGCCAGCTCCGTGCCGGTTCGTTGCTCCTCGGCATCATCCTGCTTGCCACCCTGACCGCCCGGGTTGGCCAGGGCTCGGACGCGTACCTGTGGATCCTCACGCTAGGCACCACATTGGTTGCCGCATTTTGCTCCGTGGTGACCGCGCTGTGGAGGCTTCGCCCGGCAGGTTCGCTCTTCCATATTTTCGCTTTCGCGGCGATCGCCTCCGTTCCCCAGCAGCCCCCGCTCTGGGAAGGGATGTTGGCGGCGGTTTTGACTGCCGTGTTGGCGTTGCTGATCGGAATGTCGGCGCGGGTAGTCCCGAGCCACCGGACACCATGGAAGCGACCGGCTGCGGACCGGTTGCTGCCCCAGGAAATCCGGGCAGCTTGGCTGGAAGGCCTGGGCTACTTCGTGGCTGCCGGGCTAGCCGGAACGCTTGCTACTTTGGTTGGGCAGTGGCTCGGATTCGGACACGGCTATTGGGCCATGGTGGCGGCAGTAGTTCCCCTGGTTGGGCGCAGTACCCGGCATCGGGTGCAACGGGGAATCCAGAGGATCGTGGGGACATTGCTCGGTTTGCTGGTGTTGGCCGGAATCCTCTGGCTCGGCCCGGCGCCATGGCAGATGGTGTTGGTGATTGCCGCATGCCAGTTCGGAGCAGAGCTCTTCATTACGCGCCAATATCTCGTGGCGCAGATATTCGTCACACCGCTCGCGCTCATTTCCACTTTGCTGGTTGCCAACGTTCCGCCCGCGCTCCTGCTGCGGGACCGCATTGTGGAGACCGTGATCGGGGCCGCCGTCGGCGTCGCGGTGGTATTGGCGCCTGCGGCATGGTCCCGGGTCAGGGAACTCACTTCCGGCTAGGCGTTTCCCAATTGGCGACCGTGTGGGACCTTATGTAAAGGGACTTATTGTTTCCACATGCCCCAATCAGCATATTCACCGGGAGAACGCGCCATGCTTCCTGCAGATAACACTTTGACCACCATCGACCGAATCCAGAACCTGATCCTGGAGAGTGCCGACTTCGAGGAATTCCTCAACGAGCTGGCGCGGTTTTCTGCCCACCAGATGGCGGGCGACGGCGATGACGCGCTCTGTGGGATCACGCTGCTGCGCGAGCGGAAGGCACTCACGATTGGTTGGAGCAGTGATGCGGCCCGCGAAGTGGACGAGATCCAGTATTCCTTGGCCCAGGGGCCATGTTTGACGGCTGCCGAAGAGGAAAGGGAAGTCCACGTCCCGGATCTTCTTGAAGAGAACCGCTGGGGACCCGACTATGCGAGTGCCGTTGCGTCGCACGGACTGAGGTCGGTGTTGTCGTTGCCCTTCAATCTGGAGGGAGAGGCCAAAGCAGCGCTCAACCTGTACTCCGAGGCCCCGTACAAGTTCGACGAACGGGCTGCTGATCGGGCCCGCGGATATACCCGTGAGGTGTCGCAGGCCTTGCGTCTCGCTATCAGGTTCGCCCTCCATGCAGACAGCGCAAAGAATCTCCGGGCGGCCATGGAGTCCCGCACAGTGATCGATATCGCCGTTGGAATTGTCATGGCACAAAGCCGCTGCAGCCAGGAGGACGCTGTCCGGATCCTCACGGAGGCCTCGAGCAATCGCAACGTGAAATTGCGCGATATCGCCACGTCCTTGGTGGACTCCGTTGACGCAGCGGGCACCCTGACCCACTTCGAAGAG
>NZ_DF952471.1:201485-202815 GCF_001263615.2 Arthrobacter sp. Hiyo1 | reverse complement strand
CGCAGCCGGGCCGGGTGAGGCGGGCCCGCTCGTCGGTCGACTCGCGGGGTGTACAACGAGGGTTCCGGAGGATAGGCTTCTTGAGGTTGAGCCGTCGGCCATAGACGCCTCTTTTGGAGTACCTATGGACCGTAGATTGCACGCCCTTGTAAAGTTTGATGTTTCCACCGACGCTGTCGAGATCGACGTGCGGGGGAGCCTGAATCAGGACTCCCGCTCCGCGCTGGTTCACATTGTTCGCCGGATTCGCCGAATGGGCATCACCTCCCACATCAGAGTCGGCTTTTCGCACGCCGCGATTGTCGAATCGCAGGCACTAGCGGGACTCCGCAACGACCTCAATGCGATCGACGGCGGAGCCACCGAAGTTGGCCTGCCCACCGGATCCGGCGTTTCCCTGGAATTCACGGACAAGCCTGCCAGTCCCGGTTTCGGGGCCGCGGCGGGAACGAAATCGATTGAAATCACCGGCGAATTCGCAGCCTCAATCGACGCGGCGGGACTCCAACCGCTGGACAAATGCTCCGATGAAGAACTTCTTGCTGCCAGCGATTTCGCGTTTGGCCTGCTGGACCAGCCCGGTACATCCGCCTCGCCGGTAGTGCTGGCGCACTACGACGCGATCGGCTTGGAGATTTCGCGCCGGGAAACCAAGCATGCCCCTGCGGATCCTGCTGAACCGCAGTAAACTTGAGCCCACCATTGAATGGAATCCGTGGGAAATGGGGAAAACGCAGTGGCCAACTCGGCATCCGGTGATTCCGTCGTGGACCGCATCGTCCGGATCATCGAGGCATTCCCCGAAGGATCCACGTCACTCCGTCTTTCCGAACTCGCGGAGACTGCCGGCTTGCCGCTCACGAGTGCCCATCGCCTGGTCCGGCAGCTCGCCGACCACGGTCTCCTGGATCTGGCTGCCGGCGGAGATGTCCGCCTGGGCCTGCGGTTATGGGAACTCGTCAACCGGAATTCACCCACCTTGGCCCTCCGGCAAGCGGCCCTGCCGTTCATGGAGGATATCCAGCAGGTCCTGAACCAGAACGTGAACCTTGCCGTGCTCGATGGTTGGGAGGCGTTGTTCGTGGAGCGGCTGTCCCGCCGGGGATCCGTGGCCAACCGTGCCCGCGTTGCCGGCCGGATGCCCGTTCACATTTCTTCGGCCGGGCTGGCGTTAATGGCCAGCCAGCCGCGGGAAAAGCAGGCCGAGTACCTCAAACAGTTCAGCGACCCAGCCGAAAAGATGACGGCCGACGTCGTCCGTCACCTTTTGGCTGAAACCGCCCAGCAGGGGTACGCGCAGCTCGCGGGCGTCGTGGATCCGGACACTTGG
>NZ_DF952471.1:194217-200583 GCF_001263615.2 Arthrobacter sp. Hiyo1 | reverse complement strand
TGCCGGCGCTGCAGACGGCGGCGCGCGGAATCGGGCGCCAGCTCGGGGAGCAGCGGAACACTTAAGGGTTTTCCGTTGAACGGAATTCGTCTAACGCCGACGATGCGGCGGGGGTCACACTGATCAGCAGAACCACCGCGGCCCTTAGGCGCGGTTCCGCAATGAAGCGAGGAACACCATGGCACGCAAGATCATCACCACCCAAGTGGCCATCATGGGCGCCGGCCCGGCCGGCCTCATGCTTTCCCACCTGCTGGCAAAATCGGGGATCGAGTCCACCGTCATCGAGGTCCGCAGCCATCAGGAGATCGCCGAAACGGTCCGTGCGGGCATCCTGGAACACGGCTCCGTGAACCTGCTCGTGGACAGCGGGGTTTCGGACCGCGTGCTGCGCGACGGCGACAGGCACGACGGGATCGAACTGCGCTTCAACGGCGAAAGCCACCGGATCGACTTCAAGGGGCTCGTGGGGGAATCAGTCTGGCTGTACCCGCAGACGGACGTTTTCCTCGACCTTGCAGCACGGCGCAAGGACGACGGCGGCGACGTCCGGTACAGCGTCACGGACACCACCGTCCATGACCTCGAAGGCAGGCCGAAAGTCTGGTTCACCGACGCCGAGGGCCAGGAATTCGAGATCCAGGCGGACTTCCTGGTGGGTGCCGATGGTTCCCGAAGCCACTGCCGCTTCCAGATCCCGGAGGCGAACCGCAAGTGGTACTTCCACGAATACCCCTTCGCCTGGTTCGGCATCCTCGCCCAGGCCCCGCGCAGCTCGGACGAACTGATCTACGCCAACTCCGCGAACGGCTTCGCCCTGATCAGCCAGCGCACGGAGACTGTGCAGCGCATGTACTTCCAGTGCGATCCCAAGGAAAACGTGGCGGATTGGGACGATGAGCGCATCTGGTCCGAATTCCGCAAACGCGTCAACGGGAACGGCTTTGAGCTCAAGGAAGGGCCGGTCCTGGAGAAGATGGTCCTGCCGTTCCGCAGCTTCGTCCACACTCCCATGCGCCACGGGAACCTGTTCCTGGCCGGCGACGCCGCCCACACCGTCCCCCCGACCGGTGCCAAGGGCCTCAATTTGGCACTGCACGACGTCAAAGTGCTCTTCGAAGGCCTGGAGTCCTTCTACTCGAACGGTTCCAACGGCCTGCTCGAGTCCTACAGCGACCGCGCCCTGGAACGCGTCTGGAAAGCCCAGCACTTCTCCTACTGGATGACGTCCATGCTGCACACCGCTCCTGGATCGGACGACTTCGGACGCGCGCGCCAGCTCGGCGAGCTCCACTCCGTGGTCTCGTCCCGGCACGCCCGTGCCTACCTTGCGGAGTCGTACACGGGGTGGCCGACGGGGAAGTAGCCGGCGACGCGCGGCTGGCTACTCGCGCGTCGTCACGTACCGGATGCCCCAGCTGGGCTCCCAGGCCTCCCCGGGTTCCAGCCAGCGCAGGCCTTCGCCACTGTTGAAGGCATCGGCGGGCGCAGTCATCGGTTCAACTGCGACGGCGGTCACCATACCGCCGTCGGTGGCGAAGTCCGTGGTGGTGAAGGCCTGGACGTAGCCGAAGGAGGCATCCATGAACATTTGGACTTGGCTGCCGTCGGGCGCTTCGAGGTAGTGCACCGAGCTTCCGTCGTCCTCGCGGTGGACATCGCTCCAGGCGTCGTCGAGGTCAACTGAACCAACCAGCTGGCCTGTGCGAAAGTCGTTCGTGGTTCCGGCGACGTCCGTGGTGATTCCGCTGGGGTTCAGGCGTTCGTCCACCTCGATGTGGGTAGCGGCGTTGATATAGAGCGTGAGTTCGTCCGTCGGCACGCTGCCCAGCCGGAGGAAAGGATGGGCGCCGAGCGCGACGGGCGCGGACCGGTGGCCCGTGTTTTCCAGGCGGTGGGTGACAAGCAGCCCGTCCTCCACGAGTTGATAACGGACCGACGTCGACAGCTCGAAGGGGTACCCAGCTTGCGGCGAGATGCCGGCGTCGAGCGTAATGCTGTCAGCGGTCCGGGCACTGACCCCGTACGGAGTGTGCGTCAGCAATCCATGCAAAGCATTGCCGTTGTCCGGTTCGGTGATGTCGAGTTGTTGGGTGACGCCGTCGTCGCTCCATGTGCCGCCAGCCACCCGGTTGGGCCACGGGACCAGGACCCAGCCGCGCACCATGGCGGTTGGGCATCGGCGGGATAGTCCTGGACCAGGGCCACGCCGTCGACGTCGAGCTCCCGCAGGCTGGCGGCGATTTCCGTGACGACGCGCGCTGGATGCGGCCGCCGATGCTGGCCGTGAGTTCGAAATGTTCGCCCATGGGCGAATTGTCAGTAGACATAGTCGACCTTACTAAGAGGAAGCGCAGCTAAGGCGCCGGCCGGATCCGCGAGGAACTGTGCGAAGGCCAGTTCCGCGGCTCCGATCATCATGAGATCCGAGCCGAGGGCGGCCCGGTAGATCTTTACCTGGCCAGCCGGTCCGTCCATCGCCTGGGATCGCAGCGAGCTGTCCAATGTCCCGGGAGACAGGGCGTGCAAGACGCCGAGGAAGCCATCCAGGACGATCGCTTCAGGGTTGAAAATGTTCACCGCATTCCGCAAGGCGATGCCAAGATACTCAAGCTGGCGTGCCACTTCGGCGCCCACCGCTTCGCTGCTGTTCCGGCGAAGCGCTTGCTCGAGTTCACCCGCATCCCCACCGCCGATCCCGGCCAGTTCAAAAAGCGAGGACTGCGAGACTTCGGTCTCGAGGCAGCCTGCGGCCCCGCAATGGCAAGGTTTGCCGGTCGAGCGGACAAAGGTATGTCCAAGTTCCCCGGCGTAGCCGGATGTCCCGCGAAGCAATTCCCCGTCAGCGATGATTCCGCCGCCGATGCCGCTGGCGCCACCGTTGAGGAAGATCAGGTTCCTTTGGCCCGCGCCGGCGCCGAAAAGGAGTTCACCCTCGGCGCCGAGCGATGCGTCGTTGGCCGCGTGGCAGGGGTATCCGGTAGCTTCGCCGAGCATTCGGGCTATGGGTTCATCGCGCCAGCCCAGATGCGGGGCGTGCCGGACCACGCCGTCGCCGCGGTTGACGAGTCCGGGCACTGCGATGCCCACGCCCATGACCTGGTACGACGTGTCGAGCTCCGACCGCATTCCCTCGATGACGGCCGCCGCGATGTTCACGGCTTCTTTGGCCGTCGGGATCCGCTCGGTGTCGAAACGGATCTTCTTCTGGACCTTCCCCCCGAGGCCCACAAGACCGATGGTGACAGCATCGATCTCCGGGTTGACCGCAAGGGCAGCTATGGACGGCCGGGGATGGACGATCGGGCTGGGCCTGCCCACCTGCGCTTCGCCGGAGGGCGCCGTCTCATACACCACTTCCAAGTTCACGAGTTGCCCTATCAACGCCCCTACCGTGGACCGGTTCAGGCCTGTCCGCTTGGTCAGCTGGGCACGACTGAGTACACCGTTGTGGTGGACAAGGGAGGTCAGCAGCGCCAGGTTGTTTCGCCGTGACGGATCGGGCTCGCTGGCGGTGACGGGATTTCGGGTGGGGGAGGGCATCATCGCGACAATATCAGCTCCCAAACACCGTTCGGTCCAGGAAGCCGTTGCGGAGCTTTCCGGACGGATCGAGGCGTTCAGCCAGGGCGATGAAGTCGTTGAAGCGAGGGTACAAGGGCGCGACGGCGGCAGCACCGGCGTCGAACAGCTTGCCCCAGTGCGGCCTCGCCGCGAACGGAGCCAGTTCCGCCTCAAGCAGCGGCAGGATGGCTTCGACGGCCGGCTGGTCCTGGCGCCACGTGAAGTGCAAGCCGATGCCGTCGCGGCCGTAGTTGGCGCTCAGCCAGAGCTGGTCGGCGGCCACCGTGCGGATTTCGCCAACCAGCAGCAGGGGAGTCACGACGTCGGAGAGCCGGCGCATGGTGCGGAGGGCGTCCACGGCGTGTTCACGGGGGATGAGGTACTCGCTCTGCAACTCGTCGCCTTGGCTCGGTGTGAATTCCATCCTGAAATGGGCCAGCCGGTCGGACCACGGCCCGGCCATGCCGAGCTGCTGCGTGCAGTTGCTGCCCGACACGCCGGGAAGGGGGTGCCGGGCTTCTGTTGCCGGGGTGCCGCCGAAGAAATCCGACGTTTCCGGGTCCGCATCGCCGCCGCGCCTCTTGAGCCACGCCTGGCCCACGGTGTCTCCGCTCCAATCGGTGAACAGGCTGACGCTATACGCGGAGGAGGTTATCTGGTCGAAGTTTTCCAGGACGAGGTCCCAGTTGAGGTTTTCGAACACGCTCTGGGCGACGTCGAAGGTTGGCTGGATGTCCAGGGTCAATTTGGTGACGATGCCGAGTGCGCCGAGTCCCACCACCATTCCGTCGAAATCCTCGTCGCCGCGGCGCACGCTGAGAATGCCGCCGTCCGCCGTGACCAGTTCAAGGCCCGCGACGGCGCTGGCAAGGTTGCCGTTGGCATCACCGGAGCCGTGCGTGGCGGTGGAGACAGCTCCTGCCACCGAAATGTGGGGGAGTGAGGCGAGGTTGTGAAGGGCGAAGCCTTGGCGCTGGAGTTCTGCCGCCAGGGTCCCGTACCGCGTGCCACCGCTCACGGTGACGGTCATGTTCGCCGCATCCACACTGATGCCCGGATCCAGCTGGTCCAGCACCACGAGGGTACCGGCCGTGTCCGCAATGGAGTTGAAGGAATGCCTCGTGCCAAGCGCACGAACCTTCTGCCCGCCTGCCACGAGACCTTGCAGTTCCTCCACGCTGGCGGGATGCGCGAGTTGCGGTGCCTGGTAGCTGTAGTTTCCTGCCCAGTTGCGTTCCGCCACCAGCTGATCAGTCACGGTTGAATCCTTCGTTCGAGGGCTCGACGGCCTTATTTGATGTCCACAACAACATAACCGCTGGATGGCCCATGCGCCAGGTCTTTTCCTGACTTTTCCTTGAGGGGATGAAAAAAACTTTGTTGGCTTCACGTGGTTGACATCACAGGAATTCATAATATGTTGGATAGCGAAACAAACCCCTTTCGACTACCCGGAGCACTCAATGACGATTCAGCCCACCCGTGAAGACAAGTTCTCGTTCGGTCTTTGGACCGTCGGTTGGGAGGCGCAGGACCAGTTCGGTTCGGCCACCCGCCCTCCCCTGGACACCGTGGAAGCCGTCAACCGACTCAGCGACCTTGGCGCCTACGGCATCACTTTCCACGACAACGACCTGTTCCCCTTCGGCTGCTCGGCTGCCGATCGCCAACGCGAAATCGACCGCTTGCAGGGTGCGCTCAAAGCCACGGGATGATCGTTCCCATGGTCACCACCAACCTGTTCAGCCACCCCGTCTTCAAGGACGGCGGTTTCACGAGCAACGATCGCGGCGTCCGCCGCTTTGCCCTGCGCAAGGTGCTGGACAACATCGATCTCGCCGCAGAACTCGGCGCCGAAACGTTCGTCATGTGGGGCGGCCGTGAAGGCAGCGAATACGACGCCGCCAAGGACATCCGTGGCGCGCTCGAGCGTTACCGCGAGGCCGTGAACCTGTTGGGCGACTACGTCACGGACAAGGGGTACAACATCCGCTTCGCGATTGAACCGAAGCCGAACGAACCCCGCGGCGACATCCTGCTCCCCACCCTGGGCCACGCCCTAGCCTTCATCGAAACCCTGGAACGCCCGGAGCTCGTGGGCATCAACCCCGAGACCGGCCACGAGCAGATGGCGGGCCTGAACTTCACGCACGGCATCGCCCAGGCCCTGTACCAGGGCAAGCTCTTCCACATCGACCTCAACGGCCAGCGCAGCATCAAGTTCGACCAGGACCTGGTGTTCGGCCACGGTGACCTGCAGAACGCTTTCTCCTTGGTGGACTTGCTCGAAAACGGCGGTCCCGACGGCGGCCCCGCCTACAACGGTCCGCGCCACTTCGACTACAAGCCCAGCCGCACCGAGGACATCGACGGCGTGTGGGACTCTGCGGCCGCGAACATGCAGACCTACCTGCTGCTCAAGGAGCGCGCCAAGGCATTCCGCGCCGACCCCGAGGTCCAGGAGGCCCTCCAGGCGTCCCGCGTGGCAGAAATCAACGAACCTACTGAACCCGGGCGAAGGTTACGAGCAGTTGCGTGCGGACAAGTCCGCTTACGAGGACTTCGACGCCGATGCCTACTTCGGCGGCAAGGGCTTTGGGTTCGTGAAGCTCCAGCAGCTCTTCATCGAGCACCTCCTCGGAGCGCGCTGACCTCATGACACTGGTTGCCGGGGTTGATTCCTCTACCCAAAGCTGCAAAGTGGTGGTCTTGGACGCGGAAAGCGGTGCGCTCGTGCGTGCGGGCCGCGCGAGCCACCCGGAGGGAACGGAAGTCCATCCGGACGAGTGGTGGCGGGCGCTG
>NZ_DF952471.1:189403-193405 GCF_001263615.2 Arthrobacter sp. Hiyo1 | reverse complement strand
CCCCGGCGACGTCGTCGTGTCCGTGGGCACCAGCGGCACCGTGTTCGCCGTCGACTCTTCACCCGGACATGATGCGAGCGGGACCGTGGCGGGCTTCGCCGATGCGAGCGGCGAGTATTTGCCCATCGCAGTGACCTTGAACGCCGCCCGCGTGCTCAGCTCGGTAGCCGCAGTGCTCGGCGTCGACTTCGACGGGCTGTCCAGGCTCGCCCTTGAAGCTGAGCCTGGCTCGGGAGGCGTGGTGCTGGTGCCGTATTTCGAAGGGGAACGGACTCCCAATCTGCCTCACGCGAAGGCCAGCTTCCACGGCCTCAGCATCGCCTCCACCACCCGGCCGAATATCGCCCGGGCCGCCATCGAAGGCATGCTGTGTGGACTCGCCGGAGGCCTGGACGCGCTGCGTGACCAGGGTGTCCGTGCGGAACGGTTGCAGTTGATCGGGGGCGCGGTACAGAATCCTGCCGTGCAACGGATAGCGGCTCAGGTATTCGACCTGCCTGTCGTGATTCCGAGCCCGGGCGAATACGTTGCCCGCGGTGCAGCCGTGCAGGCGGCGTGGGCGCTCGCAGGCTACCGCCCGGATTGGCCCGTGGCCCTCGACGCCACACCCGAGCCGGATTTCCGAGCGTCGATCGGGCAGAACTACAGGAAGGTCAGTGCCCGCGTTGACGCCGGCAACTGAATCGCTGCTCATCAGGACACCGCTTCTTGATTCCCTGAACCAGGATCCGGTGCCCGCATCGGGCAGTCCCGTCCGGTGGGGAGTCATTTCCACCGGACGGATCGCCTCCACGGTCGTCAGCGACCTCGCGCTCCTTCCCGACGCCGTTTTGCAGTCCGTCAGTTCCCGGACCCAGGAAAACGCGGACGCGTTTGCTTCGGAGCACGGCTTCCAGAGCGCCTACGGCGACGACGGCGGGCTTCCGGGGTACCAGCGGCTCCTCCAGGATCCCGCGGTGGACGTCGTGTATGTGGCAACCCCTCACACGAGTCATTTCTCGGCGGCGAAGGCGGCCCTCGAAGCGGGGAAGCACGTGTTGTGCGAGAAGCCGCTGACCATCAACGCCCGTGAAGCAGAGGTCCTGGTTCGGCTGGCCCGGGAGAAAAGCCTGTTCCTGATGGAAGCAGTGTGGACCCGGTTCCTGCCCAGCGTGCAACGGGCGGCGGAAATCATCGCATCCGGCGAACTCGGCGAGATCCGGTGGCTGCAAGCTGACCTCGGGTTTCCGGCGCCGTACAATCCAGAATCCCGGCTGTGGAGGCGCGACGACGGGGGAGGCGCCCTGATGGACGTTGGTGTCTATCCCCTGACATGGGCGCTGATCAGCCTAGGACGCCCGGAATCGTTGACGGCCACGGCGCATCTGACTGACGGCGGAGTGGATTCCGAGACCGCACTGACACTGTCCTATCCTTCCGGGGCGCAGGTCCAGGCCATGACCTCCTTGACCTCGGCCACCCCCCAAACGGCCACCGTATGCGGCACGAAGGGGATGCTCCGATCCAACGCACCGCTATTCAATCCGACGGAGTTGACCATCATCTCCAGCTCCGGCGAGCAACGGCAGGAGAAATTCACCCCGGTCGGCCATGGCTACACCTACCAGTTGCGCGAAGTGATTCGTTGCCTGCAACTGGGCCTGCTTGAGTGCCCCACAATGCCGTTGGCGGATACCCTGACCACCATGTCCCTGCTGGATGAAGCACGCAGGCAAGCGGGAATCAGCTACCCGGGGAACTAGGGGCAGGCAGCACCTCGGCAAGTGACCAGCGCCGCACAGCACGGTCCAAATAGCCAGCAACCTCCGATCCCTGAATGATGATGTAAGTCACGCAGTCAAAACAGGATCCTGGAGGAAACATGCCCGCCACGCCGTCGCCGGGAAGAGTGGGCGATGTCCGCAGGCAGAACCTTGCGCTCGTCCTCGCCGGGATACAGGGGAACAGCGGGGCCACGCGTGCCCAGCTTGCCGCGGAAAGCGGTCTCACGAAAGCATCCGTTTCGAGCATCGTCACCGACTTGCTTGAATCCGGCCTGGTGCGGGAAACAAGTATCACCCGAGACGGCGAACGCGGACGGCCCGGAACCGGTCTCGTCCTCAATCCGGCCCGCGGCGCTTTGGCCGCGGAAATCAATGTGGACTACCTCGCGGTGGGAGTCCTGGACTTCGCAGGGGAACTGGCCTTCCACGAAACGGTCGAAAGGCATAACCGCGGAAGCCTGCCCTCCGACATCCTGCCGCTCCTCGTCGCCATGGCGCAGCGGGCGGCAACACAGGCGGCCGGCGACGGCGTCGAACTTCTTGGTGGGGAATTGACCGTGCCCGGCTTGGTGGATACGGAACGCAACGTGGTGCTGGCCGCGCCGAACCTGGGCTGGGCCGACGTCGGACTCTCCGAAGAGCTGCCCAGGCTCCTGCCCGCAGCCCCCTTCGGAGTGACCCTCTCCAACGAGGCCAATGGCGCCGCGCTCGCGGAACTCTGGTTTGGCCACGGCGACCGCTTCCCTGACTTCCTCTACATTTCCGGCGAAGTGGGCGTCGGTGGAGGGCTGGTCATAGATTCCCGGCTTTTCGCCGGCCCGCACGGCCATGCCGGTGAGATCGGGCATGTGGTGGTGCATCCCGACGGCCCGTTGTGCGCCTGCGGCGGTCACGGTTGCCTTGAGACGTTCGCGGGCCAAGACGCCATATATTCTGCAGCCGGAATACATCAGGATGTGGCTACAAAGCACATGGAATACCTGCTGAGCCGCCTTGCCGACGGAGATTGGAGCGCGGTTTCAGCGGTGGAACAGGCCGGGCACTACCTAGGAATCGCGATAGCCTCGACGGCGCGGGTGGCGAACATTTCCGCCGTCGTGCTCGGCGGTCATTTCGCCGTACTCGAGGAGTGGATCGCTCCTGCGCTGCGCCGGAGCTTGGACCACCACGCACCGGGACTGATCCCGGAAGGAAACCTGGCGTTCTCCGGACTGGGGCAGACGGGGGCCCTCAGGGGCGCCGCAGCAACCGCAGTCCGGAGAATATTGAGCCAGGCCTACGAACTGATTCCCTGAACTTCCGCGAGCGGGGCCGCCAAGGCGGTCAGTTCCACGAGGGCCGGCCGCGCAACCGTGCTTTCGATCGAGACCGCTGAGCACTGTGGGCAGATGCCAGCACAGATTCCATGACCTCAAGCGCATGGAACGCCAATTGGCCGCCAGCACGTGGTTCGACCCCGGCCGGGGTTGCGGCGAGGTCGGCGATGCCGAAGCCCCTGCCCGAATCGATGTAGCCCGCCGAGATCGGAAGGGTCTGCCAGGAGTCGGCGCCAAGCGTAAAGAGCTGGACGTCGCCGTCGAAGTGGTTCGGATCAGGAACAACAAGAGATCCCGCCGAACCGTGGATCTCGATGTTGGCCGACTTGGTCTTCACCGCGTCGAAGCTCATCACCAGCGTGGACAGGGCGCCGGAGGCGTGGACCAGGACCCCGGTCACGTGCGAATCGATGGTCACCGGAATCACCTCGCCCTCCCGCGGTCCTGAACCAATGGTGCGCGTGTCCCGTGTGTGGCTTGCGGCACCAATGACCGAGACCACCGGGCCCAATAGCGTGACCAGGGCGCTCACGTAGTAGGGACCCATGTCCAGCAGCGGTCCGCCGCCGGGCTGGTAGTAGAAGTCCGGGTTGGGATGCCAGCGCTCGTGTCCCGGTGTCACCATGGTTGCCGTGGCCGAGATCGGCGCACCGATCAGGCCGTCGTCGATCGCTTTGCGGGCAGTCTGGATCCCGGTGCCGAGCACCGTATCCGGCGCGCAGCCGACCACGACGCCGGCCTCCCGCGCCGCGTCGAGCACTTGCCGTGCCTCGGCGGTTGTCGCAGCGAGCGGCTTCTCACCATAGACACTCTTGCCGGCGGCGATGGCCCTCAATGCGATCGGCGCATGCGCGGCCGGAATGGTGAGGTTGAGTACGAGCTCGACGTCGTCCGCCGCCAGGAGCTCGTCGACGGTCACCGCG
>NZ_DF952471.1:186954-189285 GCF_001263615.2 Arthrobacter sp. Hiyo1 | reverse complement strand
CCGTCGTAAGAATCGGCGACTGCTTGCGCGCGTGCGGGATCGAGGTCCGCGACGGCCACCAGGTCAATGTCGTCCAGCCGGCGGAAGTTCTTGAGGTACTGGGCGATGATGGCGCCGCAGCCGATGATGCCTACTCTTAGCGGCTTGCCCACAGCATGCCCCTTTCGATGATGGTGCGGACGTTGCTGTCCTGGAGGATTTCCACGCGGTGGCCCGGGGTGCAGACGAAGATCCGTCCTTCGGCCCACTGCCGGGTCCAGATCGCAGGGGAGGTGACCTCCCGGTTCCATTGGTCCCATTCGCGGACCTTCTGGGTGGTGGTGGCGAGGACGTCGATGTAGTCGTCGGACAGGACCCAGTACTGCTCGGTGACCAGCTCGAAGTCGCCGATTCCCTGGGTGATGGGGTGGCTCGCGGCAGCCGGGACCATGTTGACGGTGTACGGCACGTAGTTGTCCGGCTGTTCGCCGATGCGTTCGTCCGGATGTTTGCCGGGGTGGCAGGCGAACTGGCCGCCGATCATGTGCAGGTAGTCCGAGTTGTTCCGGTAGGAATCGGCGATGCCGCCGTGCCAGCCGGCAAGTCCCGTGCCGTTTTCGACGGCGGTACGGAGCCCCTCGAATTCGTCCTTCTCGATGGTGGACATGGTCATGCATTGCACGATCAGGTCCACGCCGGACATATATGCCGAATCGGCATATACCTTCGGGGATTCCTCCACCCGGACGTCGTAGCCGTTCTCCTTGAGGAAGGGGATAAAGAGTTCTGTGGCTTCGAATGGCTGGTGGCCATCCCAGCCGCCACGGACCACCAGGGCGGTCTTCTTGTCAGTCATGGTTTCCTTTGCTGAGAAATACGGCCGGAGAGCCGAAAATGAAATGGTTAGCGGCTTGAGAAAGCCGCGTCGAAAGCGGCGACTGGCGGGGCGATGGCGGCGAGTTCCCGGACCATGGCCAAGGATTGCGGTGCTCCCACGAGTCGGTCCATGCCCGCGTCTTCCCACTCGACGCTGGTTGGCCCCTCGTAGCCGATGGCATTGAGGGCGCGGAAGATCGGCTCCCATTTCACGTCGCCATGGCCTGCGGTGACGAAGTCCCAGCCCCGGCGCGGATCCGCCCATGGCAAGTGGGAGCCGAGCCGGCCGTTGCGTCCGTTGAGCTGGCGGATGGATTCCTTAACGTGCACGTGGAAGATCTTCGGCGCGAAATCCTGGAGGAACATCACCGGATCCAGGTCCTGCCAGATGAAGTGGGATGGATCGAAGTTCAGCCCGAAGCTCTCGCGATGCCCCACGGCTTCCAGGGCACGTTTCGCGGTCCAGTAGTCGTAGGCGATCTCGGAGGGGTGGACTTCCAGGGCGAAGCGGACCCCGACTTCGTCGAACACGTCGAGGATCGGGTTCCAGCGGTCCGCGAAATCCTGGTAGCCACGCTCGATCATCGCCTCCGAGGCGGGCGGGAACATGGCCACTGCCTTCCAGATGGAGGAGCCCGTGAATCCCGTGACGGTCTTGACGCCGAGGCGTGCCGCGGCCCGTGCCGTGTCCTTCATGGCCTCGGCAGCGCGTTGGCGGACTCCTTCAGGATCGCCATTGCCCCAAACCTCGTCGGAGAGGATGTCCCGGTGGCGCTCATCGATGGGGTCGTCGCACACGGCTTGGCCGGTGAGATGGTTGGCGATCGCAAAGACCTGAAGGCCGCTCTTCTCCAGGATGTCGAGCCGTTCCTGGACATAGCTGTCGTCCACGGAGGCCCGGTGGGGGTCCAGGTGGTCGCCCCAGCAGGCGATTTCGAGCCCGTCGAAGCCCCATTCGCCCGCGAGCCGGGCGACCTCTTCGAAGGGCAGATCGGCCCATTGGCCGGTGAACAGTGTGATGGGTCTTGTCATCGGGATTCCCTCCTAGACTTCCTGCCAGCGGCTGGACTCTGCGGCGCTGCCTTCCACGGCAGCCAGCACTTTTTGCACCTGCAGGGCATCAGCGAACGACGGCGAGGGCTGCTCGCCTGCGCCGATCGCGGTCACGAGGTCCACCACTTGGTGCGTGAAGCCGTGCTCGTATCCGAGGCCATGCCCGGTGGGCCACCAGTTGCCGACGTAGGGGTGTTCGGGCTCCGTCACGAAGATCCGGCGGAATCCGGCGTCGGGGGATTCCGCGGCGTCGTAGAAGGACAGGACGTTCATCTCTTCGAAGTCGAACGCGAGGGAGGCCTTGGTCCCGTTGACTTCCAGGCGCATGGCGTTCTTGCGTCCCAGCGCGAACCGCGTGGCCTCGAAGACCCCGACGGCGCCCGCGGAAGTAGTGCCGCCGTCGAGCCCGTCGCCAGAAAAGCG
>NZ_DF952471.1:181536-186789 GCF_001263615.2 Arthrobacter sp. Hiyo1 | reverse complement strand
AGATCGAAGAACCGCGGCGCTGTCCGCCAAGCGTGGGAGTGGGCGGCGCCCATGAATGCGTAGCCGACCATGCCGACCCGCAAGGGCTTTGCGGTAGTCATTGTGTTTCCTTTCGTGCTTTCAAAGAGCGTTGGCTATTTGCTGAATCCTGCGGTCAACCCGCTGAGCAGCTGGCGGCGGGCCACCACATAGATGACCAGCAGCGGCAAGGTGGCGAGCACCACGGAAGCCAACACGGCGGGAATGTTCACGCTGAATTCGCCCTGGAACGTCCACAAGGACAGCGGAAGCACACGGGTGGACGGGCTCTGGGTCAGGATCAGCGGGAACAGGAAGCCGTTCCAGACGCCGAGCGCGTTGTAGATGCCCACGGTCACGACGGCGGGGCGCGTCATGGGCAGCGCGAGCCGCCACATCATGGCCCAGTCCGAGCAACCATCGAGCCGCATGGACTCGAACAACTCGTTGGGTACATCGCGCATGAAGTTGCTCAGGATGAGGACGGAAATGGGAATCGCGAACGCAATGGAGGGCAAGATCAGCGCCAACAAGGTGTCATAGAGATGCGCTTTGGTGATCATCCAATAGATGGGAATGATCGTGGCGTGCAAGGGAATCGCCAGGCCCAGGAGGAACGTGTTGTTCGTCCACGTCAGGAACCGGCCCTTCCCCCGGACGATCGCGTAGGCGGCCATGAACGAGACCAAGAGCGCAGGTACGACACTGCCCACTGTGACGATCAGGCTGTTGAAGAAGTACATGGCGAAGTCGTTGTCCAGGACCAGCTTGTAGTTGTCCAGGGTCGGCTCGGTGGGCGGCATCATCGGGTTCGAGGTGAAGAACCCGGCCTGGTTCTTCAGGCTGGTCACCACCACGTAGTAGATGGGAACGATGATGATCGCCAGCCAAAGCCAGCCGCCCAGGCCGCCCAGGTAGTTGGGGCGGAGCCGGCCGGGGCCCTTGGCGCCTTTTGCTCGCTGGCCATGTTTGTGGCCTTGCTTGTTGCTTGGCGCGTTGGGCCTTGCCGGCGGTGCGGGAATCTGGGTTGTGGAAGCCATCAGGCACCTTCCAATTGGCTTGCGTTGCGGTTCTTGCCACCGAGTCTTTGCAGGAGCAGGGCCAGTGCAAGGCCGATCACCACGAGGATGACGCCGAGGGCGCTCGCCGCTCCCATGTCGTTGGCCTTGAAGCCGGTCAGGTACATGTGCAGCGGTAGCAGCCGCGTGGAATAGCCGGGGCCTCCGCCGGTGAGGACGAAGACGAGATCGAAGTAGGCCAGTGAGCCGACCACCATAAGGGTCGAGGACGTGATGATGGTGTATTTCAACTGGGGCAAGGTAATGGCGAAGAACTGCTGGACGCGCCCCGCGCCGTCGATTTGGGCCGCTTCATACAGCGACGCCGGGATCTGGCGCACGCCGCCTTGGTAGATGAGTGTGTGGAACGGGACAAACTGCCAGGCGATGACGAAGACGACGACGAACAGCACCAGATCTGAGTTGCCGAGCCAGTCCTGGGCGAGGAATGGAAGGCCCAAGCCCGGACCGAGTCCGAAGTTCGGGTCCAAGAGGGCCTTGTATGCGATCGCGACGGCCGCGGAGGACAGCAGCAGCGGCACGAAGTAGAGGACTGCGAGGGCCGCGCGGTATTTCTGGGACGCGGACGTGAAAACTCCGAGGAGCAAGCTGATGGGGGCTTGCACGATGAACGAGAAGAACATGATCTTGGCCGTGACCCACAGCGCATTGCCGGTGACGGGATCGGTCAGGACCGTGGTCCAGCTCGACAAGCCGTCCAGTTTGATTTCGCCCAGCCCGTCCCATTTGGTGAAGCTGAGGAAGAGCACGCCGAAGAGAGGGATGATGGCGAAGAGGAGGAAGAAGACAAGGGCTGGTGCGGCCAGCCACCCCGACGGGCCCTTTTCAAGGACCCGCCGGGAAGAACCGGTTGAGGTAGACACTGGTTACTTTCCGATCGTGGCGTTCATGGTTGAGACGAACTGATCGGGGCTGATCTTCTTCAGGAAGATCTGGTCCAGGTTCGCCAACATGGCGTCTCCCTGGGCGGGGCTGAGGGCCTGGTCCCAGGAGAGGGTGAAGCTCGGTGCGTTCTTGGCCATGCCGTACACGTAGCTCAGGAAATCCTTGTCCGGTGATGCGGCCAGCTTGCTTTCGATGCCCGTGGTCACGGGAACCGCTCCGGAGTCGATCAAGGACTGGGTGTCGGCGTCGGTGAACATTCCGCTCTTGACGTAGTCGAGCGCCGCCTTCTTCTGGCTGTCAGTGGCCTTGGAAGAGATCGACCAGAAGTTGGAAGGGTTGCCCACGACGTTGGCAGGATCGCCCTTGCCACCGGACACGGTGGGGAAGGTGACGTAGCCCAGCTTGCCGTTCTTGACGAAGTCCGCGGCGTCCTTCTTCATGCTCTGGTAGATCCAGCCACCCTGCAGGATCATGGCGGCCTTGCCGGTGTAAAGGAGGGCCTGGTCCGCGTTGCTGTCGGCGGCAATGGAGGAGAATCCGTTGGCGAATCCGCCGGCGTCCACCAGGTCCTGGATCTTGCTGAGGGCTGCCTTGACGGCGGGGTCGGACCAGGCGCCGGGCTTGTTGGCAGCGATGTTCGCGAAGACCTCGGGTCCGCCGATGCGCTCCACCAGGTATTCGAGCCACATCAGGTCAGGCCACTTGGACTGGCCGCCCAGGGAGAAGGGAGCGATGCCTGCAGCCTTGAACTTCGGCACCAGGGCCATGAGTTCATCCCAGGTCTTGGGGGCCTGGGCGCCGATCTTATCGAAGACTTCCTTGTTGTAGTACAGGACGACGGGCTGCACGTTGTTGTTGGGCAGGGCATACGTCTTGCCGTCGATCACGCCGTTCTTGAGCACGGACGGCAGGTAGCGGCTCTTGACATCCGGGTTTGACGATACGAAGTCCGACAGGTCGGCCACCTGGCCGGCGTCGACATAGGACTTCAGCACGCCACCGCCCCAACCGTAAATGAAGGTGGGTCCTTGTCCGGCGCCGACGGCGGTGCGCACTTTGGTCTTGTACGCGTCGTTCGCGAAGAAGTCGAGCTTGACGGCCTCGTCCGGGTGGGCTTTGTTCCATGCATCGATGGACTTCTGGAGTACGGGCTGGTTACCGCCCGTGAGGCCCCACATGGTGGCCGAATCGGCGTTTCCTGCCGAACTTGCCGGTCCACTTGATCCGCAGGCTGCGAGGGAGATCGATACGGCCGCGGCAGTGACGGCGATCGCTGCCGTGCGCAACGTGAGTTTTACCATTTGCAATTCCATTCGTCCTCCGGGCTCGACGCTGATTGCCCGGCTATTGGTTTCGGGAGTCCGGCCTTCGGGGAGCGAGGCTGCACTGCCGCTGAATATGCTTGATCCGAATCTTCGAAATATTTCGATAATCTTTTCGGTCCGTTAGGCAAATTTAGCTGTGGTCTGGGTCACCGTCAAGGCGATTCGGGCATAAAGTTCAACTCTTTTACGAAATGGCGATTGACTCTGCTTGCCTCGCCGCCCACACTTGTGTCAGCGAAATATTTCGAAAGAGTTGAGGATCCATGGCCAGCAGTGAAAGTTCCGCCAAGGTGACATTGGCCGCCATTGCCCGGGAAGCGGGCGTCTCGATGCCGACCGTCTCGAAGGTGGTCAATGGGCGCGAGGATGTTGCGGCTGACACGCGCGCCAAAGTTCTGACCGCCTTGGAGCGGACGGGATACAAGTCGCCGCTTCAGCGAAAGAACACCGCCGGCCGCCGGCCCGTGGTGGAGGTTGTGTTCGACACCTTGAATTCGGCGTATGGGGTGGAAGTGCTCAACGGCGTGTTGGAGCACGCGGCCGCCTCCGACGTCGAAGTCCTGCTCAACATCACCGGCCAGCAGTCGGCGTCGAAGCTGAGCCTCGAGCAGCGGGCGCAGCGGATCGTCGACGAAGGCCGCAGCGGCATGATCGTGGTGACCTCGGCGTTCAGTTCGGCCCAGCTGGATCCATTTCGACGGCGCCAGATACCCCATCGTGGTCATCGACCCGCTCAACCCGCCGCCGGGTGACGTGGTCAGCGTCGGTGCCAGCAACTGGGCCGGGGCAAGGCCGCCACGGCGCACCTGTTGGATCTGGGGCACCGCCGGATCGCCTACCTGGGTGGCCCGGAAGGCGCCGAGTGCAACCAGGCCCGTCTCCACGGCTACATGGCGGCGCTGATGGCGAATGGTGTGCCCGTCGAGGAGCGTTACATCCTGTCAGGGCCCTTCCGCTCCGAGAACGGGGTGGCGGGAATGAAAACCCTGCTTCAACTCGAAGAGCGCCCAACGGCCATCTTTGCCGCAAGCGACAGCATCGCCCTGGGTGTGCTCGCCGAGGCGCGGCGGCAAAAGATCCGCATCCCGGAGGACATCAGCGTGGTGGGATTCGACGGAACCTACCAAGCAGAGGAATCGGTGCCGCCGCTGACGTCCGTATCCCAGCCGCTGCAGGAGATGGGCCGTGCCGCCCTGCGCTTCGTGCTCCGCCAAATGCGCGGTGACGCATTGGACTCGCGGCGCGTGGAACTCGCCACGCACCTTGTGGTCCGCGAATCCACCGCCCCGCCGGCGTAGGCCTAGTCCGGACCCCCGCTCACTTTTGGGGGTGTTTTCGCCGACGCTAGCTCACATCTTCGAGCCCGACGACGGGGCGGTGGTCTTCCCTCAGCTTGGTGTTCCGCGCGTCAGGGTCTAATTTGGGCCGATTGATCTGTCAGAAGTCGTAGCGGAATGTGCTCGTTGCAATCCCGGTTCCACTCAGGCCATACGTCAAGGTGTAGACGCCCTGGTTCACGACGGTGACGTTGAGCCGGAAGGTCAGTTCGCCGGGTTGTGCCGAATTTGTGGTGCAACTGATGCCGGAAGGATCCAGTGGCTTCGCCGAGCAACTCCAGCCCGAGGGGGCAGTAACGGATCCGCTTGAAATTGTGCCGGGCGCGTTGATCGAGAAGTCGGCTGTGGCATTCCCGATTCCTCGGGACAGGGTGAAGACGGTCTCGAGCGTCGCCGTCGTGGGGTCCGCACCCGTGTCTGTCCGACTCGCTGTACCGCTGATCTTCCCGCGATTTGCCGTCGGCGTCGGCGTGGGAGCCGGGGTCCGCACGGGAACGGCAATGGGTAATGGTGTGCTGGCTGGCGCGGGCCCTCGTGCCGGCGCCGGTGTCGCAAAGAGGGTTCGGTGATCACAGGCGTCGCCGCTTCGTCCGGCAGCGCAGGAAGCGG
>NZ_DF952471.1:173690-181511 GCF_001263615.2 Arthrobacter sp. Hiyo1 | reverse complement strand
CCGGCAGCGCAGGAAGCGGCGGGAGCGCTTCGGAGGCAACACGGGTGGGGGACTGGTCTCGGGACGGCGCGGGCGTCGGCCGGGCAGACCCGGTTGTTTGTATCCGGGCATCCTGATATCCCTGCGGCGCCGGCTGGCCACCCAGGACCTGGACAAAACCGACCCCTGCCACGACCAGCCCTACTGCGAGGCCAGCGAGGATAGACATCAATAGAGGCTGTGAGATCCGGGTCATCCCGGATGCCACCGGCGCTGAAGGAAACTGCCCTGCAATGCCCAGCCCCGAGGCGCCGCTTCCCCATGCTGCCAGCGGGACGCCTGTCATCAATGGCAGGAGCACGGCCCGCATGGTTGCCTGCACGTCCCTGAGCTCCAGCAGCACGGCCGTGCACTTGGCGCACTCGTCAAGGTGATCCCGGACCTTTGCCTCGGCGTGTTTGGACAAGCCCCCGCGAACATAGGATCCGAGCTGGGGTACGACTTTCGTGCAGGCGCCTTGCGGAATCTCGCTGACGTGCATCTGCAAATACTGTTTGCGCAATCCTTCCCTCGCGCGCACGCCCAGTGCGGAGACAGCGTTGGGCGAGAGCCCGAGGATCGGAGCGACGACGGCGGGCTTCATCCGTTCCACGTCCAGGTACCACAGGGCCGATTGCCATCGTTCCGGCAGTGATCGGAAGGCACGGGCCACGGTATGGGATTCGAAAGCCTGGACGACCGGATCCCCGGGTGTCATTTTGTGGTCAAGAACAGCCTCGTCGGCGGTCGGCAGGGCGCGGCGGGCATTCCGGTTCCTATGATGGGAAAGCCTGGTCACCGTGGACAACAGGTACCCACGGAAGAATTGCTCAGGCCCCTTGCCCTCGACCAGGCTCTGCAGGACCGACCGGAATGCTTCGGCGACGACGTCGTCGGCATCGCTGAGGTTGTCAACGTTCCTGCGGGCAACGGTAGAAGCGATGGAAACATGGCGAGCGTACAGCCCGTCATACGCATCCAGGTTTCCACCGCGGACCATGGCGATTATTTCACTGTCGCTGACAGCGTCGGCCATTGAAGAGGTAGTACTAGGCGCCATTACCGGCTTCCCCGCGAGCATAAATATTTCCGACCATATAGACACAGTGGCCGGACCCGGAATTTATGACGCAGGTTTGGAATCTTTTTCGCGAAAAGGGTGATCAGCCATTTGTTCCTCAGTGGTTCGGTCCGGTGGCGCCCGTGGACGGGCACTTGGTCGACGACGTCGTTCTCGGAAGGCTCCATCGGTTCGGGGATCGCGTCTATTGACGAAGCAAATCGCCGCGTGCCGGTTGCCGCGCCCTGAGCTGCGCAACGAGGCTCTGGTCCCGCCACCGGGTCAGAAGCAGCCACATGCCATCCGCGACGGGCACCGCAGCCGCTGTTTGGATCTTCATGCCTACTGTGTGGCGCGTGCAGACGATTCATGTCGCAAGTGCGGAGAAGTATTTGCGTGCCGTGCGGGTGGCCTCAGTGGTGGACGCCGTCCCGCTTGAATCTCCCAGGAACCTCGACGTAGTAGATGGACCTCCCGGTGGGAAAGGAGAAGCGGTGCCCTGCGTGTCGGATTGGCTGATAGTCGTGGCCGAATGGGTCATGCACCGTGACTCGTTCGAGGTGATCGTCGCGTGTGAGGAGGCCGTTGACTTCTTGGAGCGTCGCAGGATGGGTTACTTCGCCATCCACCTCCAACACCCACGGCGCATCCGTGGTCCTGCCGGATTGTTCGAGGTAAAGCATTTCAAACAATCCGGCAAGGAGGGCTTCCAACGTTTCCGGGGAGAACCGTTGTAAGGGGTGGGTCTGCATATTCCGACGTTGGTTGGTTGTCCACGCTTGGCGGAGCCAGTTGAATTCGACAGTGCCCAACGAAGGGCCCAGGCGCAGGTGCCTGTCCTTATCCATGGTCAGGCGGTAGTCGTTTCCGGCTCGGTCAAGGATGCATGCTGCTTCGTCAACGTATTCCAAGTTGTCGAGCATGGCGGCCTCGGACGGATAGTACGAGAAATCACCGACGTCGTCGACCACAACATAGTCGATCGGGCTGCTGCCGGGAACCGTGGTGTCGGGTGCCGTTCCGTGGGTAAAGCCAAAGCGCTTCATGCTTACGTCAGCTCCTGCGGAGGACCAGTCCACAGCCCGGGTGGCCGTGAATTCTTCACTCGATCAGATCACCGAAAGGACCCGCCACCGGTGGTCTTTACGGTTTCCATATGCGGCAGGGCGGAGATTTAGCACTCTCTTAACGGTCAAGGCTCGAGCAAATGGGGCAGGCATGGCAGACTTCGGCCATGAGTATCGAGCACTGGTGGCCGAAGCTGAAGCCGTCCACCCAAGAATGGCTGATCGAGAACAATGGCGACGCAGTGTCCCCCGAGGTGCTTGCCGAGATCGCCCAAGTTGGAGGTGTTGTTACTTCCGATGCCTGGTGGGTTGGTGAGAACGGGCCTTCGGGGTTCTATTTCTCGGACGAGGCGGTCGACTGGATCGAAGCGGTAGCGAACGGCGAGGTGCCTGAGCGGCCCTGACGGCATCGCCGTCAGGCCACCTTGTAGCCGCGCTTAGCCCACGTGGACCCACGGGCGGCGGCTGACATCGGGTTCGGCTTCACGCAGCACTTCCCGGGTGACTGGAGCGATCTCTCCCTCGCCCAGGAACAGGAAGCGAAGGAGATTGATGACCGGGTTGCCTTCGGTCCAGCGGAAGTAGATGTGCGGCATGAGGCCGGTCACGTCGCGGATGTGCAGCAGCACCGAGGCGATGGTGTTGGGGACCACCGGGCCGTGGACTTCGAGGATCTGGTGTCCGTGCCGAACCACGCCGTGGACTTCGAGCGCGGTTTCGAAGTCGGAGGAATCGTCCACAATCACTTCCAGGAAGAGCGCCTGGTAATCCACCGGAATGTGGCTGACCTCGATCGCTGAGGTGAGTTTGTCCCGGTAGGCCTCCGCGGTGAGGCGGAGGGGTTCGTGGGCGATGAGCGCAATCGGGCCACTTAGGTTGGTGGACATGAATTCCAGCGCCTGGCGGTCCAGGTGGACGTGGGTCGCGTGCAATTCAAACGAGCGCCGGATCCGGGAAAGCAGGGAGATCACGATAATCCCCACGATAAAGATCGCGGCGATCCGGATGCCTTCGGGACGTTCGAAGATGTTGGCAATTGTCGTATAGATGAAGACAAGGGCGATGACGCCGAATCCGACGGTGCGCTTGCGCTGCCTCAAACGGCGGGCGGAGAGGGTCACCGCCACGGCGGCCGACGTCATCAACACCAACACCCCGGTGGCGTACGCGCCACCCTGGGCGTCGACGTCGGCGTTGAACAGGAAGGTGATCAGGAACCCGATGAGGGTGAATACCAACACGAGGGGGCGCACTGCCCGGGCCCATCCCGGTGCCATTCCATATCGCGGCAGGTACCGCGGGACCAGGTTCAGCAGCCCCGCCATGGCGGAGGCGCCTGCGAACCACAGGATGGCGATGGTGCTCAGGTCGTAGACAGTGCCGAACCCCACGCCGAGATATTGGTGCGCAAGGAATGCCAGGGCCCGTCCATTGGCCTGGCCGCCGGTTTGGAATTCCTGGTCCGGAATCAACACAACGGTGGTGAAGCTGGTGGCGATCAGGAACGAACTCATGATGACCGCGGCCGTGGTCAGGAGACGGCGGGTTCCCTTGATCCGTCCGGCAGGGTTTTCCTCCGTGTCCGAGGCACGTCCGCGGATCTGGGGCATCACGGCGACTCCCGTCTCGAAACCGGACAGGCCCAAGGCGAGTTTGGGGAAAACGAGTAGCGCGATGCCGATCACCATGAACGGGTTTCCGTGCGAAGTGGAAAGTGCATGCCACCAGTCACCCACTGCGACCGGATGTGCGAACACTTCCACAAACGTTGAGAACACGACCACGACGTTGAGGCCCAGATAGACGATGACCAGAACCACCGCCACGCCGATGGCTTCCTTGAATCCGCGCAGGAATACTGCGGCCAGCAGGGCCAGAAGGAACAAAGTGACCAGGATGTTCTGTCCCTGCAGCCAGCCCGGGGCGAGTGGATTCTGGATTGCGTGGGCCGTGGCGTCCGCGGCCGAGAGGGTCATGGTGATCATGAAGTCCGTTGCCGCGAACCCGAGGAGAACGAGGACGAGGAGCTTTCCTCCCCATCGTGGCAAGAGGCGCTCAAGCATGGCGATTGATCCCTCGCCACGGTGGCTTTCACCTGCGACGCGGTGGTACACAGGCAGGGCACCCAGCAGCGTGACGGCCACCAGGACGATGGTGGCCAACGGCGAAATCACTCCGGCGGCCAAGGCTGCGATGGCCGGCTGGTAGCCGAGGGTGGAGAAATAGTCGACGCCGGTGAGGCACATGACCTGCCACCACGAATGCTTCTTCAGATGGGGATCGCCCACCGCACCAGGTCCTTGGTGGGATCCTTTGGAGTCTTGCAGTCCGAACAGCAACCATGTCCGAAGGGAGGCCATGCCTCCGGGCCGTGGGGCCGAAGGATCAGCCGGGGGCCTGCTCAAGGTAGTCATGGTGTCCTTTCCGCGCGACGCGCAGGCACCGCGATCATTGCTGAACATAACACCGGCCACAGGTGTTTTCGCTGGTTGAAGCCGATCTTGATGAATCCTTAACGTCGATTTCCCGGAATCCACTTTGCGCCTGTTAAGAAGCCGTCAAGATTCGGCCCTGCGGTGTTAAGGAACCATCAGGAACCGATTTTCGCCGTCTGCCGGGGAGTTGACTGGCATCAGCCCCGCAAACGGGGCGCGGATGAAAGGACGTTCCAATGGCCGACGTGGCTGTTGTGGGGATCTTCGTGGTGTCCATGGGGATCGTGATGTGGATTGCCCACCTTCTGGGCAAAATCGTCGACGGCGATGGGCCGGTGAGCGGGCAATGAGCGCGGACGCCGTGATGTGGTTGGTCCTGTTCATTTCAGGCCTGTGTCTGTTCGGCTACTTGTTGGCCGTGTTGATCCACCCGGAAAAGTGGTGATGCGGGATGGTTTTCAGCGTTGCCTCCTTCCTCACCCAAGTGGTTGTCCTGCTCTTGCTGTTGGTCTTGGTGCACAGGCCCCTGGGCATCTACCTTGCCCTCGTGTTTGACGGCAAGAAGTCATCACGGGCGGAGAGGCTGTTCTACCGCCTCGCGGGAGTGGATGCCGGCGCCGAACAGAGCTGGTCGATCTACCTGCGCAGTGTCCTGGTCTTCTCTGCAGTGTCCATCCTGGTGGTGTTCTTGCTCCAGCGGCTCCAAGGCGTCCTGCCAGGGAACAATTCCCTGGCAGGCGTGGATCCCTGGACGGCCATGAACACGGCCATTTCCTTCGCGACGAACACCAATTGGCAGACTTACGTCCCCGAGACCACCATGGGCATCTTCGTACAGATGTGCCTGCTGGCCGTGCAGAACTTTCTCTCTGCCGCAGTCGGAATCGTGGTGGTGATTGCCCTGATCCGCGGCATCGCTCGCACCCGGACTGACAGGCTGGGGAATTTCTGGGTGGACCTTGCCCGCACCTCGTTCCGTGTACTGCTTCCGATGGCTGCGCTCGCGGCCATCGTGATGGTGATTGGCGGTGTGGTGCAGAACTTTTGGTCCACCGAGGTCGTCAACCAAGCAACAGGCGTCACCCAGACCATTCCCGGCGGGGCGGTGGCCTCCCAGGAGGCCATCAAGATCCTCGGCACCAACGGCGGCGGCTATTTCAACGCCAATTCCTCGCACCCGTTTGAGAACCCGAACGTCTTCATCAGCATGTTCGAGGTCTTCTTGATCCTGCTCATTCCTTCTGCCTTGCCGTACGCCTATGGCCGCATGGTGGGGGACCAGCGGCAGGGGCACACAGTAGTCGGTGTCATGGGCATGCTCTGGCTGGCGTCCACCTTGCTGATGGGCTGGGCCGTTGCCGGCGCTGCGGGAACGGCAACGGCGGCAGCCGGCGGTTTGGGCGAGGGCTTTGAACAGCGTTTTGGCGCGGCGCAGAGCTCCATCTTTGCCACGGCCACCACCCTGACTTCAACGGGAGCGATCAACGTGGCCCATGATTCACTTCCGCCCTTGGCCGGCGGCGTGGCCATGGTCAACATGATGCTCGGCGAGGTGGCTCCGGGCGGCACGGGGTCGGGGCTCTATGGCCTGCTCATGCTCGCGATCGTCTCCGTGTTCATCGCCGGGCTCATGGTGGGCCGCACTCCGGAATTCCTGGGCAAGAAAATCGGGCCACGGGAAATGAAGCTCACGGCCATGTACATCCTGGTGACGCCCGTCATCGTGCTGGCCACGGCTGGAATCACCGTCCTTCTCCCGGACGCCGTTGCCAACGCCCCTGCAACCGGACCGCACCAATTCAGCGAAGTGCTGTACGCCTTCACCTCCGGAGCCAACAACAACGGCTCCGCGTTCGCCGGTATCACCACCTCCGGCCCCTACCTGTCCACCATGATGGGAATCGCCATGCTGCTTGGCCGCTATCTCCCCATCGTGCTGGTGTTGGCCCTGGCAGGATCCCTGGCAAAACAGCCCCGGATCCCGGCATCCGCCGGAACAGTGCCCACCCATGGCTGGCTCTTCGGTTCGCTCTTGCTCGCCGTCACGGTGATCATGACGGCGTTGAGCTACTTCCCTGCCCTCGCCCTGGGCCCCCTCGCAGAAGGACTCCTCAAATGACCCCGTCCACAACGGACACCGCCGCCCGGACCTACGCAGACGGAAATCCCCTGGGAACTCCGGGAGAGCACAAGCACCACACCAAGGCACCGGCAAAGCTGGACCTTGCCAGTATCCGGACTGCGCTGCCGGTTGCAGTACGGAAACTGGGGCCACGCCAGATGATCCACTCTCCCGTGATGTTCACCGTGCTGGCAGGGGCGGCTCTCTGCACGGCCATCTGCATCCTCAAGCCGGCAGTGTTCGGCATATCGGTGACAATCTGGCTTTGGCTGACGGTGCTTTTCGGAACCCTCTCGGAAGCCATCGCCGAGGGCCGCGGCAAGGCCCAGGCAGACAGTCTCCGGGCCAGCAGGAAAGGTGTCGTTGCCCGGCTTCGGCTGGAGGACGGCACCCTCAAGGAAGTGCCGGGAACGGAACTGCGGAAGAACGACGTCGTCATGTGCGAAGCAGGGGACGTCATCCCCTCCGATGGCGAGATCATCGAGGGCCTGGCGAGCGTGGACGAATCCACCATCACGGGTGAATCGGCGCCCGTGATCCGTGAATCCGGTGGCGACCGCTCCTCCGTGACCGGCGGCACCAAGGTCCTTTCGGACCGCATCGCCGTTCGCATTACGGCTGAGGCGGGCGAAACGTTCATTGACCGGATGATCAAGCTTGTGGAAGGCGCTGTTCGGCAAAAGACGCCCAACGAAATCGCCCTTCACGTCCTCCTTGTCTCGCTCACCATCGTGTTCCTTGCGGTCACCATGAGCTTGGCGCCGTTCGCTTCCCTGCCGGGGGCAACGCCCTCGCCGATCGTGCTGGTGGCGCTGCTGGTCTGCCTGATCCCGACGACGATCGGCGCGCTCGTGCCGGCTATCGGCATCGCTGGCATGGACCGCTTGGTGCAGCACAATGTCCTGGCCACTTCCGGCCGCGCCGTGGAGACCGCGGGAGACATCACCACCCTCCTGCTCGACAAGACCGGCACCATCACCTACGGCAACCGCCGCGCGGTCAACTTCTTCCCCGCCCACGACGTCGAGCGGACCGAACTCATCGAGGCTGCCCGGCTATCCAGCCTTGCCGACGAGACGCCGGAGGGACGCTCGATCGTGGATCTCGCAGCGGAAAAGG
>NZ_DF952471.1:170229-173490 GCF_001263615.2 Arthrobacter sp. Hiyo1 | reverse complement strand
GGCGGAGCCGGGTCCTCGGCACGATCCACCTCGCCGACGTGGTCAAGCCGGGCATGCATGCCCGCTTTGCCGAACTACGCCGGATGGGCATCCGGACGGTGATGATCACGGGTGACAACCCCATCACGGCCAAGGCAATCGCTGCAGAGGCAGGCGTCGACGATTTCGTCGCCGAGGCCACTCCGGAGGACAAACTCGCTGTCATCAAGGAAGAACAGGCGCACGGCCGGCTGGTGGCCATGACGGGCGACGGCACCAACGATGCCCCCGCGCTGGCAGCGGCGGATGTCGGCGTCGCCATGAATTCGGGTACTCCGGCTGCCAAGGAAGCTGCCAACATGGTGGATCTGGACTCGGATCCCACCAAACTCATCAACATCGTGGGCATCGGCAAACAGTTGCTCATCACCCGCGGCGCCTTGACCACGTTCTCGGTCGCCAACGACGTGGCGAAGTACTTCGCAATCGTGCCAGCCCTGTTCACAGGCGCCTTTCCCGGACTCGGGCTCTTGAACATCATGGGCCTGGCCTCGCCGTCCTCGGCCATCCTCTCCGCGGTGATCTTCAACGCGTTGATCATCATTGCCCTGGTTCCGCTCGCCTTGCGGGGCGTCAAGTACCGCGCTGTCTCGGCAAACCAAGCACTGGCCCGGAACCTGGCCATTTATGGCCTCGGCGGTCTTGTGGCTCCCTTCATCGGGATCAAGCTCATCGACCTGCTCATTTCCCTCATCCCCGGCATCG
The DNA here is from genome assembly GCF_001263615.2 of Arthrobacter sp. Hiyo1. Taxonomy (NCBI): domain Bacteria; kingdom Bacillati; phylum Actinomycetota; class Actinomycetes; order Micrococcales; family Micrococcaceae; genus Arthrobacter; species Arthrobacter sp. Hiyo1. The sequence goes on along the minus strand of NZ_DF952471.1, from coordinate 172,746 downwards.
GCTAGGAGACAACCATGAACACCCTTCCCGGTTATTTTCGGCAAGCAGGAACGGCACTTCGGTTCCTGCTCCTGGCCACCGTGGTCCTTGGATTGATCTACCCATTGGCGATTTTCGGTATCGGCCAGGCCGTTGCGCCTTTCCAGGCCAATGGCTCCATCGTGAAAGACGCGGCAGGTAAGCCCGCCGCTTCTGCCCTGATCGCGCAAGTCTCTGCCAACGACGCCGGCACCCAGAACCCGCTGTGGTTCCACGCCCGCCCCTCGGCGGCCAAGTGGGACCCGGGGGCATCCACTGCCAGCAACCTGGGACCCAACGATCCCAAACTGCTCGACGCCGTCAAAGCCAACCGTGCCGCCGTTGCCGCTGCGGAAGGTGTCAAGGAGTCCGACGTCCCCGCGGACGCCGTGACGGCGAGCGGTTCAGGGCTGGACCCGCAGATCTCGGTTGCCTACGCCCGCCTCCAAGTGCCCAGGGTGGCAAAGGCGCACGGACTGAGTCCCGAGACGGTGCAGGCCATGGTTGACCGCCGAACCGTCACCGGACTTGAGGCCTTCCTTGGGCAGCCGTCCGTCAACGTCACCGAGCTGAACCTGGACGTGGCGGCAGTTGCAGCCAAATAAAGGAAACCAATTAAAGGAAACCGGCCATGTGAAGTGGCTGGCCGTCCCGCGTCAGGGAGCTTGCAGTAGCGAGGTGAGTTTGTCCTGGGACTGTTCGACCGGCGGTGCTTGGACAGGGACGGCCAGCGTGATCCTCGTGATGACGTTCTTCGAAGCTGATTCAAGGACGTACTCGGTACTCGAGGACAACTGGTTCCGCGCGTACCAAGCCCGTTCGCCTGCGCCGTCGACGGACTTGGGGGACATCATGAGCCGAGGCAGTTCCACTTTGCCCAAGGCAGCCGTGTCCGGGTACACGGTTGTGGAAATGGTCAGGGCGTTGCCCGGATCCGGATCCTGTCCGTTGGGCACACCCACCAAGCTGAAAGTGCAACTCGTTTCTTTTACGCCTTGGGTTTCCGTGACTGATTGCACACCCTGCTGGATCTGCGCGGCAATGGCTCCAAGCTTTTGCCGGATCTCGTCTGTGCCAGGCACTTTGCAGGCCTGCGCGTCGGGGGTCCCGATGATCCTGCCGTCCATGGCCGTGGTGCCCGGGGAGGCCGTGGCATCGGTTTTTGGAGAGGCCGGGGCGCTGGCTGGTGCCGGGCTCGCCGCTGAGCCACTTGGCTCCGGGCCGCCCTGGCAAGCAGTCAGCAAGAGCCCGGCCAGGGCAACGGACAGTGGCACCGCCCAGGTGCGGACGCTCCTACCAGAAGATTTCATAGCCTACTCCCATCACAATCCGGTCCCCGGCCTGGGCGGTGTGCATGAACTGCAGCAAGTCCGGATCGTTGAACGCGAGGCAACCCCAGGTGGGTTTGTTGTTGCCGTGCATGAAGATCGCGAATCCGGCGTTCATGATGATTGGCGAGTCCGGTGGCCGGTTGTAATTGATGACCACTCCCTGACGATAATCGTGCGTTGGCCGGGTCGCGAAGTACCACATGTTCTCGTCCGGGAAGATGTCCGAGCTGGATTCGAAGTACTGATTGTAGTTCGCATTGAGCCTGCCGCCCCAGCGCGAGAACTGGTTCAGCGTCCGGTAGGACAGGGCCGTTCCCGGGTTGCCGAGGCCGAACGCTTCGGTCACCGTGAACGAACCAGTGGGCGAGAACGCCTGCCAAGTGGGGCCGGTTGCCACGCCGGGACCGGCGAACCCCGACTCCCCGGCGGAGCCGATCGCGCCCCACTCCTTCACGTACTGCCCGTCACCGGGCCTGCGGACGCAGGTGATCATCGATACCTGGGTTGCCCGGTACGCGTCCGCTACCGCCAGGGACACCCTTTGCGCCCCGTTAGTCGGGTACTTCACGGCGCCGGAGTTCAAAGCGGGGCAGTACCCTGCGGTGGAGATCGTGTACCTGACACCTCCACCGTTGATCCACTGAAGCTGTCCGAACTGGAAGCTCTGGCTGCAGTTCCCGGCCCCGTCGCAGGCTTCGCCCGTGACGGGGTACCCGATGACGCCGTCCTGGGAATGGCGGGAGTCGTAGAAACTGCCAAGGCCACCCCAAACCGGCTGGGTTCCGGCGCCTATCGCAAAGTAGATCTTGCCCCGCGTGAACTGTTGCGAGCAGCCGCCGAACCGCAGGCCGCACTGCTCGTCACCGTGCGGGGCTCCGAGGTAGCCGCTGAGGCCGCCCAAGGACTGGTAGCGGCCACTGATGGCGCCCACAACGGAGAACGTCCCGTATCCCGGGACGAAGTAGATGGATCCGCGTTGGAATTGCTGCCGGCACGCCCCTCCAGGCAGTCCGCATTGCTCGTCGCTGCTCGGGTACCCCAGACTGCCCGTGTCTGCGGACAGCTGTTGGTAGCGGCCGTTGATCGCGCCCCAAACTGCGAACGTCCCGTATCCCGGGACGAAGTAGATCCACCCCTCTGGAATTGCTGCCGGCACGCCCCTCCGGGG
>NZ_DF952471.1:167885-169895 GCF_001263615.2 Arthrobacter sp. Hiyo1 | reverse complement strand
GTCGGCCCGGGCGCGGGTAACGTCGTCGATGATGGCGACGGCGTCACAGGCACCTGTGCGGGGACCCCGGTCCCGGGAACCTGTGGTGCCACGGAGTCCGTGGAGGGTGACGGTGCAGGTGTTGGGCTTGCCATGGCCGGGGCGGGCAACAGGGACAGGCAAACGCCAATTGCTATTGCGGCTCCGAATCGATGGAGGCGCTGTGTACGGGGGAATTGAAGGCGTGCGCGCCCGGTGGACATCCTGGGGCTATCTTGTATGCCAGTAATTGCTTTCTCCTTTACCGCCACGCTCAAACCGAAGCCACGGTCGGTAAGGACAGTGGCCGCGGTGACGCAGCCGTAAAGAGAACCATCCCCCGAGGCACATGTATTGCTGATCGTGAGACTACCGCTCCGAAAGTTCCCCGGCGGGCAGACGCGCCGGTCAAAAGGGCTGGCTTTCTTGCGGGCAACCGACGCGTTAAACAAGTGAAAGAATGACCACATGGCACGGGCAACGTTGCGCATTTTCCTCGGGGCAGCCCCGGGAGTAGGGAAGACCTACGCCATGCTTGAGGAGGCTCACCGGCTGCGCGGCCGCGGTGAAGACGTGGTGGTGGCCTTCGCCATGGACCATGGGCGCAGCGACACCCGTGCCTTGATGGACGGATTGGAAGTCATCCCGCCGCACACGATTGCGTACCGGGACACCAGCTTTGAAGAGATGGACGTCGACGCGGTCTTGGCACGCAAGCCGCGCATCGCCGTCGTCGACGAATACGCCCACTCGAACATCCCCGGAAGCCGCAACGCAAAGCGCTGGCAAGACGTCGAGGAACTGCTCGACGCCGGCATCAACGTCCTCTCCACCGTCAACGTGCAGCACCTGGCTTCCCTTGGTGACGTCGTGAGTGCCATCACCGACGTCCGGCAGGCGGAGACAGTGCCCGACGACGTCGTGCGGCGTGCCGATCAAATCCATCTTGTGGACATCTCACCGGAGCTGTTGCGGCAACGGCTGGGCGACGGCAAGATCTATTCGGCGGACAAGATCGACGCTGCCCTGTCCAACTATTTCCGGATGGGCAACCTGACGGCATTACGGAACTGGCGCTGCTGTGGCTGGCCGACCGCGTGGACGAAGGGCTCGCGAAGTACCGTTCGGAACAGGGGATCGAGGCGAGCTGGCCCGCCCGCGAACGCATCGTCATCGGCCTCACAGGCGGGCCGGAAGGGGAAGTCCTTGTCCGCCGGGCCGCCCGGATCCTCAAGCGCGTCAATGGCGGCGACTTGCTCGCCGTGCACGTCCGCGCCGCTGATGGTGTGGCCTCGGAATCTCCGCAGGCGCTGGAAGCCCAGCGCCTGTTGGTACGGGACTTGGGTGGCAGCTACCACACGGTGGCAGGGGAGGACCCAGCGAAGGCCTTGCTTGACTTTGCCCGCAGCGTGAACGCGACGCAGATCGTCGTCGGGATTTCCCGGCGCCGGAGCCTCGTCGCCAGGCTGACCGGGCGGGGGATCGGCAACCGGGTGGTGCGTGACTCCGGCGATATTGACGTGCACATGGTTTCGCATCCCTTGGGCGGCCGGGGCGTGGACCGTCCACGGCAGCGGGACCTTGGCCGCACAAGGGTGATCGTCGGGTTTGCTATGGCGGTGGTCCTGCCGGTTCTTTTGCAGCTCCTGCTGGCGGCGAGTCCTTCGCACAACATCACGACGGCGGTGCTCCTCCAGTTGACGGGCTCGGTTGCCGTCGCCCTGGTGGGCGGGTTGTGGCCCGCTCTGCTCGGTGCCTTGTGGAGCAGCCTGTTGGTGAATTTCTTCTCCATACCGCCCGTGGGGACCCTGACCATCAGCGACCCCGAGAACATCATCGCGTTGCTGGTTTTCGTGGGCGTTTCAGCCGCTGTTGCGGCCGTGGTGGACGTCTCGGCCAGGCGCTCCAAGGAAGCCGCCCGTGCCCGTGCCGAGGCCACCACCCTGGGTGACCTCACGCGCGGGGCATCGAGCGCCGAGGACACCGTCGAAG
>NZ_DF952471.1:165519-167860 GCF_001263615.2 Arthrobacter sp. Hiyo1 | reverse complement strand
CGGCGAAAACACCGAACAGATCGACGCCGGAACCCGCCTGGTCCTGTCCGGCCGCATCCTGCCAGCCAGCGACCGCCGCCTACTCAGCGCCTTCGGCGCGCACCTTTCGGCCCAGCTCGAGCGGCGGCAATTGGCGGCAAGCCGACGTGAAGTCAGGCGCTTGGCCGAAAGCAACACCATGCGAACCTCCATCCTGCGCGCCGTCTCCCACGACTTGCGGACTCCGCTGGCCGGGATCAAATTGGCCGTCGGCGGCTTGCGGCAAAGCAACGTCCACTACACACCGGAGGAGGAACAGGAACTGCTGGCAACCATCGAGGAATGCTCGGACAGGCTCGACGTCCTCGTGGGGAACCTCCTGGACATGTCCCGCATTACCTCGGACTCGGTGAATGCCCTCATTCGCCCGGTGCGCTGGTACGAAGTGATCCCTACGGCCCTCCATGGCATGCCGCCGGGGCGGGTGCGCGTCGACCTGCCCGGGAACATGCCGGAGATCGACGCCGACGCCGGGATGCTGGAACGCGTTATCGCAAACATCGTGGAGAATGCCATCAAGTACGCTCCGGATTCCGATGTTGTGCTGGTGGGAGCCGCTGGTGGCTTTAGCTCGTCCACCCTGGACGGGAGGCCGTCCGGAGAACTGCGCATCATCGACCACGGCCAAGGAGTCCCCGCCGAAAGCGTCGTCAGGATGTTCCAGCCATTCCAGCGGCTCAACGACGTCCCTTCCACCACCGGGGTTGGCTTGGGGCTCGCCGTGGCCAAGGGATTCACGGAAGCGATGGGAGGCACGCTCACCGCGGAAGAGACTCCGGGCGGCGGCCTGACCATGGTCATCCGGCTTCCGCTATCCACAGGGGTCGCGTTCCCGCACGAGGAGGCGCAAGCTCCCCTGGAGGCGCAATCCGTTCTTTTGCAGCACCGCCACATGCCGCCGTCGGGCAGTCCGGATAGCGCCTCCAGGGAGGCGGGATGAGCCACGTCCTGGTGGTGGACGACGATCCCCATATCGTCAAGGCCTTGCGGATTACCCTCCAAGCCCACGGTTACACTGTGGCCACAGCGTCCGACGGCGAATCGGCCTTGCGCTCTGCCGCCCAGCACCCGGTTGGCGTCTTGATCCTCGACCTGGGGCTGCCAGACATCGACGGAACCACAGTCATCACCCGCTTGCGTGAGTGGAGTAGCGTACCCATCCTGGTCCTCTCCGCACGTCACGGCTCGGACGACAAGGTGGAAGCCTTGGACGCCGGCGCGGACGACTACATCACCAAACCGTTCGGGCTCGACGAGCTGCTCGCGCGCTCCGGGCGATCCTGCGGCGCACCTCTGACCCGGGCGAAGAAGCGCCCGTGCTGGTCACTGAATCGTTCACTGCGGACCTTGCCATGAGACGCGTGACGCGCGACGGCGAAGACGTCCGCCTCACGCCGACGGAGTGGAGGATCTTGGATCTTTTCGTGCGCAATCCCGAGAAGCTGATCACCCAACAGCAGCTCCTGAGCGAGGTGTGGGGCCCGGCCTACGCCAAGGAGGCCAATTACCTGCGCGTGTACATGGCCCAGCTCCGCCGGAAACTGGAACCGGAGCCCGGGAACCCGCGCCACCTGATCACCGAGGTAGGGATCGGGTACCGGTTCATGCCGTGAGGCGGGCTGCGGCAGCATGACCGGCAAACTCCGCAGTCTCCCCGGCCTCGACAAGCCGCGCATACGCGCCGCCTGAATCGCGAAGGTTTCCGGGCGTTCCGAACTCCACGATGGCACCGCGCGAGAGCACTGCGAGCTGATCGGCTTTCTCCACGGTGGAGAGCCTGTGGGCGATGGTGAGCGTAGTCCGGCCGACGGCCAGCCGGTCGAGCGCCGCCTGGACATGAGCCTCGGTTGCGTTGTCCAGGGCGGAGGTAGCTTCGTCGAGGACCAGCACTTTCGGATTGCGCAGGATGGTTCGGGCAATCGCCAAGCGCTGCTGTTCTCCTCCGGAGAAGCGGTGGCCCCGGGCGCCGACCATGGTGTCCAGGCCGTCGGGCAAGCTTGCGATCAGGTCCGCGATCTGTGCCGAGGCCAGCGCGCTCCACAGCACTGCGTCGTCCGCGCCGGGTGCAGCCAGCAGCAGGTTTTCCCGGATGGTGTCGTGAATCAAGTACGTCTCCTGGGACACCACGCCAACGATTTTCGTCAGGTCCTCAGGGGCGATGTCGCGCACGTCGACGCCGTCAATGGTGATCCGCCCGGCGGTGGCGTCATGCAGCGCGGGACCAGCGAGCCCAGCGTCGATTTGCCGGAGCCCGTGGGCCCACGATCGCGGTGCTGGTGCCGGCCGGAAGCGTGAGGTCGAC
>NZ_DF952471.1:159848-162689 GCF_001263615.2 Arthrobacter sp. Hiyo1 | reverse complement strand
CCAGCGGGACGGGCCGCGCCGGGGGGAGTGATCTCGGGAGCCAAGTCCAGGTACTCAAAGATGCGGCTGAACAGGGCCATTGCGGTGACCCATTGGACGCCGAGATCCAGCAAGCTCATGACCGGGCGGAAGATGGCGCCTTGCAGCGCGGTGAACGCCACGAGCGTGCCGATGGTCATGCCGCCGCTGGTGACGGGCAGTCCGGCGGCGAGGTAGATCAGCGCCGGAATGGCCGAGAAGATTATGCCCATGGTGGACATGCGCCAGCGGCCGGCCAACTGGGAGCGCATCTCCAGGCCGATCAGCCTTTTGGAGCTTTCCGTGTAGCGGTGGGCGTCGCGTTTGGTGGTTCCGAGGGTTTTGGAGAGCCTGACGCCGGAGACTGACAGCCCTTCCTCGACCTGGGTGTTCATGGTGGCCAGCTCGCTTTGCAGCGTTGACGTGATGTTGCGCCGGAGCAGTGCCACCCGGCGCGTGAACCAAACAGCCGGCGGTATCACTATCAGGGACAAGAGCGAGAGCCCGGGCGAAATGGCCACCATGGCGATGGCGGTGGCAATGGCCGTGGTCAGGTTGGACGCAACACCGGTCGCGGTGGAGGTGATGACTTGCTGCAGGCCGGAAATGTCGTTGTTCAGCCGCGACTGCACCTCGCCACTGCGGGTCCGGGTAAAGAATCCGAGCGATTGCTTTTGCAAGTGGGTGAACAGGCGCGTGCGCAAGGTGTGCATGATCTTCTGGCCCATGCCCGTGGTCATCCACGTCTGCAGCACGCCAATCAGCGCGGTTGCGGCGGCCACGGCGATCAATCCGGCGGCCAGCCACGCGAGCAGTGGCAGATCCTTGCCGGGCAGCGCGACGTCGATGATGTGGCGGACCAGGAACGGCTGCGCCAGGCCGATGATGCTTGAAGCGCTGATGAGAAGCACGACGACGGCGATGGTCGCCTTGTGCGGGGTGAACAGCCCGGCGATCCGTTTGAGGCTCACGGGGTGCTGTTTCAACTGGGTACGGTCCGCGGGATTGAGGCGGGCGGGGCCGCGGCCGGGACTTCGGGCTCCGACGCCCGGTCGATGGGGATTTTGGGTGAGGATGTTCTCCGTCATAAGCACCACCTCCAGTGGCGAGCGGGGCGCGGGAATCGCGCCTACTAATACAGAGGTTACCTCACTATGTGGCTACAGGTCAAATTGCTAGACTGACAGAATGCAGTCACAGCCCTCAGATTCTGCCGACCTTGGCGATCTCTTCCATGCCGCCTTCCGGGGGCTGCGCCGGACCTGGGCCGAGCAGCTGTCTCCGTGGGAGCTGACGCCGCACCAATGGCGGGCGCTCATGACTCTTATGCGCCCGGCGCCAGGGGACCCGATTCGGCTGAAAGACTTGGCGGAACGGCTGCGCATTGCGCCACGATCGGCCACGGAAGTGGTGGACCAGCTCGAGGTCAAAGGCCTCGTCCGCCGCGATCCGGACCCCACGGACCGGCGCGCCACCCTCGTCGCCGCCACCAGGGACGGGCAGCAACTCTTTGCGAAGATCGGCGCTGAAAGGCGTGGCAAGTCTTCCGAGTACTTTGCCCGGCTCAGCGCAGAAGATCGCGCCGAATTGGCCCGGATTCTGGGTCAGCTCGGGGACTGAAGCGAACGCCGCCCGCCTGCCAAGTTGCCGCAGAGTAGGTAGAGTCGAAGCCATGACTCGCCGGAAGGTTCCAGTTGCCCTCGTCGCGCTCCCTTTCGCGTTGTGCCTGATCGCACTTGCGCCAGCAGAGAGAGCGGGGGCCGCAAACTGCGATTCGCAAGGGCTTCTGGGGGTGGTTGGCATGTGCTCTCCCGCCAACTCCCCATCTCCCCGGCCATCGGAAAAACCCACTCCGTCGGCCACGGCTATCCCGCCTGTACAACCGCAACCCCAGCCGGATCCCGGCGTCGCGGTTCCGTCCGGTGGCGCCTCAACGCCTTCGACGGCGGTGACCGTGCGGGCGGACCCAACTCAGGCCGCGCCACCGGCGGCAACCACAGCTACAGTGCCTTCGCCGATCGTTTCCAGCCTGAGCCCCTCGACGCAAAATTCAACCTCCGCGGCGACCGCTACCCGGATTGACCCGGGCGCCCCCGCCCAGAGTGACCATCCCATTGCTCCAAGCGTTTCAGTGGCTGGAATCCTGTTGGCCTTCGGCGGAACCTCATCGCCGCAGGCGGAGTGGTAGCCTCAGAAGATATCCGCCGCTCTAACCCCCGGCCCGCGGAGTTCATCGGGAAACAGGTAATAGCGGACCCTGCCTCATTCCGGTGGCCATTCCTAGGATTGAAAGCAAGTCGACAAGCTTTCACTAACAAGGAGAACCCCATGACCGAACCATCCCGTGCCCAGCAACTCGTCGGAGACATCTCGCCCAAACTTGCCTCACTCACCGACGACGTTCTCTTCGCTGACGTCTGGGAACGCCCCGAATTGGCCAAGCGGGACCGGAGCCTCATTACCGTTGCCTGTCTCGTGACAAGCGGCAGCACTGAACAGCTTTTTGGCCACCTGCGTCTCGCGAAGGCAAACGGACTCAGCGAAACCGAATTGAGCGAGGCTATTACGCACCTGGCGTTCTATGCGGCTGGCCCAAGGCGATGTCCGCCATGGCGGTCGCCAAGCAGGTGTTTGCCGAGTAGCCAAGTCCGCGCGAGTAGCCAAGTCCGCGTCAGGGGCGCTTGGCGCCCCTAGCCAGGCTTGCTGCCGGAAGTCAGGCCTGCGGGGTGTGCCCCTGGAGTGAGGCAATCTGTGCACGCGCGGCTGCGATGAGTTCCTCGTTAGTGTTGGCGTGGCCGTTGAGGCCCCAGCCGCCGTCGGGCG
>NZ_DF952471.1:154545-159118 GCF_001263615.2 Arthrobacter sp. Hiyo1 | reverse complement strand
TGAGTTGTTCGACAACGGCGAGCTGCTTTTCGCGGTTCAGCGCGCCCGCGTTCGTGAGCACCTGGACGCGCACGTAATTGCTGTCGCCGTCGACATTCGACAGATCCCCCGCCGGGAGTTCGTGGATGAATGCCGCCGTATTCTTGCGGAACATCGGGATATCCGGCACCTGCTCCACACGCATCACCGTCGACGCCAGGTCAATCGCGAGCTGGTGTTTGTCTGCGAAAGTCCCTGCGGTGGCGTACACGTCGATCATGGGCATGATGCTTCTCCTCTTCGATGCAGTTCAACCGTCATGTGCGTTGCCATCCTTGCACCTTGCTGTCACCGTGTCTTCCTCTGGGCAATCATTTGCGGATCGTCCGGCTTGACGTCCTTGGAAGTGCGGTTCTTCGGCCTGTGCGGCATGACCGGTTCGGATGCGAAGCGTCGTGGGCCGCTCCACATTGATGGCGGGGCATCGATCGCGTAGGCAAGGGCGTATGCGACCCTTTCGTAGTTGACGCGCCAGCCCCTGAAATGTGGCCATGCTTGCTCCGCCGTCACCTCAATCGGGTAATCGACAGTCCTCAGGAGTTCCACGGCCGCTTGAAAATCTTCAAAGGTCACATCTAGTTCGGAATCGGGATCGGGGTCTTCCTCGACCGGGATACGAATGGCCCGGGCCACTTGGTTCAGGCAGGTGAATCCCATCCGAATGACCAGCCGAGCCCGGGTGCTCGGGGCGGACCCCGGACTCAGGGAAAGCTGCAACGCGGCCGCGTCCATGACGCTGAGGAGGGAGTTAAGCCAGTTCGATTGCGGTGAAGGCGAACGGAACCATACCAGCGTCAGGTAGGTGCTGTGTGATTCGGCGACATCCGCGGCCCATCGCTCCCACCTTTGGTAAAGCTCGCTGAGCTCGCTGGTGCTGGTTTGGGCGGCCATCCCAAACCGTGTGCGCACCAGAAGCTCGGGTCCCCATGAGGGTGAGCCTGCCCTCGATACGAGGAGCGTTACTTCCGCCTCCCGCCTGTTGAACGCCGCATAGAGCGTTGGCAGATAACCGATCTGCAGAGCGATCACGATCAACCCGGTATAGGCGGCGACGTAAACCAACACGGTGTTGCCGACATTCGATGGAGCAGCGTAGCCAAGCGTGAACATCGCGGAGCCAGCCTCGCTTGCGGCTTGCCAGAGGTCACCGTCGACGAAGGGAAGAAGCAGGAGACTGAACGACAAGTCGAACACGATCACCCAAACCAGCAGGCGGACGAACAGCGCCATGGGGGACTGCCAGGCAAGGATCCGATCACGTACTTCGTACGAGGAGACGGGCTTAGTGATGACAAAGAAGATTTTCGCAGTGACCAAATGGGTCATCCGTGAAAGGTTGCTGTGCAGCGGACGTGGCACGATCAGCGTTCCGATCACGCTCATCCAGTTCAGGAGCAACGCAAGCAACCCGACTGAAAAACATGCCCACACGAATACAGTCAATGTGCTCTTTCGACATTGTTAGACACCAATTCAGCTATTGACCACCGGTAGGTACAAAGCTGATGAGGCTCGTATCATTCATTCCACCCTCGGATCTTGTCAAGGGTAAGCGGCTGCGCCGTACTTCGGTGCGACGTCACCAGCAAAGCATCGCCGGAGAGTTAGGGAGTAACCATCGTGGCACGCCATCTTATCCTCGGCGCCGGACTCGTAGGCGGGACGCTCGCGAGGCAGCTCTCCGCCCGTGGAGACCAGGTAACTCTCGGCACGCGCAGCGGCACTACGGTCCCCGGGGCGACTCCCGTGAAACTGGACGCGAGCAACCCGGCCGACGTGACACGGGCTGCGCGTGGAGCCGACACGATCTTCGTTTGCACCAATCCGCCCTACACCAATTGGGCAGCCGATTGGCCTCCGATCTTCGACGCCGTGATCAAGTCGGCCCGTGACTCCGGGGCCGGTCTTGTGCTCATGGGCAACCTCTATGCGTACGGCCCGCCGGACGGTCCGATGACCGAGCATTCACAGCTCGCCACCACCGAGAAGAAGGGCCTTGTGCGCAAAGCGGGTTGGGAGAAAGTCCTTGCCGCGCACGAACGCGGTGACATCCGGGCCGTGGAGGTTCGGGCGAGCGACTACTTCGGTCCTGGGGCGGCGGGGATGTCGACGCATCTTGGCGGCGGCTTTTTTCAACCACTCCTGGCCTCCAAAACGGCGCGTGTCGTGGGGGACCCCGCACTGGAGCACAGTTGGAGCTTCCTGCCCGATATCGCCGCGACACTTATCGCGGCCGCAGACCACACGGGCGAATGGGGACGGGCCTGGCATGTGCCGAGTGCATCCGTCCCGCGCTCGGAAATCGCGCGGCAGGTGAATGAGCGTTGGGGCGTGAATGGCCGGGTGGCCCCGATCCCGCAGTGGTCACTTAAAGCCCTCGGCACCGTCATTCCGATCATGCGCGAGATCTCAGCTTCCAGCTACCAATTCACGATGCCCTTCGTGATCGACTCCGAGGAGACGCGGAAGATGCTGGGTGTTAAGGCAACATCGTGGGACCAAGCACTGGAGGTCACTGTGGACAGCTACCGTAAGCCCGAAACGAGCCATTCGGTGCGGTGACTAACCCCTCCGCTCAACCGCCGCAAGAATGGCCTCGCCGAGTTCATGCGGCTTCGTGAACTGGGGCCAGTGTCCGGTGGGCAGATCCATGAATTCCACGTCGTTGATGCGCGCGAGCTCGGCCACGAAGGGGTGGCCGGATTCGATCCACTCGCCGAGCAGGCTGGAGGGGAACTCGCACGCGATGATGGTGGCCGGGACGTCGTAGCGGCGCACATCGTGCAAGCGCTGCTTATCTGTGGTCACGTTCTTTGGCTCCGGGATGGCGCGTGCCCGGAACGCGGCCCGCAGCTCCTCGTTGAGGTCCACGAGGTCCTCGTTTTCGAAAAGCTCCCACGGTGGCAAGGGCACGGCATCGCCCTCGACAGGCAGTTCGTCGTTGATGACGCCGCCCTCGCCAAGCGGTCCGCTGTCCACGTAGACCGCCCGGACACCCGGTCCGGGCGGGGCGTCGACGGCGCCGTGGATGATGGCACCTCCACCGGAGTTGCCGACCAGTACAACAGGACTGCCAACGGCGTCGACGGCTGCCACTACTGCCTCGATGTGATCCCTGAGGCCGATACCGGACCTCGGGGCGTCAATTGCCTCCAGCCCAGGCAGCGTGAGCGGGTGGACCGTGTGGCCCGCAGCAACGAGCGGCGGCGTGACCTCCGACCACGAAGAAGCGTCCAACCAGAATCCGGGAACCATGATGATGTCCATGCCGGTACCCTACGACGGGCCACCGACAGAATGAACCCTTGCGTTGGTCCCGCACGCCGGAACGCGCCAACAGCTCAGACCGCTGCGGTCCGTCCCGATCGAAGGAGGGGCGCGAAGAACGCGGCGAGTTCCGCCGTCGCGGTCAAGGGCAAGACGTTCGCCACGTACTGGTCCGGCCGCACCACCACCACGACGCCGCCGCGGTCAAGGCCGCGCAACTCGAAGATGTCTGCCGAAGGATCGGTGCCGTAGACGTTCTCAAGGTAGGTGAGCTTGAACGGTCCGACCTCCGGCTTGAATGCTTCCGGCACCGCTCCGATGTCGACGCTCGTGTGCTCCTGCTGATAGATCACCTTCACGTCGAACCACGCGTCCCGGTCAGCGCCCGACGGCGTTGCGGCCAGCGGCGAGTCCGGCGAGTTCGCGATCCACTCGCCAAAGTCCGCGACGGGCGACGATCCTCTCTGTGCCGTTCCGGCTTCGCTTGCGTCCGCGAACACGTAGATGCGCCACCGTCCGTCAGCCTTGGCCTGGTGGCCGAGCTGCAGCGGGTTGGTATCGCAGACGCGCACCACGGGCGCGGACTTGAAACGCTTACCGATGGTGAATCCCGTGGCCAGGCCTTGATGTGTTGGCTCGGCGATCAGCGGCGAGGGAGCGTAATGGGTCATGAAGCCGGCAGGGAACTCTGCGGTGCTCACGTAGAAGTTCTCCAGCTCGGTGGGGTCCTCAAATTCCTCGGGCTTCTTCGCCATGAGCGTGGACCACTCTTTGTCGAAGTCGATGAGGTTCTTGGCAATGACTTGGCGCTCGGCGGAGTACGTGGAGAGGAGGCTCTCCGGGCTGCGGCCTTCGAGTACGTGTCCGAGCTTCCATGCCAGGTTGAAGCCGTCCTGCATGGAGACGTTCATTCCCTGTCCGGCCTTCGCGCTGTGGGTGTGGCATGCGTCGCCGGCAATGAACACGCGCGGTGTGCGCGTGCCGCGCTGGTCCGGCAGGACGTCGTCGAACCTGTCCGTGAGGCGGTGGCCCACTTCGTACACGCTGTGCCAGGCGACGTTACGCACATCGAGCGTGTAGGGATGGAGGATGTCGTTGGCCTTGGAGATGATCTCCTCGATGGTGGTGTTCCGCACGGAGCGGTTGTCGTTCCGATCCACCTCGCCAAGGTCGACGTACATGCGGAAGAGATGGCCGCCTTCGCGCGGGATCAGGAGGATGCTGCCGCCCGTGCCGGACTGGATGGCGCACTTCGTGCGGATGTCGG
>NZ_DF952471.1:147586-153001 GCF_001263615.2 Arthrobacter sp. Hiyo1 | reverse complement strand
GGGCGGCGGGCTCAGCAGCGGCCGCCTGGCCACCACCGTGACGGAAGGTACGACGGCGTTCGCGGACTTCGGTGCCCGGCCCAAATCCGACGACACGCAGCGGAGGAAGCATACGGTTCTCGGGAAGCAGCGGGGCTTCCCGCCGTCGTGCCTGTCCTGACCCCCGAGCTGAAGAAGAAGCTCGAAAGCGTGGCGACCGCGACGTTGTCCAGCCAGTTGCGCAAGCGCGGGCTGAACAACGTGAGCATCGACGGCCTGCAGGCCACCCGCCCGGACCGCCGCGTCGTCGGGCTCGCCCGGACGCTGCGCTATGTCCCCAACCGTGAGGACCTCTTCACGACCCACGGCGGAGGGTTCAACGCCCAAAAACGGGCGATCGACTCCGTGAACGAAGGCGAGATCCTGGTCATGGAGGCCCGGGGAGAAAAGGGCACAGGACCGTGGGAGACATCCTGGCGCTGCGTGCCAGATGCGCGGCGCCGCCGCGATCATCACCGACGGCGGCGTGCGCGACTACTCGGCGGTGGCAGGACTGGACATGCCCACCTACTTCGCCAACCCGCACCCCGCCGTGCTGGGCCGGCGCCACATCCCGTGGGACACGGACATCACCATCGCCTGCGGCGGGGCCACGGTCCAGCCCGGGGACATCATCGTGGCCGACTCGGACGGGATCCTGGTGATCCCGCCGGCCATCGCGGAGGAGCTGGTGGATGAGTGCATCGAGCAGGAGAAGGAAGAGGCCTTCATCTTCGAGATGGTCAAGCAGGGCAACAGCGTGGACGGTTTGTACCCGATGAACGCCCAGTGGCGTGCCCGTTACCAGGAGTGGGAAGGAGCCCAAGGTGACTGAAACCGCCGTCGGGAGCAAGTCCGAGCAGGCCTATGCCGCCGTGAAGGCGCGCATCGTGGAGGGCACCTACACGCCGGGATACCGGCTGGTGCTGGCCAAGATCGCCGAGGACCTCGGCGTGAGCGTGGTTCCGGTCCGGGAGGCGATCCGCCGCCTGGAGGCCGAGGGGCTCGTGACGTTCGAGCGCAACGTCGGCGCCACGGTCTCCGGGATCGATCCGACGGAGTACCTGTACACGATGCAGACCCTGAGCATCATCGAAGGCGCCGCGACGGCGATGTCCGCACCCCTGATCGATTCCGTGGCCATTGCCCGGGCCCGTGCGGTGAACTCCGAGATGCGTGACTGCCTGGAGCATTTCGATCCGGTCCGCTTCACGGCGCTGAACCAGGATTTCCACAGCGTGCTCTTTGAACACTGCCCCAATCCGCACATCCTGGACCTCGTGCACCGGGGTTGGAACCGGCTGGCCTCGATCCGGGCCTCGACATTCCGCTTCGTCCCTGGCCGTGCGCAGGAATCCGTCAAAGAGCACGAGGCGCTGCTTCAGCTCATCGAAAGCAACGCCGACGCCGACAGCATCGAACAAGCCGCCCGCCGCCACCGCAGCGCCACCCTCGACGCATACCTCGCACAGACCAACGCGGGGTCACTTAGCGCCCATTAAGCGCCCCGACATGGGCCGTAAGTGACCCCGCGTTCCAATAGCAAAGGAGAAAACAATGACGTTCACTGCACCAGAAACCACCCATTACGTCCCGAAGGACCTTCCCACCCACATCCAGCACTTCATCAACGGCGAATTCGTTGGCTCGGTCAGCGGGAAGACCTTCGACGTCCTGGACCCGGTCTCCAACACCAACTACGCCACCGCCGCGGCCGGGCAGAAGGAAGACATCGACCTCGCCGTTGCCGCGGCCCGCGAAGCCTTCGTGAACGGCCCGTGGCCGAAGATGAAGCCGCGCGAGCGTGCCCGCGTCCTGAACAGGATCGCCGACGCCGTTGAAGCCCAGGAGGAGCGCCTCGCCGAACTGGAGACCTTCGACACTGGCCTGCCGATCACCCAGGCCAAGGGCCAGGCGTTGCGTGCGGCGGAGAACTTCCGCTTCTTCGCGGACCTGATCGTGGCCCAGTTCGACGACGCCATGAAGGTCCCGGGCTCCCAGATCAACTACGTGAACCGCAAGCCGATCGGCGTCGCGGGCCTGATCACGCCGTGGAACACCCCGTTCATGCTCGAGTCCTGGAAACTCGCCCCCGCCCTGGCCACCGGCAACACCGTGGTCCTGAAGCCGGCCGAGTTCACCCCGCTCTCGGCCTCGCTCTGGGCGCAGATCTTCAAGGACGCAGGCCTGCCCGACGGCGTGTTCAACCTCGTCAACGGCCTCGGCGAGGAAGCCGGTGACGCCCTCGTCAAGCACCCGGACGTGCCGCTGATTTCCTTCACGGGCGAGACCACAACGGGCCAGACGATCTTCCGCAACGCCGCCGCCAACCTCAAGGGCCTGTCCATGGAGCTGGGCGGGAAGTCCCCGTGCGTCGTGTTCGCCGACGCCGACCTGGACGCCGCGATCGATTCGGCACTATTCGGGGTCTTCTCCCTCAACGGAGAACGCTGCACCGCCGGTTCGCGGATCCTCGTCGAACGCGCGATCTATGACGAGTTCTGCGAGAAGTACGCCGCCCGCGCGAAGAATATCGTCGTCGGCGACCCGCACGACCCCAAGACCCAGGTCGGCGCCCTCGTCCACCCCGAGCACTACGAAAAGGTCGCCTCGTACGTGGAGATCGGAAAGTCCGAGGGCCGGCTGCTGGCCGGCGGGGGACGCCCGGAAGACTTGCCCGCAGGCAACTACATCGCCCCGACGGTGTTCGCCGACGTCGCGCCCGACGCCCGGATCTTCCAGGAGGAGATTTTTGGCCCGGTTGTCGCGATCACCCCGTTCGAGAACGACGACGAAGCCCTCGCCCTGGCGAACAACACCAAATACGGCCTGGCGGCCTACATCTGGACCCAGAACCTGACCCGCGCGCACAACTTCGCGCAGAACGTCGAGGCTGGCATGGTGTGGCTAAACAGCCACAACGTCCGGGACCTGCGCACCCCCTTTGGCGGGGTCAAGGCCTCGGGCCTGGGCCACGAAGGCGGCTACCGCTCCATCGATTTCTACACCGACCAGCAAGCCGTGCACATCACCCTCGGCGCTGTGCACACCCCGAAGTTCGGCGCCTGACCCCGCCCAGCCCAACTGCCTCGCACTTGTTGTCGTTATGGGGCTCCAAAACGACACTTACTGCGAGTCAGTTGGGCGGCACCCGGCACCAAAGGCGAGCATCCCGCCGTCGAACACCACAGACCCTTTCGAAGAAGAGAGAACCCCATGACCAACTTCGTCCCAACCCCCACCGTCCCGGCGCCGGATATCGTCCGCTGCGCCTACCTTGAACTCGTGGTCACGGACCCCGCCAAGTCCCGCGAGTTCTACGTGGACCTGCTCGGCCTGCACGTCACCGAGGAAGACGAGAACACCATCTACCTGCGTTCCTTCGAGGAGTTCATCCACCACAACCTGGTCCTGCGCAAGGGACCCGTCGCCGCCGCGGCAGCGTTCGCGTACCGGGTGAAATCCCCTGCCGAAGTCGACGCCGCCGAGGCCTACTATCGCGAGCTCGGCTGCCGGGTGGAGCGCCGCAAGGACGGCTTCACCAAGGGCGTCGGCGACTCCGTCCGCGTCGAGGACCCTTTGGGCTTCCCGTACGAATTCTTCTACGAGGTGGAGCACGTCGAACGGCTCACCCAGCGCTATGACCTCTACTCCGCCGGTGAGCTGGTCCGCCTGGACCACTTCAACCAGGTCACCCCGGACGTTCCCCGCGGCCGGGCCTACCTGGAGGACCTGGGCTTCCGCGTGTCCGAGGACATCAAGGATTCCGACGGCGTCACGTACGCCGCGTGGATGCACCGCAAGCAGACCGTGCACGACACCGCCCTGACCGGGGGCAACGGCCCGCGCCTGCACCACATCGCCTTCTCCACGCACGAGAAGCACAACATCATCCAGATCTGCGACAAGATGGGCGCCCTGCGCATCAGCGACCGGATCGAACGCGGCCCGGGCCGGCACGGCGTGTCCAACGCGTTCTACCTGTACATCCTGGACCCGGACGGGCACCGCATCGAGATCTACACCCAGGACTACTACACCGGTGACCCGGACAACCCCACGGTCACCTGGGACGTCCACGACAACCAGCGCCGCGACTGGTGGGGCAACCCCGTGGTCCCGTCCTGGTACACCGAGGCCTCCCTCGTCCTGGACCTGGACGGCAACCCGCAGCCGGTCGTCGTCCGCGAGGAAAAGAGCGAAATGGCGGTCACCGTGGGTGCCGACGGCTTCTCGTACACGCGCCAGCCCGAGGACGGCCCCGCGGGGGAAAGGAAGGGCTTCAAGGTCGGCTCGCAGCTCTAGGCCGGCGGCCCTCAACGTATGCTGACCGCAGGATGGCCGAACGGAGTGTGGAGATGCTTGACCCGAAGACGATAGAAACCATTGCCGACGAACTAGTAGAAGCAGGCCGGAGCCGGACCCCGGTTCCGCGCCTGACTGCCCGCTACCCGGAGATGACGGTGGAGGATTCCTACGCCGTGCAGCAGTTATGGCGGCGCCGGAACGAGGACGCCGGCCGGAAGCTGGTGGGCCGCAAGATCGGGCTGACGTCCAAGGCCATGCAGGCCGCCACCGGAATCACCGAACCGGACTACGGCGCGATTTTCGATGACATGGTCCTGGACACCGGTTGCTCCGTGCCGTGGGACCAGTACACCCACCCCCGGGTCGAGGTGGAATTGGCGTTCGTGCTCAAGAAGGACCTCTCCGGGCCCGGCTGCGGCATCTTCGACGTCCTGAACGCCACCGACTACGTGGTTCCGGCCCTTGAGATCCTGGATTCCAGGATCGAGATGGAGGGCCGGACCATCGTGGACACCATCTCGGACAACGCGGCCATGGGTGCCATGGTGGTCGGCGGACGCCCGGTCCGCCCGGACGCCGTCGACCTCCGCTGGGTATCGGCGATCCTGTACAAAAACCAGGTGGTGGAGGAAACCGGCGTCGCCGCCGGCGTCCTGGACCACCCCGCCAACGGCGTGCACTGGCTCGTTAACAAGATCGCCCCGCACGGTGACGGGCTGAAGGCCGGGGAGATCATCCTCGCCGGCTCCTTCACCCGCCCGCTCTGGGTATACAAAGGCGATACCGTCCACGCCGACTACGGTCCCTTGGGAGTTGTCACATGCCGGTTCGAGTAGAACCAGACCGCACGTTCCGTCAAGCCCTGGCCGCCGCGGACAGGCCACTCGCCGGCATGTGGGTGTGTTCCGGCAGCCCGCTCATCGCCGAACTATGCGCCGGGGCCGGGCTGGACTGGCTCCTGATCGACGCCGAACACAGCCCCAACGGCCTCGAATCCATCCTCGCCCAGCTCCAGGCCGTCCGCGGCTACCCCGTCCAAGCCGTGGTCCGCCCGCCGATCAACGACACCGTGCTCCTCAAGCAATACCT
>NZ_DF952471.1:141981-147130 GCF_001263615.2 Arthrobacter sp. Hiyo1 | reverse complement strand
CTTCAACGAAGCCACCGCACGCGCGTACATGGACGCCGGTGCCTCGTTCGTGCTGGTCGGTGCGGATGTCGCGCTGCTGGCACGCGGCAGCGAAGCCCTCGCCGACAAGTTCATCCCAACAAACCCCGACGGCGGAGCGCCCTTAGGCGGGACAGGTGACGCCCCGTCGAGCTACTGAACTAGGTAGGTAGTCGGTACTCTTCCGGAGGTCCTTGGACGGAGCTACATTGGATATCCCGAGGCCGCTCGGGGGCGGTCGAGGAGGGGGTCGGCCGCAATTTCAATGGAGCATGCCGTGGTCCCGCAACCAGATCTCAATCCTCAACAAGCCGCAGCCATCGCCGAATCGCCGGCTGCACGGCGTCCAGGCCCCGTGGAGTACGATCTGCGGGCTGTTTACGTCCCGCAGTCCGGGCTGTTCTTGGATGATGAGGGGCGCGAATTCTTTGTAACCGCCGTGGAATTCTGGGAGCACGCGACGGTAGTCAGTCTGTGCTGGAAACGCAGGCCCATGGCTGGGCAGGGAAGTCCGCCCCTGGTTGCCACGGATGAGCACGACCGGGTGCTGGGCGTGAAGCGCATTTGGAACGTTGGTGCGCGGTCGATCCAGCATTTTGAACCGATCTCGACGTCGGCGCGCGCATTGACGGTGCTCATCGCGAGGAAAACGGGAACACAGGAACTGTTTAGCTGCAGGACGCCCCCGGAAAAGAAAGACGTAACTAAGTAAGCTAGGCGGAGCGCGCGATGCCCCGCGTTGACCTGCGGATATGCTCGGGGGTGAGGCCGGTCAGCGAGGCAAGTTCAAGGTCATCGCAGGCTTGGGTGCGGAGCGCCGTGACAATCAACGCTTCCCGCTGATTAACGATCCGGTCGCGATGCCTTTCGGCTGCTTTGAGTTGCTCGCTTTTCGCCCTCAGGCCATCCACATGCGCGCCTCGCGTGAGCCCGCTCGGGTGAAGGTCGTCATAAGCCAAACCGATGGTTCGGACAGCCCGAATGTTTTCCCCGGTCACCGCCGAAATTGTGGCCAGCGTGAGCCCGTCTTCAAGGGCCTGGGCGATCATCTCATTGCGGGCAGCGGTCAATGTGCGGATGGCGCTCGAAGCATGGGACAGGAGTTGCCTGTGCGCCGCGAGGGCGTGCGTGAGCTTGGCACGCTCTCCTTTGGCCACGGTTTGGGACCGAGCTGGAACCTTGGCCCGGTAGGTATACCTGCCGGTGGCTGACGGGCCCGGAAGGGACCCGGATTGGGCTGGCATTGGATCCCTTTCGGACTCTTCGCGAACTTCTGATCTATGAAATCTAGGCGGTGTTCGCAGAGCCGCGGAAATACCAATACCGCGTGAACCCATAAGCGAAGTGCATGGAAGATTCCCATATGGGGTTGAAATGTCCCTAAACGACCACGGAATCCCTATATAGATCAGGTGGTCATAAGGGCCTCTTATTGATCCACGCACATTAGGTCTTATCCACGGCGCCCGGCAGTGCCTAGTCTCGAAATTGGGGATTCGACACCCGAATCCTGAGTTTCACGATTCTGGAGAAGACAAATGTCCGAGTACCTGCCGGCGTCGAGGGTCACACGCATCAAGTCCTCAGCGAGCGTTGCGGCCGCCGCCCGCGTCCGTGAACTACGAGCCGAAGGCATCCCGATCATCGACCTGACCGTCGGCGAGCCGGACTTCGACACCCCCAGCCACATCAAGGCGGCAGCGATCGAAGCGATCAACGCCGGCCAGACCAAGTACACCTCGGTGACTGGAACGCCGGAACTGCAGACCGCCATCCTCCGCCGGATTGAAAGCCACACCGGTGTGCGCTACGAAGCGAACCAGCTGACCATCGGCGGCGGTGCCAAGCAAGTCCTCTACGTTGCGCTCAGCGCGTCGCTCAACGAGGGCGACGAGGTCATCGTCCCCGCACCGTACTGGGTGTCCTACCCGGACATGGTCCTCGCCAACGACGGCACGCCCGTGATCGTCGCTTGCGGAGAAGACGCCGGCTTCAAGCTCACACCGGCCGCCCTCCGCGAAGCCATCACGCCCAAGACGAAATGGCTCATCCTCAACGCTCCGTCCAACCCGACGGGAGCCGTGTACACACGCGAAGAACTCCAGGCCCTGGGTTCCGTCCTTGAGGAATTCCCCCATGTCTACATCCTCACGGACGAGATCTACGACGAAATCCACTTCGGCGACGGCCGGGTGACCAGCCTCGTCACTGCCGTTCCGACCCTCCGCGACCGCATCCTCCTGGTCAACGGAGTCTCCAAGGCCTACGCAATGACCGGTTGGCGCCTTGGCTACGGCGTGGGCCCGGCGCCTTTGATCGCGGCCATGAACAAGCTGCAGTCGCAGACTTCCTCCTGCCCGTCGTCGGTCAGCCAGGCAGCTGCGGCGGCCGCCCTGAACGGCGACCAGTCGTTCGTCCGGGACAGCGTGGAGGTGTACCGCAAGCGCCGGGACGTCGCCGTCGAAGGCCTCAACGCCATAGACGGACTTTCCGTCGCGCCGGCCGAGGGTGCCTTCTACGCTTACGTGAATTGCAGCGGCGTCATCGGCAAGACCGCTCCGGACGGCACGGTCATTGAGAACGACCAGGACTTCACGCTGTACCTCCTCAACGCGGCTGCGGTCGCCGTCATCCAGGGCTCGGCCTACGGCCTTGGCCCCTACTTCCGGATTTCCTTCGCCACATCGCTGGAGACCATCAACGCCGGCGTGGACTCGATCCGCAAGGCAGTCAGCGCCCTCAACTAAGCCCCACGGGCACCCCAGAAGCCAGCCAAGAGAAAGATTCAGGAAATGATCCACGTCAAGACAAAATTCCAGAGGCCCGACGCCGACGTCGTCAGCCGCCTCGCGGCGTTCTCCTCCGCGACCATCCACGAAGCCCAGGGCCGCCGCGGCGCCCTGAGCTCCAAGATCAAGCCGATCGACCGCTCGATGTCCTTCTGCGGCCCGGCCGTGACGGTGGCCTGTGCCCCGCAGGACAACCTCATGCTGCAGGTTGCCATCCACTACGCCCAGGCCGGCGACGTGGTCCTGGTCGGTGCCCAGGAATTTTCCGACGCCGGAACGTTCGGCGACGTCTTGGGCAATGCCATGAAAGCCAAGGGCATTGCGGCGATGGTGACGGATTCCGGCGTGCGGGACACCCAGGACCTCATTGAATTGGGCCTGCCGGTATTCTCGGGCAGCGTCTGCATCAAAGGCACGGTCAAGGAAACCCTCGGACCCATCAACCACCCCCTGGTGTTCGGCGATGAGATCATCTACCCCGGAGACATCCTCCGCGGTGACGCAGACGGCGTCGTTGTCGTCCGCCGTGAGGAAGCGGAGGAGGTCATCGCGCTCTCCCAAGCCCGGGACGACGCCGAACGCGAGCTCATCAAGGCCTACCACGCCGGCGGCACCACCATCGAGTTGTGCGGACTAACGGAAAAGCTGAAGGCCAAGGGACTGCTGGTCGAAGACTGATTGTCACGCTGGGGCCGGTCACCGAATGCGGTGGCCGGCCTTTTGCGCGCCCGTTTCCGGGCACGAAGAAGGCGCCTTGCCTGGGGCAAGGCGCCTTGGGTGGTTAGTCGAGTCAGTCCAGTCCGGGGTGTCCTGGCCGTGCGTCGACCAGGTACCACTCGATGCTGTGTCCGGCATGGGGCGGCATGAGGCTTCCTTCGAAGACGAAGAGGGGCTCGCCCACGCCGCCCAAAGGACGCCAGAAACCGTTCCTAGGGCAGTGGAATCCGGTCCGTGCGCTGATCGTTCCGAGGGTTGGATTCGAAACCCACCGGGTCTGGCTGATCTTTTTCACCGCTGTTTCCTTTGATTGGGTTCACGGAATCCGCGAGCCGCTTTCGAATTACTTGCTAATTCGATAATAGGAAATAAAAATGCCCGTGAATAAGACCAAAGATGTCTGTCCGGATAAGGCAATGTTATGGATGGATCAACCCTAGGATGGATCGGCCGCGTACTTGCTGATCAACTGTTGCTGCAGCATCTCCTTGACCAGGATGAGCACGGCCGAGGCGGCCTCTGACAGCGGTTCGTGGTCGGGGGTGCACAGGGCGATCTTGCTCTGCAGGGCCGGTTCGACGATCCGCAGGACCTTGAAGTTCTCATCAGGGAAGAGCGCATCGGCAGCCGATTTCGGCAGCACGGTGGCCCCGAGGTTTGCGCGGATGAGCCGGACAAGCGACGGAACCGACTCCACTTCTCCTACGAGCCGCAGGGGCAACCCGTGCTCGGCCAGTCCCTTTTCGATGATCTGGCGCAGGGTGTGGTTCTTTTCGGGGAGGAACAGTCCAAGGGTGCTGGCTTCTTCAAGAGTGACAGTAGTGCGGCCCTGGGCAACATCGACGTCTTCGTGGGTGACCAGGTGCAGGTCTTCCACGATCATGGTGGTGAACTGAACCCCGCGGATCTTCCCCGGCTCGTAGATCAGGGCCATGTCGAGGCGCCCGTTCTTGATTGCTTCGCTCAGCACGCCCCCGAAGATCTCGGTCAAATGCACCACGATGTCCGGGTATCGCCGGCCGACCTCCCGGATGATCTGCGGTGTGAGGCTGGAGGCCATGCTGTACGGTGCGATGGCGATGGACACCCTGCCCGATGGTGCGGCCCCGGATGTCGCTACGTCCTGCCGCGCTTGTTCAACAAGCCGCAGGATGGTCTGGGCATGGCGGTAGAGTGTGTGCCCCGCGGCGGTCGGCTCGACACCTTGCTTACTGCGGATCAGCAGGCGCTGCTTCAAATCGCTTTCCAGTGCCGACACCTGCTGGCTGAGGGCAGGCTGGGCGACGTGGAGCGCTGCAGCGGCCTTGGTGATGCTCCCCGAATCGACGATCTTTACAAAATATGAGAGCTTCCGCGTATCCATCGGTCTGCCTTCCTCCAAGTCCACTTGGGGCCTGGATGCCATAAGGAAATTCTATGTAGGGACACACAATCCGTCTTTGTGTGACCTGTCTCTCAGCGACTAATTTGAGATCCACATCCCCATGGTGGCGTTTCCCAACCATTTACTGACAGTTCGTTGACTCCCCATCATCCGAATTGTCCCGATACCCAAATATAGACGCATTCGGGACGCTGCCTCACAAATCGATCGTCACGTAAAGAGCACCCTATGAGACTTTCGG
>NZ_DF952471.1:132455-141931 GCF_001263615.2 Arthrobacter sp. Hiyo1 | reverse complement strand
CCGTCGTCGACCTTCACCACGGAGGACGACGACGGCGGCCCGGCAGCATGCCGTCTCCGCCACCAGCATGTGTGCCGTAGGTCATAACCGGGAGCTATCCCGTGATAGGGAATAGGTCTTTGTGCCCGAAGTTCGTGGGTGCGAGACTTCTATCACCAAAGAATTACCGACAGTTCCCCGGATTGAAGAATTTTAGCTAAACACTTTCAATCGAAAAGGCGACTGAGTTTACCGGATATTCCAGCCGTTCGAGCGGAATTGCCGGACCCCAATGCAGAACCACGGAAAGAGAACCACGTGAACCCGACAATTGATCTTGTAGCGGATCTTGGAGAGGGATTCGGTGCCTACACCATAGGCAGCGACACCGATCTTCTGGAGATCGTTTCAAGTGCCAATATCGCTTGCGGGTTCCACGCGGGCGATCCGGACATCATGGACGCCACGGTCGCCGAATGCGTTCGCCGCGGAGTGGGAATCGGAGCCCACCCGAGCTTCCCGGACCTGCGTGGTTTCGGCCGCCGGGACATGGGCCTGACTGCCAACGAAGTGCGTGCGGATGTGCTCTACCAACTGGGCGCCCTGAACGGCTTCGCTGCCTTCCACGGAACCAAGGTGACCCACATCGCGCCGCACGGCCGGCTGGGAAATCTCGTCGCCGTCCGGGCGGATTACGCGGAGGCCGTGGCTGAGGCCGCTGCCCGCGTGGACAACGAACTGATCGTGGTCGCGCAGGAGGGCGAGTTGGCCAAGGCGGCACGTTCCGCTGGCCTGGACGTGGCGATTGTGGGCATTGTCGATCGTGCCTACCAGGAAGACGGGACCCTGGTCCCGCGCAGCCAGCCCGGCGCCGTGCTGCACGATCCCTCGGCTATTGTCGAGCGAACCGTCCGCATGGTGTGCGAGGGCAAGATCCGATGCGCCAACGGCACTGACATCGACATCTCCGCGGACACCGTCCTGCTTCACGGGGACAACCCCGGCGCCGTCGAGCTCGCCCGGCTGATTCGTTCGGAGCTCGTTTCGGCCGGCGTCCGTATTGCCCCGTTGACCGAAGTCATGGATGCCAAGAGGAAGGCGGCCTGACATGTCCGTTCTCATGGCGGCTCCCACCGAGATCTACGAATCAGGAGACTCCGCATTGCGCGTCGTCGCCCTTGCCGAAGCAAGCGAGGACAACTGGCTCACGGTCCACCGTCTTGCCGACTGGCTGGAGAGCTGTGGCGCCGAGGGCCTTCACGGCGCGGTACCCACCTACGATTCCGTGCTGGTGGAATTCGACCCCGTCCTGGTGTCGGCCCGTCAGGTGCGCGCGTTCGTCAAGCTGGGGCTCCTCGAAATGGGCCGGTCCGCCGGCGCCGCAAAGGCACCCCGTGAATTTGATGTTCCGGTGGTCTATGGCGGCGAATACGGTCCCGACCTGGAGAAAGTAGCCGAATACCAGGGCATCTCCACCGAGGAAGTCATCCGCGTCCACACCGAGAAGACTTACACCGTCCGCTGCCTGGGTGCTCCTGCCGGCTCGCCCATGATGGATGGTCCCGCCTTCCCCAAGCCTGTGCCCCGCCTCAAGGATCCGCGGCTCAGCGTCCCGGCCGGGGCAGTGGCCGTGGCCGGACGCCAAGCCGTCATCGCTCCCGCGTCCGCACCGGGTGTTGGTGCGTCATCGGTCAGACCCCTTTGACTGTCCTGAACATTCGCCGTGAACCACTTGTCCCTTACAAGCCAGGAGACATTCTCCGTTTCCGTCGCATCGAGGCCGGAGAGTTCGGCTCTTACGTCGGCAAGGAACTGGAACCAAGGCCATGAGCGGGCACATCCTCATCCAGCAACCCGGTAACGCCGTGGTCACAGACCTTGGCCGGTTCCGCGGACCCCGCTTTGGGCTTCCGGTCAACGGCGCCCTGGACCAGTACTCGGCCCGGGCCGCCAACATCCTTGCCGGCAACGCGGACAACGATCCCCTGGTGGAGATCACGGCCCTCGACTTCAGGATGAAAGCGCAGTCCGACATCCTGATCGCAGTCACGGGGGCTCCGTTGACCCTCACCGTCGGAGGGCGTCCGTGCAGCCAGTGGGAACCGGTTTCGGTCCGTGCTGGCGAGACGGTGGCCGTCCGGGGAATCAACCGGGGCCTCCGTGCCTACCTGGCCGTCCACGGTTCCGTGGAGGCGCCGACGCTGCTGGGTAGTTGTGCCCCGGACACCGTTGTGGGCTTCGGCCTGCAGCTCAAGGAAGGAACCACCCTCCTGACCCGCCGCAGCGTGGGCCCTGTTCGCCAACCGTACTTCGACCTTCCGCTCTTCCGGCTTGGTCTTGAACGGCCGGACATGGGGCAGGAACTGATGGTCGATGTGACTGACGGTCCGGATGTCGCCGAGTTTGGCGATTCCGCCGAGCTGCTCTTCACCTCGGAATACGCCGTAAGTGGCCGGAGCAATCACATCGGCCTGAGGCTCGGGGGTGAACTTCCGGAAAGAACCTCGAGTGGCGAAGTGCTTTCACGCGGGGTACCGGTGGGCGCCGTCGAGGTTCCTTCCCGGGAAGAGTTGCTGGTACTGCACCGGGGACGCGGCGTCACCGCCGGATATCCAGTCCTCGCCGTGGTCACCAGCAATGGCCTGGACGTCCTTGCCCAAGCCCGCCCGGGCGACAAGGTCCGCTTCAGGAAAACAACAGTGGCGGAGGCAACTTCCGCCCACCGGCGCTCGCGGGCGCAGCTTGAAACCCTCCGCGAATCCGTCAACACAGTCTTCGGACTACTTGGCATTGGATGCCGACCCCAGTGGCAGGACCTCCCGGTTGCGGCATGCAGCTAAAAACCTGTCGTCAAAACCTATAGGCGTTGCTACGCTCAACATCAAGAAGGAAATGTCATGACCGCTAACACCAACGCTGCACAAGTGCAGCATGAACGGCTCACAGGCCGTCAAACGCGCAAGGTTGTCACCGCAGGCTGCGTTGGCATCTTCGTGGAACTTTATGACAACGGCATCTTCGCGTTTATGGCCGGAACACTTGCCTTGGTGTTCCTCGCCCCCGGTAACCCGGACAACGCCTTGTTGTTCGTCTTCGCCGGCTACGCCGTCTCGTTCTTCGTCCGGCCCCTCGGCGCGGTTGTTTGCGGCTACCTGGGCGACCGGATCGGCAGGCAAAAGCTACTGGTCTTCGTCATTCTGCTGATCAGCGTCGCCACAGCCGGTATCGGAATCCTGCCCACGTACGCGGCCATCGGCATTGCGGCTCCCATCCTGCTCGTCCTACTGCGGCTCCTGCAGGGCTTCTCGGTCGGCGGCGAAGCCGCCGGCGCCATGACCTTCCTCGCTGAACATGCCCCCGAGGGCAAGCGCGGCATCATCACTTCCTACGCGCAGATCGCTTCGTTCGCAGCCCTCCTCACCGGCACCCTTGTGGCGTTCTCCATGTCTCCGTGGCTCACCCAGGCCGCGATCGACGGCGGTGGCTTCGGCTCCTTCGCATGGCGCATTCCTTTCCTGGTCGCCATTCCCATGGGCGTCATCGGCTGGTACATCCGCAAGGCCATCGCGGACACCCCCAACTTCACCAAGCTCAAGGAAGAAGGCGGCCTTTCCAAGAACCCGCTCAAGGAAGCCTTCCAGTCCGCTGAGCACCGCCGGGCCATGGTTCTTGCCCTCTTCATCCCGCTCATGAACGGCTCCGGCTACTACGTCCTGTTCTCCTACATGCCTACGTTCCTCAAAGGCAAGCAGCTCAACTTCACCATCGGCGAGGCACTGTTCATCACCGCCTGCAGCCTGGTTGTCATCTGCATCGCCATTCCTTTCATGGGTGCCCTCTCCGACCGCATCGGCCGCAAGAAAGTCATCGCCGGCTCCGCCATCGCCATGACCATCCTGGGCATTCCGTCCTACGCCCTCATCGCAACGGGAAACATGGGCCTGGCTATCCTTGGCGCCTCGATCATGGCCATCGTCTTCGCCGGCCACACGGCCGTCATCCACATCCTGATCGTTGAGCTGTTCCCCACCCGGGTTCGCTACTCCGCCTACGGCCTCGGCTACAACATCTCCTCCGCGCTCTTCGGCGGAACCGCTCCGTTGCTGATGACCTGGCTTATCAGCAGCACCGGCAACATCTACATGCCGGCCTTCTACGCAGTGATCACGGCACTCGGCACGCTCGCAGCCGTGAGCACGGTCAAGGACCGGGCACACGAACCCCTGCGCGACGCCTAGGCGCCGCTGACCTCCGGGCACAGTTCGTGCCTTCCATTTCCACTCTTTGGAGAACCGATGTCTTTTTCCGACTACACCACCGCCCTCGTCACCGGAGCGTCAACCGGTATGGGTGCCGCGATCACGGAGCGCCTGGCCAAAAGGGGCCTGACCGTTCACGCCGTGGCCCGCAACGAGGAACGCCTCAGCGAACTGGCCGATCGTACGGGTGCCATCCCGCACGTAGTTGACCTGACCGACACAGCTGCCCTGACCGCCGTCGTGAGCGAGCTGAAGGTCGACGTCCTGGTCAACTGCGCCGGAGTTTCCCGGCCCGGGAACCTCCTGGACTCGTCCGAGCAGGACATCGACGAGCTCATCGACGTCAACCTTCGCGGCCTGCTTCAGCTCACGCGGCTGGTCCTGCCGGGCATGGTGGAGCGCGACCTTGGCCACGTCATCAACATCAGCTCGATCGCAGGCGTCTACAACTTCTATGGCCACACGGTGTACCACGCCACGAAAGCCGCCGTGCACCAGATCTCCCGCCAGCTCAGGAACGATACGGTCGGCAAGCGCATCCGCGTGACCGAGATCTGCCCGGGGCGTGTGGAAACCGAGATCTTCGGCCGGAACATGGGCGGCACGCCTGAAGCCATGGAAGAAGCATGGAAGACGTACTACGAAGGCTACGAGTCGTTGACCACTGACGACATCGTCAACGCGCTCGATTACGCCATCGAAACCCCGCGCCACGTCAATGTGGGCATGCTGGAACTTATGCCGACGTTCCAGGTCCCCGGTGGTCTCACCTTCGACAGGCGCTGACCCCCCGCCTCCCTTGAGGCGCCGCGCCCGTCTGGGCGCCCCGAAGTTCCAGTGACATCACTCCCGTTGCTGGAAATACAAGCTGGCGGCCGCGAATTTCGCGGCCGCCAGCACCCGTTTCCGGGGAAAGGAGCTTTGGTGCGGGCCCGCCGCTTAGGGAGGGCCCGACGTCGGGCGCTCAGTCCTCGTGGAGGGCTTGCGTCAGATGGTGTGTCGGGATGCGGTCACGGTCATAGGTGATTTCCGTGTAGCCGTGCGGTTCCGGGCGGCCGTCGTGGCCGAGATTGACGAACACGATTTCCTCGATGGTCAGGATGCTGTCGCGGGTGATCATGTTGCGCACCTCCGCGCGCATGGTCAGAGACGTCCGGCCGAAACGGACCGCCGTCAGGCCCATCTCCACCAGATCGCCTTGGACGGCCGAGCTGACAAAGTTGATCTCGGAGATGTACTTGGTGACGGCGCGGCCGTTTCCAAGCTGGAGGATTGCGTAGATTGCCGCTTCCTCGTCGATCCATTTCAGCAGGCTTCCACCGAACAGCGTGCCGTTGGCGTTGAGGTCCTCCGGGCGTATCCACTTGCGCGTCCGGAACGTGATGTCAGCCTTTTCCATAATGCGAGATTAGCCGAGGCCGGGCGCCTGCGTCTCCTGCGGCGTGCCATGCTTGGCGCGACTCCGTAACATGGATACGGTGCACCCGGTTCAGGGCACAACACGACACGCCGATTCGCGCACCATGCGGTACACCGGGAACGCGCTGGAGGAACACCATGAAGATCGACAAAACCCGCCGTAGCGCCTGGCTGAGCGCCTGGCTGAGCGCCCGGCCTTCCGGCTTGGAACACTGACCATGCCACCGTTGGACGCTGTATTGGGCGCCTGGTCCATGAACTGGCCTGCCCTGGTCATTCTTATTGCCGCAGTCGCCCTGTATTCAAAGGGCCTGATTGCTGCCAAGCGCCGTGATATCCGCTGGCCCCTGTGGAACTCCTTTGCCTTCTTCGCCCTTGGCCTGGGGAGCTTCGCGGCACTGAGCTTTGGATTCCCGGGAACCTACAGCCACGACCTGAGGTGGGCATTCACCCTCAAAGTGACGTCCTATCTGTTTGTGGTCCCGCTGTTGGTTGGCCTGGGCAAGCCGTTAACCCTTGCCAGGCAGACCCTTGGCCCCGCGGGTGCGGCGAGGGTGGAAGCTGTGCTCGGGCACCGGCTCGTTCGCATGCTCAGCAACACGCTCGTGGCGGCGCTTCTGGGGCTCGCAATGTTCACAGTGTTCCTGACCCCGTTTTTCTACGTGCTGCGGACCAACCCCGCGGCCGACGTCATCCTGACGTTGCTCGTGCCCGTCATGGGCCTCCTCATGACCGTACCGATCATGGAAGACGGCGCAGGACGCACCTCATCGCTCATTGTGGTCGAGTTCATCTTTGTATTCATTGAGCTGCTTGCCGACGCGGTGCCCGGGGTCCTGATGCGGCTCAGCCCGGAAATTCTCGACGGCGCCACGTCAGTTTTGGTCAATCAGCCAGGCTGGTTCCCCTCACCCTTGCGCGACCAGCAACTCGCGGGAGACCTGATGTGGTTCCTCGCAGAGATTGTGGATCTTCCCCTCATCATCCTGATGTTTGTCCGCTTCTCCCGGAGCGACAAACACGAGGCCAAGAGCTTCGACGACCTGAGCGACGAAGAAATCGAAGCCCTGAATCGGGCACATCTGGGCCAAGGCGGACGCAGCCTGGATTGATCCGGTCCCGTCCTTTGGCCATCCCCCTGTGCCTCACGCCATTGCAGTGTGCGATGCGCTGTGCGAATCGATCGGCTTGGCGTAGCACTGCGAGTGGGTGACACCGATGTAGGGGCCGAAATTTGGCACCGCAGCGAAGCCGGCGCTTTCGTAGAAGCTGCGGCCGTCCGATTGGGCCGAACCCGCTTCCGCGGTGATCATGCTGAAACCGTGGGCATGTGCCTGCGCCTCCAACGCGGCAAGGATTGAACTCGCCACTCCTGAGCCCCTGGCGTACGGGACGACGTATAGCCGCTTGATTTCGGCCGTCTCGGCATCCAGGATCCTTAGCCCTCCGCAACCCAGGGGCTGGCCGGAACACTTTTCGTAGGCTACAACGAAGACGGCGGTATCTGCTTCCGACGGCGCGGGTCCGGGCTCGTGGTCCGAGTTGCCGAAACGTGCGTCCAGTTCCGCTTGCTGCGCTGCGCGGAGGTCCGCACCCACCGGGTTTGCCCAGGTGACCTGTCTGATGTTGAGCCGCGGATTTGTCTGCATCGGAACCTCTTTCGCCGAAGGGGGTTATGCCTATCAAGCCTAAGAAGCGGGGGTTACCGCGGTGTTTCCTCCGCGTAAGCGTCCGGAGAAATACCGGTGAGGCGGAACTGACCCCAACCGGCCCCTATTCGACGGCGTCGCCGGTGGGATCCTCGACCGTCCGGTCGGCCACGGCAAGTCCGCCTACGGGGCTTTGGTCCCAGTGCAGCAGCCGCCACCCGGTCTCCGGATCGCCTTCGAGCACCACGATTCCGGTGTTCTGCAGTTGGTGGGTGGCGGCGAACTCACGGCCAACATCCACAGCACGGCGGCCTGCCCAACAGCGGATCGCGGCACCATGGCTGACCACGACGGCGGTTTCGTCGCCCGACGCTGCCACTTTGGCAATGGCAGCGTCGTAGCGGGCGAAGAACTCGTGTCCATCACCAGCTCCCGGCATGCGGACGTCGAGTTCCCCGTCGGTCCAGTCGAAAACGGTGCTCATGTACCGGTGGTGCGACTCGTGGTCGGTGAGTTTCTCCAGGGCCCCGGCCTCAATCTCCTGCAGGCCGTCCAATACAGTGGCCTCGAGTCCGAGGGCTTTTGCAAGCGGGGCGGCGGTCAGCTGGGTGCGGACCAGCGTGGATGCATAGATGGCCGTGATGTCTTCGTTGGCGAGGGACTCCGGGAGCGCAGCGGCCTGGCGTTCGCCAAGTTCAGTCAGTCCCGGACCGGGAAACGCCGTGTCCAACTGCCCCAAGACGTTTCCAGGGGTCTGCCCGTGGCGGATAAGCAAGAGCCTCATGCTGACACAATTCCTTACGTCGATTCGGAAACGCAGGGCCCATGTGGCCGCTACTTCAGGTGGTCCACCAACTGGTCCGCGATGCCCGTGTACTTGCCTGGAGTAAGCGCCAGGAGGCGTGCCTCGGCTTCGGGAGACAATCCCAGGCTCGAGACGAACTCCTGCATGCGGACGGCATCGACGCGCTGGCCGCGGGTGAGATCCTTGAGCCGCTCGTACGGGTTTTCCATTCCAGCGACCCCGGCGATGGCCTCGGCGCGCATGACCATCTGGATCGCTTCGCCCAGGACTTCCCAGTTGGTGTCGAGGTCGGCCGCCAGTACGTCCTCGGCAACGTCCAGGGCCTTCAGCCCCTTGGCGACATTCGAGATCGCAAGGAGCGAGTGTCCGAATGCGACGCCGATGTTGCGTTGCGAGGAAGAGTCGGTCAGGTCTCGCTGCCAGCGGGAGGTAACCAGCGTGGCGCCCAGGGTGTCCAACAGGCCGTTGGAAATCTCCAGGTTGGCCTCGGCATTTTCGAAGCGGATCGGGTTGACCTTGTGCGGCATGGTGGAGGAGCCGGTGGCGCCTGCTACCGGGATCTGGCGGAAGTAGCCAATCGAGATGTAGCTCCAGATATCCGTGCAGACGTTGTGCAGGATGCGGTTGAAGCGGGCGACGTCCGCGTAGAGCTCGGCCTGCCAGTCGTGGCTCTCGATCTGGGTGGTCAGCGGGTTCCACGTCAGCCCCAGTCCCTCAACGAAGGACTGCGCTACGGCCTGCCAATCGGCGCCGGGAACGGAAGCGACATGCGCAGCATACGTGCCGGTAGCGCCGTTGATCTTGCCCAGGTACTGGGTCTTGGAAACGCGGTCCAGCTGGCGGCTCAGGCGATGCGTGATGACGGCCAGTTCCTTGCCGAGGGTAGTGGGAGTGGCCGGCTGGCCATGGGTGCGGGAAAGCATCGGGACGGCGCGGTTCTCCTCGGCCATTGCCTCGATCTGCTTCACCAAGGCGCGGGCTGCAGGGAGCCAGACATCTTCCACTGCGCCCTTGACGCCCAGGGCGTAGGAAAGGTTGTTGATGTCTTCCGATGTGCAGCCGAAGTGCACCATCGCGGTCAGCTTCTCGATACCGATCGCCGGGAGGCGGCGGCCGATGTAGTACTCGACTGCCTTGACGTCGTGGACCGTGACGGCTTCGATTTCAGCGAGTTCCGTGACCGAAGCGGCGTCGAACTCGGTGACGATGGCGCGCAGCTTCTCCTGCTGCTCGGCGGTGAGGGGCCCGGCGCCGGGAAGTACGTTGTTGCTGGTCAGGTGGATGAGCCACTCGACCTCGACGGCAACGCGGTCGCGGTTCAGCGCGGCTCGGACAAGTAGTCGACCAGGGGAGCGACGGCGGACT
>NZ_DF952471.1:125877-132178 GCF_001263615.2 Arthrobacter sp. Hiyo1 | reverse complement strand
TCGGCTCCGGCGACGCGGCGAGGGCCAGGCGTCCAGAGGGCGTACGGGTAACAGCGGCGGCGACGGTTTCAGGCATGGGGCAATTCTTTCATGAACTCGGCTCGCGCCCTTAAGCCGGACTTCTCTATGTGAATAACGTCGCAGCTTGCCCTCCCCGACCACGTTTCCTACAGGTTATCCACATAGCCCATCACGGCGGTTCCGAGCTGTCGGGGCACAACGTAGCGTCGGTGCCACAACATCAATGGACACGGAGGAGGGCAACGTCTTGAGCGGCATTCTTATGGCGGCCGGAGGAACGGATCTGGATTCGCAGCAGTGTATTTCACGAGGCGCGGAGATCCAGAGGCTCGGATGGCGGATGAGGATCTGCGCCGACCAAGCCGATGCCGTTCTTGCAAGGCTTGCTCAGTTGCAACTCGAGCAATGGGAGTCGCCGGCCGGCCGTGCCTACCGGACCACGCTGGCTTTTCAGGCCGCCTCCCTTCGAAGGGGGCGTGATGCCTTGCATGAGGCAGCTGAAGCGACCCTTCGCCATGCCCAAAATGTGGCTACGAAACTCCAGCCTGGCTTCTGATGGCCGAGGTCGCTCCTATCGGCGCGGGCGGAACACCCCACCCCCGAGCACCCGAGCCGGATGGCACATTGCGGATACGCGGCGGAGTCGGGGGAATCCATTTCCAATTCGAAGAGCTGCTTGCTGGCGCCGCCGCGCTGGACGCACTGGTGCTCCAACTGCAGGCCATTGAAGTGGAGGCTGAAGCGGTGAGGGTGGCTCTCTTCCCGCACCAGGCCTCGTCCTATGCGAGCGGCAGCAACGCAATCATCGCCGTTGGTGAGAGCGGCCGGGACGTTGGACGCGTCCGCGAACAGCTTCAGCTGATCGGCAACGGGGTCAGGGCGAGCCATCGTGAATACGAGTTTGCGGAATCACATGCGGCGATCAGGTTGCGGATGGGATTGGGAATGCCAGGTCCTGCGACTGGTCCTGCTCCCCTCGACGTTGGCTTGAGGGGCGCCACCGAAGGAGCCGTGCGGGACCTGACCCGGATATTGGAGCTGCTGGTGGGGATACCGCCGGCCGCGGCCAACCTTGCAGGGGCAATCGTCGGGCCCACTGATGTCGGTGCAGTCCTGAGAGCGATCGTCGCGATTCCCGCACTGGCTTTCCTCAAGCCACGTCCCATTACGGTCAGCCGGGGAGAGTCAACCACCAAGAGCGTGGACCTGTCGGCAGCAGGAATGCTCAGGGAACTGGATCACGTCGGCGCCACGTCGGAGGGCGAAATTGAAGTGATGCAGGTAGATAAGGGCGGCGAACGGGCATGGGTGGTGCTGATTCCGGGCACCCAGCCAGGCAACCCGCCGGGAGGGGGAAATCCATTGGACGAGGCCGGGATTGCCGAAGCGCTGGGTTACAACTCGACGGAAACCAGCAAGGCCATCCGTCAGGCGTTGCTCGAGGCTGGCGCCGCGGCCGGCGAAACGGTGGTGGCAGTCGGCCACAGCCAAGGCGGAATCCACGCCATGAACCTGAGCAAGGACAAAGCGTTCCTCGCCGAGTATGACCTCAAGTTTGTGGTGACAGCTGGATCACCCGTCGGCGGGATTACCCCGCAGGCCCGCATCGGGAGCCTGCACTTGGAGCACGAACAGGATTGGGTACCCGGCGCGGAAGGCAAAGCGAATCCGGACACCAAGGACAGAGTCACGGTCACCATGACCAGTCCGGTGATCCTGGAACCGGTGAGGACCCAGGCATTGGGCCGGCACACAAGCTCTCACGCTATGAGGAAGGGGCGAAGCTGGTGCAGCTCAGTTCCGATCCTTCACTGGCCGCTTCCACTGCCGCTCTGGGCGGGATACTGGGCGCCGGAGGAGTGGCCAAGGTGAGCCGGTTCAAGCTGAACCGCGAAGCGCCCCCGGCCCCTCGGGGAGGGCGGTGAGGAAAGCCGAGGAACATGCTGGCGAAGGCCACTTACGGCCTCTCACGGCCTGTTACCGCCTACCGCCTGGAATCCAGCTGGCCACCATGGAGATCAGGCTGATGATGATCGCCGCGAGAACTGCGGTCCAGAAGAAACGGTCGATGGTGAGGTGTACCGGCGTGTAGCTACTGAGCCAGGCTGTCAGGGACAGCATGGCCGCGTTGATGACAATCGTGAACAAGCCGAGGGTGAGGATCGTGATCGGAAGGGAGAGTAGCTTGACCAGAGGCCGCACGAAGGCGTTGACGATGCCAAAAATGAGCCCTATGAAGAGATAGGCAAGAACCACGCCCAAAGTGTCGCCCCCTTGAGTGACCCCCGCGTTGCTTACCGCATTGGTAGTTGCCGACGTGGAAATATCCATCCCAGGCAGAATCCAACTGGCAACCCAGAGGGCCAGTCCGTTGATCAGGACACGCACAATGAATGAACCCATACGCCCATGCTTTCACACGCGCCGGTTTCACACGCGATCGTTTTCACATGCGCCGGTTTTCATGTGCACAGGCCAAGGGGCTTCGAGCATGGCCCGAAGCCCTGCAAGTAGGCTGGTGCCATGAATTCTTCTGACAACGCACCGGAGGGCGTGCGTCCCCGCCCGGTGGTGGACAGGCTCCCCAAATATGCCGCAGGCAAGCCGCCCGCCGCGATTGAGGGCCTGACCAGTTACAAACTGTCGTCCAATGAAAACCCGCTACCCCCGATCCCCGCCGTACTCGAGGCGATCGCTGATCAGTCGGACATCAACCGGTATCCGGACCCGCTGTCCACCAAGCTGCGCACGGCGCTCGCTGACTTCCTGGGAATTCCCGCTGACGACGTTGTCACCGGGGCCGGAAGCCTCGGGGCCCTCAACCAAATCTTGTCCACCTTTGCCGGACAGAACCACGACGGCAAGTCTGATGAGGTCATCTACGCCTGGCGTTCCTTCGAGGCCTACCCCATTTCCGTAGGACTGGCCGGTGCCGAGAGCGTCCAGATCCCGTTGCTTTCCGATGGGCGTCACGATCTCGAGGCCATGGCGGCCGCCGTGACCGTCCGCACCAAGGTGATCTTGCTTTGCACGCCGAACAATCCCACGGGTCCCATCCTCACGGACGAGGAAACTGAACGGTTCATCCAGTCGGTTCCGGCGGGCGTCGTCGTGGTCATCGATGAGGCCTACCAGGAGTTCGTCAGGGACGAGAACGCCGTGGACGGCATCAAGTTGTACCGCAAGTACCCTAACGTCGTGGTCCTCCGTACCTTTTCCAAGGCTCACGGCCTTGCCGGGCTGCGCGTTGGATACAGCGTCTCCGGTCCGGATCTCACCCAGCACCTGCGCGTCGCTGCCACCCCATTTGCTGTCTCGCAGATTGCGGAACGCGCCGCCATTACTTCGTTGGAGAATTTCGACCAAGTTGTTGAAAGGGTACAAAGCCTGGTGGACGAGCGGGACCGGGTTACCGCGGGACTTCGCGAGCTCGGATGGTTCGTGCCCGATGCCCAAGGCAACTTCGTATGGCTGAATCTTGGCGAGAATAGCGCCGAATTTGCCGGACTGGCAGGCGAGCGGGCGTTGTCCGTGCGGGCCTTCGGCAACGAAGGTGTCCGGGTCAGCATTGGAGAGGTCGAGGCCAATACTCGATTCCTGGAACTCTGTGCGTCCTATACAAAAGCGCCGCTGCCTTCCTAGCGGTTAACAAATGCCCCTGCGTCCCTTACTGCGGATAAAGTAAGGGACGAAAGCCAAGATATGCCGATTCCGGAATGCATTCCGGAATCGGCATATATCAGCGAATATTGCTCAGCATCGGCTGTGGCAGGCAAGGAGACGGAATGGGCGCAACTCAATTGCCCACCCCCGGGATCAACGGAACGGGACTGGATCAGCAGTCTCCTGCGGGAGGCGCTTCGAGCGATCCCGCGGCCGACATGATCCAGCTGCTGGGGCCGGACGGCAAGCTAGGGACAGATCCAGTCTTCTCGGACTACGCCAAGCGCCTTGATCCTGAGCAACTCCGGGGCTTCTATGCCGACATGGCCAAGGTCCGCCGCTTCGACCAGGAGGCCACTGCACTCCAGCGCCAAGGCGAGCTGGCACTTTGGGTTCCCCTCACCGGCCAGGAGGCCGCCCAGATCGGTTCCGGGCGGGCTACCCAACGGCAGGACTACATCTTCCCGACGTACCGGGAACACGGCGTCGCATTGACCCGCGATGTGGACCTGGCGGAACTCCTCAAGTTGTTCCGCGGAATTTCGAATGGTGGCTGGGATCCCACCGAGAACAACTTCCATCTCTATACCCTCGTCCTTGCGGCCCAGACGCTGCACTCCGTCGGTTACGCCATGGGAATCCAGCGCGACCAGAAGCTTGCGGAAGCCAATGGTTCCAACGACCCGAAGGCTGCTGTGGTGGCCTACTTCGGCGACGGTGCCAGCTCCGAAGGCGACGTCCACGAATCCATGGTCTTCGCGGCTTCCTACAATGCTCCCGTGGTGTTCTTCTGCCAGAACAACCACTGGGCCATCTCCGTCCCTACCGAGGTCCAGACCAAGGTTCCGCTGTTCAACCGGGCCAAGGGATACGGCTTCCCGGGCATCCGCGTTGACGGCAACGATGTCATCGCAGTCCATGCGGTCACCGAGTGGGCGCTTGAGCACGCACGGGAAGGCCGCGGCCCGGTGCTCATTGAGGCATACACGTATCGCGTTGGTGCCCACACGACGGCGGACGACCCCACCAAGTACCGCGAATCCGCCGAGGAGATTTCATGGCGGGGCAAGGATCCCTTGGATCGTCTTGAGAAGTACCTCCGCAACGAGGGCCTCGCCGACGAAGCTTTCTTTGAGCAAGTCAGGGTCGACGGCGACAAGCTCGCCGCTCACGTCCGCAGCACCACGCAAGGCCTGCAGGGTCCCAACTTCCGCGAGTCATTCGCGGGTGTCTATGCCGAGCCGCACCCCTTGGTGGCCGAGGAACTTGCTTGGTTCGAGGAATACTCCGCCGGATTCGAAGGCAACGAGGAAGAGGGGGCAGGCAACTGATGACCACTATGACCATTGCCAAGGCCATCAACGAAGGCCTGCGTGCCTCGCTCACCAATAACCCGAAGTCCTTGCTCATGGGCGAAGACATCGGCCCGCTGGGCGGCGTCTATCGCGTGACCGACGGACTCATCAGGGAGTTCGGCGCAGACCGGGTGGTGGATACCCCACTGGCTGAGTCCGGCATCGTCGGCACGGCTATTGGCCTCGCCTTGCGCGGCTACCGTCCCATCTGCGAAATCCAGTTCGACGGTTTTGTGTTCCCCGGGTTCAACCAGATCACCACCCAATTGGCCAAGATGCACTCCCGCAGCGGCGGCAAGTTGACTGTCCCCGTAGTCATCCGCATTCCTTACGGTGGCGGCATCGGCTCGATCGAACATCACTCGGAATCACCGGAAGCACTGTTCGCCCACACCGCCGGCTTGCGCATCATCACCCCGTCCAACGCCCACGACGCCTACTGGATGATCCAGCAGGCCGTTGACTGCACGGACCCGGTCATCTTCTTCGAGCCCAAGCGCCGCTACTGGCTCAAGGGCGAGGTGGATACCGAGAACGCCGGATTGGCTTCGGACCCCTTCCAAGCGCACGTCCTGCGCGAAGGTTCCGACGCCACCATCGTGGCGTACGGGCCGCTGGTACCGGTCGCGCTGGCCGCAGCAGCGGCCGCGGAAGAGGACGGGCACAGCATCGAAGTGATCGACCTGCGCTCGATTTCGCCCATCGACTTCGACACCGTCACGGCTTCCGTCAAGAAGACCGGCCGCTTGATCGTTGCCCACGAGGCACCGACGTTCGGAGGGATCGGCGGCGAGATGCTGCGCGGATCAGTGAGCGTGCTTTCCTGCACCTGGAGGCTCCGGTCATCCGCGTGGGCGGTTTCCACATGCCATATCCCGTGGCGAAGGTGGAAGAGGACTACTTGCCGGACATCGACAAGATCCTCGAAGCCCTGGACCGTTCCCTGGCCTACTAGCCGCCCCTGATTGCACCCGCCGCCACGCGGACGGGCCAGCCGAGATCGAGGACCTAAGTGACTGTTAAGAAATTCAACCTGCCGGATGTCGGCGAAGGCCTGACCGAGGCGGAAATCGTCTCCTGGAAGGTCAAGCCCGGCGATACCGTGGCCATCAACGACGTCATCTGCGAGATCGAGACCGCCAAGTCCCTCGTGGAATTGCCGTCCCCGTATGCCGGCACCGTGGCGGAATTGCTCGTTGCCGAAGGCATCACGGTTGAAGTAGGGACCGCGATTATCGGAATTTCGGACAATGCGCCGGGTG
>NZ_DF952471.1:120451-125468 GCF_001263615.2 Arthrobacter sp. Hiyo1 | reverse complement strand
GTCGAGACCGCCGTCGAGCGGGTGGCAGAGCCCAGCGCTCCGGCCCTGTCGCCCGTTGCCGCACAACAGCCCGCAGCCGCAAGCCAGACATCCGCAAGCCAGACATCCGCAAACCAGGCGCCGGGTCTCACCGGCATCGGTGCAACGGTCAGTGGCCTCGTCAACCGGGTGCTGGCCAAGCCGCCCGTGCGCAAGATCGCCCGTGAACTTGGGATTGACCTGGCCGACGTCGTTCCCACCGGAGCCCGCGGCGAAGTGACCCGTGAGGATCTGGTCAGTTACCAGTCGCAGCGCGATGCCGAGGTGGACCAAGCAGACAAGTTCTGGGGTGCGTCCAAGAAACCGCAGGATCAGCGAGTGGAACGGATCCCGGTCAAGGGCGTCCGCAAGGCCACGGCCAAGGCCATGGTGGAGTCGGCCTTCACGGCGCCGCACGTGAGTATCTTCGTTGACGTGGATGCCAGCCGCACCATGGAATTCGTCAAGCGGCTCAAGGCCTCCAGGGACTTTGAGGGAATCAAAGTATCGCCGCTGCTGATCCTCTCGAAGGCTGTGATTTGGGCCGCGGCGCGCAATCCGAGCGTTAACGCGACCTGGGTGGAGAACGCCGATGGCAACGGAAACGCGGAGATCCACGTCAAGCACTACATGAACCTGGGCATTGCCGCGGCGACGCCGCGAGGGCTTATGGTTCCGAACATCAAGGATGCCCAGGATCTTTCCCTCAAGGAACTGGCCCTCGCCCTCAATGAGCTTGCCAGCACGGCACGCGCCGGCAAGACCCAGCCGTCGCAGATGCAGGGCGGCTCGCTGACCATCACGAACATCGGCGCCCTGGGCATCGACACCGGAACGCCTATTATCAACCCGGTGAGGTGGCAATCGTCGCGTTCGGCACCATCAAGCAAAAGCCGTGGGTGCTCGACGGCGAGGTCATCCCCCGCTGGATCACAACGCTTGGCGGTTCGTTCGACCACCGCGTGGTGGACGGCGACCTCTCTGCCCGTTTCATGGCCGACGTAGCATCCATCCTCGAAGAACCTGCCCTGCTGCTTGACTGAGCAGCGCGGCATCAAGGACGGGCGGCGCGGGCAGCGCGGCGTTAGGGGAGAGCGGCACCGCGTTGCCAGGGTCCTGACGGAAGTCTTCCAGCCGCCCGCCG
Organism: Arthrobacter sp. Hiyo1; assembly: GCF_001263615.2. Lineage (NCBI taxonomy): Bacteria > Bacillati > Actinomycetota > Actinomycetes > Micrococcales > Micrococcaceae > Arthrobacter > Arthrobacter sp. Hiyo1. The sequence goes on along the minus strand of NZ_DF952471.1, from coordinate 124,306 downwards.
TCGTATCCGTCCTGCTGCTCCTGAGCCCTGCGGTGGAACCAGGCTTCCCGGGCACGATATGGTTCGGTGTCCTGGCGGCGCTCTTTGTCTGCGCGCTGCCGCTGGCCTACGTCCTGCTCATGGTGCGGCTCGGCAAACTCAGCGACCACCACGTCAGTGATCGCAAGGAGCGGGCGCCGTTGCTGATGCTTGCGCTCGTGTCCGTCGTCGTGGGGCTGGTGGCCCTCAATCTCATCCACGCCCCGACGAGCGTCTCAGCGATGATCCTTGCACTGATTGGCGGCATCACGGTGTTGGCCGCAGTCAGCCTCGTGTGGAAAATCAGCGGCCATGCCTCGGCAATTTCCGCGGGCTAGTAGGACGTGTAGCTGAGCGCGAGGTCGCGCAGTTGCTGATCGCTCATGCTGCCGATCATTCCGAATGACAGCACCATCGCCAGGGCTCCGACGGCGAGCATCGCGGAAGCAACCACAAGCAACAATTTCCAGTCGGAGCGAAGGATGCTGCGGAAGGTCTCCGGCATCTGGAGCAACGGGGAGATCATGTTCGGGGCGCTGTCTACCGAGCCGTCGTCGAGAAGTGCCACGATGCGGTCATTCGCCCGGTCGAAGCGCATGGAACTGATGTGGTTGCCATGGCGGGCGAGCAGAATGTCGTGTCCGACGCGTTGGCGCGGCTGCAGAGTAAGCAAAAGGGATCCCCTACGTTGATGTGATGGGCGGCTCGCGCCCTTGGGGGCCACTTCAATTTTATCGGCGGCATCCTAGCCGCACGGCCAAAATCGGGGTGAGACCGCCCACCACAACGCGTGATCCCCGTCAAAGTCCAGGGGTCGGCGTGTTCCCTACGGTTCGTCCGTCTTGGCAATGTAGACGTCGCACGGCGCGTTGTGCGCCACCGTGTTCGCAACGCTGCCGAGAACCCTGGCCAGTCCCTGCATACGGCGGTTGCCGACCACGATCACTTGGGCACCCACTCGTTCGGCTTCCTTGACCAAGGCCTCTCCGGCTTTGCCGAAGACGGCCCCGTAGCTGGTGGTCAATTGCTCGGAGGCGAGTTCTGCGGCGACTTTGCTGGCGACCTTCTCCGCGGCGTCGGCGTCGGAGAGAATCCACTTGTCCCCTCCGCTTTCGACGACCTCCACGTGGGCGCCTTCAAAAGCGGTGATGACGCGGAGTTCCGCGCCCAGTGCGGTCGCCAAATTCTTTGCCGAATCGGCGGCCCTTCTCGCTGTTACGCTGCCGTCGACTCCGACGAGGACTATTCCGCTCATATATCTGCTCCTTTGCTGATGACATCAATGGCTTCTTGCAAAACCGGCGCCAATCGGCGGACACCTTCGGCGATGGACTCCGGTGGCACTGCGCTGAAAGCCAACCTCAGTTTGTTGGATGGTTCGTCCGAGTGCGTGAACGCCGCGCCGGGGATGAACACGACCCCCGCGGCGATTGCCCTCTTGAGCAGCGGATACGTGTCGACGCCGTCGGGCAAAGTGACCCAGACGAAGAAGCCGCCCTCGGGCCTGGTCCAGCTGAGCCCGGAAGGCATGTGCTCTTCCAGCGCCACCAGCAGGGCATTGCAGCGTTCCTCGTACAGGGCCCGGTAGGTGTCAATCTGCCCGCGCCAGTCGTAGTCCCGAAGATATGCGGAGATGATCATCTGGTTCAGGGTGGGAGGGCATAGGGTCACGGCTTCCGAAGCCAGGTAGAAGCGCCGCTGCAAGTGCTCGGGTACCAGGGCCCACCCGATGCGCAGTCCCGGGGCAAAGATCTTGGAGAACGAGCCCATGTAGATGACGTCGTGCTCATTCGCGGCACGCATTGGTTCCAACGGCTTGCCGTCGAAGCGCAAAAGACCGTAAGGGTTGTCTTCGAGCACCAGAATATTCGCATTGCGGCATATATCGACAATGCGCTGACGCCTCGCCGGAGCAAGCGTGATGCCGGAGGGGTTGTTGAAGTTGGGGATCGTGTAGAGGAACTTGATGGTCTTGCCCTCGGCCTGAAGCGCAGCGATCTTGGCTTCGAGGAGCTCCGGAACCAAGCCGTTGTCGTCCATGTCCACGGTCTCAACCTGGACCTGGTAGGCCTCGAAGGTGTTCAGGGCACCCACGTAGGTGGGGTTTTCCACGAGGACGACGTCGCCAGGATTGCAGAAGACTTTCGTGGCGACATCCTGGGCCGACTGGGAACCGGCGGTGATCACCACGTTCTCCGGGCGGGCGTCCATGATGCCCTCCGCGGCCATGATCTCGCAGATCTGGGTACGCAGTTCCTCGGTGCCTTGGCCGCCGCCGTACTGCAGTGCCGTCATGCCTTCTTCCGCGATGATGCGGGCCGCGGTCTGGCCGAGCTTCTCGAGGGGCAGGGACTGCAGATAGGGGTTTCCGCCAGCGAGGGACACGAGTCCCGGCCGCATTGAAATGTCGAAGACGTCACGCACAGCGGACTGCTTGATGTTGGCGGCGCGCTCCGAGAAAAGTTCCTCGTGGCGGTGTGCGGCAGTTGCTGCTCGCTCTATTGCGTCGATTGCTTCCGCGGGCAATTCAGGCCCGGCATCCAATGTTTCGTGGGTCACATGGAAAGGATACTCCCCGGAGTTGCCAATTGGGCAACGGATGTTTCATCCCATTTTTTGGATTCGCGGTGCGAAGCGCTTTACGTCCGGACAGAGGAAGGCTGGAATAGAGCAATGACGACGCACCCCGAACTCGAATCCAAGGCCCTCCGCTTCCACGAGCTCCATGCCGTGCCGCATGCGCCGTTGGTGCTGGTTAATGCGTGGGATGCCGCGTCTGCGCGGATGGTCGAGGAAGCGGGCGCGACGGCGGTGGCGACTTCCAGCTCGGGAGTCTCCTGGAGCCTGGGGTACCGGGACGGTGACCACCTTCCGCGGCACCTCGCAATGGAGGCGCTGGCCCGGATAGCGAAGGCCACCCGCTTGCCCGTGACCGCGGATATCGAGACCGGGTACGGACGCGCAGACGAAGAACTCCAGGCCACGGTTCGAGCGGTGCTGGACGCGGGCGCCGTCGGGATCAACATCGAGGACTCGGCGGACCAGCCGTTGAGCGAGATCACTGAACAGTCCAGGCGCATCGCGCTGATCAGGCAGACTGCCGAGGACGCGGGCGTCCGGCTGTTCATCAATGCGCGAACGGACACTTATTGGTCTGGAAAGTTCCCGGACACTGCATATGAGGAAACGCTGCGCCGGGCGGATGCCTATCAGCGGGCAGGGGCGGACGGAATATTCGTGCCCGGCTTGGCGGACCTCCATGTCCTGCACGAACTTTCCCGGCGGATCGGCGTACCGCTCAATGCGTTGGCCGGCTTGGGTTCGCCGTCGCCCGGAGAACTGCACGACGTCGGCGTGCGGCGGATCAGCATCGGCGGCAGTACTGCCAGGGCGGCCTACGCGAAGGTCTCCAGGCTGGCCATGGAAGTTCTTGGCGACGGGAACTGGTCGGGCCTCGCCGGAAGCCGGAGCTACGCAGACATGGATGCGCTCTTCGAGTGACTGGCCACCTCAGCGCAGACTCAGGACGTCCGCCAGGGCATTCCCGTCGATGTAGATCGCTGCCTGGGATGCTCCCGTAGCCGCCACCGCGGTTTGCGCCAGCTGAGTCTCGATCCGCGGGTTGTCGCACACGCCTCCAGGGCGAAGTGAACCGCTCAGGTTCACGACGGCGGTGGTGCCGTCGAGGTAGCCCGAAACGTAGCGCAGCGCGGAACCCGAGAGCGCGTTGTACAAACCTGCCCGGGACGCGGTGCCGTCGGGCGCCAGCAACTGCGCCATTGCCCCTGCCAAGCGGTCGCTGCCGGGAGGGGTGGTGACGTGGACGGCCACGAGGCT
>NZ_DF952471.1:115093-117380 GCF_001263615.2 Arthrobacter sp. Hiyo1 | reverse complement strand
GACGCCGGGACGCTGGGCGACGTGATGCGCTGCGAGGCGTCAATGGAACGGTGGGCGCCCGAAATCAGCAAGGCGTGGAAGGCCGGCGCCACGGCCGACGACGGCGGTGGGCTGCTCTTCGACCTGGGAACCCACCTGCTTGACCTTGCCCTCCAGATGTTCGGTCCCGCCGAAGTCATCCATGCCGAAATCCTTGCCCGAAGGCCCCGGGAGAAAGCCGACGACGACGTCTTCCTGGTCCTTCAACACGCTTCCGGAGTGCTCAGCCACGTCGCCATGAACGTCAACAGCCAGCTTCACGCACCGCGCTTCCGCATCCTGGGGAGCAAGGGTGGATTCGTGAAGTTCGGAATCGACCCCCAGGAACCGTTCATCGTGGCGGGCGGCCGGCCCACGGATGGCGCCTACGGCGTCGACGATCCGCACCACTACGGCACCCTGGAAATCGACGGCGTGCGGACCACGGTACCCACCGAGCGCGGCGCCTACCAGGAGTTCTACCGGATCCTTGCGGAGAAGATCGCCGACGGCGGTGCCGCCTCCGCTTTGCCGCTCCCCGTGGATCCGGCCGGGCCAGTCGAGGTACTCAAGCTGATTGAGCAGGCCCGGACACTCGCCTGAAAGTTTTTTGGATCGGGCGTAACTTCGCCGGGACCGCCAGCGATGTAGGGGGAGTGTGGGCAACGTCCGCACTGATCATCCAGTAGCGACAAAGCCGCTGCCGGAGTAGTCCCAAAACGTTTGTCGGAGGGTTTCATGTCCTTGTTCACTGTCCTTGCCACTAGCAAAATCGCCGCCGGCGTCCTCGCTGCCGGAGCTGTAGCGGTTGGCGGAACCGGCGTCGCAGCCTTCAACGGAGCACTTCCCAACGATCTGCAGAAGAGCGCCCACGAGCTGCTCGGCGCCCCGGCTCCGGTAGCGTCCAAAGCAGCCGAGTCCGCGCTGTCCAAGACTGCCGACGCGTCCCAGACGGCAACGTCCAAGGCAACTGACGCCGCTGCCGATGCCAAGTCCAAGGCCACGGACGCCGTCGACGACGCAAAGTCCAAGGCCGCAGCGGCAGCCGCTTCAGCCAAAGCCACCTCGCCTGAGGCATTCGGCCTCTGCACCGCCCTCCTCAACGGCGGCCTGAAGGCTGACGCCAAGGTACCCGGTTACTCCTCACTGGTAGTCGCCGCTGGCGGCGAGGCCAACGTCAACGCACACTGCGCCACCGTCGTGAGCGAAGGCAAAGCCGCCGGCCTGAACGCTGACGGATCTGCTTCCGCCAAGGCCGACGCCGATGGAAACGCCGCAGTGCCGGCCGTACCGGCTGTTCCCGCCGTGCCGTCTGCACCGGCCGTTCCTGCTGTACCGGCCGTCCCGGCTGTGCCGTCCCACGTGCCGACCGCACCGGTGCACGTGCCGTCCGATTCTGTCAGCCCGTAACACTGCGGCTACGCTTGAACGGCGGGGCTCCTTGGCTAAATGACAAGGAGCCCCGCGACGCAACAGACGGCGGCAGTGGTCATTTCCTAGGCCAGGGACGATGACCGTGCTGCGTGGGATGGAGGGGTCGCGGGTGCTTGACCCTTTGGCTGACGAATATTTGCAGGCGGACGAGGAAGATCCCGCCCTGCTCTTCACGGCTGCCTACAACGAATTTTCCGGACCGGTGTTTGGATACCTGCGAGCCCGCGGCGTAGACGATCCGGAAGCAGTTACCCAGGACGTGTTCCTGGCCCTCTATCCCAAACTGGATTCCCTCCGCGGAGGTCTCCAGGGAGCCAAGACCCTCCTCTTCTCCATAGCGCACGCGCGAATGGTGGATCACTACCGGAAGCGGGAACGCACCCCTGATTCCGCGCCCTATGAATCCGATCTGGATTCGCGGCGCGCGCCTTCGGCCGAGGACCAGGCATTCGGGCATGGCGCAGGCCTGGGTGTAACCGAGCTACTGGCGGACCTCAATCCCGACTACCGGGAGGTCCTGGCACTACGGGTCGTGGCGGACCTTTCGTTGGAAGAAACAGCGGACATCATGGGCAAGTCCCAAGGAGCCGTGAAGCAGTTGCAGCGCAGGGCATTGAGTGCACTGAGAGAACGTGCACTACTAAGGAATGGCACATCATGAGCGAAAAATCCGCATCCTTCGGCGAGCAAGGCGTTGACCGCCTGCTTGCTGAAGCCGGGCTCGACGAAGCGTACGAGATCCGGACCGAGCTGCTGGAACTGCGCGCCCTTGCGAGCACCCGGCCGCAGCCATCGGCGGCTGTGCAGGCTTTGATGGCACCTGCGGGCGTTGCGG
>NZ_DF952471.1:107779-110535 GCF_001263615.2 Arthrobacter sp. Hiyo1 | reverse complement strand
TCAACCCGTATTGGAAGGGCATGCCCACAAAGAACAGTCCTGGGAGTTGTTCCACGGCGCCCCGGAGGGTGAGCGGCCAGCCGTCCTCATCCGTGGGAAGTCCTTGGATCCAGCCAAAGTCCGGTTGGTAACCAGTAGCCCAGATGACCGTGGACACCGGTATCGCGTGACCTTCATCGGTCAGGGGTTGGCCATCGCGCGTGCCTTCAGGCGTGGTAGGCGGGTGACTCCCGCGGCGTCGAGCTCCCGCGTTGAGGTCCGGATCAGTGGCGCGCCGTGCTGGGTGAACCCGAGCGCGACCTTGCGGCCGATAGGGGTGGATCTGTTCAGCACCTTGTGGATGAAGAGCCACCAAAGCCCGCCGGCGTATCGCGTCACGGGGCCCGGAATGTGGAACGGAGGGTTTCCTGCGATGTAGGTGCGGTGCGTGGGTGCGAGCTCCAGGGCGATTTCGACGCCGGAGGTGCCGGAGCCGACCACCAGGACATCTCCGGGCGGAATTGAGTCCGGGTTGGAGTATTCCGCTCCGTGCAGTTGGTGGATGCCTGGATCGAGATCCCTGGCGAACGCCGGGACCCGTGGCTGTGTATTCGGGCCCGTGGCAACAACAACGTTTCTCGCCAGGATCGACCCGGCGATCGACTGCACCCGGAACCGGCCGTCCTCCCGCTCGATGCCGACGACGCGGGCGCCATGGCGTACCGGGAGTTCCCAGTTCGTGGCGTAATTCTCGAGGTATTCGGCCATGGCGTCTTTGCCGGGAAAGGTCCCCCGGGCGGCTGGAAATGGCAGGCCGGGAAGGGAATCGTGCTGCGCCGGGGTGAAGAGGCGCAAGGAATCCCATCGGCTCCGCCACACGTCGCCGACGCGGGCCTGCGAGTCCAGGATGAGGAAATCTTGCAGGTGTTTCTTCAGGTGGTATCCGGTGGCGAGCCCCGCCTGCCCTGCGCCCACAATTACCGTGTTCACTGCCTCATTGCTGTCCATCGCGAAGCCTCCTGAGGTGTCCGAGGTGATTAGAATAGCATTCCAGTCACTGGAATGCTATTCTTTTTTCGTGGAAATCCGGCACAATGACAGGCGCTTAGCTCAAGCTGTCGCAACCAAAGCTGCCGTGGTGGAGGCCGCCCGTCAGCTGTTTCTGAGCAAAGGGTATGTGGCCACCACTATCGGGGCCGTTGCCGAGCAAGCAGGTGTGGCCGTCCAGACCATCTACAACTCCGTGGGCAACAAGGCTGCGCTGCTCTCGGCCGTGGTTGACGCGACGGCGGCGGGTCCGGATGCTCCCCGTTCCGTGCCGGAGACCATGCGCGAGCGGACTGCCGCAGCCGCCGACGCCGGAGCGGTCCTGGCGCTGTTGGCCGACTGGTTTGCCGAGGTGAATCCGCGGAGCACCCAATTGTTCACCGTCATGCGGCAGGCCTCCGCTGTCGACGCCGAAGCCGCAAAAGTGGAGCGGGACCGGGCCGAAACCCGGCTACGGAACTATGCGGAAGCTGCGGCCGCGCTCAGGCGGCGCGGGGCACTGAGCTCCGGCATGAGCGACGAGCAAGCCGCTGCCGTGATCTGGTCGGTGGGTCATCCGGACACCTACCGGTCACTCGTGCTGGACTTCGCCTGGGGATTGGACGCTACCGGGATTGGGTCCACGCTGCGCTCAAGGCGGCCCTCGCGTAGCTTTTCTACTTGTTGCTTTCCTCTTCCGCCGCGGCCGTCTTCTTCTGGGTTTCCAGCCACGTCATGATGTCCGCGAGCCTGATGCGCCGATGCGTGCCGCGGTATTCCACCGGGATTTCGCCACGGTCAGTCATGTTCCGCAGGTAGGTGTGCGAGATTCCCGCGAGTTCGGCCGCCCTCGACGTCGTGAGCATTTCCTCGACGCTGCTCACCGTCACAGCTTCACCTCGGCCCAGCCTGCCAAGGAGGTCGACGACGGCGTCCCTCGCCTCATCCGGCAGCCGGTGGACCGTGCCATCCACGAAGACGGTGATGTCGTTGCTGTCCTGGAGTGAGCGCGCCAGGTTACGGGCGTCGTCCGCGGGCAAGCCAGGCGTCACGCGGGGAGCTATCAATGCCATGGCAGAAGCCTAGTCGCGCTCAAGGCTGTGCGGTTACGCCGCCGTGTTAGATTCACGCCTATGGTCAACTACCCCGCCAATCCGGATCCCGCGCTCGCCGTGGCCGCGGCAATCGATCTACTGGTGCGGCAAGGCTATGACGCGACCTCCGTGGACGACCTTGCCGATGCCGCAGGGATCAGCCGGAGCACGTTTTTCCGCAAGTTCGGCTCCAAAGAGGACATTGTTTTCGCTGATCACGACCGTATTCTGGCGCGGGTCCAGGACCTCCTTGCGCGGACGACGGCGGATCCGTTGCGTGCCGTCGTGGATGCCGCGCTCTTGGTTTTTGGCCACCATGTGGGCAACTGGAGAACCTCCCTCGCCCGCTACGAGCTTCTGCATCAAGTGCCGGCCCTTCGTGATCGTGAACTTGTCATGACGCATCGCTATCAACGGGCTTTCCGGAATCATCTTCTTTCCGCGTTGCCCGAGGGCGAAAGCCGCGAGGTCACGGCCGTGGCCTTTGCCGCTTCGGTGGTTGCTGTGCACAACAGCGTCCTGCGCCAATGGCTGCGGGCGGTTTCTGCTGGCGAACGCGAGGCGGATGCGGAGCGCGTCACGGGCGCGGAGCGCGATGTGCGGGAAGCTGAAGCCGAAGAGCTGGCCGCGCGGCTCGGGCGTGAATTGGGCGCGTTG
>NZ_DF952471.1:101005-103821 GCF_001263615.2 Arthrobacter sp. Hiyo1 | reverse complement strand
CCGCGAAGTTCGGCGACGATCCGCGCGCGGACGTCCAGGACGTCGGTGGCGCGCTCGGCCATGTATCCGCCCAGGTTGTGCAGCATTTCGGACACGGAGGCGCCGGCTTCCCAGATGGCGCGTTCGGCGGAGCTGCCGTTGTTGTTGATGAGCTTGGTGGCCGATTTCAGGAGCATGGTGTCCTTGGCCATGAGCGCGGTGGCTTCCAGCACGGCCTTACCGTCGCCGCTGGCCTTGTCCGCGCGTGCTTTGAGTTCGTCGTGGACCGACTGTGCCGCCGCTTTGAGGCCCGCGACGGCGTCTTCCGCGGTGGTGGATGCCGCTAGCTTCTCGCCCGACGGCGGTTCGCTGACTGGTTTGGGCATCTGACGGATAGTGCCAATGACGCGGCCCGGGCTAACGCCTACTCCTTGGAAATTCTGCACTGAAATCCTCTGTTCCTGCTCTCGGATCGGACCCACCGGCTGCGGCGCCTCGAGGTCCGAAAAAATCTCCTGTGACTCACTTCATATAGCGTTGCTATAGGTGCTAGGGTAGCGGCTATGAGTTTCGATGACCAGCTTCCGCCCAAAACTCGGCTGCTCCGTGCAGCTGCCGAGTTGCTGGCGAATTCGGATGGGTCGCCGGTCTCTACGCGCCAAATCACCAAACTTGCCGGCGTCACGGCGCCCACGCTTTACCACCACTTCGGCGACAAGGAGGGGCTGTTCGACGCCGTCGTTGCAGCCGGCTTCGAGGAGTATGTGGCGGGAGAGCGGGACTTCGCACCCTCTGGGGTCCCCCTGGAGGATGTCCGCCGGATGTGGGACAACCACGTCCAGTTCGGACTTACCCAACCGCACCTTTACCTGGTGATGTTCGGCAACATCCGTCCGGAAAGCAGGCCGGCCATCGTGGCTGATGCCGAGTCGCTTCTGGAGGAGATGCTGAGCAAGGCGGCCATTGCCGGGCAGATCAACGTACCCCCGCGTGAGGCGGCCAGAAGCATCCTGGCGGCCAACGTTGGCGTCACGCTCATGCTCATCGCAGAGCCTTTGGAAGACCGGAACCTCGAACTCTCCACCATGACCCGGGATTCCATGATTTTCGCCGTGTCCACGGAAACAGCCCGTGGCGCCGCAGCAGACGACTCCGGCAAGTCGTCCGTTGTTGTTGCGGCAATCGCGCTGAATGCGGCACTCCAAGCCTCGCATTCAGACCAGCTATCCAGTTCGGAACTGAAGCTGTTCCTTGAATGGCTTCACCGAATCTCCAGCAGCTCCTAGAGCTGTCCTCCTTCGATAGATATCGACTGATTCCGCATTGATGCGGGACTCACGTTAGGAATTCACACAATGGCAACAGCGTCAGTTGCGAAACCGCGCACCAGCGTGCGCGTTGGTGTCCAAAAGTTCGGAACGTTCCTCTCGGGCATGATCATGCCCAACATCGGGGCCTTTATTGCATGGGGCATCATCACCGCCCTGTTCATCCCGGCAGGGTTCTTCCCCAATGCGGACCTGGCCAAACTCGTGGGCCCCATGATCACGTACCTGTTGCCGCTGCTGATCGGCTATACCGGCGGCCGGGCGGTCCATGGCATCCGCGGCGGCGTGGTTGGAGCCGCCGCCACCATGGGTGTGATTGTGGGTACGGATATTCCGATGTTCATCGGTGCCATGCTCATGGGCCCGCTCACGGCCTGGATCATGAAGAAGCTCGACAAGGTGTGGGAGGGCCGGGTCAAGCCGGGCTTCGAGATGCTGATCGACAACTTCTCCGCAGGCATCGTCGGTGCCGCACTGGCCATCTTCGGCATGTTGGTGATCGGTCCGGTTGTTAAGGCCTTCAGCGACGGCGCGAGCAACGTCGTCGAGTTCCTGGTCCACAACGGACTTCTGCCGCTGACCAGCATCTTCATCGAACCCGCCAAGGTCCTGTTCCTCAACAACGCGGTCAACCACGGCATCCTCACTCCGCTCGGTACGGAACAAGCGCTGCAAAACGGCAAGTCCATCTTGTTCCTGCTCGAGGCGAACCCCGGCCCGGGCGTCGGCGTCCTGCTCGCCTACATGTTCTTCGGCAAGGGCCTGGCACGGGCATCCGCTCCCGGCGCCGCGCTCATCCAGTTTGTCGGCGGTATCCACGAGATCTACTTCCCGTACATTCTCATGAAGCCGATCCTCATCCTCGCCACGATCGCGGGCGGCATGACCGGCATCTTCACCTTGGTGGTCACCGGCGCGGGCTTGCGTTCGCCGGCAGCCCCTGGCAGCATCATCGCCGTCTTTGCCGCGACAGCGAAAGACAGCTATTTCGGTGTCGCCCTGTCCGTGCTCCTCGCAGCCACAGTGTCCTTCCTGATCGCCTCCGTGATCCTGCGGACCAGCAAGACCACCGATGTGGACGCGCTGGGCCAGGCAACGTCCAGGATGGAAGAACTCAAGGGCAAAAAGAGCTCCGTTTCCTCCACCCTCCTGGGCGCCGGCGGCGGTACCGCCGTCCTGACCCGTCCTATCCAGAACATCGTGTTCGCGTGCGACGCCGGCATGGGCTCCAGCGCGATGGGTGCCTCGGTCCTGCGCAACAAGATCAAGGCAGCCGGTTTCCCGGAAGTCAAGGTCACCAATTCGGCATTGCCAACCTCAGCGACACTTACGACGTCGTGGTCACGCACCAGGACCTGACAGAACGCGCGCGTCCGGTCACCTCCAGCGCCGTGCACGTCTCCGTGGACAACTTCATGAACAGTCCCCGGTACGAGGAGATTGTGGAACTGGTCAAGAGCAGCAACGCCGGATCCGGCGCTGAGGGCTCGACGGCGGTTGCCGAACCGG
>NZ_DF952471.1:94438-99035 GCF_001263615.2 Arthrobacter sp. Hiyo1 | reverse complement strand
AGCCGGCCCGCGACGCCCGCTCAGATATGCGGGCCTTTTCCGGGACGCTCGCTCGGATATGCCGGCTTTTTCCTGAACGCCCGCTCACCCTCCTTTACCTCATGTGAAGGAGGGTGAGTGCTTTAAGGCTCTAAAAGTAGGGAAGCGTCGACTAGTTGCCGAGTTCTTCCGACGCCGTTCGCCCGGCGGCATGGACGCGCCGCAGGAAATCCGTGATGACGGCGATTTCGGAGTCGTCGTAATCTGCGCAGATAGTGTCCATCAGGCTGTTCATTCCCGAGTAGAGGCGGAACATCTCGGCGTTTCTGTCGGGGAGAATCCGGATCACCACGGCGCGACGGTCGGACGGATCGCGGTCCCGGGCGATCCAGCCTCCGCGTTCAAGCCGGTCGAGGATGCCGGTCATGGTGGCTGGGTGCAGGCCGGCGTGTTTGGCCAACGTGCTCGGGCTGAGCGGCCCCCTGCTTGAGATCAGGTCAAGGCAGTCGAGGTCAACATCCTTCAGTTCGGCTTGGGTGCCGACCTGGTGATTGAGTACGGATAGTTGCACGCGCACGCCGCGAAGCTCGGCTTTGAGCTCAGCAACGGCACGTCGCCGAAGGCGCGGAGTTGCCGCCTCTTGATTTGATATGGAACTCATATGATATCGCTTCTGTATTGTATGGTTTTCCTAGGACAAGAATACCGGAGGCCGCATCACATGAAGATTGCAGTATTCGGGGCGAACGGCCCCACCGGAAGGATTCTCACCGCACAAGCGCTCGACGCCGGACACGTCGTCACCGCTGTCACGCGCAGGCCGCACGAATCCCGATTTCCGCTCCCGGCCTAAGTGTGGTCGGCGCCGATGTGTACAACTTCGAGGACGTGAGCGCCGTCGTCGAAGGAAGTGATGCCGTCCTCTCAACCCTCGGCGTTCCATACAGCCGACAGCCGATCACGGTCTATTCAGTGGGCACCGGCAACATCATCCGGGCAATGGGCAACCACGGCGTCCGTCGATTGGTCTGCGTGAGCTCCAGCGCCACCGACACTACGGCCGGCCCGCATGGAGGGTTCCTTTTCGAGAAGGTGCTACAGCCCCTCGTCACCAAGTTGCTGGGTAAGACGCTGTACGAGGACATGCGGCGGATGGAGGCCGCCGTCGTCGACAGCGGCCTGGACTGGACAATCATGCGGCCTTCCGGTCTTTTCGAAACCGATTCCGTGACTGAATACAAGATGGCCGTTGACTACATAAATGGCACTTTCACGTCGCGGGCCGACCTGGCGGACTCCATGCTGAGGCAACTCACTTCGGACGAGTTCGTGCGCAAGAACGTAGCAGTTGCAACCTTTTCGCAGAAGCCGAGCCTCATTCAGCTGCTTTTCCGCGAGGCCAGCAGCAAGAAGGCCGCGCCGGACAGTGTTCCTGCGGGAAAGCTGTCATGAGCCGTCTAGCCATCCAGTCAGTGGTCCGTATCGCTGGGCTTGTATTCGTCGGCCTGTTCGCGGGGTTCCTCACTGGGATACTCGTCTTGGAATTGTCCTTGCGGCAATTTAGCAGCACGGTTTACGCCCAGCTCCAGCAGGTGGCCCTCGTCGGGCTGCCTCTCCTGGCCTCAGTCCTCCTGTTTCCAGCGCTGATTGCCACGGCGGCCCTGGTATTGATGGAGCTCAAGACAAGGGATCGCGGTTTCTGGTTGGTGGCCGGCGCCCTCGCGCTGCTGCTCGCGGCCTTGATCACCACACTCGTAGTCAACGTTCCTATCAATCTGGCCGAAGCTGGATGGAACGTCAGCAACCCGCCAGGGGACTGGGCGGACATACGCGACCGTTGGCAGGTGGGCCACGCAGTACGAACCTTTGCTGCGTTCTTGGCCTTCGGAGCTTTGTCAGTCGCCGCGGCGCGACAACCGATCCGCCGTCGGAGTTTGCAGCCCGCGCCAGCATAAGTCCCGGCGCCCAACGCTCACCCGCCTTTGGCGGGACAGTCGAAACCCTCCTTCACATTGATGAAGGAGGGTTTCGGGTTTTGCCGCTACATGTGAGCGAGCGTTGGAAGAACCGCCGCTATATGTGAGCGGGCGTTGCGTCGAAAAGGCTCGTAGGTGAGCGGGCGTCCTAGCGGGCGGCGGTTTCGACTGCGGCCGTCTCGGTTTCGGCCATGGCCTTCCACTCGGCGACGCGGGCTTGGTGCAATGGCGATTTCCGGACCAAGGCGTAGGCGACGGCGAGGATCGCGAACCAGATGGGCGTTACGAGCAAAGCTGTGAGGGTGTCCGGCTGCGTCGTCAGGGCCCAGACCAGGAAGCCGAAGAAGGCGAAGACCACCCACACCATCACGATCCCGCCGGGCATCTTGAACGTCGATGCCTCGTGCAGTTGGGGCCGGCGCTTTCGGAAGACGAGGTAGCTGGCCAGGATGATCGACCACACGAACATAAAGCAGACGGCGGACACCGTGGTGACCATGTCGAAAGCTGCTCCGATGTCTTTGCCCGCGTAGAGCAGGGCGACGCCGCCAAGGAGAAGCACGCAGGACAGGAACAGGGCGTTCTGCGGAACCTTGCGGCTCGAAAGACGGCCGAACATCTTCGGGGCATCGCCGTCGTTCGCCAGGCCAAACACCATGCGCGACGTCGAGTAGATACCGGAGTTGGCCGAGGACATGGCGGAAGTCAGGACCACGAGGTTCACCACGGTGGCCGCGATGCCCAGTCCGGCCAGGGAGAACATGGCGATGAACGGGCTGTGGCCGGCTTTGAACTCGGTCCACGGGATGACGGACATCAGGATGATGAGCGCGCCGACGTAGAACAGCATGACGCGGACCGGGATGGCGTTGATGGCGCGGGGCAGGTTGTGCTCCGGGTTCTTGGTCTCGGCCGCGGCGGTGCCCACCAGTTCGATACCCACGAACGCGAAGACGGCGATCTGGAAGCCGGCAACGAACCCCATGAATTCCTTGGGGAAGAAGCCGCCGTGGCTCCAGAGGTTGGTGAAGCTTGCGGCGCCGGCGTCGGACGTGAAGCCGGTGGAAATCATCACGATGCCCACGATGATCAACGCGGCAATGGCGATGATCTTGATGAGGGCGAACCAGAACTCAGTCTCGCCGAAGGCCTTCACTGTGGGGAGGTTCAGGAGGAGCAGGATGACGATGGTCGCGAGGCCTGGAATCCAGAGCGGCACGCCCGGCCAGAGCTCGTTGGCGTAACCCGCGATGGCGATGACATCGGCCACGCCGGTCACCACCCAGCAGAACCAATAGGTCCAGCCGGTGAAGAAGCCTGCCCAGGGGCCGAGGAGGTCGCCGGCGAAGTCGCTGAAGGACTTGTAGTTCAGGTTGGAGAGCAGGAGTTGGCCCATGGCGCGCATGACGAAGAACAGCATGAAGCCGATGATCATGTACACGAAGATCACGGACGGCCCGGCGACAGAGATGGTCTTTCCGGAGCCCATGAACAGGCCTGTTCCGATGGCGCCGCCGATGGCAAGCAACTGGATGTGGCGGTTGCTCAGTGAGCGTGCCAGATGCGGCTCGCTGTCTTTGCTGGAGGCAGTGCGTTGCCCCGTTGTTGTCTGGTCGGACATATCTGCATCCTTCGGGTGATTCGCCGCATGGTGACGTGGCTAACAATTCTGCTAGTCCAAACTAACTCGAACCATTCAAGAATTTGTGATTGATCGTTTCACCTAGAATTCATGAAGGCGCGTAAACCGAAGCCGCCAGCTTGTGTCAGGCTGGTGTTATGAGTCACGCAAATCCAGGAGTGAAGCCGCTGTTGAGCATGGTTCTGGACGAAGGCGTCTTCACGCTCCGCCGGGCCCATTGGGAGGACCTCCCTGCCATTCTGAGACTGCTCGCCGCCGATCAATTGGGCAGTTCCCGTGAAAATGCCGAGGACGTCGGCCCCTATCTGCAGGCGTTTCAGCAGATCAACGAGGATCCGGCCCAACTGTTGGTGGTGGGCCACTTGAACGGCGCTTGCGTTGCAACTTTCCAGCTGAGTTTCATCCCGGGCTTGGCCCGGAAGGGCTCGCTGCGCTGCCAGATCGAGGCCGTGCGCGTCGCCGCCGAGTTGCGGGATCACGGCGTCGGTGCGGCCATGATGCAATGGGCCATCGAAGAGGCGCGGAACAGGGGCTGCACCCTGGTCCAGCTCACCAGCGACAAGTCCCGCAAGGACGCCCATCGCTTCTATGAGCGGCTTGGTTTCGTGGCAAGTCACGAGGGAATGAAGCTGGCGCTGTAGCGCGGGCGGCCTGGAGGCCGCGCCAAACCAAAGGCCCGCACCCCTTGATATTTAGGCAGCCTAACTGTTAGGATACCTAAATATGAATACCAATCACGTTGACGACGCGCTCCTTGCCCTCGCCCAATCATTCCGGGAAGCTTTGCGGCAGAGCGTCTACGTGATGCGCCGCCTCGATTCCGAGGAGCAACTCAGCTCTGCCCAGCTTGGCGTCCTCAAGATGGCGCTCGACGGCGGTGCCCGCGTCGGTGGGATCGCACGGAACCTTGGGGTCAAGGTTCCCAGTGCCACGGAGCAGATCATCAAGCTTGAGCGTGCGGGCCTGGTCAAACGCGAAGCGGACCCGGACGACTCCCGTG
>NZ_DF952471.1:85835-91714 GCF_001263615.2 Arthrobacter sp. Hiyo1 | reverse complement strand
CTTCCCCGCGAGGTACGCCCTGCCGCGCAGCCGAGCAGCGCGACCGCCACAGCGAAGCCGGTGACGGCTTCGCTCAGCATGAATTCGTCCTTCATCGCGTCGACGGCGCCGTTGACCACGGAGGAATCGAAGCCGAAGAGGAAACCGCCCACTGCTCCGGCAACGGCCAGGCCAATTACTTTGCGTGGGACGCCGGAACGGCTGTCGGAGCTGGATTTGGGCATGGCTCTCCCTTGAGGAAATGTGGTGGATTGTGCGGCGCGGTCGTCGTCGGCAGCTGGTTCCGACGGGGACGCCGGTGCACTCGCGCTACACAGTGTGGCACGCCGCCAGCGTGACTTCCAGTCAACCCCACCAGCCACACCGGACGTGTCACGCCACGCAAACTTTCGCGCCGCCGTCGGGCGCTCCACCGCGCAAACGCTGGAAACGACAACGGCAGGCAGTCCAAAAGACTGCCTGCCGTGACGCGGTTCGAGATATTAGTGGGCCGAGACGGATTCCTTCGCTGCAGCCTTCGGATCCGTGAGTTTCTTGTTCGGCAAAGCGAAGGTGATGAGGAACGCGAGGCCGGTGAGCGCCGCGGCGGTCAGCATCACGGTGTCGATCGACTGCGCGAAGCCTTCAAGGATGGGCCGGGTGAGCGCCGGGTTGGCGTGGTGCAGCCAGCTGGTGTCGTTCAGCGAATCGTTCGTGGCGCCGTGCTTGAAGAAGTCGTACAGCTTGGCGTTGGCAGGATCCGCGGCTACCGCAGGATCCTTGAGCACCTTGAGGTAGTCCGCGCTGCCCATGGCGTCCTTCATGCCCGAGGCGATCTTGTCGGCGGCCAGGCTGAAGAGCATCGAGATGAACACGGCGGTACCCACGGCGCCACCCATGGAACGGAAGAACGCTGCGGTGGACGTGCCCACGCCCATGTCCTTAGGCGGTACGGAGACCTGCATGGCCAGGGTGAGCGGCTGCATGCAGAAGCCCAGGCCCATGCCGAAGAAGACGGCGATCAGGCCGGGAACCCAGAGGCCGGTGTCCACGCCGAGGGACAGACCCATGACGATTGCGGCGGCGGTCAGGATGCCGGTGCCGAGGATCGGGAAGATCCGGAAAACGCCCGACGCCGAGATGGTCCGTCCCGCTGTAATGGAACCGAAGAGGATGCCCACCGTGAAGGTGATCATCATGAGGCCGGCCTCGGTGGGGGTGAGGCCCTTGACCAGCTGCAGGTACATCGGGAGCATCGCGATGGCCCCGAACATACCGATGCCGATGATGAAGTTCAGCAGGGAAGACAAGCCGAAGGTGATGTTCCTGAAGAGCCGAAGGGGGATCAGCGCGTAGTCGCCGGCACGCCGCTCAACCAGCAGGAAGGCGATGATGCCGATGACGCCAAGCCCGTAGCAGATCCATGCGTTCCCGGAGGTCCAGCCCCAGCTGCGGCCTTGTTCGGCCACGAGCAGCAGCGGAACGATTGCCAGCGTGATGGCTGCCGCGCCCCAGTAGTCGATCTTCTGCTTGACGTGCTTCGCGGGCAGGTGCAGATAGAAGAACACCACAGCCAGTGCGGCCAGCCCGATGGGCAGGTTGATGAAGAAGACCCAGCGCCAGCCGTCGAAGCCAAGGATGTTGGCCGAGCCTGCGAAGGCACCGCCGACCACGGGCCCGAGCACCGAGGAAACGCCAAAGACGGACATGAAGTAGCCCTGGTACTTGGCACGATCCTTCAGGGCAACGATGTCGCCGATGATCGTCAAGGCGAGGGCCAGCAGACCGCCGGCGCCCATACCCTGGATGCCGCGGGCGATGGCGAGCTCGGTCATGGAATGCACGGAACCGGCGTACAGGGATCCGGCGAGGAAGATCAGGATCGCGGCGAGGTACAGCGGGCGGCGGCCGAAGATGTCGCTGAGCTTGCCGTACAACGGGGTGGTCACCGTGGATGTGATGAGGTAGGCCGTAGTGGCCCACGCCTGCAGGGACAGGCCGTCCAGGTCGTTGGCGATCGTGTAAATGGACGTGGACACAATGGTCTGGTCCAGGGAGGACAGGAACATGCCGAGCATGAGGCCCACCATGACGGTAAGCGTCTGACGGTGTGTCAAGACCTCTCCGGCGGCCCGCACAGGCGTGGCGTTGGACATTGCTTCTCCAAGGGTGGATGTAAGGGGACTAAGCAGGATAGTTGCTTTCAGTAACTATCCTAATGGCTCCTGTATTCCCTGTCCTACCCGATTGGCGAGAAAAATGTCACCGCTCCACCAGAATCCCGTCAGGATCGCAGTAGATCAGGTTGCCGGGTTCGATGTGCACTCCGTCAATCACCAAGGCGATGTCCACTTCGCCACGGCCCACTTTGGAGCTCTTCTTGGGGTTGCTACCAAGGGCTTTGACGCCCAGAGGCAGCTCCGCGATCGCCACGCGATCGCGGATGGCCCCATTAATCACGACGCCGGCCCAGCCGTTCGCGACGGCGCTTTCGGCAATCATGTCCCCCATGAGGGCAGTGCGCAGGGAGCCATAACCGTCCACCACCAGCACGGCGCCCTCGCCCGGTGTTGCCAGAATGGTCTTCACCAACGCATTGTCCTCAAAGCATTTGATGGTGCGAACGGGGCCGTTGAAGTGGGACATGCCGCCGAGGTCCTGGAACTGCAGTGATATCGACTCGACTTCTTCGGCACGCTCGTCGTAGAGATCGGCGGTGTTGATGGGGTTCGCTGGGCTGTTCATCGTTGATCCTCCTCGGTCCGTTGGAGTTACCCTAACGCGTGCGGACGAGCCATAGCGGGTCCTGGGCTTGCCGGTTGTCCACATACGCGCCTTCATGACAGCCGGGCAGGCTCCCTCGGCGCTAGGCTGAATTCACACGTCCAGAGGCTAGGGGAGTACCGTCATGAGCCTGTCCGATCTGCCCGGTTCATTGCCTGAAAGACCGGTGGCGGATCCTGCCCTCGATCCTTCGCGAACGCAAGGCCCGACGACGGCGCTCGCCGAGCCCGTGGAGCGCGTCCGCTCGCTGTGGGTCACCGGAGTAGTGCTCGTCAATGTTGGCATCAACGCCGCCTTCTTCGGCCCGATCCAGGTTCTGCTTGGACAGCAGGCCATCCACTTTGACGAAGGCCAGAAGGAAGCCATCCTTGCGCTCGTTACGGGATGTGGTGCGGCGGTGTCTATGGTCGCGAATCCCCTGTTTGGAGCGTTCAGCGATCGCACCACGTCCCGCTTCGGACGGCGAGTCCCTTGGGTGCTTTTCGGAGCCATCCTGGGTACCGTCGCATTGCTTGCGCTAGCGGGAGCTCCCAACGTGGCGGTCATGACTATTCTGTGGTGCCTCGTCCAAGCCGGCTGTAATGGGGCCTATGCGGCGATCACGGCGGCTATTCCGGACCGCGTGCCTGTGCCCCAACGCGGCGCGGTCGGCGGCCTTGCGGCCATGGGCCAGACGGTGGGCATTCTCGTTGGCGCAGTCATCGCTTCCGTAGTTTCGGGGAACTTTGCCCTCGGCTACATCGTGTGCGCCGCTGCGCTGCTGGCCGGCGTCGTGCTCTATCTTTTCAAGAATGGCGACGTGCCTCTCGCTCCCGAGGCCAGGCCACCGTTCATACTGTGGACATTCGTCAAGGGCTTTTGGATCTCGCCGGTCAAATACCCGGACTTCGCGTGGGCATGGTTGACGAGGTTCCTGGTCAATGTCGGCAACCACATGGTCACTTTGTACTTGCTCTTCTTCCTCAAGGATGCCGTGCATATCGAGGAAATGCAGGGGATCAAGCCGGAGTTTGGCGTCCTCATCCTGACAGGCCTTTATGCCGTCATGGTGATCATCACCAGCGTGGTGGGCGGTGCCATCAGCGACCGCATGGGCAAACGCAAACCGTTGGTCATTGCTTCCTCCGTCGTCATCTCGATAGCTGCGTTGATCCTCGCGTTCGAACCCACGTGGACGGGGGCCATTGCGGGTGCCGTGGTGCTCGGCGTTGGCTTCGGTGCGTATCTGGCGGTCGACTTCGCCCTCATTACCCAAGTGCTGCCTGCGGCCTTGGATCGGGGCAGGGACCTTGGGGTCATCAACATCGCCAACTCTTTGCCGCAGGTGATCGCGCCGGCGATTGCCTCCATTTTCGTTGTGTTCTGGGGTGGTTACGTCTCGCTGTATGTGGCCGCAGCGGTCATTGGCTTGCTGGGAGCGGTTTTCGTCGTGAAGATCAAGGGCGTCGCGTAGACCTGGGAATCCGTTCTCAGGGAACTGACAACTTGCTGCCGTATCATTGTCAGGACGCGCTCGGTCTATGGGGGGGGCCGCGCAATCTCCCCGAACGAAGCCCAAACCAACAGAACGCCGGAAATGTCCGAACCGAACTCCTTGGAACCGTATTCGCTGGATCTGGCCGCGGGGTTGCCCCAAATGGCGGCTGCTCCCACCACGCCGAGACAGCTATTGCGCTACGCCCGGATACTCAAGACTGCCGCGGGATTCGCCCAGCGGCAGTTCGATACTGTGAGCCTCTCGGATGTATCCACTCGGGCCCACGTTCCGCTGGGGACGCTCTACCGTTACTTTCCGTCCACGGTCCATCTGATGCTCGCCGTCTACCGGCAGCAGCTCCGCGAACTCAACGACGCCAAGCCGGCATCTTCGAGGTGCAGCCAGCAAGAGCTCACCGGTCTCGGGATGGAAATTTTCCACATGCGAGTCATGCAACCCGCTGTAGAACACTGCCTGTCCCGCACCTGGGACACCCGCGATGGTGACATCCCCGTACTCTTGCGCGATATCGAGGCGCTTTCGGCCGAGATGGTCGCGGCTGCGATCGGCGATGCCGGGAGGGCCAGGATTCTGCTCCACGTCATCAGTGGTCTGGTCCAGTCCGTCAACTGTCGCCGGATCTCACTTTTCGACGCAGAGAAGGACCTCAAGAACGCCTGCAAGTTGATTGCGGACGCGTAGCTTTTCGGGGAATCACCGTAATTGGTCTAGACCACTACGACCAAAAGTATGAGTTTATGACTGGATGTCTCTAGTCTTCCTATCAGGCCCCTGTCTACGAAGACAGGACCCAAGCGGCTAGCAGCCCATATCCGCAGGAGTTTCACCGCACGGACCAGCCACCCTTGGTCCGGCACCGAAGCCTCTATACCTGCCCGAATTGTGCCGTGGGTTCACGGCTAGCCTGAGGAGACAACGACGTGTCCGTCGAGACCATCACCCCCGAACAGAATCTGACTGCCCTGGCGCTGAGCGAAGAGGAAATCTTCACCGCCCACGAAGGCGGCAAGCTCTCCGTGTCCAGCACCGTACCGCTTTTGAACAAGCGGGACCTTTCCATTGCCTACACGCCCGGCGTCGCCGAAGTGAGCCGCGCGATCCACGCGAACCCGGAGCTTGCACGCACGCACACCTGGGCAGAGCGGCTCGTTGTGGTCGTCAGCGATGGGACCGCTGTCCTGGGCCTGGGCGATATCGGACCCAGCGCCTCCCTCCCCGTCATGGAAGGAAAGTCCGCGCTCTTCAAGGCTTTCGGTGATCTCGACTCCATCCCCTTGGTCCTCAACACCACCAACGTGGACGAAATCATCGAGACCCTGGTCCGTCTGCGTCCGAGCTTCGGCGCCGTGAACCTCGAAGACATCTCAGCACCCCGCTGCTTCGAACTCGAAGAGCGCCTCATCGAAGCCCTCGACTGCCCCGTCATGCACGATGACCAACACGGCACCGCCGTCGTGGTTCTCGCGGCCCTGACGAACGCCGCCAAGGTGACCGGCCGTGAGCTTGAGGGACTGAAAGTTGTCGTTTCCGGCGCTGGTGCTGCGGGCATCGCGGTCTCCGAGATCCTGCTGACCGCAGGCGTCAAGGACGTTGTGCTCCTGGATTCCAAGGGCATCAT
>NZ_DF952471.1:81178-83362 GCF_001263615.2 Arthrobacter sp. Hiyo1 | reverse complement strand
AGCAGTTCCGCGTGACGGTGTTCATCCCCTATGGTTCGCGGCCGGCAGCGCTCTTTCCGGAAGGTGGAGCGGAAGAGGAGGGTGTTCCGTCCGTTGAGGGGCTGGAGCAGGAGCCGGCGCTGGCTCTCGAGGGCGCCTCGCCGTCGTCGGGCACTGAGCGGGAAAGCGTCGGACGTGGCTGAAACACCGATCACGGTGGCCTTGGTGGACGACCAACCACTGTTCCGCTCCGGCATTCGCATGCTCGTCCAGAGCCAAGCGGACATGGACATGGCTTGGGAGGCCGACGACGGCGAACAAGCCGTGGCGCTCGCGGCCAGGCAGCGGCCGGACGTGATGCTGATGGACCTTCGGATGCCGGTGCTTGACGGAGTGGAGGCCACGCGCCGCATCACGGAGGAAGCCGATGCGGCCGGGGTGGACAAGCCAAAGATCATTGCCCTGACCACCTTCAACAGGGACCAAGCCGTGGTTGACGCCGTGCAGGCGGGCGCGAGCGGATACCTGCTCAAGAGCGCCGAACCGGAATTTCTGCTGGCTGCCATCCGGACCGTGTATTCGGGATACTCGGTGATCGCGCCCGGTTCGGTTCACGAACTCTTCCAGCACGCGGCCAGGACGGTGCCGGTCGCCGGGCCGGACCTCGCCGTGATGGACGAGCTGTCTCCGCGCGAGCGGGATGTGTTCCTCCTGGCGGCCAAAGGCTTGGGGAACGCCGAGATGGCACAGAGCCTGTTTGTCTCCGAGGCGACAGTGAAATCCCATCTACGCAGTGTGCTCAGCAAGCTCGGGCTGCGTACCAGGCTTCAGCTAGTGGCGTTCGCCTACGAACGCAGGCTTCTCGGGTAGGCGCCCCGGACGCAAAGGCGGCGGCCGCCCGAAAGGGACGGTCGCCGTCGTGCAACTGCAGAGTGCTGCAGAGTGAGGGGGCGCTACATGGCGCGGCCCTTCGACTCCTCCCTTACATCGCGTCCAAGCCATAGCCCAACGGCAACCATGACAACACCGAGAACCAGGTGCAGCCAGTCGTCCGCAGCGTTCATGGGCACGAAGTCAGCGCTCATGTTCGACATGGTGATCAGGCCGTAGATCCACAAGACGAGGTAGATTGCGCCGCCACCGATGAGGTAACCGCGCGCCATCCTTCCAGTCCTTGCGAAGTACAGGCCTGCTGCGCCGAACAGCAAATGGACAATATTGTGCAGGACGGATACTTGGAAGACTCCAAGAAGCATGGCGCCCGAGTCATGTCCTGCGAAGGTCATGGCGCCGTAATTGCTGGTGATGCCCGGGATAAATCCCAAGACGCCAACAGCCAGGAAAACCCAGCCCAAAATCAGTGCTGAGTTGTGGAGCGTCAGCCCCATCGCGTGGTGCTGCGCGGGGTGTGAAGCAGTAGTCATAGCTCCTCCCGATCACGATTTCCATCGGCCCTTCAAATGGAGGGCCGTATCGCGGCAAGGAGTCGGAAACCCTGCCGACGAGGATATCTTACTCCCGAAAACCCCGGAAATAGAGGGGAGAGGCCGGGACAAGCGCAGCTAGCATGGTTCTGTGATGCCCGATTCTGCGACGCTTTATCCCGTGATGGCAGTGCAACCGTGAGTGAGCCCTCGGTTCCCGGAGTGCGCGGAGCGATTTTCGGGGACACCAGGGACATCACGCCGTTCCGGAACGGACATGTCCGCACATCGGTAGGTGGACTGGCTGAGGGCTTGGGCGGTGCGATTTGGGGCGTCCTGAGAGGAAAAGCCGCAGGCCGGATCGACGTCGCCGGGGACGTCCCCAGGCTCAAACGGCTGGCTGGCAAGACCGCCAAATCGGTGTACGACGCGGTCTTCACCAGCACGGAACCGGATCGGCTCATCACCCTGGCGCGTACCTATCCGGGCTGGGCTGGCCTCTGCTACGTGATTGCCGGGCTGCTTGTGTACAAGCACGGAGGATATCTCCGGGCCTCGGAACTTCTGCAACGGGGCTTGTCCATCCGGATCGACGACGCCGCCAGCCAGTTCTCATCAAGCTACCTTCGCAGGGTGGTGACGCGGATCGAGGTGGCGGAGCGGATCGACGTTTCAGTGCTGTTCAGCGAGGAATCCGTGTTCCTCGCCCTCTCGCATTGCTTCAGGGAGACGGGCCAGACGGCGGAAGCGCTGGACTCCCTGGCCAGCTTGCCGCCGTCGT
>NZ_DF952471.1:79642-81153 GCF_001263615.2 Arthrobacter sp. Hiyo1 | reverse complement strand
CGTCGTTCTTTTTGTTCCGCCGTTCGGGATAAGTGAGCGATGGTTTGGGATGTGGGCCGGATAGGTGCGCGAGCGTTGGGATGTGGGCCGGATATGTGAGCGGGGGTCTGGGTTTAAGGCCCGATATGTGAGCGCGCGTTGGGTTCGACAAACGCTCGCTCACTTATGCCGGCATTTTCCCAAACGCTCGCTCACTAATGCCGGCATTTTCCCAAACGCTCGCTCACGTCTCGCGCTGGCTCCAAGGATGAATCCGCTGGCTTCCGGGTGGAGATCGAACGCCGGAGCGCGGAATCGGCGTTCCCCCGTGCTTGGCCGTGGATAGGGTGGCTGACATGGAACAGACACTGAAAGTTGTACGGCATTGGGGCGCCCCTGCGGCGGCCGTCATTTTCTTCACGCTGTGGTGCGTGGCGGAAGCGGGATTTATGGCGGCATGGCTTCCCCATTGGGCCGAATTGTGGAAGCTTATTCTGTCAAGATTTTCGATACTGATCTTGACCACTTTCGCCATTGCTGTCTCGGCATGGCGACCCGTGCTCTCTCTGGGATTCACGGCCGTCTTGCTAATGGGTCAGTTGGTGTACTTCATCCCGGAGCCTGATTCCAATGATTGGGCGATTTACTTGGGCTCATTCATTGCCTTGGGGTTTTCGATGTGGACGGCGAGGGGTCGTCTGCAATTTGTTGTCGCCGGGAGCAATGTGGCTTTCGCCGGTGTAATGGTTTTCATGATGTTGTCGTGGCGCTACGGGCAGGGCGTTGGCTGGTTCCGGCCGCTATTTATGGGCGACAGATTCGCCCTGGCCAACAACGGCTGGCAGGTCTTCTCGTTCCTTTTCCTCATCGCAGCTGGTTGCGCCGCAGCGGGCCTGGCCCTGCGCCTCTACGAAGAACGCGGGAGCCTTTTCAAAGCCCGGAATCTCGTCCAAGCAAACCTCAAGGAGACCGAGGTCGAGCTTGTCGTGGAACAGGAGCGCACGCGGATCGCCCGCGACCTCCATGACGTCTTGGCGCACTCGCTCGCTGTGATCGCCGCGCAGGCCGACGGCACCCGTTATCTCAGCCAGGACCAACCCAAAGCGGTGCTCGACGCCTTGGAGAATATCGCGGTGTCAGCCCGCCACGCACTCGTGGACGCCCAGCGCGTCATTGAGGGAGTGCGCGACGACGGTCTGGTGGCTCCGCAGCCCCGGCTCACCGACGTCGGGCCTCTTGTGGAGCGGATGCGCCAGGGGAGCCTCAAGGTCCAGCAGAGCGAAACCGGAACCCCGGTGGACCTTGGCGCGGGCCAGCAACTCGCGGTATTCCGGATTGTGCAGGAATGCCTGACGAACGCCCTCAAGCACGGCGGACGCGGCACCGCCGTGCGCCTTCATTTCGACTGGAGCGGCCCCGGGCTGACCATGCATGTCGCGTCGGAATTGCCGGCGTCCGTTTCGATTGGGGGGGACGGACGACGGCGGTACCGCCGAGCGCGTGGGGCGCGGCATCCCCGGAATGCGCGAGCG
>NZ_DF952471.1:73775-75981 GCF_001263615.2 Arthrobacter sp. Hiyo1 | reverse complement strand
CACGGACGACCTCTCGGCGGCGCTGCTGCTGATTCGGGCACAGTCGCTCAGGATGTTGGGGGAGCGGGAGGCGGCGCAGGCCGCGCTTGAGGAGGTACTCCGCAGGAAGAAGACCAGCCTCGCCTTGCGGAACGACGCCCTCACGGACCGGGCCCTCTCGAAGCTTGAGGTCAGGCGGAGGACGCCCAAGCCGAGGCCCTTTGTCGCTGAGCGGGTCCGGCGCGGCAAGACGGAGGACGCTGAGCTGGATGCGGTCGATGGGATTCGCAAGGACATCGAGATACGCCGAATGTGGAACAAGGACTTCGGCGAGCCGGGCGACTAAAGCAGGGGCCAACGCAGGGCGGCTACGCCCGACGCGTGCGAATGATTCCCCGAATGGAGACCCCCACGGCGCCGACAAGTGGGAGCAGCATGGCCAGGACAACTATGGTGTTCGGCTGGAACGTCACGCGTCCGCTTGCGTTGCGGCCATAGACCCCGACGGGGAGCACAAACCCGCCCCCGCCGCCGCCGGCAGCATTGCCCCCATCGCTGCCTCCGCCGAATCCAAAGGACACCAGCGCTACCGGAATCAGTTCTTCTCCGGCGATCTGCAGGGGCGGGCCGTACGCCCTCGATACGCCGACCTTCTTGAAGGCCTCCACGAGAGCTGAAAAGTCATCGGACATGAAGCCGACCTTAGGCTGCCTCGCCCAAGAACACCAGAGCGAGATAGCCCAGCGGCCGTGTCACCGGAGCATCGGAAGTAGCTGCTCGCCGAGCAGGACAGCCCCGAGGCCCACCATGATGATGCCGCTCGCAAGGGTCACCACACGCGCGGCCGAAGGCCGGGACTGCAGCAGCTTCCGCGAGCCGAGGGCCACCACCGTGTAAATGATGCCTGCGAATAGGACGAACGTGAGGCCCAGCACGCCTGACTGCACCGGCACCGGCAACGACGCCTCCGGGCTCACGAATTGCGGCACAAGCGCCAGGAAGAACAGCAGGCCCTTGGGGTTGATGCCGCTTGTGCCCATGCCTTGCAGGAAGGTGCGCAATTGGTTTCGGGACTGCCCGACGGCGTCATCCGCACTGAAGCTCGCGCCGCGCCACGAGCGCATGGTGCTCACGCCGAGCCAGAGCAAGTACGCAGCACCCGCGATCGTCAGCCAGCCAAGAAGCCCCGGAACGCCCGTCAAAACGGCGGCGAGTCCGGCCACCAGGAGGGCCGTGTGCAACACATAGCCGCTGCACAGGCCGGCCACAGCGGGGAGGAAACTGCGCTGCCGAAGGCCAGCGGCAATCGAATACGCCCAATCGACGCCCGGGGTGCACGCCAAGGTGACGGCGACAATGACGAAGGCGAGGAAAAGCTGGGGATTCATGGTGGCTCCTGGCTGGCGGTTACACCATGAACTTTATGGAAAATCGGCCCATAAGTGTTCCTATTTTTAGCCAGGCTTGCCGGGGTTTCGGTAAGATATTTGCGTGATTGATGGAATCGATAGAACTATTTTGCGCCACCTCAAAGGGGATGGCCGAATGACTGCCACCGCGCTCGCCGCAAAGGTGGGATTGACCGTGGCTCCGTGCCATCGCAGACTGCGGGATCTCGAAGCTTCCGGGGTCATCCGTGGGTACAGGGCAGACATCGATCCTGGGGCGATTGGCCTCGGATTCGAGGCGATAGTCTTTGTGACCCTGCGCCAGGCTGACCGCACCACGATGTCGGAGTTCGAAGACCGGGTGGCAGCCATTCCGAACATCGTCGAGGCCCAGAGACTCTTCGGCTCGCCGGACTACCTCCTCCGCGTGATCGCAGCCGATCTCCCGGCCTACCAGCGCTTCTACGACGACCAACTCTCGGCGCTTCCCGCCGTCGAGCGCCTCAACTCGACGTTGGTGATGAAGAACCTCAAGCCGAACGCGGGACCGCCGGTCTGAGTTCGGTTTCCACGACGGAACCGGTCGGGGCCTTGGGATTCGTTGCCGAGCCAACGTCGGTAGGTATCGGTGGCTTGGTTCCGGGGCCGGCCTAAAAATGGGCCGGCCTAAAAATGTCGTAGCCTCCTGGCAGAGTGTTTCCATGGAAGCGATCGGATGCGTCGACACCCGGCAGGGCATTGCCTCCCGCGGGTATTTCGGAGTGTCCCGTCATGCCCGTCGTCCGCGTCTGGCCGCGTCCCTTGCCGCGGTCCCGGGCGGGCTGGTGTTGGTGGATCCG
>NZ_DF952471.1:70447-71389 GCF_001263615.2 Arthrobacter sp. Hiyo1 | reverse complement strand
CCAGGCCCAGGCGCTGGGCGAGGACCATGATCGGCACCCGGGGGTCGTCGTCGAGCGCGGCAAGGATGCGCTTGTCCGTTGAATCCAATTCCTGCATTGCTGCTGCTTTCTGCCTGGTCGCTCAAGGTTTGACTGGTCATAATGTCCAACCAGATCCCATTCTCCCGCACCTGCGGAGCCGACTTCGGCAAAGTGACCATCCGCTGCTCGTCTTCTGGTGGGCAATTAGTCAGATTGACCAGTGGTGATTGAGTCCGTTGCGCCAGTTGTAGTGTTTCTGTTCAAATAGTGGCAACGAAGGGAAAGGCTACCGCCGGACCCCACAGGCTACGGATCCTCCGGTACACCACCCGGCCACCCGAAACACCGTCCCGCAAAGACGCAGCCGCTGATTGACTCTTGTTCACGCATCGTCATTCCGCACCCCGCCGGCGTCGCCATGAAGGGTGGCCGGCACCACCATAAGAGCCCCTGAGCCACCGAATGAGTTGCGGTAGCTGAGGGGCTCTTGTGCTGCCTGGGTCGTGTTCTCAAAAAGGCTGAATCAACACCGCGACAAAGTCGTATTCATCTTGGGAGGCGGCGGTCCACTCGACGTCCACTAGATCACCCGCCTTGAGGGACCTGTATCCGCCTGATTGCTCGCTGACCGAGAAATGCGCGAAGCATTTCTTCCCGTCGGGAAGAATAAGTTCGCCCCAACCTTCTTCGGCTTTCCAGAAGGAAACCATCGCCTTGGCTCGAGCTGAGTTCAACGTTGGTCCTCTCTTTGGAAACTAAAGGTACCCAATTCTCCCAGCGGCCCCGACCTCCCCGGAATCCTGCAGGCACGCCCGGCGGCGCATAGTCTTGTGCCATGACTTCCGCTGGCCGTTTCGCTCCGAGCCCCTCCGGCGAGCTTCACGTGGGCAATCTGCGCACGGCCATGCTCGCCTGGCTCTT
>NZ_DF952471.1:67568-69606 GCF_001263615.2 Arthrobacter sp. Hiyo1 | reverse complement strand
CGGTGACGCTCGGCGACCTTGCCGCCGTCGGGCTGTCTGCCGCGGAGGTGCGGGACGTGATCTTGGAATCGCTCGGCTTGCCGGGAGGGCCGCTTGGCGAGGCCTTGGATGGATTTGATCCGGCCCGATTGCCACACGGGCCATGGATATGGAATGGCATTCAGCAATCAACCCTCCGGAAAGGGGCCTAAGTGCTCGCCTATGTGCTGACCCGCTACGGCGGCGCCGACGCAATGGAGCTGCAGGACGTCCCCAGGCCGGTTGCCGGTCCGGGCGAGGTCCTGGTCAGGGTGTTTGCCGCGGGACTCAATCCCGTGGACTACAAGCAACGTGAAGGTGCAGTTCGGGTGATCACCAGGCCAAGGCTGCCCTTGGTGGCTGGAAGCGAACTGGCCGGGATCGTGGAAGCTGTAGGCCCGGGCGTCACCCGCTTCGCCACGGGAGACCGGGTGTTTGCCCGCGTGGACAAGACCCTGCTGGGCGCTTTTGCCGAACACGCCGCCGTCCACGAGGATTTCGTGGCGCTCATGCCAAGGTCGCTCAGCTACACCGAGGCCGCGAGCCTTCCCTTGGCGGGCCTCACCGCGTTGCAGGCACTGCGCGACGAGCTCGAGATCAAGCCCGGGACCAAGCTGTTCATTTCCGGGGGCGCGGGCGGAGTGGGAACCCTTGCCATCCAGTTGGCCAAGTACTTTGGCGCCGAGGTGACCACCACTGCGTCTCCCCGTGGGGAAGAGTTGGTGCGGCGGCTCGGGGCGGACGCCGTCGTCGACTATACGAAGGAGAACCTGGCCGAAGTGCTTCATGGCTTCGACGCCGCGTTCGACCTCGTAGGCGGGGAGACGCTGGACCAGACGTTCAAGATCCTCAAGCCGGGCGCGAAAGTGGTCAGCATCGCGGGGATGCCCGAACCGCAGACGGCCCTGAAGGACCTTGCGGCCCCGGCCTGGATGACCGCGCTGTTCTGGGCGATCAGCCTCGGAATCCGGAGCCGCGCCCGTGAAGCCAACGTCCGGTACCGCTACCTTTTCATGCACCCCAGTGGCGAAGACTTGAAGTTCCTGTCACGCCTCGTTTCCGAGGGAAAACTGAAACCGGTGGTGGATAGCAGCTATCCGCTCGAAAAGATCGCCGACGCTTTCGCCGCGCTGGAGCAAGGACGCGCCAAGGGCAAGATCGTGGTGACCATGGACACTCGCGGCAGTTAGGGGGCTGAAGGTGGGCCCATTCTGCCGGGTTCCCTGGCCGAGCTAGCGAGGTTAGGGGGCTGAAGGTGGGCCCATTCTGCCGGGTTCCCTGGCCGAGCTAGCGAGGTTAGGGGGCTGAAGGGATTAGGCTGTCCGGGTGGATGCACAGACGATTGCCCCTGGATTCGAACCGGTAGCCGAACTCTTTGGCCGTTTCCTCAGCGAGGACCCGGAATATTCAGCCCAGCTTGCGGCCTACCACCGCGGCGTCAAGGTATTGGACATCAGCGGCGGCCCGCACCGCCGCCCGGATTCGGTAACCGGTGTTTTCTCCTGTTCCAAGGGAGTGTCCGGGCTGGTCATCGCGCTTTTGGTCCAGGACGGCTTCCTGGACCTTGACGCTGAAGTGGTCAAGTACTGGCCGGAATTCGGCGCCGAAGGAAAGGCCACCGTTACCGTGGCCCAGTTGCTCTCCCACCAGGCCGGTCTTCTGGGAGTCGAAGGCGGACTTACCCTCGAGGAATACAACAACTCCGAGCTGGCCGCCGCCAAGCTCGCGCAGATGCGGCCGCTCTGGAAGCCCGGGACCGCATTCGGGTACCACGCCCTGACCATCGGCGTCTTCATGGAGGAGCTTTGCCGAAGGATCACCGGGTCCACCCTCCAGGAAATCTACGAACAACGCATCCGTTCGGTCACGGGCGCCCACTTCTTCCTGGGACTGCCTGAGTCCGAGGAGCCCCGCTATGCCACCCTCCGTTGGGCCGAGGACCCCTCCCAGCCGTGGTTGATCCCGCGAGCCATTTCGGACTTTCGGCCAACTCGGCGGTGGGGGACATCCTTGACCTGCC
>NZ_DF952471.1:64071-66786 GCF_001263615.2 Arthrobacter sp. Hiyo1 | reverse complement strand
CCGAAGGCGACCGGCCCGCCGTCGCGCCCCTCCTCAGCGAGGAGACCATACAGGCTGTCTCGGCCGAGCAGGTTTTCGGCATCGACCGCGTGTTCGGCGAGACCAGCTGCTTTGGGACCGTGTTCATGAAATCGCATGCACGCTCGCCATACGGGAGCTACCGGGCGTTCGGGCACGACGGCGCCAGCGCATCTTTGGGATTCGCTGACCCCGTGTATGAACTCGCTTTCGGGTACGTGCCGCAACAGGCCGAACCCGGCGGAGCCGGATGCCGCAACCTCGAACTGAGCGCCGCCGTGCGGAAGGCAGTCACCGAACTGGCTCAGTAGGATGAAGCCATGACCGAACCGAGATTCACCGTTGAAACAGCCATGGTCCTTGCCGAAGTGGCGCACAATCGCCAGAAGGACAAGCTGAAGCGGCCTTATCGCGAGCACGTGCTGGCTGTAGGGGATGCGCTCGCCGATTTCGACGACGACATCC
The DNA here is from genome assembly GCF_001263615.2 of Arthrobacter sp. Hiyo1. Classification (NCBI taxonomy): domain Bacteria; kingdom Bacillati; phylum Actinomycetota; class Actinomycetes; order Micrococcales; family Micrococcaceae; genus Arthrobacter; species Arthrobacter sp. Hiyo1. Next base: position 66,303 of record NZ_DF952471.1, on the reverse strand, counting down.
GGATCGCTGGCTACCTGCACGACATCGCCAAGGACACACCGATTACCAAGCAGGCGCTGCTCGACATGGGCGTTTCCGAACGTGCCGTGGGCATCATCGAACGCGTAACCCGCCGCTTCCAAGATGACTCGGACAACGATGAAGCCGTGGTCCTGCACATCGCACAGGACCACGACGCCACCCTGGTCAAGATCGCCTGCAACGCCCACAACTCCGTGCCGGAGCGCGTGCGGGCTCTCGCCGAGAAATGGCCGGACAAGGCGGCCACCACTCGCTACGCAGACGCCCGGGAAGTGCTTTACAGGGCTGTGCCCCGTGGCGAAATCCACTTGGTCCTGCAGCGCATCAACCCGGATCTCCTGTCCGAAATGGACCGATTGGCCGACTAGCGGTCCGACTCGGCAGTTCCCGCCTACCTAAGGTTTGGTCGGGTCATCCTGTATCGGGCTGGCTGCGGACGCCGAGCTGCTGGTGGATGCGGTGACTTCCGCCAAGACCCGCTGGTGGATCTGGGCGGTGAGCTCGTGAATCGCACGCGTGAGGTCGGTGTTCTCTTCGAGCAGATGCTCCTGGGCATTGTAGTCATGGTCGGCCTTCACCTGTTGGAAAGCCGCTTGGCGGTTCTGTCCGATCATGACGAAGGTCGAGAGGAAGATCGCTTCGAGCGAGACGATCAGAGTCAACGTCGGCCACGGACTCTGCTCGAACACGAGCATCCACACAGCGAAAAGCAGAATGTGCAGGTAGACGAAATTCATCGATCCGGCGAAGGCCGTAATTGCGTCCGCGACTCGAAGCTGAATGCTTGCGGCCCGGCGCTCGGCCTCCGCCAGGACCGATGGGTGGAGCTTTTCCCGCTCGCTTTGAGAGAGCAACCGTGTAGGTCTCAGATACGAGCGTGAATGCGGAAGAGTGCCCGTGGTGGATGTCGATTGGTGTCCGGCCTGCTGTGCCATACGTTCAATCCCTTGGCTCGCGGCGAGCCCATCTCGCCTCTGAGAGCGAGCCTAGCGTCGCCATGCGCTTGAACCTAGGACCGAACGCCCGGTACTTAGGCGCGGGATCTTCCCCGGAGGAAGTGGAAGATCAGGACGATCACGGCAATGACCAAAAGCAGGTGAATGAACCCGCCGCCGATATTGCCGATAAAGCCGAGAAGCCAGAGAACAGCGATAATGATGGCTATCCAAAGCAACATGAGGGTCTCCCTTTTGTGTACGAATGGAAATGCTGACTCCGCGCTCCGCTGGTCTGCGGGCCGCGCAGATACCGTTTGGTGCCCTTACTTTATGCCACGATCGGGTTGGTGTTAACGGGTACGCAATAAGCGATAGTTCGACTGCCGCTTTGACGCCCGGTGCAGGGAAATCTACCCGCCCATCAACCTTCGCCGATGCTTTAGCTCCTTGATCCAGTCCCTCGTCTGCAGCGGCCCGAAAGGCGAGGCGCCGGCGTCGAGCTCTGCGATGAGCGGGCCCGAGGCCGTGAGCGCGAGTCCCAAAATTCCTTCCGCTGCGCGCTCCGTCAGGCCGAGCTTCGCGGCCCAGGCAAGGAAGTGCTTACGGGAGATTCCGCTCTTCTTGCCGCCGATGCCCAGCGCGAGCGTCTTGTCCCCGTAGACCACTGTGAGGGGATGTCGTAGACCGGGGCAACGGTGTATTCGCCCTGCGGCGACTGAAGCATGGACACGTTCTTCGCATGCAGGTCGCCGTTGCCGCTTAACCAGGCGAAAGCAGCTGGAGGCCGAGGTTCCGCAAGGCAGGGAGTGGTGCGGAACAGTGTGCCGCCAGCGCCGCGCAAACCTCACCGAACGGCACGCTGTACTTGTCCGCGGGGTACAGGCCCAGCACTTGGGCTCCGTCCTCGACGGCGAGGCGCACGGGAGCGCCGTCGGCTCGGTGAGGCGATCGAAACGCTCGACGAGCAGCCCCGCCCGCCCGCCGACGTCGTGCACCAACTGCACGCTGCTCACCGGTATCCGGAGCTTGCGGGCAAAACGGAACATGAGGAACTCGTTTTCCACCACGAACGGGAACTCGGGAGCATTGAGCTTGAGGATGAAGCGCTTGCCGGCTTGCGCTACCGGGAGCGAAATCATCCCGGCCGATAGCTTGTCCTGTACCCCCGCCAGCGCCACTGGGTCGATGAGGCCCGAATCGCCGAGCAGCGCATCGAAGTCGAGCGGCAGCTTCGAGTCGAGCACGACGGCGGAGCCTCCTTCCGTGGGCGGCT
>NZ_DF952471.1:59690-63901 GCF_001263615.2 Arthrobacter sp. Hiyo1 | reverse complement strand
CCCATGAGGAGCGCGAGCTCGTCGTCGGCGCTGGCCTTGACCGCCCGGCGCAGGGAATTCAGGCGGCGGCCTTCCGGGAGGAGGCCCGTGAAATAGGGCGGAACCGCGCCGCTCGGGGTGAACACTGCTTCACGCGTCAGCGGGAGCGTCGTGGCAACGGCCGGACCGCCTGAGTCGAAGTACCGCGGCAAGTAGCTGAACTTGGTGCCGCCTTCATGCCGCTCGATGCGCGCGGCCAGGACGCCTTGCTTGTAGACGTCGGCGATGCGGTTGAAGGTCATGGCAGCTTGGATTGCTTGCTCGCGGGTTGCACCTTGAGCTCAAGGCCCAGAGTGCCGAGGACCGCAAGGAGTGGCTCCAATTGGACCGTGGTCTTCCCCTGCTCCACGAACCGGACGAATCGCTCCGAGACTCCTGCGAGGTCTGCGAGGTCGGACTGGCTCAGGCTCAGGGAGCCGCGGCGGGCACGGACCTTCGCGCCAAGGGACTCGGTGAATTCCCTGGAGGACATGTCCATCCTTCCTCGCCTTTTTGTGGGCATGCGCGTTGTCCGCGCTCCGGTACGTTCGTGCCGGTTTCACCATTTTCCGCCTCCATGGGAAGCGAATCAAGGGTCGATCGCTGGGAATCGGTACGTTCGTGCCGATGTGCCGCGCCGCGGCATCGTGGGTGCAGGCCGTTCGCTGCGTTCCGGTACGGCGGTTTGGGGCCAGGACCCACGATTTCGCCTAGGTGGCCGGGTGTGCCCCCAGCCTTTCCAGCGCAGCTTCCCGGCGTGCCGCCCCGCGCCTTTCGTCGATCACGATCGAGAGGGCCAGAGCCGCCACAATGACCATCATGCAGACAGGAACAGAGACGTCCAGGGCGGCCAGGCCCACACTGCCGCAAAGCAACACGACCACGAGGGCCGTGACCCCGAGGAGCGCGCGGTCGAAACCCAGCAGGTAGCCGTAGAGCGAACTCAGGGCTACCTTGAACAGGGCCACCGGGACGGCGATGGTGGCCACTACAACGGTGGCGCTGATGAGGGCCGCATGATCAATGAAGAGCGCGGCCACATGAAGTCCGCCACCAGTAGCGGCGATTGACCCAAAGATGAACATGTGGCCGTATCCGAAGGCGAATGCCCGGTGCCGTTGGTGATGCAGGGCGTGGCCAGCCGGGAGGATGAAGTAGATCCACCACATTCCAAAGGCCAGCCCGGTCCCGCCGAGACCCACGAGGGCTGCGTCAACAGACCAGCCATGAAGGGCCACGATTGCCCGAAGGGATTCGATGGCTCCGATCAGGCACTCGCCCAAGGCGATGATCGCCAGGAGTCCGTAGCGTTCCGCGATGTGGTGCGCGTGCCACGGTGTCTTGGCTTTGCGCTCGGCGATGGTCGGCGTCGCCATTTCCAGCAGGAAGAGCGGGGCAGCCATGAGGAAATTCATCAGGATGTCGGCGTGGACAATCAGCACCACCACCCAGCCGATCTGTGCCACCACCAGGAACTTCGCGTAGGTGAGGCAAGCGCTTCTGCGCTCCGGATCCTGCTTCGCCGCGCGTAGCCACTGAAAAACCAACGCCAAGCGCATGATGATGTAACCCAGCACCATGGTCGAGTTGTCCACGCGGTGGCCTTCGTCGAGCGACTGGAACATCGGCTCGATGCCCATGGCAAGGATGAGCACACCCACCATCTGCACCATGGTGACGACCCGGAAGACCCAGTCGTCAGTGTCATAGGCGCTGGCAAACCACGAGAAATTAATCCAGGCCCACATGACGGCGAACATCGCGAAGGTGAAGCCATCAACCCGGAGCCGAAACGGGCCTCGGCCAGCTCATGAGCGAACTGGCTGCCGGCCACCCCGAAGGCGATGACAAAAGTGAGGTCAAAGAAGAGTTCCAGGGGTGTGGCGGTGCGATTCAGCTCCTGGGGATCGCGCCCGCCCATGCGCGACAATGCATGGCGCAATGGATTCATGGACATGGTTCAGGGTACCGCCGGGAGGCCCCCCGAGTCCCGATCCCTGGAGAGGGCGCCCGGGTTCCTTTTGGCCCACAACAGCAGCCCGATGTACGTCAGGTCGAAAATGCTGCACAGGACGCCAATGCCCAGGATGAACAGTGAATTCTCGAGCACCCCGAAGGTGATCGTTGGCGCGAGGGTTCCGATCCACTTCGCCACAGCGATCACCAGGGACTGGCCCCGCAAGCTGCGTCGGGCAGCGAACATCGCAATAAACAGGCCGGACATCAGGAGATTCTGCAGGAATGCCGCGTACCGTGAGGCCGGATCCCAATCGAACTCGGTGATGAACAGCCACTGCACCGCGAACGACGCCAAGCCCAAGAGAGCCGCCCACCCGATGAACAGCGGCCGTGTGACAAATCCGGGAAGTTCCCGCCTGCCGAACGCGAAGAACGTGTACACAATCGCGACGTCGGCCAACGCCCAGGCAATGTTGATGACGCCCTGCACGGAGAGCCTCGTGCTGAGCGAATGCACCGAGTAGATGACTTCCCACGCGAAGTTCAAACCCAGCGCCGCCGCCGGGATCGCGTACGTCTTATCGCGAAACCCGATCCGGATCGCGCAAATGTAAACCGTAGTCCAAGCGACCCCGCTCAGGATGGTCAGAAACAGGTTCACGGTTCCTCCTTCTCCAACGCGGGGTCACTTACGGCCCATCCGGGGCGCCAATATGGGCCGTAAGTGACCCGCGTTGCTCTAAACCCGGGCGAGAGAGTCGATGTCCTCGAGGAAGTCTTGGTGGACTTCGTCGCTGACGGTGGTGCGGGTGTCGGCGATCGCGTCGAGATAGTCCTGCGTGACTGGTCCTTGCGGGCGTTCGACGCCGGTACGGCGCCCCCGGAGGAGGCGCCGGCGCCGGCAGCGTCGGCTGTATAGACGGCTTTTTCCAGGGCACGCTGGGAGGCGCTGCGTGCCGCGTACTCTATGTCCGCGGGGGAGAAGCCCTCCGTCCTCGACACCAGCAAGGCCACGTCCACCGAGTCCACCACGCTGGCCGGGATGAATCGCTGCCACATGGCCTCGCGGGCATGGACGTCCGGCAGTCCGATGGGGATGACGTAGTCGAAGCGGCCGTGGCGCAGGAAGGCGGTGTCCAGGGCGCGGATGAAGTTGGTGGCGCACACCAGGAGGCGGCCCGGCTGTTCGCGGAAGGCCGGGATGATCTTGAGGAGTTCGTTGGTGACGCCTTGCAGCGGGGACGGCGGCTCACCGGACCGCTGGGACGCGATCTCCTCCACCTCGTCGATGAACACGACCGCGTGCTCCAGTTCGGCGATTTCCAGGAACGTCTCCCGAAGCGCGCCGGCCAGTCCCTTGGGATCGGAGGCCAGGCGGGAGGGGAAGACCTCCACGAACGGCCATTCGAGCCGGGACGCGATCGCTTTCGCAAAGGTCGTCTTGCCGGTCCCGGGAGGCCGAAGAGCACGACGGCGCGCGGCGGCACCACGCCGAATTGGTCGGCGAGGTCAGCCTCGGCCAGGGGTAGGACCAGACGGCGTTCCAGCAGCTCCTTTTCGCGGCGCATGCCGGCGACGTTTTCCCACAGGTCCCGGGCCAGGATGCGGCCGCCGAGCTGGCTCAACGGCTCGAGTTCCTGGCGCTGCACCGGGATGGTCCGCTCAAAATAGTGCAGGTTTTGCTTGAGCAGGAAGCCGCGGCCCAGGAACGCCTCGACTCGGGTTTCGGACTCGGGCATGAGCGCCGAGAGCTTGTTGAGCCCGTGCGGAGTCATCCGGTTCTCGACGGCGGCCAGCAGGGAGGTGCCTATCCCGCGTCCGCGGAACTCGGGCAACGTGGCCAGGAAGACGATCCAGCCTTGGTCATGGGCTGCACGTCCGACGGCGGCACCAACCACCTGCTCGCCCTGCACTGCCACCACCGCGTGGTCCTTCTCGCATGAAGCAAGGACCTCGGAGAGCGCATAGACAGGGTCCACGTTGTCGGCTTTGAGCGACTCCCAAAGGTGCAGTATCCCGTCCATGTCCGAGGAATGGAAGTCCCTGATGCGCCAATTGCTCATGCCTGCTCCTTGGTGGATCGCCATCGATTGCCTGGTGTTGAGCATAGGCGAACCGGTGGTGGAGAGGGGTTGCGCGGGCGTTGCGTTACGTAGCTATCCGGCCGGGCGCAACCGCAGCCCCTGCATGCCGCCGTCGATCGCCAGGGACGTGCCCGACGTCGAGCCGGACAG
>NZ_DF952471.1:50223-58771 GCF_001263615.2 Arthrobacter sp. Hiyo1 | reverse complement strand
GCCGCGCCGATGCCTGACGCCCCGCCGGTGACCAGCGCTACGAGTCCCTCGAACTCGGTGCTCACCGCGTTGCCTTGTCAGTGCCTACTGCTGCAAGCGAAGCTGCGTGGGCTCTGTAGAACTCCTGGCGCTGGCGGCCGAGTCCTTCGACTTCGAGCTCCACCACGTCGCCGGGCTGGATGTACGGGAAGCGGCCGGAGAGCGCCACGCCTTCCGGAGTGCCGGTGAGGATGACGTCGCCGGGCTCCAGGACCATGTACTGGCTGAGGTGGTGGACCACGGTCAGGGCATCGAAAATCATGTCAGAGGTGTCCGACGATTGGCGGATCTCGCCATTGACCCAGGTGCGCAACGCGAGGTGTCCGGCGTCGAGCTCATCCGCGGGAACCAACCAGGGGCCGAGGGGAGTGGACTGAGGAAGGGACTTGCCCTTGGTCCACTGGCCCGCGGCGCCGGGCAGTTGGTAGTCGCGTTCTGAGAGATCATTGGCGACGACGTAGCCCGCGATGCAGTCCGCGGCCTCGTCCGTGCTGGAAAGGTATGACGCTTCGCGACCGATCACGATTCCGAGTTCCACCTCCCAGTCGTACTTTTCCGACGACGGCGGGATGGGCGCGGGGTCCAACGGGCCACTGACCGTGTTGCTTGGCTTCAGGAACACCACGGGTGATTCCGGGGGCGTTGCTCCGGATTCGGCCGCGTGGGCCGTGTAATTGAGGCCGATGCAGACGACGTTGCCGGGCCGGGCGATGGGCGAACCGATCCGGAGTCCTTCGGCAGAAATCTCGGGAAGATTACCGGCATCAAGGGCTTCGCGGGTGCGTGCGATGCCGTCCGTGGCGAGGAACTCTCCGTTGATGTCCTTCGTCAGCGGGTCAAGGCTGAAGTACTTTTCGGTGCCGTTGGCGTTTTGGGCGATGACAACCGGCTTTTCATTTCCGGCAGTGCCCAGCCGGGCGAATTTCATGTTCATGTATTCCTCCGTGCTCTGGCTCTAACATCCGAGCTCTAGTCTGCTGTTGCTCTCCATAATACGGAAATGTGACCCATTGACAATGCAGACATCGGATGTTTACGCTCTTCCCAGCAAACTACCTGCTGCCAAGCAAGGAGCACAATGAGCGTCATCACCGCGGTGGACACCTTCGATATCCGTTTTCCCACCTCCCTGGAACTGGACGGATCGGATGCCATGAATCCGGATCCGGACTATTCGGCGGCATACCTGGTGATCCGCACCGACGCCGGCGACGGTCACGAGGGCCACGGTTTCGTCTTCACCATCGGGCGCGGCAACGAGGTGGAGGCAGTGGCTATCGAGGCACTCCGCCACCACATCCTGGGCCGCAACGTCGAGGAACTGCTCGGCGACATGGGCGGCACCTGGAAGCTCCTGGTCCACGATTCCCAACTCCGTTGGCTTGGCCCCGAAAAGGGCGTGATGCACATGGCGATCGGCGCCGTCGTCAACGCCCTGTGGGACCTCAAAGCCAAGCGGGCCGGACTGCCTCTCTGGGAGCTGCTTTCCCGGATGAGTCCGGAGGAGATTGTGGCGCTCGTGGACTTCCGGTACCTCAGCGATGCACTCACGCCGGAGGACGCGCTGGGGATAGTGCGGACGGCGGAGCCGGGGCGCGCCGCCCGCAGGGCAGCACTTCTCGCGGAAGGATACCCCGCATACACCACGACGCCGGGCTGGTTGGGTTACAGCGACGACAAACTTGTGCGGCTGGCCAAGGAAGCCGTTGCAGACGGTTTCGGGCAGATCAAGCTCAAGGTGGGGGCCTCGCTGGAAGACGACATCCGGCGCGTCCGCACGGCCCGCGACGCTGTGGGGCCTGATATCAAGATCGCCGTGGATGCGAACCAACGCTGGGACGTCCAGGAAGCGATTGACTGGATGGCGCATTTGGCTCCCTATGACATTGCCTGGATTGAGGAACCCACCAGTCCGGATGATGTCCTCGGCCATGCCGCGATTGCCCGGGGCGTGGCGCCGATCCCCGTGGCCACGGGTGAGCATGTCCAAAATCGCGTGATGTTCAAGCAGATGCTGCAGGCCGGATCCCTGCAGGTCTTGCAACTGGATGCGGCGAGGGTGGCGGGAGTGAACGAGAACATCGCCATCCTCCTGCTCGCGGCGAAGTTCGGCGTCCGCGTCTGCCCACATGCAGGTGGAGTTGGCCTCTGCGAGGCCGTCCAACACTTGTCGATGTTCGATTTCGTGGCGGTATCCGCCGACAAGAATGGTCGGATGATTGAGTTCGTCGACCATCTGCACGAGCACTTTGTCACTCCGGTGGATGTCCACGACGGCTCGTACTGGCCGCCGTCGGCACCCGGTGCCGGCAGTGAAATGGTCGGCGGCACGTTGGCCGGCTACAGCTTTCCCGATGGCCCTGTGTGGGCCCGCTAAAGGTCCCGCAAGACGCACATACACACGCTTGATCACAAGGAGGTGATGACATGACCCAACAAGTACCACCGCTGCTATCCGTCCGAGGCGTCACCAAGAGCTTCCCTGGTGTCCGGGCCCTGCACAATATGCATCTGGAATTGCGCCGCGGTGAGGTCCTTGCACTGGTTGGCGAGAACGGCGCCGGCAAATCGACGCTTATGAAGTTGCTCTCGGGCATCTATACCCCGGACCAGGGCACGTTCGAGCTCAACGGGCAGGAGTTCGTGCCGCACGGCCCGAAGCATGCCCAAGAGTCGGGCATCAGCATCATCCACCAGGAATTCAACCTGATGCCGGACCTCACGGTGGCGCAAAACATCTTCATAGGCCGCGAGCCGCGCCGTTTTGGCCTGCTCAGCGAGTATGCCTGAACCGCAAGGCCCAGGATCTGTTCGATCGCATTAGCTTGCAGCTGAACCCGCGCGAACGGGTGGGTCGGCTGACCGTGGCCAAGCAGCAGATGGTGGAGATCGCCAAGGCACTGAGTCATGACTCCAAGGTGATCATCATGGATGAGCCCACGGCTGCGCTCAATGACGCTGAGGTCACCACCTTGCACGATCTCATCCGAGGATTCATCTCGCCAGAAACGGGCGTCATCTACATCTCACACCGGATGGACGAGCTCAAGCTGATCTCCCAGCGCATTACCGTGATCCGCGACGGCGAGTATGTAGACACCGTCGGCACGGCAGAAACGTCCATGAAGGAGGTCATCTCCCTGATGGTGGGGCGGCAGGTTTCGGGAGAACAGCGCCCGACGGCGGCCACCACCGGCGCGAGTACCGACGTCGTGCTTTCGGTTGAAGGGCTTGCCACCAAGGCGCTGCTGAGGGACGTCGGGTTCGAGTTGCGCCGCGGCGAGATCCTCGGTTTCGCCGGGCTCATGGGAGCCGGCCGGACCGAAGTGGCCCGGGCATTGGTTGGTGCGGACCGCGCCACTTTCGACAAATTGCAGGTCCAGGGCGCGGATGTCGACATCCCCAATCCGGCAGTTGCGGCAAAGCTGGGAATCGGTTATCTGTCCGAGGACCGCAAGCATCTCGGTCTCATGCTGGAGCGTGACGTGAAGGAGAACATCATGCTCTCCTCGCTGACCGAAAACTCAGCGGGCGGTTTCATCAAGGACGGTGCGTTGCGCCGGACGGCCGAGGAATTCAGCAAGAAGCTGCGTATCAAGACGCCCTCGGTCCACCAACTCGCCCGTAACCTCTCTGGCGGCAATCAGCAGAAGATCGTGATCGCGAAGTGGCTGGTAAAGGACTGCGACATCCTGATCTTCGATGAACCCACGCGCGGGATCGACGTCGGTGCCAAGGAGGAGATTTACAGGCTCCTTGACGAACTGGCGGCAGGCGGGAAGGCGATCATCATGATCTCCTCGGAACTGCCCGAGGTCCTGCGAATGTCCCACCGGATCGCTGTCATGAGCGAAGGCCGGATCACAGGTTTCCTCAACAACGCGGAAGCCACCCAGGAAAACATCATGGAGCTGGCCACCCGGCGTGACTCCGCTATACCAGGAGCAGTGACAGCATGAGCCTCGTAGATTCCCCGGCGCCGCAGAAAGCGGGGCTGGAACCCGCATCGGAGACCACATCCCGCAAGGGAAACATCTCCGTGCGCCTGCGTTCGTCCTTGCAGCAGCTGCTGGCCTTCGGTTCGCTGATTGTCCTCGTGATCTTCTTCGGCATCATGAACTCCAGGTTCTTGTTGCCCACGAACCTCTCGGACATCCTGCTCTCCACTGTGGTGATCGGGTTGCTTGCCCTGGGCGCGACGTTCGTGATCATCACTGGCGGTATTGACCTCTCAGTTGGTACTGGAATGAGCCTTTGTTCGGTCATGACCGGGGTGGTGTTGAGCTATCTGGGCCTGCCCTTGTGGATGGGCGTAGTGGGCGGCATCCTGATGGGTACCGTGATCGGTGCAATCAACGGCTTCTTCATCTCCTTCCTGAAGATCCCGCCGTTCATTGCCACGCTGGCAATGATGCTTGTGGCACAGGGCATGGCCCTGGTGGTCTCCGGTACGAAGCCGATCTACTTCACCTCCACCCCGGGCTTCAGCAACCTGGCGCTCGGTAAGCCGATTGCCGGTTTAGTGGTGCCTAACGCGGTGTTCATCTTCTTCGCCGCGGCGATACTGGCCGGCATTGTGATGAGCAAAACCCTCATTGGCCGATACACCTTCTCCATCGGCTCCAACGAAGAAGCCACCGCGCTCTCCGGCATTAACGTCCGGTCATGGAAGCTCTGGATTTACACGGTGGCTGGCGCCTTCACGGGCCTCGCCGGCGTGATCATCGCCGCCCGTTTGAACTCGGCCCAGCCCGGGCAGGGGCTCGGCTACGAACTGCAGGCGATTGCCGCCGTCGTGATCGGTGGAACATCCCTGGCCGGAGGCAAAGGCTCCATTGTAGGAACCGTGATCGGGGCCCTCATCATGTCCGTGCTGACTAACGGCCTGCGCATCATCTCGGTGCCGCAGGAGTGGCAAAACGTAGCAATCGGCGTCGTGATCCTGGTGGCTGTCTACCTGGACATGCTGCGGAGGAAGGAGACCGCCAAGTGACCGTCAGCCACTCTTCTTCATGCCTGTAGCATCCGCACAGGACCGATCCTTCAGTCTTAGAAAACAAGGGAGTTTCCAAGCATGAGCAAGTCCATCTACAACCGCCGCTCTTTTCTCACCGTAACTGGCGTTGCCCTCGGGGCCGTGGCAATGGCCGGCTGCGATACCCCAGCCGCTGCTCCCGGCGCCGCCGCCACCACGCCCGGCGCCAAGCCGTACATTGCGATCGTCTCCAAAGGCTTCCAGCACCAGTTCTGGCAGGCAGTGAAGCAGGGTGCAGAGAAAGCCGCCTCAGAGTTCAACGTCACCATCACATTCGAGGGCCCCAACACCGAGGCCGATGTGGACCAGCAGATCCAAATGCTAACCACGGCGCTCGGCAAGAACCCGGCAGCCATCGGTTTCGCAGCGCTTGACTCCAAGGCGGCCACCCCGCTGCTCGAACAGGCCAAGAGCAAGAACATTCCGATCATCGCGTTCGACTCCGGCGTGGACAGCGATATCCCCGTGGGCACCGCATCCACGGACAACAAGGCTGCAGCCGGAGAGGCTGCCAAGCACTTGGCCGGCCTGATCGGAAATGAGGGCAACATCGCCATCATCTGCCACGATCAGACGTCCAAGTCCGGTGTTGACCGCCGCGACGGCTTCAAGGACTGGATCGCGGCGAACGCCCCGAAGATCAAGATCGTCGACATCCAGTACGCCGGCGGCGACCAACTTAAGTCCACCGACGCGGCCAAGGCCATCATCGCGGCACACCCCGAGCTCAAGGGCATGTACGGCACCAACGAAGGTTCTGCAATCGGCGTCGTCAATGCTGTCAATGAACTCGGCCTCAAGGACAAGCTGACCATCGTGGGCTTCGACTCCGGCAAGGCACAACTAGACGCGATCCGCGGCGGTGTCATGGCGGGTGCCATCACCCAGAACCCGGTTGGTATTGGTTATGAGACCGTCAAAGCCGCCGTCGCCGCGATCAACAAGCAACCTGTGAAAAAGGTCATCGACACCGGCTTCTACTGGTATGACGCCAAGAACATCGACTCCGAGCAGATCAAGCCGAACCTGTACCAATAGGGTCACGCACAGATTTGGTGGGGGTTAAACTCCTTCCAGTTCTTGCCGGCTACAGCCACCCAGAAGACCCCACGTGGGCACACCACTAGGAGTAACCACCCATGATCGCCCAAGCACCTTGGTTCACGGAGTCCCGGTTCGGTATGTTCGTCCACTGGGGCTTGTACGCCCTGCCGGCCCGGCACGAGTGGGTCATGAACCGCGAACGTATTCCTGCCGAGGAATATGAGAAGTACTTCCAGCACTTCAACCCGGATCTCTACGATCCGCGGGAATGGGCCCGCGCGGCGAAAGACGCCGGCATGAAATACGTAGTGCTGACCACCAAGCACCACGAAGGCTTCTGCCTCTGGGATTCCGCGCTCACCGACTACAAATCCACCAAGACTCCGTCCGGGCAGGACCTCGTGGCCCAGTACGTCGAAGCGTTGCGGGAATTCGGCCTGAAGGTCGGTTTCTACCACTCCCTCATTGACTGGCACCACCCGGATTTCACCATCGACGGGTTCCACCCCGAACGCGACAACCCCGAGGCCGAAAAGCTCAACGAGGGCCGCGACATGGCCCGCTACCGCGACTACCTCCATGGCCAGGTGCGCGAGCTGCTGAGCAACTACGGCCAGATCGACTACCTCTTCTTCGACTTTTCCTACACGAGCGAGGACCACAAGCACATCTGGGGCGGAAAGGGCCGCGACGCGTGGGGGTCCGTGGAACTCTTGAAGATGGTCCGGGAACTTCAACCCGGCATCATCGTCAACGACCGCCTGGACATTCCTGGCGACTTCGCCACGCCGGAGCAGTACCAGCCTTCCGGGCCCATGGTGGTGGACGGCATCGAAGTGCCTTGGGAAGCATGCCAAACCCTCAACGGCAGCTGGGGCTATGACCGGGACAACTTGGACTACAAGTCCGTGGACTTGCTGGTGCGCATGCTTGTGGATGGGGTGTCCAAGGACGGCAACCTACTCCTCAACGTTGGCCCCACGGCCCGCGGGAATTTCGATCCCCGGGCCGTGGAGTCCCTCCGCGGCATCGGCGACTGGATGAAGCTGCACTCCCGGGCCATCTACGGAGCTGGACCCGCTGCGTGGACCGCGCCTGCCGACGCCCGGTACACACGCCGCGGTGACCGGCTTTACGTCCACTTGTTTGCGTGGCCGTTCGAATACGTCCACCTCCCCGACCTCGCCGGCAAAGTGGAATACGCGCAGCTGCTCAACGACGCCTCCGAAGTCGCGATGCTGGAGATCGCACCGGACCGGGAGGCAATCAACACCACTCCTGGCGGACAACCAGCGGGTACCCTGACACTGAAGCTGCCCGTCCAGCGACCGGACGTGGCGGTGCCCGTCGTCGAACTCTTCCTGAAGCCCGGGGTGTAGCGTGCCGGAAACCATTGCCCTGCACACGCGGCTCAAGCCGGGTGCCGCGCAGGACTACGCGGAAGCCCATGCGGGGATCCCCGCCGAACTCGTCGCGGCCTTGAAAGAGGCCGGAGTGGGCAATTGGAGGATCTGGCGCAGCGGCCAGGAGCTCTTCCACCTTGTTGAGGTGGAGGACTACCAAGCCATGCGCCGGGCGCTCGCGGACCATCCGGCCAACGTCCCGTGGCAGGCCCGCATGGCGGAGATGCTGGAAGTCCAGGACGACTATTCCGGCAATGACTCCGGCATCCCCTTGGTATGGGAGCTGGTATGAGCGGCACGTCGTGGGATGGCGCGCTGGGCAAGCTCGGCTTCGGCGCCGCCGGTATCGGCAACCTGTACCGTGCCATGCCGGACGCCCAGGCCGCCGCCACCGTCAAGGCGGCCTGGGACTCGGGGGTCCGTTACTTCGACACCGCGCCGCACTACGGCTTGGGGCTCTCCGAGCGCAGGCTTGGTGCGGTGCTGAGGGAGATGCCACGGAGTGAGTTCACTGTGTCAACCAAGGTGGGCCGGCTGCTGGTGCCGAACGCCGTGGGATTCAGCGCGAAGGACGACGAAGGCTTCGACGTCGCAGCAACGAGCAAACGCCAATGGGACTTCTCAGAAGCGGGGATCCGCCGGAGCATCGAGGAATCGCTCGAACGGCTCGGCCTGGACCACGTGGACATCGCCTACCTGCACGATCCTGATGTCCACAACCTCGCCAAGGGGATCGGCGAAGCGCTGCCGGTCTTGGAAAAGCTGCGGGCGGACGGCGTGGTGAAGGCGATCGGCGTCGGGACCAATTCGGCGGAAGCTGCGCTCGAATGCGTCGAAGCGGCCGATCTGGACCTGGTGATGCTCGCCGGCCGGTACACGTTGCTAGAGCAGCCCGGCGTTCCGTTCCTGGACCGCTGTGTGGCGCGCGGCACCGGCGTCGTAAACGTGGGCGTCTTCAATTCCGGCCTGCTGGCGAGGCCGGACGTACCCGAGGACTCGCATTACAACTATGCGCGTGCCCCGCGCG
>NZ_DF952471.1:43632-48524 GCF_001263615.2 Arthrobacter sp. Hiyo1 | reverse complement strand
CGGAACCGCGGGTGCCGCCGTCGGGCACTCAGTACTGGGGGCTAGATCCTGTCCTCGGCACCGGCAACCGGCAGGTTGGCGATGACCGGCGAGCTGCCCGTGAAGCCGTCCCGGGCTGCGGCGATCTCGTGGATTTGCTTGCGGCACATGTACCAACCAACCACAATGAGCGCGCAGGCGATGGCCGTAACCAGCATGGTGAGCGGAGAGTCGATGAACACCATCACCAGCACGCCCACCAGGAACAGCAGCGAAAGGTAGCCAGTGTAGGGGGCGCCGAACATCCGGAAAGACGGACGCTTCAGCCAGCCCTTGTCGGCCCAGCGCTTGAGCTGCATCTGGCACAAGACGATGGTGGCCCACGTGACGATGATGCCCACGGAGGCGACGTTGAGGACGATCTCGAAGGCGTCGGACGGTACGAGGTAGTTCAGCGGAACACCGAGCAGGGAGACGCCGGCCGTGATGGCGATGCCGCCGTAGGGGACGCCGGCTTTGTTCATGCGCTGGGCGAACTTGGGAGCGGAACCGGCCACGGACATGGAGCGCAGGATGCGGCCCGTGGAGTACAACCCGGCATTCAGGGAGGACAGGGCGGCGGTCAGGACCACGAGGTTCATGATCACGTCCACGCCTTGTACGCCGATGTGGCCGAAGAAGGTCACAAACGGGCTGACACCCTTGACGTAGGAGGTGTACGGCAGCAGCAACGCCAGCAGGATGACGGAACCGACGTAGAAGACGGCGATGCGGAAGACCACTGAGTTGATGGCCTTGGGCATGATCTTCTCGGGGTTCTCCGTTTCGCCCGCTGCCGTGCCCACAAGCTCAATCGAGGCGTAGGCGAACAGAACGCCCTGCATGAGCATGATCATGGGCAGCATGCCGGTGGGGAAGATACCGCCGTGGTCCGTGAGGAGGCTGAAGCCCACTTCCTGGCCCGGTACCGGCGTGCCGAAGATGACGAAGTACGTGCCGATCACCAGGAACGCCGCCAGCGCGGCCACCTTGATCAGGGCGAAGTAGAACTCCATTTCGCCGAAGACCTTGACCGAGACCAAGTTCAGGCAAAGCACCACCAGAAGCGCGATCAGTGCCCAGGCCCACTGCGGGACGACTCCGATCCAAGGGACATATTTGCCGAAGAAGTTCATGTAGAGGGCCGCGGCCGTGGTGTCCACGATGGTGGTGGTTGCCCAGTTGATCCAGTAGAACCAGCCGGACACAAACGCAGCCTTCTCGCCGAAGAACTCGCGGGCGTAGGAGACGAAGGAGCCCGAGGACGGGCGGTGCAGCACGAGTTCGCCAAGCGCGCGCAGGATCAGGAAGGCAAAGAAGCCGCAGACCGCGTACGCGATGACAAGGGAAGGGCCCGCAGCGTTGAGGCGGCCGCCGGCACCCAGGAACAGGCCGGTGCCGATGGCGCCGCCGATTGCGATCATCTGGATCTGACGCGGCTTCAAGCTCTTGTGATAGCCCTTGTCCTCGGCGTGGAGGAGCTTTTCAGTGGAGTGCGCCTGCGGAGGGACCGTGTGGTCCGTGATGGGTGCATTGGTCATGGGAATCCTTAGGGGGTGTCCTGTTGGGGGTCCGGATCTTGCCGTCCGGCCTGTTTCTTCGCGTGTTCAGGCCCGACGGCGGCTGGTGAGTGGCGCCGTCGTCGGACGCTCTGCGCGGCTCAGCCTAGTTGCTGAGGTTGGCCAGGCGTTCGGGGCGGAGGAGCTCATCGAGCTGCTCCGAGGTCAGCAAGCCGTGTTCGAGAACGAGCTCGGCGACGCCCTTGCCGCTTGCCAGCGCTTCCTGGGCGATGGCGGTGGCGGAGGCGTAGCCGATGTGCGGATTGAGTGCCGTGACGAGTCCGATCGACTGCTCTACGGTGAGGCGCAGGTGTTCGGTATTCGCGGTGATGCCCCGAATGCAGCGCGACGTGAGCGTGCGGCACGCGGCTTCCAGGTGGGAGATGCTCTTGTGGAGGCTGTGGACGATAATCGGTTCGAAGGCGTTCAGCTGGAGCTGTCCGGCTTCGGCTGCCATGGTGACTGTGACATCGTTGCCGATGACTTCATACGCCACTTGGCTGACCACTTCCGGGATCACCGGATTGATCTTGCCTGGCATGATGGACGATCCCGACTGCACAGCCGGGAGGTTGATCTCGCCCAGTCCCGCACGCGGTCCGGAGGACAGCAAGCGGAGATCGTTGCAAATCTTGGAAAGCTTGACGGCGACGCGCTTGAGCACACCGGAGAGGTGGACGAACGCGCCTACGTCCTGGGTGGCCTCGATGAGGTCCACCGAGGTGACCAGCGGCAGGCCGGTGATCTCGGCCAAGTGCCTGCAGGCCGCTGCGGCGTATCCAACGGGAGCGTTCAGGCCGGTCCCGATGGCGGTTGCGCCGAGGTTGATCTCGTGGATGAGCAGCTGGGACTCGGCCAGTCGAGCCCGGTCCTCGCCCACGGTCACTGCGTAGCCGCCGAATTCCTGGCCGAGGGTCATGGGGACGGCGTCCTGCAACTGCGTGCGGCCCATCTTGACCACGGTGCGGAATTCCTGGCCCTTCTCCGCGAAGGCGACCTGGAGTTCCTGAAGAGCCTCGAGAAGGCCCTGGACCGAGAAAATGGTGGCCAGGTTGACGGCGGTGGGGTAGACGTCGTTGGTGGACTGGCTCAGGTTGACGTGGTCGTTCGGGTGCAGCCTGGCGTAGTCGCCTTTGGGGTGGCCAAGTATTTCAAGGGCCCGGTTGGCAATGACCTCGTTGGCGTTCATGTTGGAGCTGGTGCCGGCACCGCCTTGGATAACGTCCACCATGAACTGCTCGTGGAGCTTGCCGTCCAGGATGTCCTGGCAGGCTTGTTCGATCGCGTCGGCCCGTTCGTCGTCGAGGAGACCGAGTTCGCGGTTGGTGCGGGCAGCGGCGAGCTTGACCGCGGCGAGGCCCTTGACGAGGTTGGCGTTGCTGGCCAAGGGGTGGCCGGTGATGGGGAAGTTCTCGATGGCACGCAGCGTGTGCACGCCCCAGTAGGCATCAGCAGGGACGTCGCGGTCACCGAGGAGATCGTGTTCCGAGCGGAACCCTGGAATTGTCGTGGTGGGCACGGCAGAAGTCATTGCTGTCCTTTGGTCTTTGTGCTTGTTTGGCTGCGTCAGTTGGATGCAAGGAAGTTCGCGGCACGGAGCACGCCAACAGGGTGGCCGCCGCCCAACACAGGCGGGCTGGCGAGCGTGGCGAGCTGGCCGCCGTCGAGCCCTAGTTCCTCAAGGACGCGGACGGTGACGGGCATTCGGGCGCGGTCGGCGCCGTCGGAAATCTTGATGGCGATGCCTGTGCCGATCCGCAGGCCGATGAGCTGGAGGCCTTCGAAGCCGTCCTTGGCAAGCAACCCGGGAACTGTACGCATGATCGCTGTGACGTCGCGCCCCTCGCCGGCCACCATCTCCGGGAAGGCGCGCATCGCGTGGGCTACTTGGCCTTCCGCTTCCGTGCTGTCCGCCGCCGCCATGCGGCCATAGGCCCGGGCCATGCCGTGCAGGCTGTGGGCGAAGAGCGGGGTGCCGCAACCGTCGGTGCTGACTGCCAACACGTCTTCCCCCGTGAGTTCGGTGATGGTGTCCTTCACGAGCACTTGGAGGGGATGCTCGGGGTGCAGGTAACCCTGGACCGGCCAGCCGTTGATGACGCACGTGGCGGCCATGGATGCGTGCTTGCCGGAACAGTTCTGTGCGAGCTGGGTGGCTCGCCGCCGCTGCGGAGCCATGCTTCGCGCTCGGCGATGCCGTAGGGAAGGTCGGTGCTGTTTTCCAACGCGCTTTTGTCCAGGCCGTGCATTTCGAGGATGCGTGCGGCACCGTCGAGGTGCATCGCGGCGCCGGAGTGGCTTGCGGCGGTGAGGGCGAGGAGGTTCTCCGGAAGCTTGAGTCCCGCACGGACCATGGCGACCGCCTGCAGCGGTTTGAGGGAGGACCGCGGGTAGAACGCGGCGTCGGGATCGCCCGCTTGGAGGAGTGTTTCACCGCCAGGCCCTACTGCGATCAGGGAGCCGTAGTGGACGCTCTCGACCAGGCCGTCGCGGGTCTGTTCCGCGAGGGGGACGTGGCGCGGGGTTGGCGGAATCGTCTGCCGGGGTGGTTGCGGGCATAGCGGTGCGCGTTGCATGCGGGGTGGGCATGACTTCCTTCAGTTGGTGGATCATTTGCTGAGGATGGTGTCCAACGCAACGCTGACGGCGCTGAGATGGTCGGCCATGGCGGCTTCGGCGGCTGGGGAGTCGCCGGCTTCAATGGCTTCGACGATGCGGAGGTGTTCATCGTCTGAAACATGCTGGCGGTCGGCCACCATGTTCAAGGTTTCGGATTGATGGGCTAGGGCTTCGCGGATGTCTGCGACAACGCTTTCGAAGACCTTGTTGCCGCTTGCGCGGGCGATGGCAGAATGGAAACTGGCGTCGAGGCTGACCCAGGTCTCAGGGTCGGTCTCGGCTGCCATTGAATCGACAATTTCCTTGAGGTGCTCAAGTT
Source organism: Arthrobacter sp. Hiyo1 (assembly GCF_001263615.2). Classification (NCBI taxonomy): domain Bacteria; kingdom Bacillati; phylum Actinomycetota; class Actinomycetes; order Micrococcales; family Micrococcaceae; genus Arthrobacter; species Arthrobacter sp. Hiyo1. The sequence continues at coordinate 44,009 of NZ_DF952471.1, read as the reverse complement.
CTTCCGGGCTGCGGCGTTTCGCAGCCAGGCCGGCTGCCGGTACTTCGATATGGGGGCGGGCCTCGTTGAGGTCCCGTGCCGAGTACTGGCCGAGTGTGAGGTCGTTGGCCACCCTGTCCGCGACGACGAACGTGCCTCTGCCGGTCTTGGTGACCGTCAGTCCCAGCGCAGTGCAGGAGCGGAGCGCCTCACGGATGACCGAGCGGCTCACCCCGTATTGCGTTGCCAGGGTGGCTTCGGAGCTGAGTTTGGCCCCCACTTGCACGGCTCCGTTTTCAATGTCCTGGCGGATGGCGCTGAACACAGCTTCCGCTGCACTGAAGCGGGCGAGGGGCCGGGGGCTGGCTGGCTGGGCCCCTTGGCTCCTTGGGCCGGCC
>NZ_DF952471.1:37238-39578 GCF_001263615.2 Arthrobacter sp. Hiyo1 | reverse complement strand
CGGCAGCCCGAGGGCGGGCGCGGCGGGACGCTCCGGTGTGTGGTCGGTGAAGCAATGGGACGCTGCTTCGGCCCCTACCCTTTTCGCAATGAGCCTGCGGACCTCAAGGATGCGCTCGAAGCCGGGCTGCCGTACGCGGATTGTGTCGCCGATAATCACGGACTGTGAAGCCTTGACCGGGTTCCCGTTGATTCGCACATGCCCCGCCCGGCAAGCGGTTGTGGCAGCGGAACGGGTCTTGTAAGCGCGGATCGCCCAGAGCCAGGCATCAATGCGCACATTGCCGGTTTTTGATGTTTGGGCGGAAGTCGGAAGGCTAGTCATGATTGCGAACGAGTATAGTCGGCGCGCGAACCGGCGGCTCCAACGCGAAGCCGGTTACCGGCGTCGAAGTTCCGCGTATTCAAGGTGGGGGACAACGGTACCTGCGTCGCGCTCCAGGAAGTTGGTACCGGGCGCCACGATCTCGTCTATGGCATCCAGCACGGCTTCGTTGAGGACAACATCCGCGGCCTTGAGGTAGTCGACCAGATGGTCCTCCGTGCGCGGACCGATAACCACGCTGCTGACGGCCGGATGGTTCAGGGCAAAGGCGACAGCAAGCTGGATGAGGGTGAGCCCATGCCGTTCGGCGACACGGCCCAAGGCATCGGCCGCCAGGAGTTTGTTCCTGTTGAAAGGTGCCGAGACGTCGAAGCGCCCGGGAACGGCCGACGCGCGGGAGCTTGCGGGCTGGGGGACTCCCACGCGGTAGTTCCCGGAGAGCCAGCCGCCGTCGAGCGGTCCATAGCTGAGCACGCCAAGGTTGTACTGCTGCGTGATTGCAAAGACGTCGCGCTCATTCGCGCGGACCAACAAGGAATAGGGCACCTGATCCACCACTGGCGGTATGAGGTGGTTGGTGGTGGCGATCCACTGTGCCTCCACAAGCTGCGACGGCGTGAACACCGACGTTCCGTAGTAGAGAATCTTGCCCTGCCGGATGAGGTCGTTGAGCGCCGTGATGGTTTCCAGGACGTCGGTGTTGTAGTCCGGACGGTGTGCCTGGTAAAGGTCGATCCTGTCCGTCTGCAAGCGGTTCAGGCTGCCTTCCACGGCCTTCATGATCCAGCGCCGGGAATTGCCTGCATGCGCGGGATTCGGCCCCATTTGTCCGTGGAACTTGGTGGAAAGGAAAACATCATCCCGCCTGCCATGGAGGGCCCGGCCCACAATGGCTTCCGCCTCGCCCTGCGAATAGATGTCCGCGGTATCGACGCTGGTGATACCGGCGTCGAGGGCCGAATGGATGATGCGGACGCTTTCCTCGGCGCCCGTGGGCGCCGAACCTGTCCCAAGGTTGAGGGTTCCCAGGGTAAGGGGGCTGATCAGGGCACCCGTGCGTCCCAGGGTTCGAAGCTCGCTGAGGCTCATCTCCGGCTTCCTCCGTGAAGAATCAAGGCTGTGCAATGGATTGACACGACGCTACACATGTCGTGCCCCGGGACACTCGAAAAACGTACAAATTCTTCGCTTTTCGTATTGCGGGGTAATGAAACAAGGTATGACGAATTATGAATTGACTTCATTCGACACGCGAATACACAAATATTGCCGTTATCGGCCCCGAGTGAATTAGTAGAAAGGCAGGCACGAAACTACAGAGAAAGGAACCCGCCATGACCCAGGTAACGGTGGATGGAGCCGCTTCGATCAAGCAGGCGTTCGCGCAATTTCCCTCAGGCGTGGCGGCCTTCAGTGCTATGGTCGGCTTCGCGCCGGAGGCCCTGGTGGCATCGAGCTTCACAGTGGGAGTCTCGCTCGAACCACCGCTGGTCATGTTCGCGGTGCAGAACTCTTCCACCACGTGGCCCAAGCTCCGGCGCGCCCCGCGACTGGGTGTTTCCATCTTGCCCAGGGCCAGGAAGCCGTGTGCCTGCAGCTCTCCTCGCGGACCCAGGACCGATTCGCTGGCCTGGCGACCTCAACGAGCGACGCCGGGGCGGTGTTGATCGACGGCGCAGCGCTGGTGCTTGAATGCGAAGTGGTCTCAGAAACCCCGGCGGGTGACCACGCGATCGTCGTCCTCGAAGTGAAGTCCGTGGAGATCAACCACGACGCCGAGCCCCTCATCTACCACGGGGCCGGGTTCCGGCAATTGGCCGCGTGAGCTTGGTCGTGGCCCCAACTGACTCGCAGTTGTTGTCGTTATGAGCCTCCAAACGACAACAAATGCTAGTCAGTTGGGTCGGCCGGGCACTGAGGATTGGGTCAGGCGGGCACTGCGGGGCGCTAGGCCCGGGGGCGGGACCCTGCTGAGGCCGTCACACGGCCGGAAGATACGGGTTTGCCGCCATGTGG
>NZ_DF952471.1:35013-37213 GCF_001263615.2 Arthrobacter sp. Hiyo1 | reverse complement strand
GCGTAGTAGCGCCCGGGGCTTCCCGCTCCAAAGGGGGTTCGGGGGAGTTCGCTGCTCGCTGCCGAGGCCGCGACCCGGTCCGGGATTTTGACGATGGCCTCATAGAGATTGCCGAAGAACCAGTGTGCGTGGGTGAACTCCGCGACACTCAAGATCCAATCAGCGAACACGTCCCGGCGGTCTGAAGAGGTCTGTCCCATGCCCACAATCTACCGCCGATGCCCCGCGCCGGATGTGCAGTTCACCTACCACACCACCCGCCCGGGTTATATGGTCAGCACCATGGTCTGAGGACTGCGAGGCCAAACAACCGGCTCTATGGAGGGGAGTAGCCCTTGGTCAAGATCCGCATGATTTTGCCCGCGAATGTGCGCCATCGTTCCGGGGGAAACATCTACAACGCGAAGCTGGCTGAAGCCCTCCGGGGCCTGGGCACGGAGGTCTCGGTCTGCAAGCTCGACGGCGGCTGGCCTTTGGGGAGTGCAGCAGACCGGAACCGCTTTGCAGCTGCACTTACCGGAGGGGAACCGGCCATCTACATTGTCGACGGCCTGATTGCCTCGGGTGCACCCACCGAAATCGAGACCGCAACCGCTGCGGGGCGCCGAGTCTGGGTGCTGCTCCACATGCCCCCTTCCGGGGAGGATCCAGTCGAAACGAGCGCGCTGCGCGCAGCGACGGGTCTTCTCAGTACTGGTTCCCGGACTGCCGAAGCGGCCAGAACCCTAGGCCTGGGCAACGTGCACTTGGCGATCCCCGGGGTAGATCTCCCATCGAAAGCACGGCCGAGTTCGCGAGACGCTGGGGCGGCACCGCATTTCATCATGGTGGGCGTGCTGCTACCCAATAAGGACCAGATCCTATTCGTCGACGCGTTGGCACGGATCAAGGACCTGGCGTGGACAGCGGCGCTTGTTGGCTCCACAAAAGCAGACCCCTCGTACGCCGCAGCCGTGCAGGAACGCATCCTCCGGAATGGACTGGAAAAACGGGTGGAAACAACAGGCGAGCTCTCCGGCCCGGCCCTGGAGGACCAGTGGAACCGGGCTGACCTCAGTCTGTTGATCTCACACTCGGAGTCCTTCGGCATGGTGGTCCAGGAGTCCCTGGCGCACGGCATACCGGTAGTGGTCCGAAAGGGAACCGGAGCCGTCGGAGCGCTCGGAGCCCACGGTGCCGGTGAAGCCATCGATCTCACCGCGGGAATCGGATTGCTGGAGAACATCCTTCGGAGATGGCTGGGCGACGCTGCCCTGCGGAAGCGATGGCAGTCAGCGGCCGAGGCAGCCAGCGGGGAGTTGCCGCGATGGGAAGATACCGCAAGGGAAGTCCTTCGCGCCGTCGTGGGGTCCTAAGCGCTTCCCTACAGGTGCTGGATGCCCGCCCTCTGCATGGCGTCCCGGTAGGTTTCGATGTTCTTTGCCAGGAGTTCCTGCTGCTTGGCCTCGGACAAGGCAAACGCCCGTCCACCGAGCGCGCTTGCCTTGTAGACCTTGATCCCGTGCTGCCGGAGCGGCGAGTGGTACGTCTTCTCGAACAGTGCCAGGAAAGCGGCGGCCTCCGCGCCGTGAGCGACGACGGCGGAGACTCTCTTGTTGATCTTGAGGAACTGGCGGAACGGACGGAGACCGTCGGTCTTCTCCTGTGCGCTCAGTGCCGGCGGCAGTTCGGGGTCGCGGACCCAGGGGTAGCAGTTCCACGGCATGACGTAGCGGACGTCCAAGTCGGCCGAGTCATAGATCAGCTGCGCACGTCGGGCGGCGTCGTCGTCGTTGAGGTGCGATACGAAACCCGAGGTGGGGGCCCGCCCGGGGCTGGTCTGGAGGGTGACGATCCGGCACTCATCTTCGTCATGCACCGGATCGATGTAAGGCACGGTGGAACCGGGCCGTTTGGCCATCAGTTCGTCGCACAGCTGCGTCACGGCAGCAATGTTGGGCTCCTGTAGCAAGGCCCGTTTTTCGTCCCAGTCAATGGTCACGTTCTCTCCTTCGGCAGCGCGGCGTCCAGAATCGGCGTCCCTTGCCACTTTACGCCGTCGCTTTACGCGGCGCTCACGCTCCTGCAGAGCCGAGGGACAAAACTGCCCGACGCCGGTCCGAGCGGCGAGCTTCCCGACCCGCCTTTGGCCCGGTCTTCTACTGACCTTTGAGCTTCTGCATGTCGCGCCGGTCCTTCTTGGTGGGCCGTCCCGCGCCGC
>NZ_DF952471.1:30906-32605 GCF_001263615.2 Arthrobacter sp. Hiyo1 | reverse complement strand
CTGCAGCCCGGGCATCGGCCTCGGCGACGGCGGCAGCCCACTGGCTGTTCAGGACCGGAGGATCCTGCTTTATCGCGACCACAAAAGGATGTTCCTTCGCCTGGGTTGTGGCTGTGGCTGCGATACCGTCCTTGATCTGGGCAGGCTTGGGCCACGTCCGTGGGTTGACCAGCGACTTCCAAGGGACGTTCCGGACGGCTGACCACGACGCCGACCACAGTAGCTTGGTGGTCCCAGCAAACCCAGGACGCGGTTCCCGAGGAACGGACGGCCCTGCGCCCAGCAAGCCGTCGTCCGCCGAGGTCGGTTCCTCGGAATCCGACGGCGGGACGGGGGCGCGTCGAGGCCTTGGTGGCAAGTGCACAACCGGTACGGCATCGCGTTTCGGGAAGATCCCGACCATCGCGAGCAGGATGATCCAAACCAGCTTCGCGACGCCGGCCAGCACCAAAGTGACAACCATCAGGAAGCCCAAACCAATGGACATCAACAAAGCCAGCCCGAGCGTTCCAAAAAAAGTCAGATTGAGGCCAAGTGTTGTTGGATCCTCCACGTAGCCTCCTCGAGCCAGAGTTGTGGGGTGGACGCCGCAACCGAAGGTCTGCGGGCATGTCATCTAGCCTAAGGGCGAAATCTTAAGGAATCATCCGCCAAACTCCGGCTCGCCGAGGTTGTTTCGAAGCTGTTATCTGCTGTGACAGAATTTGTTGCCTAGCTCTCACCTTCTCTTCAAGATAGGGCTTCAATGCCACTCGATCCGGCCCGCCTACGACTAGGCGCTTGCCCCTGTTTGTCCGGAGAGCAGTACACCGAGTGCTGCGGACGCTTCCATCGTGGAGACTCCGACGCGCCCACCGCGGAACAGCTCATGCGTTCGCGCTACTCCGCCTTTGTTGTCCTTGACAGCGATTACCTTCTGCGCACGTGGCACCCGGACACCAGGCCTGCCGCGCTGGACCTGGACCCGGACATTGAATGGCGCAGGCTGGACATCCTGGCCACGTGCCAAGGCGGACCCTTGGACACCGAAGGGACGGTCGAGTTCGCAGCACATTACCGTTCCGACGGCGAACGCGGAGTCCAGCGCGAAAACAGCCGCTTCCTGCGGATCGACCGGCGCTGGTACTACCTCGACGGCGACGTCGGCTAGCCGCGTCGATCGGCAGCAGGCCTCAGCGGTACTTCCGGTGCAGGCTCTCCTTCGACGAGGCGCCCGGGGTGGCATCGGCGATCCACGGACCTGTTCCTTCGGATTGGTCAAGGATTCCGGCCTCAAGCCATGCGTAATCGCCCGCAAGGACGTTCGAGGACAACTCATGATCGACGTCGTCGGTGTTCCGCCACAATTGATCGAAGTATCCGTCCACGCGAATCCGCGCTTGCTCGCAGTAAGCCTCGGCGAGCTCGTACGCCGCCGCGCCTTGCTCCGGAGCGGTCTGCAGCAGCATCTCGGCCCGTGAGCAGCACGCTGCCATGGCAAACAACTCGGCCCCGATATCCACGATCCTGCCGAGGAACGCTTGTTTGTATTCAAGCCTTGCCTGCCAGCGGCCCATGCCGTAGAAAGTCTGCCGGGCGAGCCGGCGCGAAGCCCGTTCCACATACCTCAGTTGCTTCGCGAGGCGCCCGAACTCGCTGTAGGACCGGGGGTCCATGCCGGCCCCGGCCACCAGCTTAGGGAGCCATTTGGCGTAGAAAC
>NZ_DF952471.1:27543-30816 GCF_001263615.2 Arthrobacter sp. Hiyo1 | reverse complement strand
CGTCTGCGGAGGCGAGCTCGCCCGCGGCCGAAAGGTGGGCATCGACGGCTTCGCGGGCGATGAGCAGGCGCATGATTTCGGACGAGCCTTCGAAGATCCGGTTGATGCGCATGTCCCTCAGCAACTGCTCGGCGGCCACCGCGCGTTCTCCACGGGCCTCCAGGGAATCCGCCGTCTCAAACCCGCGGCCACCCCGGATTTGGACCAACTCATCAGCCACCGTGTAGCTCAGTTCAGTGGACCAAAGTTTGGCCAGCGCAGCCTCGATCCGCACATCCTTCTGGCCGGCGTCGGCCATCTCGGCGGACAGTTCGAAAACGGCTTCAAGCGCGAAGGTGGTGGCGGCGATGAACGCGATCTTCTTGCCGACGGCCTCATGTTTTCCGACCGGCCGGCCCCATTGGGTGCGGGCGTTGGACCATTCGCGGGCGATCTTCAAGGACCACTTACCCGCCGCCACGCAAAGGCCCGGGATGGAGAGCCGGCCGGTGTTGAGCGTGGTGAGCGCGATCTTGAGTCCCTGGCCTTCGCGGCCCAGACGGTTGGCTGCCGGTACGCGCACTTGGTGGAACCGCGTCACGCCGTTCTCGATGCCGCGCAGGCCCATGAAGGCGTTGCGGTTCTCCACCGTGATGCCGGGGGAGTCCATTTCCACGACGAACGCCGTGATCCCGCCTTTGAGCGCCGTCCCGTCGGGGGCTGTGCGGGCAGGGACAACCGCCATGACCACTACCAATTCGGCGATCACGCCGTTGGTGGTCCAAAGTTTGACGCCGTCCAAAAGGTAGGACTCGCCGTCGTCGCTTGGCACTGCGGTGCAGCCCATCCGGGCGGGGTCGCTGCCGACGTCGGGCTCTGTCAGCAGGAACGCCGTGATGGCGCCGGCGGCGCAACGCGGCAAGTACTCCTGTTTTTGTTCGGGCGTGCCGAACACTTTGACCGGCTCCGGGACGCCGATGGACTGGTGCGCCGAGAGCAACGCGCCGAGGCTCGGATGGACTGATCCCAACAGCGCCAACGCCCTGCCGTAGTAGACCAGCGAGAGGCCCAAGCCGCCGTACTCGCGCGGAATCTTCATGCCGAAAACGCCCAACCCGGTGAGGCCAGCGAGGTATTCGTCCGGGATCTTGGCATCGCGTTCGATGGCTCGGCCGGACATGGTGCCGCAGAACTCCGTCAGCTTCGCCATGAACTCTTCGCCGCGCTCGACGTCGTCGGCTCTTGCCTGGGGCCAAGGATGGATCAGCCCCAGATCGAAGTCTCCCAAATACAGCCCCTTGGCGAAACTGGGGCGGTTCCATTCGATGTCGCGGGCGGCCTCGGCGACTGCGCGGGCTTCTGCGGCCGTGACGCCGTTGCTCTTGTTGTCAGTGGCGGAGGTCATGGGAGGACTCCTCTTGCCGGTTGTGCCGGTTTCGAGCCCAGGATCCGCCTCGGGTGGTGGACCCTTCAGCTGTCCCTCAATGCTACTCGCGGGTAGGTACCTGTGCTAGGGGCGGTCTGGGACGGGAATTCCACTGGCAGTTCCACTTTTCCGGCCTGGTGGACCAGCTGGTCCCACGCAAAATTGATGCCGTGGACCAGCCCGCCCAGCACGTTCTTCACGGTGTACCAGGCGAGGCTTCCGGCGCCGAGCAACGCAAGTGCGGCCATTGCGGCTACCGCGATGAAGGCTGCCAGAACCAGGCCAAGGATTAGTGTTCCCGCGAAGACATAAGTGCTGGTGTCTAAGGTCGTCAAGTCGAACTGCATTGGGTCCCCTCCGCAACGCTGCCAAAGCCGACGTCGGAGCGTCGACGTCGTTGGTGTCGACATTAGGGGCGGCGTCGTCGGTTCAGCTAGCAACGACACCGGCGTCGGGACTGTTGATACGCGATCGAAACCCTACCGGGAGGTAGATCACGGAAGGGTTGCGGCGCACCCTGCGTTAACCTTGTACGGGGCAGTTTTCGGGATTTCCGCTGCCAGAAGGTTCCGCGGCAGCTGAAGGAGAGTATGTGTCCCGCTCAGCAATGTCCTCAGCCGACGCCATCAGTGCGCGGCTCAGGGATCTCGAACTCCTGACCAAAGGCCCCGCCTGGGCCCTCACGCGCTCGGCGCCCTGGGTCATCGCGGTGCTCCAGGCATCCTTCACCCGAACGAAACCTCAGCTGCCGCTCGAAGAGTTCCATGCCGACGTCGACGCTTTCCTCGAGCAGCTCCGCAGACAGGATCCCGGGCTGGGCGGCCAGGGGAGCGGCAAGGCCTTTGCGGACGAATGGACCCGAAAGCAGTTCCTGACCCGACGCAGCCAGTCCGGCCAGATCGTCTACGAAATCACCGAGGCCGCCGCTAGAGTCCTGGCATTCCTGGACAGCCTCTCCAGCGAACGTTCCACGCTCAACGGTTCCAGCTCGGGACGTTGCTGGGCGACGTCGAAAAGCTCGCCAACGAGACGAACCCGGACCAGAGCGCCCGTTTGGAATCCCTTGAAGAGGAGATCCAGGAGCGCCAGCAGCTGATCGAAGACATCAGTTCCGGCGACTTCGACGGTCTTTTGGATGATGAGGAAGCCGTCGAAGCAGCCGGGAACATCCTGGACCTTGCGGCAAGCCTGCCTGCCGATTACAAGAAGATGCGTGACCGCATCGAAGAACTGGTAGGCGAGCTCCGCAACCAGATCATCGAGGAGTCGCTCAGCAAGGGTGCAACGATGGCGCAGGTCCTGGAGGCGGACAAACGCTTGCGGCAGAGCCCCGAAGGCCGTACCTTCCGTTCCTTCACGGCGTTCCTTGAGGACCCGCAGCAACAGTTGCGCTTCCGTTCGGCGATCGGCGACGTGCTGAGCCGCCAATTCGCGGATGACCTCAGCCATGAGGACAGGGAAACCCTCAAGAACCTCGTGGCGGAACTGCGCACGCAGCACAGCCAGATCCAGCGCATCTACGGCCGGCTTTCGGAGAGCCTCAACAACTACATCCAAAGCGACGATATCCGCCAGTCCGTCCGGCTCCGGCAGGTCTTGCGCGAAGCCGAACAGGCTATCCGCTCGATGCCGTACGAGCGCGACCGTCCCGGCCTGGTCCGAGGCCCGGTGTTGTTCAATGCGGGATTCGAATCCCTCGCCATGGTCAAGCTCTTCGACCCGGATGAGTTCGCGGCGCCGCCAAAGCTCGCCGACCCCATCGCCTTCAGCGATTCGGACCGCGTGCGTTCACTTCGCTCCGCGAAGGCAAGGCCCGACGTCGTCCGCTCCGCCATGGCGGGCGCAGCCACACTGGCAGAGGCCTGGGC
>NZ_DF952471.1:22323-26246 GCF_001263615.2 Arthrobacter sp. Hiyo1 | reverse complement strand
CCACACTGGCAGAGGCCTGGGCGAACCTCCCGGAGGGTGAACGGCACATCAACACCGTCCGGGCCCTCCTGTCCGAAGCGCTGCACGGTGGTGCGGCGTTCGACCGGGCCGCCTGGGAAAACATCGACTTCGAACAAATCGATGGCAGCACACGCACCGCGTACCTGCCGCTCGTGACCCTGACTAAGGATTCCGATGACTGACGCCCACCCCACCGAGCATGCCCCCTCTTCGGAACAAAGAGTGGACATAGCGCAGCATGTCCACTCCGATCCCTTCCGCGTCACGCCGCGCGACACATTCGTAGACGGCGCGGCGTTGTTCCCGGGCGACACCGGCGTGCTGCCTATGAAGGTCCGCCAGGCTCTCGTGCGGCTGCTCAAGGGTCCGTATGTCGACGGCGGCCGCGACGAAAAGCTCTGGACCACCCTTCTGGACAACCAAGTGATCCTCCGCAGCCGGCTTTCGGAGCTTTTCCTGAACCTGCAACTGGATCACGAGCGCAAGATCGCGGTGCTCCGTCCCGTCGATCCCGAAGCCATCGGAGGAAGCACCCGCTCGAGCATCCTTCGTCAGCAACGTGCGTTGAGCCGGGTTGAAACCATCGTGCTTCTGCGCCTGAGGCTCCTTCTCGACCGCCACGTCACTGCCCAGACCGAGCCTGTGATCACCCGCGAAGAAATCGCCGAACTCGTGGCGCACTACCAGCCATCCGGCCAACAAGACGCCCTCCGCGACACCGACGTCGTGAACCGCACCATCACGAAGCTCCTGGCCCGCCAACTCCTCCTGCCCACGGGCATCGAGGACACGTTCGCGATCTCCAAGGCCCTCCCCCTGGCGCTCCCCTTCGAAAACATCGGCGACATCCCGGCCCAAATCGAGGCACTGATCGCTGTAGCAGCCGACGAATCAGGCACTGAACCCCTCATCGAACTAACGGAAACGGACGACCCCAACTCCAACGACGACGCTGAGTCCGACACCGGGGAAGAGGACGACGTGGTGACCGACAGCAGTGGTGACGCATCCACCGCGGAGGCAAAGGCGACCACAACTGACGCAACCACACTTGACGCAACTGACGAAACCAAGGAGGCAGCCAAGTGACCATTGCGACGATGCTTCCGATCGGCGAACTCACCAACCCGGGCCAGATGCGCCTCGCCTTGGTCCAGGTGGTCAACTGGGGCACGTTCCACGGCGCCCACACGATGCACGTGGACCGCAACGGCACCCTGCTCACAGGCAACTCAGGCGTCGGCAAGTCCACGTTGTTCGATGCCATGCTGCGTGTCTTCGATGCCCGTCCACGCTCCAATGAGGCTGCGGCGCAGCGGGCCGGCGGGGCTGTGGAGGACAAGAGGACCACGTTCACGTACATGCGTGGAAAAGTGGGCGACAAGGCCGTGGGCGAGGGTTCGGCGAGTGCCTTCCAGCGCCCCGGTGCCACGTGGTCCGCCGTCGCGCTGACGTTCGACAACGCTGCCGGCACCAAGGTGACGATCTCGGCCCTCTTCGACCTGCCCAAGAACGGCACGGAGTCCAGCGTCGGCCGGTTCTATGTGATTGACAACAAGCCCCTGGATCTCGGCGCGATTGAGGGCATCGCGGAGAAGCGCTTCACCAAGGGCGCGCTGGAGACAATCTTCCCGGACGCCCAGATCTTCGATGTGCACAAGGCCTTTGCGGAGCGTTTCCGGCGGCTTCTCGGCATCAACTCGGACCAGGCGCTTCCGCTTTTGCGGGTGATCCAGGCCGGCAAGGGGCTCGGCGGCAGCGTCAACACGTTCTTCCGCGACCAGGTGCTCGACGCGCCCGCGACGCTCACTGCTGCGGACGACGTCGTCGAGGAATTCAGCAACCTCATGTCCATCAGGCAGCGGTTGGAGGACGTGCGCCAGCAGCGCGACCAGCTCGCCCCCGTCCCTGGGATGAACAAGGAGTATGCCCAGTCGTTGCTGGAAGCCAACCGGCTCCGGGAGCTCAGCGGCGAGGAATTCGACGCCTACAAGCAGCAGCTCTCGGTCACGGTCCATGCCAAGACTTTGGCCCGTTTCAAGGACCTTGCCCAGGCGAAAGCCAAGGAGCTCAGCGCCGAGCGGGGCGTCCGGGACGCGCTCGCCAAGGAGCTTCGCCAGCTCGAGTCGGATTACAACAACCAGGGCGGTAACGCGATTTCGGCGATCGAGCAGTCGCTCGAAAATGCCCGGGTCGGCCTCAAGCTTCGCCAGCAGGTGGAGGAGGCGGCACGCCAAGCATTGGCCGACGCCGGACTCAACCTTGAGTGGACGGCTGAGGGTTGGGAGCAGGCCCACGAGCAGGCAGCGAGCCGCTCCGCCGAACTCAAGGACGATTCGGAAGCGCTGCGGGAACTCCGCTTCGAAGCTTTCGACGGCCACGCCACCAAGAAACGCGAACTCGCCGCAGCCCAGCAGGAGCTCGTCTCGTTGAAGACGCGCAAGTCCCTCCTGCCGCCGTCGAGCATTGAAAACCGCGCCGCAATCGCGGCAGCCACTGGCGTTCCCGAGGACCGGATGCCCTTTGGAGCGAGCTGATAGACCTCGCCGAGGGGGAGGAACAGTGGCGGCCCGCGGCCGAGCGTGCTTTACGGAACCTCGCCACGACGCTGCTTGTTCCCGGAGAGCACTTCGCCGCCGTCACGCGCTACCTGAACGACAACACGGTCCGCGGCGCGCTGCGGGCAGTGGACGTGTCCAAACCGCTCGCGGGCGGGGCCTTGGCTGTGGAGGACGTGTCCGACGGCGATTTGCTGACGAAGCTGAACATCCTCACCTTGGGGGCGAACGCCGACGCCGGAGAGTGGATCCGCGAGCGGATCGCCCTCGATTTCGCGTACCCGTGCGTGGAAGACCCGGACGAGCTCGCTAAGTTGGACAAAGGCCTGAGCCTGGGCGGAGTGGTCAAGCGCAACAGGAACACAGTGGAGAAGGACGATCGCTTCACGAGCCGGCAAGACTATGTTCTCGGTTTCGACAACGCTTCCAAGCTGGAGCTCGTGGCCGCGAAGGTCGGCGAGCTCGAAAACGAGCTTCTGAAGGCCGCCGAACTCGCCCAAAGCCGCGAGGATTCGCACCAAGGCATGACCCGCCAGCTCGATGCCTTGCGTCGCATCGCCGACGATGAGCGTGGCTGGGAACAGGTCTCTGCAGCGGTGGCGGCCGAGGAACTCGCGAAGATCGAGCAGCGGCTCAAGGATGCCTTGGCCGCGCAGGCCGATCTGGAGCCCTTGCGTGCAAATATCGAGGCCGTACGCGAAAAGCACCAGTCCTCCACAGGTTCGGCGGCGGTTTTGCAGAGCGAATACAAGACGCTCGACCACCAGATGACCACGGCTGACGCCCTCCTGGATGCTGCGCGCAACCGCCTGGACCAGGCGCCGCCGTCGGGCGCTACAGTTGCTGCCCTCGAGCCGTACTTCAGCGCATTCGGCGAGGTGGGCGAGCTCCATGAACTCGACACCCTGGCTGCCGAAGTCCGGAGCAAGCTCTTGGCGGAACTGCATGCCACTGAGTCGCGCGGGCAGGCGTTGGCCGAGCGGCTGACGCGCATGTTCGAAGGATTCGTGCGCGAATGGGGTACCGCCATTTCCGCGGACCACGGGACCTCGATCGGCGCCGCGGGGGAGTTCGAGTCCCGCTACCACCAGATCGTCAGCGAAGGGTTGCCCGCGCAGGAGGCCGAATTCCGGCAGTTCTTCAACCAGCGCACGCATGAATCGTTCAGCACCTTGCTGCACTTGCTTGACGAGGAACGCCGTGCCATCACGAGCCGCATCCTTCCCCTCAACGGCATCCTGTCCGAGGTCAACTTCCACGAGGGCAGCTTCCTGGAACTCGATATCAAACAGACGCTGCCCGCCACTGCGAAGCAGTTCAAGGACGCCATCCACAACGCGTTGA
>NZ_DF952471.1:17725-20065 GCF_001263615.2 Arthrobacter sp. Hiyo1 | reverse complement strand
TCGGGTTTCCGGCGGACGCTCGCTCACTTATGTCGGGTTTCCGGCGGACGCTCGCTCACTTATGTCGGGTTTCCGGCGGACGCTCGCTCACTAGAGATAGAGCGAGCGTCCGCCGCAGGCGGCTACTTCCCTTGGACCCGCCCCAGGAACTGGGCGGTCCGGGACTGCAGCCCGGCGATTTGGCGAACGACGACGTCGGCCGGGTCCGGATTGATCTCATTCGCCGGGGGTTCCTTCCGGACGTTGGCGCAGCAGCCGAATTCTGCGCAGATCAACGTCCCCACAGTGTTGCCGTCGCGGCCCGATTGGCCCGCGCGTTTGGCAACCCAAAGATACACTTCGTCCTTGGAAAACACGTCGCGGCACAGTTCGCAAAGGACCGAACGCTTCTTGCCGGAGCCTCCCTCGGGCGCGCGCAGCATGATGCCGGTAAGGGAACCGTCGTTCGGGAGAACGAGGTAGCCTCGCATCGGCATCTTCTCGTCGCGCCAGCCAAGGAATTCGAGGTTGTCCCAGTCGAGGGAATCGAAGTCCTTCGGGAGGTTGAGTTTGGCGGCCTCCGAGCGGCTCGCGTTGATGAATGAGGAACGGATTTGTTGGGCGGTGATTTTCTGCACGGCAAAGTTCTTTCAGATCGATTGGGCTCCGAAGAGGAAGGACGCATGGCGTCTGGCGATCCGAGGGCACCGCAAAGGAACCTTAGAGTGCTTCTAGTGCAGGGGCGGTGGGTTTAGTTTCCCTGGCCGCCGAGCGGGATGGCCGACGCAGAGGGGGCTGCAAAGCAGGCCAAAACGGCCACCTCGCCAACCATCGCAGCGCCAACGTGTGTAGTGCGCATGCTCATCCTCTCGATCTTCGCCGCTTTCACGGCCCTGGCCAGTTCGTTGAATCAACCGGCTCTGTCATCTTTGCAAAAGTCGTCGGTGGTGTCCAAAAATTCCCGTGCCGTTTGTTCCCATAGGTGAGCGAGCGTTCGCCGTTTTGTCGCTATAGGTGAGCGAGCGATCGCCGTTTTGTCGCTATAGGTGAGCGGGCGATGGGGTTTTGGCGGTGATAGGTGAGCGGGCATTTGAGGGAACGCAGGGCGTGAATTAATTACGCGACGCAAACGTTTCGTAATTATCAGAAGGGTAGGCTAGCCTTACTTAGGTTTGCATCACTTACCTAAGGAGTCCCGTGGCTTCCCGCCCCTCACGCCGAGCCCTGCTGAAGACCGCAGGTGCAGCGACCGCGGCCGTTGCCGCCGTCGCGCTGTCCCTCACCGCTTGCTCGACCGGCTCAACTACCGCCAGTTCAGCGACGACGCCGGCCTCAAGCGGTCAGTTCCCAATCACCATCAAGAACGTCTTCGGTGAGACCACCATCAAGGCGCAACCGCAGCGCGTGGTAACCGTCTCGTGGGTCAACGACGACGTCGCCTTGGCTCTCGGCGTCGTGCCCGTCGGGGTCCCGAAAAACGAATGGGGCAACAACGGCAAGGGCTCCACTCCCTGGAAGGACGCCGCGCTCGAGAAGTTGGGCGCCGGCTTTGGCACCCCGAAGGCGCCGGTCCAGTTCTCCGAGGCAGACGGTATCAATTTCACGGAAGTCGCCAAGCTGGCCCCCGATGTCATCCTTGCCGCGTACTCTGGCCTGACCGAAGCCGGCTATAAGAAACTCTCTGAAATTGCCCCGGTGGTGGCACAGCCCGAACTCGCGTACGGCACGCCATGGCAGGAAGCCACCACGATCATCGGCCAGGCCTTGGGTAAGAGCTCAGAGGCCACCAAGCTCGTCTCGGACACCGAGGCCACTATCAAGACCAAGGTCGCCGCGTTTCCGCAGCTCGCCGGCAAGTCCTTCATCTACGGCAACCTTGAGCCTGCCAAGGGCGACGGCGTCAACGTCTACACAGCCAACGACAACCGACCGCGTTTCCTGTCCGAAATCGGCATGACGCTCGCCGCAGTGGTGCAGAACGCCAGCAAGGGCTCCAAGGAATTTTTCGTTCCGTGGTCCGCTGAAAGGCCAACGAGCTTTCCTCGGACGTCTTCGTGACGTGGGTGCCGGACTCCAAGACCACGGACCAAATCAAGCAGGACCCCCTGTTGGGCCAGATCCCCGCCATCAAGAAGGGCGCCCTGGTTGCCGACTCCGACAACACCCTCACCCTGGCGATCTCCGCATCCTCGCCGCTGAGCCTGCCGTGGGCACTGGACATGTTCCTGCCCCAGCTGGCCAAGCGCCGACGCGGCAGCCAAGTAGCGATACGCCTGACATGACACAAAGCACGACGACGGCGGGCCCACCTTCCGCGGGCGGAACGGCGCGCGAGCTGGCAGCTCATGACCCTCACATCGC
>NZ_DF952471.1:16175-17210 GCF_001263615.2 Arthrobacter sp. Hiyo1 | reverse complement strand
CGTCGGTGCCGCGGCGGCCGCCGTCGTCGTCTATCTGATTGCGTCGATCGGGCGTGACGGTGCGACGCCGGTGATGCTCGCTTTGGCAGGGGCGGCGCTGAGTGCGGGGCTTTACTCGATAATGAACGTCATCCTGGTTTCGAGCCAGGACACCCTGGACCGCTTCCGTTTCTGGCAGGTGGGTGGAATTGCCGGCAGCGACTGGTCCGTGGTGTTGACCGGATTGCCCTTCCTGCTGATTGGCGCGTTGATCGTGCTGGGCAGCGGGCGGATCCTCAACAGCCTGGCCCTCGGCGATGACGTTGCCCGCGGGCTCGGCCAGAATGTGACCCTGGCCAGGGGCGTCACCGCGCTTGGAATCGTGCTGCTCTGCGGATCGGCCACGGCGTTGGCTGGTCCCATCGGATTCGTCGGACTCGTGGTTCCACATGCCGTGCGTTTCTTTACGGGTCCGGACTACCGCTGGATCCTGCCGTTCTCCATGGTTCTCGCGCCGGCACTCCTCCTGGTTTCGGACGTGATCGGCCGGGTAGTGCTGCTGCCGGGCGAAGTTCCCGCGGGCATCATGACGGCCATCCTCGGTGCCCCCGTCTTCGTGTGGCTCGTCCGCCGGGGCAAGGGGGCGTCGCTGTGAACCTCCGCAGCAGGACCGCACTCCTGGGCACCGGCGTCATGGTCCTCTTTGCGGTGACTGTGCTCCTTGGCAGCTACACGGTCACCATCCCCGATTTCTTCAGGATCCTCACTGCCCACTTGACGGGCGGGGAGAAGATCCCGGGCGCAAGCTTCATCGTCATGGAAAACAAACTGCCGCGGGCCGTGCTGGCAATCCTGATTGGTCTGGCGTTCGGCCTCTCGGGCGGGCTCTTCCAGACCATGCTCCGCAACCCCCTTGCCAGCCCCGACGTCATCGGCATCAGTTACGGTGCGAGTGCCGCGGCAGTCCTGGCCATTGTGGTGTTCGGCGCGTCCGGTGCCGCCGTGTCCGCGGCCGCGCTCGCTGGTGCGATCGGCGTCGCGTTGTCATCTACGCCA
>NZ_DF952471.1:8766-11290 GCF_001263615.2 Arthrobacter sp. Hiyo1 | reverse complement strand
CCGAAAACTCGCGGAACGCCAAGCCGCCGCTGCGGGCGCCGCCGCTGCTGGAACCAAGGCACAAAGCAACGCGCAAGGCAAAGCTCAAAACAACGGGGGGACATGACCATGGCCATGGAGACGCCGATGCGATTCGTCGCCGTCGGAGATTCCTTCACTGAAGGCGTCGGCGACGTAGACCTTCGCCTTCCCAACGATTGCAGGGGCTGGGCCGATCGCGTGGCAGAGGAACTGGCCAGGCACCAGCCGCAGGCGCAGTACGCCAACCTTGCCCTCCGCGGCCGTCGGCTCAGGCAGATCGTGGTTGAACAACTCGAGCCCGCGCTCGCGATGGCCCCCACCCTGGTCAGTTTCCACGCTGGCGGCAACGATCTGCTCGGCGCACGACTGGACATGCGCATGCTGGTCCGTGGATTCGAGGATGCCGTTGCCCGGATCGCGGACAGTGGCGCCCACGTCCTGCTTTTCACTGAGTACAACGTGCCGCTTTCGCCGGTGTTGGAGCCGCTCAAGCTGCGCACGGCAGTCTTCAATAAACACATCCGGCGCATTTCCGCAGCCTACGGAACGCTTCTGGTGGACCATTGGTGCTTCGAAAAATATCAGGACCGCCGGATGTGGGCTCCGGACCGGCTGCACATGTCCGGTATCGGGCACGAATACATGGCCAAGAAGGTCTTGGAGGTCTTGGGTGCCACGCACTCGCTCGCCGCACCGGTGCTTGGGGCGCTGCAACCGCGGAGCCGCGCCGAGATCATGACCGACGACGCCGCGTGGCTCAGGCGCGACGTGGCACCCTGGCTTTCGCGTCGTTTCAGGGGAGTTTCGAGCGGCGATCACCTGAGCGCCCGTTGGCCGGCCTCATGCCGGTGGTCTTGCCGGAGCGGTTGGGGACGCCCCAGAGCCGGCCCGGATTTAAGGGGGTGGCGTCACGCCTGACAAATTTTTGGCGGCGGTGTGCCCCGCGTGACGCCCTGGACGCCCAAG
This sequence comes from Arthrobacter sp. Hiyo1, assembly GCF_001263615.2. Classification (NCBI taxonomy): domain Bacteria; kingdom Bacillati; phylum Actinomycetota; class Actinomycetes; order Micrococcales; family Micrococcaceae; genus Arthrobacter; species Arthrobacter sp. Hiyo1. The sequence continues at coordinate 10,303 of NZ_DF952471.1, read as the reverse complement.
CTAACTAGTCCAGCAGGTTTTCGAAGCCCGCGGATGCCGTGGTGACCGTGAATTCGATGATCTCGAAGTCGGCCACTCCGTTGACGTAGAACGGATCCGTCGCCAGGGAAGCGTCCAGTGTTGCACGGTCGACGTTGGACAAGAGCACACCTCCGATGGCTGGAACGCGACGTCCGGACGCAACGAAAGTGCCGGCGTCGAACGCTTCTTTGACCCAATCCATGTGTGCGGGGCGGTGGAAATCGACGATCTCGTCGGGAACTTTGTAGGTCAGCGAAACCACGAACATGCCGCCCAGCCTACAACGCGGAGGGCGGCCTCAAAGGGCCGCCCTCCGAAAGTGAACTACGGCAGGAGCTTGACTGCAGAGTTCCAGTTGTAGTCGGGGTGGGCTTCGCTGATCTGGAGAGTCATGACGAGCAGTTGGAAGGCTTCGAGCTCACGCGAGCGGCGCAGCGGTCCGACGTTCACCGGACGCAGCCCGGCACCTTTGACGAAGTCGACGACGGCGGCCGTCGCCTCGGCGTCGTCGCCCGCCACGAGTACATCGAGGGTCTGGCCGTCCACTTCGCCCTCCGCGAGCGTGGCGGCGAAGACGGTGTTGAAGGCCTTCACTACCGATGCGCCGGGGACCAAGGCCTGCAGTTCTTCGGCGGCCGAGGTTCCGGCGGGAACGGTGAGGGAATCGAAGGTCTCGAAGTTCACGGGGTTGGAGATGTCCACGATCGTCTTGCCGTTGAGCGCTGAGCCATAGGAAGAAAGGACTTCTTTGGAGGCGTCGAACGGGGTGGCCAGCACCACGATGCTGCCTTCCACCGGGGATCCCGTGATGCCGGAGGTTCCGTTGACCGTCGCCGCAAGGGCAGCAGCGGAGCCGGCGTCGCGGCTGAGGACCTGGACGCTCTTGCCTGCGGTGGCCGCGCGGGCCACGATGCCGGACGCCATGTTGCCGGTACCGATGATGGTGATGTCAGCCATTGTTGTTTCCTTTGCTTGAGTGCTCACGATTGGTTCACGATCAGTTACTTGAAGCTTCAACCAAAACAATAATGACCTTAAGTTGAAGTGTCAAGCATTGATTTCCTTCTAAGATGAATCCATGACCGAACCGCGCTGGCTCAACGCCGACGAACGCCGTGCCTGGCTGGCCCTCCTGAGCATCAACACCCTGCTGCCCGCAGCCCTGGACACCCAACTGCAAGCGGCCGGCAAGTTGTCGCTTTTCGACTACAACGTGCTCGCCATGTTGTCCGAAGCGGAGGGGCGTTTCCTGCCGATGAGTGAACTTGCCGCCCGCACCAGCGCTTCCTTGTCGAGGCTGTCGCACGTCGTCACCAAGCTGCAGAGACGCGGCTGGGTGGAGCGCGAGGCCCACCCGGGCGATGCCCGTGTCACCGTGGCGCACCTGACCGAGGCCGGCATGGACACCATCGTGTCCCTCGCCCCGGGTCATGTGGATGCCGTCCACGCCTTGATGTTGGACGCCATGACCGACGACGACGTTGCGGACCTCGCGCGGATCGGCGAGAAAATCGTG
>NZ_DF952471.1:7092-8741 GCF_001263615.2 Arthrobacter sp. Hiyo1 | reverse complement strand
CCGCCGCCAACTGGGCGCTCGCCGCGAAGCCGGGGGATTCGATCACCATCATCGGCCCGAACAACCGGGCAGCCCATTGCGTCACCGCCGAAACGTATTCCGGCATCGAATGGCGTCCCGGCTTGGCGCAGCGGGTCCTTCTTGCGGGCGACGAAACAGCCGTCCCCGCCATTGGCGCGATCCTGGAGTCCTTGCCCGCGGAAATCACAGGGCATGCCTTCCTTGAGGTACCCGAGGCCGGGGATTTCCAAGACTTCGACACAGACGCCGACATCGAAATCACGTGGCTCGCGCGGGGCACGGCCCTCGGCCGGTCCCGGCCCCACGGCGAGTTGCTGCACGAAGCCGTACGCGGAGCTGTACCCGTCCCCGGTTGGGTGGGGATCATCTCGCTCGATGGCGCCGCCGGCCCCGAGCCCGAAGATGTCAACGTGGACCGGGGCATCTTGTGGGAAACCCCGCTGCGCATGGACACGGCCGCGATCGAAGCGAGCCGCAACCCAGGACTTCCCTCGGGCGCTTTGCCGTTCTACGCCTGGATCGCAGGCGAGGCAGGAGTCATCAAAGAGTTGCGCCGGTACCTGGTCCGAGATGTGGGGATCGACCGGAAGCAGGTGGCGTTCATGGGCTACTGGCGCAAAGGGAAAGCCGAACTCTAACCCGCCCCCTCCGACGCGGCTCACATATATCGTCCTTTTCGCCGACGCTCGCTCACATGTGCGGCCAAAACCGGGAACGCTCGCTCACGTCAGGTGAGCGGGCGTCTGGCCGAAAGGGGCTATAGGTGAGCGGGGGTTCGCCCGAAACGCGCCGTAAGTGAGCGGGCGTTCGGCCAGAATGCCCTATAGGTGAGCGAGCGTCGAATTAACCTGGGCTTTGCCGGCGGGCAACCGGGCGGGGCTACGCTGGCGTGGTGGCTGGGAACGTGCTTGATGCTGACCAGAACGGACGACGGCGGTTTGTTGCCTTGGGCGATTCTTTCACCGAGGGCGTGGGGGACCGGAACGAGGCCCTGCCGAACGGCGTCCGGGGCTGGGCCGACCGCGTCGCCGAGAAACTGGCCAAGGCCGAACCTGGCTGGGAGTATGCCAATCTTGCGGTGCGGAGCAAGCGGCTCCGTCACATCGTCGACGAGCAATTGGACCGTGCCCTGGCCATGGAACCCACGCTCATCACGCTCTACGCCGGCGGAAACGACATCCTGGACTTCGGCACGGACATGGACATCCTCATGGCCGAGTACGAAAGGCTCGTGGCCCGCCTCGCATCCACGGGGGCCACCTTGGTCTTGTTCACGGGGTACGACGTCAAGGTCTCGGCCGTGCTGGAACCCTTCAAGAAGCGGAATGCCCTCTACAACGAGCGCGTCCGCGAGCTGGCCGCCAAGTACGGGGCCGTGCTGGTGGATTATTGGTGCCTTGACGCTTACCACGACCGCCGGATGTGGGCTTCGGACCGCCTTCACATGTCCAAAGCCGGGCACAAATATATGGCCTCGCAGGTCCTGGATCACCTCGGCGTCCCGCATAAGTTCTCGCCCAAAGACTGGGAACCGCCGCAGCGCCTCAAGTTGCGCGACTGGGAACGCCGTCAGCGCCGCTGGGTGAACGACTGGGTGCTGCCGTTGTTTGGCCGGAAGCTTCGCGGCG
>NZ_DF952471.1:0-2374 GCF_001263615.2 Arthrobacter sp. Hiyo1 | reverse complement strand
GGGAAACGCGGTCAGGAGCGTCGTCCGATCCTCCGGGTCAATAATCCCTGCCAGCCACGGCCGCGCAGTGCCCGGCGTCGGCGAACCGGCCACAAGGACATCCCCGCCCGCGTTGAGGCACCAATCCTGCAGCCCCAGCGCGAGCAGCGACGTTCCGGCTTCCCGTATCGCATGTCCCTTGACGATCCCCGCCAAGTCCACGACGCCGTCGGGCCGTTCCGCCGTAAACGCACCTGCCGTGAGGCTGCGCCAGTCGACAGCCTCGACATACAGCCGGCGCATGTCCACGGAGGCGTCCCTCAGGGCCAGCTCGCCCCGCGCCATCGCGCTCGCCTCCGAGTCGGGACGGTAGAGGCTAAACGTCCGGTCCAACCCCGTGAACAACTGCTCGACGACGGCGGTGGCCGCCTCGAGTTCTTCCACCGCGGCTTGGGGGGCCATCCCTGGAGCAGTCGGGATGGCGATGCTCACCACGGTGCCCATGCTGGTGAACGTCCGGGAACGAAGGCGGGGCTCCGAACTGCCCCCTCCGGTCTCGCGTGGCTTAGAAGTGGGCTGCATCGAGGGCCGCCTGGAGGGATGTCAAATATGCCTCGCTGGTATAGGTGGCCCCGCCGATGGTCTGCACGTTCGCCGACTGGGCGCTCAGCACTTCGGAGCGGAGCAGGGGTGCAGCCCTGGCGCTGATCTGGACGGATCGTTGCTCTTGGTCGGTCAGGTGCAGGGCTGTGACATCCGTGATGACGCCGGCCTTGATGGTTACCTGGACCTGTACCGTTCCAAAGCGCGTCTCCACTGCCGTGCCGGCGTAGGTGCCCCCTGCCTTGGCCGATGCCCCCAGACTGGAACTGGAACTCGAACTGGAGCCCGTGCTGGAACCGGAGCCGGCTCCGGTTCCCGAGGACGATCCGGACGCACTGCTCCCGGTGGTTCCATTCGCCGTCGAGCCCGTTCCTGAAGCGGTACCGCCCGTGGTTCCGGCCGCGTTTCCGGTTGCGGAGGTGGTGACCGCCGATGCGTTCGAATCAGCGACGTGTGCACCCGACTGCCACCCGACCACGAGGATTGCCGCCGACGCCAGCGCCGCTGATATTCCTGCCCTGAGTCTCACCAGTCAAACCTTTCGTAGTGGAGCTGCTCCTCCCGGACGCCGGAGCTTTTTGCCTCAGCCAGCACCTGGCGGGCCCAAGCCGATGGGCCACAGATGTAGACATCCGCGTCGGTGATGGCCGGTACGAAGTCCCGCAGCCGCGAGGTGCCGGTAGAGGCAGGCAACCACGCGCTTTGGGGATTCGCCGACCGCGGGCCGGTCAGATGGAAGAGCGTGGCACCGCGCTTCCGGCACAATTCCAGGATCTCGTCGCCAAGGAATAGCTCGTCAGTGGTGCTGCCGCGCAACAGGACGGTCGCCTGGCCGGGCGCGAAGGGGGTGGATTCCAGGAGCGCCCGGAGGGGCGTGATTCCGATTCCTGCGCCGATCATCACAACGTGTTCCCGGCTCCGGGCCGCCGTGCTGAAGACACCGTAGGGACCTTCGATGGCTACTTTCGTTCCCGGCTTGAGCGAAGCCAGCCGGGCCGAGCCCGCTCCCAGGTTCCGGACAGTGATCCGCAAGGTGGGCTGTTGGGCGGGCCGCCCGTATGACGTGCCCGACGGCGGCATGATCGGTTCCGCGGAGAGGCTGAACGGATGTGCCTGCCACCACATGCCTGGGGCAAGGAAGCGCCAGACGAAGAACCGGCCGCCGTTTCCCGACAATTCGTTCAATCGCAGGCCGCTCATTTCGATGCTGAAGACGCCGGGCGCAAGGGGAACCACGCGCCGCACGGTCAACTGGTGCCGGTAGGTGGCTATCACCGGCTGGGCGACACGGAACCACGCCAGCGCCGAGCCTGTTCCGATGTAGAGCAGCAGCCAGTACCAACGCTGCCAGGTGCCTTCGGCGAATAATCCGCCCACGCTGAACTGGTGCGGCAGGGCGAGCGCTACGGCCAAATACGTGAGCAGGTGGACGAAGTACCAGAATTCATAGGGAAAGCGGCGGCGAACAGCTACCAGCGAGGTGACCACCACGGCAATGAAGAGCGCCATGGAGACGAACGCCAACCACATGTCGGGTACCAGCACCCAGAGCGAAACGGCTTCGCTGACGGGGTTCAGGCCCTCGGCCATGCCGTAACCGGTCGCGACGAGAAGTCCGTGCGCCAGCAATAGGTAGAGCGCCGGTTTGCCCAGCTTCCGGTGGAACTCCAACGCCCTGTCATGGCCGACCGCGCCGTCCACGAAAGGCAGTCGTGCCGCGAGCAGAAGCATCAGGAAAACCAGATCCATGCCGGCAAGCCCGGCGAGGATCCCGGCGGCGGTGACCGCTTGG
>NZ_DF952470.1:600533-605701 GCF_001263615.2 Arthrobacter sp. Hiyo1 | reverse complement strand
GCGATGTCCTGGCCCGGAACGCGTTCCGTGGCGGTTCCGAGGGTTTCCGCGAGGCGCAAGTGCACGGTGGCAGTCGCTTGGCCCAGTTGCCGGGCTTCGGCGGCGAAGTCTTTGCCTGATGCCGCGGCGTCGACGGCGAGGCGCCAAGCGTCCTGCCCGCCGGCAAGGAACTCGTGGGCAACGGCGAAATCCGCCGAGGCTGTTCCGTGGCGACCCTGGGGCGTCCACACCTCCCAGGTTCCCGTGATCCACCCTAGGGTGGACGGCACTTCCTTCGTTCCCGCCGAGGTCAGGGCCGCACCGACTTCCACCTCGGGGTTTTTGCCGACCGACAGGACCCGGAAGATCTTCACGATCGCCGCGGACACGCCATCGTCGACGATCACCGAAGTATTGGACTGCTCGCCGGAAGACACCCGCACGGATCCTGAGGCGGTGGGCAGCCGCAGGCCGCCCGGCACCGTATGTCCGCTCGCGGTGCACTCCCCCACTCCGGGATCGGCGGTGGCCTGGCCCCGGATCAGATCCAGCCATGCCGTCACGAATTCAGGATCGTGCGGGGCGTCGTATACCCAGAGAGGCGGATCCTGCTCGCTTGTTCCACCGATCTGGCCCACCGAGGCAGTTGCCAAGGCGGCGGAGGGCGCGGAGCGAAAGCTGAGCGGCACTTGGACGATGTCTGTCTGCCTCCCGCCATCGGCCGTGGCGTAGGCGACGGAGATCAGCTGGACCTCCAAGGCGGTCCCGGAGGTGGGCGCAGGAAGACCGAACGAGCCGACGAAATCCAGTTCGAACAACCCTGCCTTGACCGGAAACCAGCGCTGCCGGGGCAGCCATTCCTTGAGCAGGGGGGCCAGGACCGTGGTGGGTGCCATGTGACTCATGTCAGCCTTCGATGGAAAGCACTGGGATGGCCTGGGTGTACGGCGAGGAGCCTGTGGAACCTGTCGAACGTATCCGGAGCCAGAAGAAGTCGTGGCTACCGAGCGTGAGGGTGAGGGAGCCGTCGGCGCCGATCCCCGGGAACGGCTGGCCGCCGAACACGTCCCTCAGGCCCCTTCCGGCGTATTCAGGGATATCCAGGGTTGTGGCAACCGGATGTTGGGACAGGTTGAAAACGCAGAGGATGGATTCGGCATCCTCGCCTTCCGGATTGTCCTCCCGGAGATCACGCATGTAGGCGAGAACCACCTCGTGGTCCGCCGGAACGTGTTTGAAGTCGCCTAGCCCGAAGGCCGGGTGGTTCCTCCGCACGCTCAGGATCTGGCGTGTCCAGCGCAGGAGCGAGCCGGAATGGGCTGCTTCGGCCTCGACGTTCGCCATGCTGTAGTTGTAGACCAGCGACTGGATGACGGGGAGGTAGAGCTTTCCGGGATCTGCGTTGGAGAAACCCGCGTTGCGGTCGGGGTTCCATTGCATCGGCGTGCGGACCGCGTCGCGATCGTCAAGCCAGATGTTGTCTCCCATCCCGATTTCATCCCCGTAGTACAAGAAGGGGCTGCCGGGCAGGGAAAGCAGCAACGCATTGATCAGCTCGATCTCGGAACGGGAATTGTCCAGCAGCGAGGCGAGCCTCCGCCGAATACCGATGTTGGCCCGCATGCGCGGGTCCGGGGCGTACCAGCCCAGCATGGCGGCACGCTCGTCGGCGGTGACCATCTCCAGGGTGAGTTCGTCGTGGTTGCGCAGGAAGGTACCCCATTGCGCGCCGGCAGGGATTCCCGGGGTATCCCGGAGCGTCTCGATGATGGGTGCGGCCTTCTGGTCGCGGAGTGCGTAGTACAAGCGCGGCATGATGGGAAAGTGGAAGGCCATGTGGCATTCCGGTTCTTCCTCCGTGCCGAAGTACTCCACGACGTCGTGCGGCGGCTGGTTCGCTTCGGCGATGATCACTCGGCCCGGGTAGTTCTCGTCCACCATCTTGCGCAGATCCCGCAGGAAGCCGTGGGTGGCCGGCAGGTTCTCGCAATTGGTGCCCTCTTCTTCGAAGAGGTACGGGATGGCATCTGCCCGGAATCCGTCAATGCCTTGGTCCAGCCAGAACTTGACGACGTCGTGGACGGCCTCGATGACCTTGGGGTTTTCGAAGTTCAGGTCGGGCTGGTGGCTGAAGAACCGGTGCCAGAAGAACTGCCGGCGGATAGGATCGAACGTCCAGTTCGACTCTTCCGTATCCACGAAGATGATGCGCGCGTCCTGGTACTTCTCGTCGGTGTCACTCCACACGTAGAAGTCGCCGAACGGGCCGTCCGGGTTCTTGCGTGATTCCTGGAACCAAGGGTGTTGGTCCGAGGTGTGGTTCAGCGGGAGGTCGATGATGACCCTGACGCCCCTCGCATGCGCTTCGGCCACGAGCCGCTTGAAGTCGCTGATGGTGCCGAACTCGTCCAAAACGGACGTGTAATCGGAAATGTCGTAACCGCCGTCGCGCAAAGGCGAATCGAAAAACGGCGGCAGCCACAAACAATCCACTCCGAGCCACTGCAGGTAATCCAGCTTGTCGATCAGTCCGTGGAAGTCACCAGAACCGTCGCCGTTCGCATCCGCGAAGGCCCGCACCAGCACTTCGTAGAAGACCGCCTTCCGATACCAATGAGGGTCGTGTTGAAGACCCGGGGCGTTCAGCTCGAAAGTGTTCTTCGGCGTGAAGTACTGACTCTGACCCTGCGGATTGAAGCTCACTAAGGCTACCTCCGGATATTGAGAATGTGTGCCGGTTCTACATGGGCGTCCAGCCGGACGTAGTTGTACTCGCCCCACTCCCAGCTTTCGCCGCTGACCAAATCATCCACCCAGAATCGTCCGTTGGCGGTGAAGTCGGATGGATCCAGCGAAAGAGCGGACAGATCCAGCGTCACGGTGCTTTCCCTGGTGCCGTGGGGATCGACGTTTACCACGATGATCAGGGTGTCCTTGCTGCCGTCGGGCAAGGTCTTGTGCTTGGAGAACACGATGGTGGCGTCATCCGTGCTGTGATGCAACGTCAGGTTCTGCAGATCACCCAAGGCCGGGTGGGCCTTCCGGATGGCGTTAAGCCGTGTGATGTACGGGGCGAGGCTGTGCCCGGAAGCCGCTGCGGCATCCCAGTTGCGGTCCTTGAACTCATATTTCTCGTTGTCGATGTACTCTTCGGCGCCGGGACGCGCCACATGCTCGTACAGCTCGAATCCGGCGTAGACGCCCCAGAGCGGGCTGGCCGTGGCTGCCAGCGCGGCGCGGATGCGGAACGCGGCCGGGCCGCCGTATTGGAGGTATTCGGTGAGGATATCCGGGGTGTTGACGAAGAAATTCGGCCGGAAGTACGCCGGAGATTCGTGGCTGACCTCCTGGAAATACGATTCCAGTTCGGTCTTGGTGTTCCGCCACGTGAAGTACGTGTACGACTGCTGGAAACCTGCCCGGCCAAGGGCATGCATCATCGCGGGGCGGGTGAACGCCTCGGCGAGGAAGACGACGTCGGGGTGCTTTTTGTTGACCTTGGCGATCAGCCATTCCCAGAACCACACAGGCTTGGTGTGGGGATTGTCCACGCGGAAAATCTTCACGCCGTGGCTTACCCACAGGAAGACGATCCGCAGGATTTCCTTCGATAGACCGGCGGGATCGTTGTCGAAGTTCAGCGGATAGATGTCCTGGTACTTCTTCGGCGGGTTTTCGGCATAGGCGATGCTGCCGTCAACCCGGGTGGTGAACCATTCCGGATTGGTCTTCACCCAGGGGTGGTCCGGGGCGGCCTGCAAGGCCAAATCCAGCGCGACCTCGAGGCCCAGCTCATTGGCGCGGGCCACGAAAGCGTCGAAATCCTCGAAGGATCCCAATTCAGGATGGATGGCATCGTGGCCGCCGGCTTCCGAGCCGATGGCCCACGGCGAGCCGGGATCCTGGGGACCCGGAGTCAAGGTGTTGTTGCGCCCCTTGCGGTGCTGGAAGCCAATCGGGTGGATGGGCGGCAGGTAGATGACGTCGAAGCCCATGTCCGCGACGGCGTCGAGCCTCTTGGCCGCCGTCGTGAAGTTGCCTGAAGTCCATGTTCCCGTGGTGGGATCGAAAACGGCACCTTCGGAGCGGGGGAAGAATTCGTACCAGGCCCCGCGGCCGGCGAGGTCACGCTCCACGAGGAGTGGGTATTGTTCCGAGACGGTCACCAGCTCACGGATCGGCTGGCGTTCGACGACGGCCGCGACCTCTGGGCTGAAGCCGGCGGCAAGGCGCTCCTCGGCGGTCCTCGAAGTGTCGGCGAGGCCTTCGGAGGCAGTGCGAAGGATGCGTTTGTCTGCGGCATTTCGCGTGCTTTCGGCTGCGGCTTCCGCGAGCAGGGCGACGCCCTCAGCGAGCATCAGCTCCACGTCGATGCCGGCCTCGACCTTCACTTCGGCGTTGTGGTGCCACGTGCCGTAGCGGTCGTGCCAGGCCTCGATTGCGAAGGTCCAGGCTCCAGGCGCCGTTGGGGTCAGCAGGCCCTCCCAACGGTCCGTTCCCTTGCCACGCTCACCCGGGGCCGGGGCAAGCCGGACACGTTGGCGTTCTTTGCCTTTGGGGTCCAGCAGGACGGCGCTCACCCCCAGCTGGTCGTGGCCCTCGCGGAAGACCGTGGCGCCAATCACCAAATCTTCACCCGGCAAGGCCTTGGCCGGGAACCGGCCTTCCTCGATGACGGGCTGCACGGCCGTGATCGGGAATCTGCCGAACTTAAGACCCTCGGTGATACCGGCCTTCTGCTTGGACTTGGATGCTGAGCTGGATCGCGGTGCTGCAGTAGTGGTCACAACCTCGACGTTAGCGAGAAAAATCACATTTTGCGAAGAGGTACCCCAGACTCTTCCGCGCAATGTGTCATTTACCTAAAAGAAACCGAAAGCTGTTCCTGCCGTCCACCGAGTGGATTAGTGTGGCGCTCGTGAAGGCAATCCGAAGGTTTACAGTCCGTACACTGCTCCCCGAACCGATCCGGCCGTTGGCTCGTCTCGCGACAAATCTGCGCTGGTCGTGGCACCGGGCTACGCGCGAGCTCTTTGCAAGCCTTGACCAGGAATTGTGGGAGGAGAGCCATCACGATCCAATAAGCCTCCTGGGGTCAATCAGCCGCGATCAGCTGGACCAACTTGCTTCCAACAATGAACTTGTAGAGCGTGTTCAGCATGCTGCCGCGGATCTGGACCGGTACCTGA
>NZ_DF952470.1:593269-598418 GCF_001263615.2 Arthrobacter sp. Hiyo1 | reverse complement strand
ACACCCTGGCCCACCTCGGCCCCGCCGTCTCGGCCGACCGCATGCTCCAGGACTACGTCAACACCCTCTACCGCCCCGCGGCCGAGTCGGGACGGCGCGCCGTGGCCGGCTCGTTCAAGGAAGCGAAGGAACTCGCGGCCTGGACCACCAAGGTCCGCACCGCCTGGCCACAGCTGATCGTGGAACACGTCGATTCCATCGGCGTCTCCGAGGAGCCCCAGATCGGCGACACCCTCCAGGTCAACGCCTACATCGCCCTCCATACGCTGACACCGGACGATGTGAGCGTCGAGGTGGCCTATGGGCGGGCCGAAGAAAGCGATGAGCTGGAGGACATCACCGTGGCCGAACTGAGCTCGTTCGAGGACCTTGGCAACGGGCGCCACCTGTTCACCGGGTCCATCCTGATCAACCGCTCCGGGTCCTTCGGCTACACCGTCCGGGTCTTCCCGAAACACCCCTCCCTGGCCTCCAAGGCCGAACTGGGCTGATCGTCAACGCGTAGCGGCTAACCGGGCGGGCCCTGCCCGCCCGGTCGCGCTACTGCTGGAAGATCGCTATGACAGCGAGGTCCCGCCCGGAGTAGAACTCGGCGTCCTGGAGGATTTCGCAGACCAACCCGAAGGACCGGTCCGTTCGGTAGACGGCAGGCACCTGCCAAATCAGGGTGACGGGTGGTTGCTCGTCCTCGGACACACTGTCTGCGAAATCGTGGAGTGAATCGTTGAGCGCATCCAGGTCCACGCCGTCGTACTCGGGGAAATCGAGCACCTGGCCGAACACTTCCAGGACGGCCTCCTTGTTTGCGGCCGGCGGCACCATCACGGTCCGGCGGCCGGCGTCGGACACTTGTTCCTGTAGTTCTTCGAGTGTCCACGTGTCTGCGGAATAGATTTTCATGGTTCCTAGGTGCGGTAGACGTTGATGGTGTTGCCTTGGACGACTTCCCGTTCGCCTGCCGCGACCAGCGCGCCCTGCCTGCGGTCATTGAGCTCGGACGTCGTCAGTCTTAGTTCGAACATCCGGCTGCCGGCACCGGATTCGGCGACCAGTTTGGGCAGGACGACCTTCTGATCGTCTTTGTTCCCGTTGATCACGAGCAAGCCGCGGTAGGCGCCGCCCTCCGAGCTCACCAGGAGTTGCACAACCCGCAGGGAAGGATCGTGCCAACGGGCCGCCGTCATGGGCTGGCCTTCCTCATCAAACCAGTCCAGGCCCGTCCCCTTGTCCGGGAAGCCCGCGTCCTGGGCCTGCATGAACTCCTTGCGGAGCCGGATCACCCGTTTGGTGCTCCGCAGCATGTCGTGCGATTCGGGTGTCTGGGTCCAGTCGATCCACGTCAGGGGGTTGTCCTGGCAATAGGCGTTGTTGTTTCCCTGCTGTGTGCGCCCAAGCTCGTCGCCGGCGGTGATCATGGGCACGCCGATGGAGATCATCAACGTAGTCATGAGGTTCCGTTTCGAAAGGGCACGGGCCGCGAGTATCCTCTCGTTCTCCGTTCGTCCTTCGAATCCGTGGTTGTAGCTGCGGTTGTCGCTGTGGCCATCGCGGTTTTGTTCGCCGTTGGCCTCGTTGTGCTTGCGGTCGTAGGACACCAAGTCGGCAAGCGTGAAACCGTCGTGGGCGGTGATGAAGTTGAGGGAGGCGAGCCTTGAGCGCCCAGAGGGTTCAAAGACCCGGGCTGAGCCAGTCAAGGCGTCCGCCAAGACCCCACGTTTCCCCCGGACATCCCGGCGTCGGCAGCGCCCCGGTCAGAGAGCCAGAAGCGGCGCACTCCGTCGCGGAAGTGATCGTTCCAGTCCACCCATCCCTTGGGGAACCGCCCTGTCTGCCAGCCACCGTAGCCCACATCCCACGGCTCGGAAATGAGCTTGGTCTTGGAGATCACCGGGTCCTCCGCGATGCGCTTCAGGAAAGGATGTTCAGGATCGAACTCGTTGCCTGCATTGCGGCACAGGGTCACGGCAAGGTCGAAACGGAAGCCATCGATGTGGAATTCTTCCGCCCAATAGCGCAGCGATTCAATGGCCAGATCCACTACCCTCGGTTCCGCAAAATTGAGGGTGTTGCCGCAGCCCGTCGTGTCGAGGTAGCGGCCGTGGGCATCGTGGCGGTAATACCGCTGCTCGCCGAGGCCCCTGAAACTGAGGGTGTCGCCGTCGGGGCCGCCTTCCGCCGTGTGGTTGTAGACGACGTCGAGGATCACTTCGATCCCGGCGGCATGCAGGAGCTTCACCATGCCTTTGAATTCATCCTGGACGGCGTGGGGCCCGGCCTGCTGGGCTGCCTGCGTGGCGTAGTCCGAGTGGGGCGCAAAGAAGGCTGCTGTGTTGTAGCCCCAATAATTGGTGAGGCCCAAGTACTGCAGGTGCTGCTCGTCGATGTGGAAGTGGATGGGAAGCAATTGGACAGCCGTGACTCCCAATGAGTGGAAGTGCTCGATCATGGCGGGGTGGGCCATGCCCGCGTAGGTGCCGCGGAGGTGCTCGGGGATATCCGGATGCAGCATGCTTTGGCCGCGGACGTGTGCCTCGTAGACAATAGTCTCCCGCCACGGCGTGCGCAGCGGACGGTCGTCGCCCCAATCGAAAGCCGAGTCCATCCGTACGGAGGTCAGCAGTTCTCCGCGCTGGTGCACCGCCCGACCGTAGGGATCCAGCAAGAGCTGCTCGGCGTCGTCGGCGTCAAAGTCCGGAGCAGGCACAGATAGTGGAAGTGTGTCCTCGTGGACTGCTGCCCGGAAGCCGTACCGGGTGCCGAGCGGAAGCCCGTCCACGATCCCGTGGTGCACGCCGTCCTCGAGTTTGGGCAGCGTGTGGACTTTCCAGGAGTCGCCCGGGGCCTTGTAGGCGATTTCGACTCGAGTGAGTCCGGGGGCCCATACAGCGACGTTGACCCGGTCCGGCGAGGAGGTGTCGCGGTCGGATTTCCCGGGCAGCGGAACACTGAGCCCGAGCGGCGACGGCCGCGAGGCGTCCACTGTAGATGCTGTGTCAAAAATCGGCATAACCATTAGTTGAGAGTTTAGTCTCCAGCGCCAATTCTCCCTTGCCCACGGCCCATATGACAGTGCCCGCATCCTCCGGTCGGACCCAAACCGACGGCCCCCGGGAGCGCAAACAAGCTGCTCACCTGCTGAAACGTCATCTCCCCCGGCCCGTTGCGCTTTTCGTGAAATCGGTCGTTGGAGCGGATTGTGTCGGTTGCGCGGAAGACGCCCGCGCGCACGCGGATGAGTTCGTATCCTCGGCGCGGTCGTTGCATACTTTGGCTATACACCAATGTGGAGGTAATCGTGCGAATCGCTCTTGCTCAACTCATCAGCGGCCGCGAGCTGGCAGACAACCTGGTCCTGTTGGAAGACTACGCGCGCCGGGCCAAGGAGGGCGGCGCCGAGCTCGTGGTGTTCCCGGAAGCGACCATGCGGGCGTTCGGAAATTCCCTGCTCGACATCGCCGAGCCCCTGGACGGGCCATGGGCCAGCCGAGTGCGGAAGATCGCCCAGGATCTTGGGATCGTGATCGTGGCCGGAATGTTCACCCCTGGAGTGGCCTCCGACGGCAGCAGCAACGGCAAGGTCCGGAACACCCTGCTCGCCACCGGGCCCGGAGTGGACACCAGCTATGACAAGATCCACCTTTTCGACGCGTTCGGCTTTGCGGAATCCGACACCGTCGACGCCGGCACCGATCCGGCGACGTTCGACGCCGGTGGCCTCACCTTTGGCCTGGCCACGTGCTACGACATCCGATTCCCGGCGCTCTTCACGGCCAATGCCGAGCGCGGAGCCGATGTGAATATCGTGTCCGCTTCTTGGGGAGCCGGACCGGGGAAGGCGGAGCAGTGGAAGCTGCTCGCGCGGGCCCGGGCTCTCGACACCACGACCTTCGTCCTTGCGTGCGGTCAGGGCGATCCAGTGACCCAGGGCCGTGAACCCAAAGGTGCGGCACCCACCGGAGTGGGGCACTCCGTCGTCGTGTCCCCCTTGGGAAACGTGTTGGAAGAGCTCGACGCCGAACCCGGCCTCTTGTTCGCGGAACTGGACGCCGCCGTCGTCGAGGACGCGCGGGTCAAACTCCCGGTCCTGGCGAACCGCCGCGACTTCTGAAGGTAACGGCAACGCTGGCTCACATCTGGCGTCAAAAACAAGGACGCTCGCTCACATCTGGGGATAAATAGACGGACGCCCGCTCACATCTGGCGGTAAATAGACGGACGCCCGCTCACATCTGGCGGTAAATAGACGGACGCCCGCTCACCTAAGTGAGCGGGCGTCCGTCGGAAACACCACATAAGTGAGCGAGCGTCGGTATTTGGCCGGCGGCTGGGCCGCCACCCAATCGGCTACTTGGCCGCGCGCTGCCTTGAGACTTCGTACAGGGAGATGCCCACTGCCATAGAGGCGTTGAGCGATTCCATGGCGGAGTCGATCGGGATGGAGATGATCTGGTCGCAGTTTTCACGGACCAGGCGGCTGAGGCCCTTGCCCTCGGAACCCACAACAATGCACACGGGATCGGTGGCCAAGGAGAGATCCGGCAGCGAGACATCGCCGTCGCCGTCCAGGCCCAACACGAAGATACCCATCTGCTTGAACTGCTTGAGGGCGTTGTTCAGGTTGGATGCCCGGGCCACGGGAACGCGGACCGCCGCGCCTGCGCTGGTCTTCCAAGCCGAAGCGGTGACACCGACGGAGCGGCGCTCGGGGACAATCACGCCGTGGCCGCTGAAGGCGGAAACGGAGCGGATGATGGCGCCCAGGTTGCGGGGGTCGGTGATGCCGTCGAGCGCAACGAAGAGGGGCGCGTTGGGGATGTACCCCTTCTTCCATTTGGCGACCGTCTCTTCGGCGAGGTCGTAGGCGTCCTGGTATTCGTACGGCGGGATCTGCAGCACGAGGCCCTGGTGGACAGCGTCTTCGGTCATGCGGTCAAGCTCGGGCTTACCGGTTTCCAGCAGCGGGATGCCGCGTTCGGCAGCGAGTTTGAGGGATTCCTTGACGCGGTCGTCCATCTCGATCCGGATGGCAACGTGCAGTGCCTTCGCGGGGATTCCGGCGCGAAGTGCCTCCACCACGGAATTGCGTCCGGTGACCACTTCCTCGGTAGCGCGGCCCTTGGGGCCCGAGCGGGCGCCCGGGTTGGAGCGG
>NZ_DF952470.1:590205-592641 GCF_001263615.2 Arthrobacter sp. Hiyo1 | reverse complement strand
GGAGCGGCTGGCGCCTCCGGCCGCACGCTTGGCTGCGGAGCGTTCAGCAAGCTGCTTGCTCTTGTACGCCTTGTGGTACTCGCGGTCCTCAGCCTTGGGGGTCGGACCCCGGCCTTCGAGGGCCTTTCGACCGTGGCCACCGGTTCCGGTGGTGGGGCCCTTCTTGCTCTTGACAGCCCGGCGACCGTTGTTGGCCATGAATTCCACCCTTGATTGTGTTGAGTACGTCTGCAATCAAGTCTACTGAATCAACTTAAATCGGGACGACGGCCCTTTCTCAGTCCCGTTTGAGGCTCCAGCTGGCGCCGTCGGCGCCATCCTCGACGGCGATACCGGCTGCCGCGAGAGTGTCCCGGATCGCGTCGGAAGCCGCCCAATCCTTGTTGGCCCGCGCGTCGGCCCGCGCCTGCAACTGGGCTTCCACAAGGACCTCAAGGGCCTGGGCGATCTCGGAATTCTCCTGGACCTCGCCGCGTACATCGTTCAGTCCGAGCACAGTGGTCATGGCCATCACGGCCTGGAGCGCCTGCCGGGCTCCCGCGTCGTCCCCGGACGCCAGCGCCGTGTTTCCGGCACGGACAGTCTCGTGCAGGGCGCCAAGGGCCTGCGGGACGTTGAGATCGTCATCCATGGCAGCAGCGAAGGCATCCGGCACGGGACTCGACTCAGGGTGGGCGGCGAACTCGCCACCGAACTTCTTGGAGGCTTTCGCAATAAAACCGTAGATACGCTCCACGGCAGCCGCAGCCTCCTGAAGCGAGGTGGGCCGGTAGTCCAGGATGGAGCGGTACTGCGCCTGGCCGAGGTAGTACCGGACAACGCGCGGACTCGCGAGTTCGAGCATCTCCTCGGGGCTCACGGTGTTGCCCACCGACTTGGACATCTTTTCGCCCTCATACGTGACCATGCCGTTGTGCAGCCAGAAGTTGGCGAACTCGTCGCCCGCAGCCTGCGATTGTGCCATCTCGTTCTCGTGGTGCGGGAAGCGGAGGTCCAATCCGCCGCCGTGGATGTCGAACTGCTGGCCCAAGTACTTCGTAGCCATGGCGGAGCATTCAAGATGCCAACCCGGCCGGCCGGTTCCCCACGGCGAAACCCAGCTCGCCGTCGTCGGCTCCCCGTCCTTGTAACCCTTCCACAGCGCGAAGTCCCGCGGGTCGCGCTTCCTGTTGCTGAATTGCGGCTCGACGTCGGCGGCGCCCTGCATATCGTCGATGTTCTGGCGGGTCAGCGAGCCGTACTTGCTCCAGGAGCGGATGTCGAAGTAGACGTCGCCGGAGTCGTCCAGCGCAGGGTAGGCGTGGCCGCGGTCGATGAGCCTTTGAATGAGGGCGTGCATCTCCGGGATATGGCCGGTGGCGCGCGGTTCGTACGTGGGGCGGGAAACGCCCAGGACGTCGTAGGCCTGCTCGAATTCCTGCTCGTAGCGGTAGGCCAGGGCCCACCATTCTTCCTCGGCCTTGGCTGTTGGTTCCTCGGCCCAGTCCGGCCCGAATGACTGCGCCGACTTGGCGAGGATCTTGTCGTCGATGTCTGTGACGTTGCGGACAACGGTGACACGCAGGCCGCGATATTCAAGCCAGCGGGTCAACTGGTCAAAGGCGATCGCGGAGCGGACATGTCCCACGTGCGGCATCCCCTGCACCGTGGCACCGCAGTAGTAGACGCTGGCCTTGCCGGCTTCAAGGGGAACGAAGTCGCGGACTTCGGCGGATGCGGTGTCGTAAAAGCGCAGGGTCACCGCTCCAGATTAGCGGATGCGGACCATCAGGCTTCGTTGGGCGCCATCCGTCCCTGTTTAGGCGCGATTTAGGCGCTATCGCCTTTGTGCGCTCCCGGCACGGCGTACACGAGTGCCGTGGCGACGGCGGAAATGCCCTCGCCACGCCCCGTGAAACCCAAGCCATCGCTGGTGGTTGCCGTGACGCTGACGGAAGCTCCAGCGGCGGCGCTGAGGACACGCTGCGATTCTTCACGCCGCGGCCCGAACTTTGGCCTGTTGGCAACGAACTGCACTGCCACGTTCCCGATTTCGAAACCGGCGGCACGGACGATCCTGGCAGCCTCCCCCAAGAGTTTCACCCCGGACGCACCCGCGAATTCGGGACGGTCCGTGCCGAAATGCGTGCCCAGATCACCGATGCCGCACGCCGAGAAGAGCGCGTCCGCAGCCGCATGGGCGACGCAATCGCCGTCGGAATGCCCCGAGAGTCCGCGCTCCCCCTCCCAAAACAGCCCGCCGAGCCATAGCGGCTGCGGATCGTTGTCAGGTGCGTAGGCGTGCATGTCCACCCCGATGCCGGTGCGCGGCAGGATCATCGTTACGTTCTGCGAGCCTTCCATCAGCCTTCCACCCAGCGGACTCCGAGCGGCCCTTCCAGCAGGCCTTCGGCAATGATGAGGTCCAGCGGCGTGGTGATCTTCAACGACTGGCTG
>NZ_DF952470.1:586411-588587 GCF_001263615.2 Arthrobacter sp. Hiyo1 | reverse complement strand
AAGTCTCATAGTCGAATCCCTGCGGAGTCTGCACGGCGCGCAGTTGTTCTCGCGGGGCGGTGCCCGTGACGATCTCGGGCGCGATTCCGGCGTCGTCCCCGTCCGTTTCCGCAACCATCTTGACGGTGTCCACCACCGGAATAGCGGGGATGACCGCTTTGGCGCCCGACGACAGCGCAACGGCTACGCGGTGGAAGACCCGGTCGGGAGTCAAGGCACGCGCGGCGTCGTGAACCAGCACAGCGCGGGTTCCCTCAAGGACCGCCCCAAGGGCCGCCCGGACCGAAGCGGCACGGGTGGATCCGCCGTCGACCACGGTGATCAGCGGACCGTCAGCGCCCAACTCTTGGCGGAATTGTTCACAAAGCTCGCGCATTTCCAGATCGCCCGCCGGGACTGCCACGCAGATCTGGCGGGCAACATCGGCGGACGCGACGCCGCGAAGGGCATGGGTCAGGATCGTTTCGCCGCCCAGCGGCACTTTCGCCTTGGGCATGCCGTAGCCAAGCCGCTCACCGGAGCCTGCCGCAACGACGACGACGGCGGTGGCCTCGCGCTGGGATGGTGTAGTCATGCGCCCAAGCCTACGTGGTGCCCACCGGCCCAACTAGCTAGCACTAGGTGTCGTTTTGGGCGCCAAGAACGACACCTACTGCGAGTTGGTTGGGCTGCGGCGCTGGGAGCTCAGCTTTCGGGCAAAAGGAAACCCCGGCAGCAGGTTGCTACCGGGGTTCAAATCTTTGAATCTCTGTTAGGAAGCCAGAACTTCGTCGAGAACGCTTGCGGCCTTCTCTTCGTCGGTCTTCTCAGCCAATGCCAGTTCTGAAATCAGAATCTGACGAGCCTTGGCCAGCATTCGCTTCTCACCTGCGGAAAGGCCGCGATCGTGATCACGGCGCCAAAGATCGCGGACGACCTCTGCAACCTTGATGACGTCGCCGGAAGCAAGCTTCTCCAGGTTTGCCTTGTAGCGACGGGACCAGTTGGTGGGCTCTTCAGTGAACTCGGCGCGGAGAACGTCAAATACGTGCTCCAAGCCTTCCTTGCCCACTACGTCGCGGACCCCAACAAGGTCTACGTTTTCTGCTGGAACTTCAATGGTCAGATCACCCTGAGCCACCTTGAGCTTGAGATACATTTTCTCTTCGCCCTTGATAGTGCGCATCTTGATTTCTTCAATTTTTGCTGCACCGTGGTGAGGGTAAACTACTGTCTCGCCGACCTCAAAAACCATGTGGACTTTCCCCTTTCCCGCAGACCAGTTTATCACGCTTAAGGCATACGATTGGCACGGAAAGGGGTCCTGAGCCCAGTAAATACGCGGAAAATGGCCTTTTCGACCCTCCGGCACCCTCTTGACGGGAGGGCATAAAAGTGCATTGGACGCAGCGTTCCGGATGACCCTACTCCTTCTGGAGGGCCGCCACAATGGTGATCGGAATCCTTGTTCCTGCTAGTTTGCCGATAGGCTATGGCTGAAAAGTGTTCCAATGACTCTTAGAGGAGTACGTGTCGTGCGCATTACTGCGATGAACCGTGTCCAGCGCGGCAAACTGGCGATGGCGGCGGCCGCCATCAGCATCGGTCTCTTGTCCGTGACCGGCTGTGGCTATATCAACCCCCAGCAGACCAACGAGCAGTACTCTCCGTCTGATGGCGTCAGGGATGACCTCGGTTCGCTTCAGCTGCGCAACATGCTCATCGTCTCCACGGACGCCAACAAGCCGGGACGCGTCATTGGTGCCGTGTTCAACACTTCCTCGAGCGATGCAACCCTGACCATCAGTGGCGCAGGCGGCTCACAGGCGACTATTCCGGTCAAGGCCAAGTCCCAGACCTACCTCAACGAGAACACCGACCCCGCGATTCTGAGCACGAGCGGCGGAGCCCCGGGTTCCATGGTTTCCGTGACCATCAAGACCGGCTCCGATTCCCGCACCGTGCAGTTCCCGGTCCTGGATGCTTCGTTGAAGGAATACTCGAAGTACCTCCCCACGGTTTCCGCTTCTCCGAGCCCCTCGGTCAGCGGTTCCGCCACCCCGAGCAGCAGTGCGACCTCGGGCACCAGCGCGACGCCGAGCGCAAGCGCAACCGGCCACTAGGCCACTAGGCCGCCAGCGGCCGCTAGGGTCGGCAACAAGCTGGATCCACGAAGACAAAAAGGAAGGGCTCCCCA
>NZ_DF952470.1:580148-584688 GCF_001263615.2 Arthrobacter sp. Hiyo1 | reverse complement strand
CACGAGGGGAGCCCTTCCTTTTTGCTGTAGATTCCTACGGCTCGAACTTGTAGCCCAGGCCCCGAACCGTCACCAGGTAGCGGGGAACAGAGGGGTCCGGCTCGATCTTGCTGCGCAAGCGCTTCACGTGGACATCCAGGGTCTTGGTATCGCCCACGTAGTCCGAGCCCCAGACGCGGTCGATCAGCTGCCCGCGGGTGAGCACCCGGCCTGAATTGCGAAGGAGCATCTCAAGGAGTTCGAATTCCTTCAGCGGAAGCGACACCTGTTCGCCGTTGACGCTCACTACGTGCCGCTCAATGTCCATCCGCACCGGGCCGGCCTGGACGGTGGACGTGATGAGTTCCTCCGGTTCGCCTTGGCGGCGCAGCACGGCACGCACGCGCGCCACGAGTTCCCTCGAGGAGTACGGCTTGGTGACGTAGTCGTCCGCGCCGAGCTCCAGGCCAACCACCTTGTCGATTTCCGAGTCCTTGGCCGTCAGCATGATGACCGGGACACTGGAACGCTGGCGCAGTTGCCTGCAGACCTCAGTGCCAGGGGTCCCCGGAAGCTGCAAGTCCAGCAGCACCAAGTCGGCCCCGTTCCGGTCGAACTCCACTAAGGCGTCACTGCCGTTGTCCACAACCTGGACATCGAAGCCTTCCTTGCCCAATAGGTAGGACAGAGGGTCGCTGAAGGACTCCTCGTCCTCCACGATCAGAATCCTGCTCAAGCGCCAGCTCCTTGCTCTAGGGCGCGTACGGCGCCCGTCGTTTGAATCACGCTTCGGGCTTCGCCCCGGCGTCGTCGTCCTCCTGGCCTTCCATTTCCGGAAGGCGGATGGTGAAAGTAGAACCTTGGCCTGGCTGGGACCAGACGGTGACCTCGCCGCCGTGGTTGGACACCACATGCTTGACGATGCTCAGTCCCAGGCCTGTTCCCCCGGTCTGCCGGGACCTCGCCGCATCCACACGGTAGAAGCGTTCGAAGATGCGTTCCTGGTCCTCCGGGCTGAGACCCTCGCCCTGGTCCGTGACGGAAATGGCCACCACGCCTTCTTTGGCGCGGACCCCCACTCCCACGCGGGTGTTCTCCGGCGAATAACGGATGGCGTTGTCGATCAGGTTCCGCAAGGCGGTCACCAACAGGTCCTGGTCGCCGAAAACCATCGTTTCCGTGCGGCCTCCGACGACGATCTTGATGTTCTTGAGCTCGGCCGGGAGCTGCGAGCGGTCCACGGCCTCGGAAATCACCGTATTGATGTCCACGGCGTGCCCTTGCTGTGCCACATTGGCACCTTGAAGCCGGGACAGCTCAATGATGTCCTGAACCAGCGCGGCCAGCCGTGTCGATTCCTTGTGCATGCGCTTCGCGAAGCGGCGCACGGCTTCTTCGTCGTCCGGGCTCGCCTCAAGCGCTTCCGCAAGCAGGGAGATGGCGCCCACCGGCGTCTTGAGTTCATGCGAGACGTTCGCCACGAAGTCGTTGCGGATCTCTTCGGTACGGGTGATTTCGGTACGGTCATCGGCCAGCAGGACGATATATTCCCATCCGAGCATGGCTGCCCGCACCTGGACCACAATGGTTCCCTTGCCCAATGGACCGCGGGGCAACTCGTAAGTCTCCTCGAGGATCACGCCGTCGCGCCGCACCTTTGCGGTCATGTCCAGCAACTGCTTGTGCACCACTGTGTGGCCCCGCACGAGGCCGTACGCATAGGCCGCGGGACTGGCCCGGACCACGCCGTCGATCGCGTCCACGACGACGAAAGCGCGCCCGACGACCGACAGCACCTCCGCTGCTCCCTCCGGAAGAAGCGGCTCGGTGACGTCCAGGTCCACGATCTTCCGCTGCCGTTCACTGAGCCTGAACGCGAGCACGCCAAAGACGCCGCACGACAGGCCGACTAGACCTGCGATGACACCGATGAGCACTGGATCCACGGATCTAGCTTATGCGCTCAAAACACTGCAAAATATGGAACGGTCACCAAACCGCCCCGATTCAGCTAACGTTCACCTAAAGGTGCGCAATCGTTCATTGACCACTGCCACTCTTACTAGTTGGACCGTAGTTAGCTGTGATGATTTCCGCGCCGTCAGAGGGGTGCGGAGGAGATTTCCAAGGAGAGGACGCCACCGTGCGCAAGGTTTTTCAGGAGGAGCTCATCCAGGTCGGTGAGGACCTCATCGAGATCTCAAAGCTGGTCACTGAGGCGATCCAGAACGCGACCACCGCCTTCGAAGGCGCCGACGTCGATCTTGCCCAGGATGTCATTGCCGCCGACGCGCGGATCGACTTCCTGCAGAACGGCCTCGACGAGCGCGCCATCGACATCCTGGCCCTCCAGGGCCCTGTGGCAAGCGATCTCCGGATGATCGTCGGCTCCCTGCGGATGAGCGCATCCCTGGAGCGCATGGGTGACCTCGCCCGGCACGTGGCCCAGCTGGCCCGTTTGCGCTACCCGGCCACGGTCATCCCCGAGCAGCTGACGGCGACATTCAAGGACATGGCGCGCCTCGACCTCGAAATCATCCAGAAGGTGACGCTGCTCCTGGAGTCCCGCGACCTCGAAGTTGCCCGCGACATCCTCAAGCTCAACATCCGCGTGGACGATCTGCACTTGAGCGTCTTCAGGGCAATCGCTGATCCTGCCTGGGCCGAGACTGCAGCCACCACGGTGGATGTGGCCCTCGCCAGCCGCTACTTCGAGCGTTTCGCCGACCACGGCGTCTCCGTTGCCCGCAAGGTGACCTACCTGGTCACCGGTGAATGGCAGCCTGAAGCTTCTAGCCAGTCTTAGCAAACAACGACGGCGCCGCCACCTCGCAAGGTGGGCCGGCCGCCGTCGTTCTCTCAAAAACTACTTCTTGCCCTGGGCAGCTACAGCCTTGATGGACTCTGCCGCGGCCTCGGGGTCGAGATAGGTTCCGCCGGGGTTGATCGGCTGGAAGTTCTCGTCCAGGTCGTAGACCAGCGGGATGCCGGTGGGGATGTTGAGGCCCGCGATGTCTTCGTCGCTGATGCCGTCGAGGTGTTTGACGAGCGCGCGCAGGGAATTGCCGTGAGCCGTGACCAGGACGGTCTTGCCCGACTTGAGGTCTTCCTTGATGTCGGATTCCCAGTACGGCAGGAGACGCACGAGGACGTCCTTGAGGCATTCGGTGCGCGGGAGGCATCGCCGAGATCCGCGTAACGGGGATCGTGTGCCTGGGAGAACTCGCTGTCGTCGGAGAGCGGGGGCGGCGGGGTGTCGTAGCTGCGGCGCCATTCCATGAACTGCTCTTCACCGAACTCAGCGAGGGTCTGGGCCTTGTCCTTGCCCTGCAAGGCGCCGTAGTGGCGCTCGTTGAGGCGCCAGTCACGCTTGACCGGGATCCAGCCGCGATCGGCCTTGTCCAAGGCGATGTTCGCGGTGTTGATGGCCCGCTTGAGCAGGGACGTGTACAGGATGTCCGGGAGAATGTTGTTCTCGACCAGAAGCTCTCCGCCGCGGGCTGCTTCCTCGCGGCCTTGGTCGTTCAGGTCGACGTCCACCCAGCCGGTGAACAGGTTCTTGGCGTTCCAGTCGCTGTGGCCGTGGCGCAGCAGAATCAGCTTGTAAGTCATGGTTTTCATCCTAAGCGATCAAGCCCTGCCGTCGCCGGGCGTTACGCCCTCCACGACGCGGGGTCACTTAGCGCCGGTGTTTGACCGCCGGATGGGCCGTAAGTGACCCGCGTTGGAGGATAAAGTAGGACGGTGGTGCGAAAAGCGGAGCGGGTGCAGGGAAGGCGCGGCAAACCCGTCGGAAACATCACCAGGGGCACCACCAATCCCAACCGCATGCGCCGTTTGGACCGCTGGTTGGCGGGCCCGCAGGGATGGCGGCTACGCTCCGCCGTCGACCCCTTGGTAGTGGACCTTGGCTACGGCGCTTCCCCGGCCACCGCCGTCGAACTCTTCGAAAGGCTGCAGGCCGTCCGCCCGGACGTCCGCGTGTGCGGGATCGAGATCGAACCCGAGCGAGTCAGTATCGCGAAGCCCTTGGAAAGGCCCGGGCTCAGCTTCCACGTGGGCGGTTTCGAGGTTCCTGTTCCGGGCAATCCAGTGTTGGTGCGCGCCTTCAACGTACTGCGGCAATACGAGGAGTCGGACGTGGCGGGGATCTGGGCGCTCGTGCAGTCGCGGTTGGCACCGCAGGGGTTGTTCATCGACGGTACGTGTGACGAAATCGGCCGCAGGGTGACGTGGGTTGCACTGGATCCGGACCGGCCGTTGAGCCTGAGCCTGTCCATGCGGTTCGGCGGCTTCGAACTGCCCTCTGACGTGGCCGAACGCCTGCCCAAGGCACTCATCCACCGCAATATCCCCGGCGAACGCATCCATGCTTTCCTGAATGCGTTGGACCAAGCCTGGCTGGAAGCCGCACCGCTTGCGTCCTTCGGCAGCAGGCAGCGGTGGACCGCCATGTGCCAATCAATGCGCGACGCCGGTTGGCCCCTTCAGGACGGACCCTCGCGCTGGCGCTTGGGGGAACTTACGGTCGACTGGTCAGCGGTGGCCCCGGCTTAGTTGG
>NZ_DF952470.1:577019-579421 GCF_001263615.2 Arthrobacter sp. Hiyo1 | reverse complement strand
CCTGAGCGAGCTTGCGAGCTTAGGGAGCCGGTGGGGATCACCAGGACCGTACGGCCCCTGGTTGCGGCCGCTGTTGCCGATTTCCTTCACCGCGGGACGGACGTCCGCCAAATAGACGCACGCCGCGGTGACAGCCGCGATGCCGAAGAAGCCGAAGCCACCGCCGCCACCGAGCAGGGACAGCCCCCCGATCACCGCTGCGATGCCGGTCAGGGCAAGCCAGAAAGTCTTGGTGCGCTTGGACGCGGCCTCAAAGGACGAGGGTTTGTGGCGCAGGCAATCGACCAGCGCCCACAGCTCCAAAGCGAAGGCGACCAGTCCCAGAATGAACCAAATCCCATTCTGGATGTTTGAAATCAAAATTTTTCCGTCCACGCCCACAAGCCTAGCGGTCAAGCGACTTGAACGCTTGCTCCAAATCCGCCCAGAGGTCTTCGACGTTCTCGATTCCGACGCTCATCCTGACCAGGTTGTCCGGCACGCTGAGCGGCTCGGCGGTGTGCCGGCGTCGGCGTTCGATGAGGGATTCGACGCCGCCCAGCGACGTCGCCGGGATCCACAACTGCAATGCACGAACCAGCTGATCTGCCGCGTCGGCACCGCTGCGGTCCCGTCTCCGGCGAGCTGGATGCAGAGGATCGAGCCGAAGCCTTCATTTGGGACTTGGCCCGCTCATGGCCGGGATCGGTGGGCAGGCCCGGGAAACGGATCGACTCGACGCGGGGGTGGGTACTCAGCCGCTCGGCCAGGGTTGCTGCAGAAGCTTGCGAGCGCTCGATCCGGAGTGCCAGCGTGCGCAGTCCGCGGAGCGCGAGCCAGGCCTCGAACGGGCCCGCGATGCCGCCGTGGATGATGCGGTGGTGCAGGAGTTCCCCGCGCAGCCCGGCGTCGGATGTCACCAAGGCGCCGAGTACGACGTCGGAGTGGCCGGCCAGGTATTTGGTCACCGAATGGAGCACGACGTCGGAGCCCAGGCTGAGGGGCTGCTGGACGAGCGGCGTGGAGAAGGTGTTGTCCGTGACCACGATGGCACCGACCTCATGGGCCGCGGTGGCCAGGGCCCGGACGCGGCGATGCCGAGCATGGGGTTGGTGGGGCTTTCGATCCACAGCATGCTGGCGGGCTTTCCATCCGCGGGGGCGAGCTGCGCCTTGACGGCGTCAGTGTCCGCGATGTCGACGGTCCGCAATTCAAGAATGCCCTTGGCCGCGAGTTCGGTGGCCATGACGAGCGATCCTGCGTAGCTGTGCGTCGGCATGACGAGGACTCCCCCGGCCGGCACAAGCGACAACGCGGAACTCACCGCGGCCAGGCCCGAGGCATACAGCAGGCCGGGCAGCTCGGCGCCCTCCAGCTGGGCCAGCGCTTCCTCGAACGGATCCCACGTGGGGTTGGCATAGCGTCCGTAGCCGCGGTCGCCGTCGCTCAGTGCTCCCGTGCCGAAATACGTGGAGGACAGAACGATGGGCGGGTTGACGGGCTGGTCATGGCTTCGTTCGGGACGGCCTGCCGCCACCACCACAGTGTCAGGGGACAGATCTGCGGCATGTTCTCGGGAAAGACTCATTGCCCCAGCCTACGGCGCGGGGAGCGGGCGCTGGAAAGCTGTTACGGCTTCGTCTCGCCCAGCGGTAGGGTGCGTCGCGCCCGGGCGGGCGAGCGCCGTCGTCGGGCACTGTCAGAGTTCCTCTGTACGCTTAGATCCGTGACTACGCAGCGCCTCAAGCAGGACCAGAGCCCCATGCCGGACCAGCGCCCCGGACTCTTCATCGCTTTCGAAGGCGGGGACGGGGCCGGCAAGTCCACGCAGGCCGCCCGCCTGGCTGAGTCGCTCGAGTCCCTTGGCTTTTCCGTGCTGCGCACCCGGGAGCCCGGAGGCACGCCGATCGGTGAGAAGCTGCGTTCCCTCGTGCTGGACCACGGCCACGGCACTATTGATCCCCGGACCGAGGCCCTGATGTTCGCAGCCTCCCGGGCCGCCCACGCAAGCCAGGTCATCCGCCCGGCGTTGGCACAAGGCGCAGTGGTGATCACGGACCGCTATATAGACTCCTCCGTCGCTTACCAGGGCGCCGGCAGGGATCTCGGAACCGTCGACGTCAGGCGGCTCAACGAATGGGCCACCGAAGGACTCGAGCCGGACCTGACTGTCCTCCTCGACGTCCACCCGGGCGATGGCCGGGACCGCAGAACTGCCGGAGACGCTGCCGAGGACCGGCTCGAGTCGGAACCGGACGATTTCCACGCCCGCATCCGTGCCGCTTTCCTGGAACTGGCACAGGCGCGCCCGGAGACGTACCTCGTGCTGCCCGCCAAGGATGCCGTCGAGGACCTCGCCGCGCAGATCCTCCGGCGCGTGCAGGACTTACTTGGGAGCCGCACATGAGCGTCTGGGACGAGCT
>NZ_DF952470.1:574279-576650 GCF_001263615.2 Arthrobacter sp. Hiyo1 | reverse complement strand
CCCCGCCCATCGCTGACCGGGCCGCCCGCGCTGCCCAAAGCCACATCGGCATTGCGCGTCGGCTGGCCCGCGATCCGGAGGCCAGGGAACGCCGGATGGAGACTGTCCGTTTCCCGCTGGGCCTGAGGGGCGTCACTGCCGCCGTGATGATGGCCGAAAAGCTCGTCAAGATCGCGACTGATGAAGCCAACAGCTCCAACGACGAACGCGACGCCGCCGAAAAGGTCGCCCTGCTCGCGAGCTTGGGCGCTCCGGAATCGGGCACGCTGCCGCCGTCGATGCGAAGCCAGGTGAGGCAACTTGAGGACGACCAGAAACGGCGGGCCAAGCGCTCCATCACCGATTCCCTCGACCGCACGCTGACTGATCTGCTGTCCTTCTATCGGGACGTCCTGGTCATCCAACTGGGGAACGCCGTGGAGTTGGTCAACGTTGAACTCAGGAGTGAACTAGAGGCCTATGCGGCAGGCTCCACGCCTGAAATCACCTTGGCGCGCATGGATGCCATCAACAAGGCGCGCGTGCGGATCACCACCACCAACGTGGCACCGCTGCTGGCCGTCGAGTCCATGGCGAGCAGCCTGATTCAGCAATAGCCGGATAGTTTAGAAGTACAGCACGCTTCCCCAGCCTGAGGAGAAACGCATGACCCCCGCACGACGCCGGCCCGCCGGGTCCAGTTCCAGGACACGGTTCCCCTCACTGCGGCGGGTGGCAGCGGCCGTCGCTGCCACGGTCTCCGCGAGCCTGCTGCTGAGCGGCTGCGTTTTCTCGGTACCGGCGCCCAACGATGGTGCCGGCAACGGGTCCGGCAACGTCAGCTCCCCGGATGCGTCCATCGCCGCCGCGGCGCCGGCAGGACTGGAGAGTTTCTACTCCCAAAGAGTGAACTGGACGTCCTGTGAGCAGGGATTCCAGTGCGCCAACATCAAAGTGCCGGTGGACTATGCCAAACCCGATGGTGACAGCATCTCCATCGCGGCCATCCGGCTCCAGAGCCAAGGCACAAAGAAGGGTTCACTCCTGGTGAATCCCGGTGGCCCTGGCGCTTCGGGCTATGACTTCGTCAGGGACGCGGCGAAAACCCACTTCACCAGCAAGCTGCGGTCCAGCTTCGACCTGGTGGGCTTCGATCCCCGCGGCGTCAAGCGGTCGGCGCCGGTGACGTGCCTCAGCGATGCCGAGCGGGACGCTTCCCGCGAGAAGGTCTACAACTACGAAACCGACCAGGGCATCGCCGCGGCGTTGGCCGACACCAAGGCCATCAATACCAAGTGCGTGGAAAAATCCGGGCCCGCCCTGCCGCACATTGACACTGCCAGCTCCGCCAAGGACATGGACATCCTCCGTGCAGTGCTGAACGACGCAAAACTCAACTACCTGGGCTTCTCCTACGGAACGTCCCTGGGCGCCACCTATGCGTCCTTGTTCCCGAACAACGTCGGCAGGCTCGTTTTGGATGGCGCTGTGGATCCGGCCCTCAACAACGAGGACCTCACTGCGGGGCAGGCCGAGGCGTTCGAAAAGGAGCTCCGCACTTATGTGGCGGATTGCCAGGCAAGATCCGGATGCCCGATGACCGGCAGCGTCGATAATGGCGTGCAGCAGATCCAGGACCTCATTGCCGACGTCGAGCAGAATCCCAAGCGCGCCAAGGACGAGCGTCTGGTCACCGGGGCGACGTTCGTCAGCGGTATTTTCACCCCGCTCTACGACAACGAATCGTGGCCCGTCCTGACCCAGGCCCTGGTGGCCGCGTTCAAGGGCGACGTGTCGCTCATGCTTCGGATTGCCGACTTCGGCGCAGACCGGGACCCGAACGGCACCTACACTTCGAACACCCAGTTCGCGTTCAACGCCATCAACTGCCTTGACTACCCCATGGTCACGGACACGGCCGGGATGCGTTCCGAGGAAGCCCGGCTGAAGCAGCTCTCCCCAACCTTCGGCTACTACTTCGCTTACGGCGGCATCAACTGCAAGGACTGGCCCTACAAGCCCGTGCACACGCCTGCTCCCGTCAAGTACACGGGCTCGGCGCCGGTTGTGGTTATTGGCACCACCGGGGACCCGGCGACACCTGTCGCCTGGCTGGTTCCCTACGGAAACAACTCGGCAATGCTTCCCTCGTGACGTGGAAGGGCGAAGGCCACACCGCCTACGGCCGCTCCAACCAGTGCGTTTCCGACGCCGTGGACAACTACTTCGTGAATGGAACGGCGCCTTCAGACGGGACTATGTGCTGAGCTTGTTCGCAAACTTGAGGCGCCCGCGCTAGAGCCGTGCCGCGCGGGGCTCAAGCAATGCGGGAAGGTCCTTGACTGAGGGCACGACGGCGGTGGCGCCGGCCGCGCGCAAAGCCGCCTCGGAG
>NZ_DF952470.1:567063-574254 GCF_001263615.2 Arthrobacter sp. Hiyo1 | reverse complement strand
CGCCTCGGAGTGGAAGCCAGTGAGCACGCCCACCACGGCGGAGGCGCCGGAGCGAAGGCCGGACAACATATCCGAGCTCGTGTCCCCCACCACGACGACCTCGCGGACATCATCCAGGTCAAGGGCCAAGACTGCCGTGAGAATCATGTCTGGGTAAGGGCGCCCGCGGCCGGCGTCGGCCGGGCACAGGCTGAGATCGGCCTTCCCCATCCAGCCCAGGGACTCGAGCACCATGTTCTGGGTGTGCCGGCCGAAGCCCGTAGCCAGGCAAACTTTCACGCCGGAGTCTCGCAACCAGTCGATGGTTTCCTCAGCACCTGGAATAGCCCGGACGCCACCGTCGGCAATCAGATCGTCGTAGGCGCGTTCGAAGGCCTTGTTGGCGCTCTCAGCTCGTCGTGCTTCTTCAAAAAGATGGCTGAAAACGGTCAACTTGGAAAAGCCCATGGTGTCCCGGGCGTAGCCGAGCATGCTTTCGAAACGGGGCGAACCAGGCTCGACGCCGGTCTCCTGCAGGGCGAGCGACATCGCCCGCTCGGTACGGCCATCGTCGGTAATCGTGGTGCCCACCATATCCAAGACAGCAAGCCGCAGCCGCTCCGCACGGTGTGCCCCGGCGTCGTCCGCGTTGATCCTCTTGCTGCTGTCCATGCTCATGGCGCCCCTTCGCTGGTTGATGACCGAAATCGTGCGGCCACGTTAGTCCGCCCAGCTTGCCCCCGGTCCGCTACGGCGGCCTGAACCCGGCGCGACGAGCGGGTGAATTCCGCAACAACGGCGCCAAGGGAGCTCCGCGCCGGGCTGTTTTGACCCGGACGAGGTGA
The DNA here is from genome assembly GCF_001263615.2 of Arthrobacter sp. Hiyo1. Lineage (NCBI taxonomy): Bacteria > Bacillati > Actinomycetota > Actinomycetes > Micrococcales > Micrococcaceae > Arthrobacter > Arthrobacter sp. Hiyo1. Next base: position 573,430 of record NZ_DF952470.1, on the reverse strand, counting down.
CTCTATTACAGTTGTATCTTGCGTGATTCAGCCGGTACCCGGACGATAGCGCGGTGCTTCCTTAGCTCAGTCGGTAGAGCGTTTCACTCGTAATGAAAAGGTCATCAGTTCGATTCTGATAGGAAGCTCGAAAAGCCCCGCCATTCCACGGATTTGGCGGGGCTTATTTTTTGCTCCGAGGTCCGGGCTCCACTTTTGACTCTGTTGCTGGACTCGTAGCAGCGACCCGACCCCGATCATTGAGTGCTTGGCAACAGAAGACAGGGAACCGTGATAATCGGTGACGAGTATCATGCCCAGAAGGAGCGCGGCAAGGCCAATCAACCCGAAGGTGTACGGGAAGACTGCTTTCGCTACGCCGCCCGGCAGCGCAAGTGGACCCAGGACGGTGACCAGAACGGCGCCGACACACGTCGCCCACGCCACACGCAGCGGCAACGGGAGCGACCCCAGTTTCCTTGAGACTTCTCCCCAATGCCACCCCTCCGCTGATTGCCCTTGCCCAAAGAGTAAGGGCTACCGTCCTGCCGCGACAGAGGTCCGACCGGACCACCCCTTTTATGAGGGACGGTGCCATGCGGGCGCCCCCGAGGTCTTGTCTGCATACCGTTGCCACCACCGAGAACCTTGACCAGCGACGTTCCGTGGCAGACGATATTCGAATCGTGCTGCGTTGGCGCTCACTCCCGAGCTGCTCCAAGTGGCAGCTATCAGGGGGACAGCATGGCAAACGTGACAGTCGATCCGGACATTTTTGAAAGTCAGGGCGAGCGGTCTGAGGGGATCTTCGATGGCTGGGAGGGGCCTTCACCGTTCTTCCTGGTCATTTCGGACGAAACGGACAAAGCGGCGGAGGCACTCCATGTTGCGATAGGACGATGCATGCGTGTTGACGGCAATGGCAACGAGCTGACCGCCGCCGAGATGGCAAGCACCGGGGAATACACCGCAAATTACTGCTCCCCGGTCTACCTCACAGACACAGGCCTGATGGCGTACTTGGACACAAACGGTGAGCTACCGCGGGCCATGGCCGACACAATGCTCCGCATCCTCGTGGAGGAAGTCGAGGCACGCGACATTACCGCCCATCTGACTACTCCGCCGCGAGGCTCCGAGTCAACGGCAGGGTGCACAGAATGGGAAGACTCTGAGGCGGGAATGGCAAGACTGGCTTTCGAAATAGCCAACCTTGACCCGGAATGGCCATAAGGCCAATGTGGCGGCTACGTCGTCCGGGCTGGGAGCAATCATCAATCATGTCCAAGCGCCGAATGCACGGTACGTGGGTGTTGTACTTGTTGCCGCCTTTCGCCGTCGTGAGCGGGAGAGACAGCCCGGCGGGTGGGTCTAATGTCCACTTCGGAGAGGTCCCGCAGGACGGGCAGGGCCGCTGACGTGACCAGAAGAGCGCAGGGGCCGACGACCAGCAGAAACACGTGGCAAGCCGTGTACTCGATGTTCGGTCCGATGGCGGTCGCCAACTTCACGATGCTCCTCGTCATCGTCCTGTTCGTTGTGTTTCAACCCAAAGCCAGCGATCCGAGTACGTATTGGGCCATCGCATTGATGGCGGTCTTGATGCTTATCGCGGGAGTCCTGATGGTGAAGGGAATGCTCCGACTCAGGCTCGTCCGCAAATCGCACAAGGAGGACCGGCGACGCATCGCCGCGGGCCTTACGTTGGAACCCGAACGCGACGATGACTGAAACCCCGGGTGACCGAATGACTTACGTTTTCAGAGGTGGCTTATCGAACTCCGGGCGGTTCAGGATCAAAGGACCGTGGGTGATACTCACCATGAGCGCCTAGCAGCTTGAGTTCCGCCCCCGATGCCGGTGGTGGGCGCGCCACTTCGGCCCTTGGCGGCTCGAGCGTTCGGCCGTCCGCGAGATCTATCCGGGGCGTCCGCATTTCATCTTCTCCTGGACTCCGGTGAACTTCCTCGCCAAGGAGAACATGCCGTGGATATTTATGGCCGAATGGCCGGAGGGGGGTCCTCGGAGCCGCGGAAGAGCTCGGCTACCCGGCTCGATACGAGGGAGCGCCCTGTAGTACATGCCGAACTTGGAGAAGCTCTGCAGGGTCGTGTAGCCATGCCGGTACTCCCTGCGGGCCTTGTAAATGGACACCGCGCCCGACACCGCCGCGGTGAGTCTCGCGAGCACGAAGATCCCGTAAAACACGAGGGCGACGTTCTTGACCCCGGCGCCATTGTTGCTGGCGATCGCAAACCCAACCATGAGTATGCCCGTGCCTAGGAAGGCCAGGAGACTTGTTGTGGAGGTCCGCTGCCAGGCTGCGGCGCTGAAACCCTTGAGCACGGGATACCGGACCGTCGGCTCCCACGGCGCGGTCGGGACCGCGCCGCCGCCTGGTCCTTAATGGTGTGAAGCACGTGAGCCTCCTGGGGATTCCACCGGACCAAGTCGGCCTTTAGACTTCGTGAGCCGGTTCATCTGCCGCTTGGCCCCGGTGCCGGGTCTTTCTCTGGCCACGTCGTGTAGCCGAGTTTCCGCTCGGCGTAGTAGGGGCGGATCGCGAGGACAGCGATCACCATGGCCCCGGCGCACAGGGCGATGGCAAGCCAAAGGGGCACCAGCGGTATCCACGTCGGGAAGGCATAGTGGGTGGCGGCGTCGATCAGTGCCAGCGGTGCTCCAACCCCCAAGGCGGCCAGGATCCCTTTGATGAAAGGAACGGCCCGGATCAGCCACATTCCCGCCGGCGGCTGGACAGGCAGCGTGTCCCATTGGCTACGTGGAACGAACCTCACCTCGGCCATTCAAACCCTCCCCACAGGCAATCGACGCTTCGCTGTCACTGAACGTCATGCTACACAGAAACTGCCCATTCGTTTCGGCCCGTCAGCGCGGCGAGCAGGGGCGACGCCAAGGCAGGCATGACGCCAACATCCCGATGTTTAGTACCTTGTTGAGGCCCCGATAGAGGCTCAGAGCGGACACGGCGGAGGCCCGGCCAACAATTGCTTTCGGGGAAGGAGTCGAGAAGCTAATCTTGTCCAAGCCCCTATGCCTGAAGGTATCGGGGCTTGAGGGTAACGCAAATGCCGTGCATCGTCGGCCCGCGTTCACCTTGGCGATCTATTTGGGGGTTGGTTGCATTGAGGTTTCCGCGCGTTCTCATATCGCTGCTCGCCGGCATGATGATCCTGCCGATTTCCGGTTGCTTGAGCGCTTCAGTACCAAGTGCGGCACCGACAGACGCCTGGACGATCAGCCCCGGCCCCACATCCAGTGCGGCCCCTGCCCAGGTCTATTCACTGGCTCAACTGCGCGCAATGGTTGCAAGCGTCCGTGCTATCAACGGTGCCGCCGCCACGGTACTGGACGACGCCCAGCTCAAAAAGATCCAAGGCATCCAGTCGATGGGTTCATCATTGCTGAGAACTGACCCCGATGAATGCCTCAGCCTGCTGCACGACGGAAGCCTCTCCGATGACCGGATACCGGCAGCCGCGGCCCTGATCGGCCCGCCCGCGAGCCAGTCAGCAATTACCGCATCCTCCGATGATTCCGGGCTGTTCTGGCAGGGCATCTACAGTCTCGAAAAGACCCGGACCCGCTGCTCACCATCAACCCTGACCCTCGACGGCCAGACCGCCAAGTACGAGCTTTCACCCGTCCTTGCAGACCTGCACGGGCAGAAATCAACAGCCAACGTCCAGACCATCACCGACCAAACGGGACCGCATTACACGCTGAGCATGGTGGCCATGAGCGGCACCCTGTTCGTCACCGGCAGCAAGAAAATCCCGGCCACGCAGCCGACCGACGTCGAAATCAAAGAGCTGAGCGGCTACATCAACACCGTCATCGACGGAGCAGGCAAAGCTATCCCCTCGGCGCCGGCAACAGGCGTCGGCGCATAGACTGCGTGCGAGGCACAGCCGACCCGACAGAACCCGCCATCAACTCCGACGCCAACCGAAAACAGGGGACTAAATGAATAGAGAGTCCGAGGACCACACACCGGCCCAGCCAGACGAGACAATTCAAGGCGTCGCGCCCCTATTGTCGACGGGGGCAGATGGCAAGAACGGCCAACGTCAGTCAGGGCGTAGAAGAAGTACCTTGGTCTTCGGCATCGCCGGTCTGGCCGTCCTCTGCGGCGCCGGGGTCTGGGCACTGCTTCCCCAGGCGCTGAACGGCGGCCAGGATGCGGCGGCCGCCTCTACGACACAGGCTGCTCCCCCGCCCACCCCGACCGCACGGCCAACTCCAACTCCGCGTCTGACAGATTACACCGACCCGACCCACGGCTTCGAAGTGAAATTACTCAGCCCGCCCACCCACACCAAGGTCGCAATTCCCCTAACAGCCGATACGACAGCAACCGCGGACGTATTCAACGCCCAATACCACGGACAATCCGTTATCGCTGTCCCATTGCCGTGCATGAACCCTGCACACACGACCGAGATCCTGCAAGGCTTCATGGATTCAACCGTGAACGGTCAGGGAAAATCCACCTCAGCCCCGCCGGTCGTCGAAACCCGTGATTCGACAACGTTGCAGTCGTTTCCTGCGATCCTTGGCAAGTTCACGTACACCGACGCCGATGGCCGAAGACTGAACGCTCAAATCCTCACTGTCATGCACGGCTCAACCCTCATCCAGGCCCTCGCCATATCCGGCTCTTCCCCCGATGCCTTCCTTGATGCCGGACAAAAGGCCTTCATGGACTCACTCCACTTCCTGGACCGACCCGCACCCAGTGCACCGATGTGCGACCCCTCCTAACTCCCCGTGGCGGCCGGCCAAGGAGTCACTATGTCCGCCGTCTGGACAGCCTTCCGCCGGCATCGCCCCGTAGTGCGGCTGTAATCTTTTGCCACCTGGGGTGGGTCTATCCTGCATGCAGGAATGCAATGCATCGGCAAGTTGCCGGGATCTTGGGGGCGTCATCAAAACTATCCGGTTGATCAAGCGGCTTGCCACTGAGATGCCACAGCCCGCTCGCGCATTGTCATGGCTGATCCCTTCACTCTTCATCGCAGGCCTGCTGATCTATGTCCTCACACGACAGTTTTGGCCCTCACGCATCGCTATTGGCGCCGCTGGTGTGTTCCTTTTCGCATTTGGATTTTGCGTCTTCCGGGACATCAACGGTGCGGCAAGTTCATGGTCGCGCATGTACAAGGAGAGCCGGGGCCTCTCCCCTGAGCATTTCACTTTTGCCGACGTGCCGACACTCAACGGCATGGGATTCATCTACATGGTCATGGCCGTGCTTTGGCTTTGCATGGCGGTCTTTGCAATGTAGACGTCGATGGCCGGACCCGTGCGGAACGTCATTCGTCATGCCTGCGCGCCACCCCAGCCCAGACACCTACTTCTATGTCAGGCTGTCGTCGTCCGGCTCCACCTCGAGGGCGATCGACTGGTCATGGCCGAGGTTGTTCAGAATCGTCAAGATGATTGCGGCGAGCAGAAGGACCGGTGGCCATTAACCGAGCGGGCTACCTGTGAACGAAATGAATGACGTGACGTCCGTCCGGCATCAGAGTAGGTAGTTCGCTTTCAAGGCTCCGACACACCCGTGGATTCCCGGCATGCAGGCATGCTTCCACGCCGTATCGTAGGCTCGCCTGACATCATTCCAGGAGAAAGAACAGACCTCATGAGCAGTGTTCCTCCACCTCCCGAAAAGCGCTGGCCGCCCGACGCCCCGCAGATACCTAATCCATACGCACCAGTCCAGCCACGCGCTCCGTTCAGCAAGGCGGCAATAGCGGGTTTCATCATCAGCTGCGTCGGGCTTTTCGTCTTTGCCATGGTGGGCCCGCTCGGGACCGCCATCTCAGCCTTGGCTTCCGGCGGGCCAGAGAGCGCGGGTTGCGTGGTCGCGGGCTCGCCATCGCGGGCATGATCATCGGTGTCGCCGATTTTGCGTTCTATCTCATCGCCCGGTACCTCCTTCATCCGTGATGCACAGCTGGCCAGGTGGCCCTATTTGCCCGCACCCTGCCCGCAGGGTTTGTGTACCCGTGGCCAGTCCTTCGGCTGCATGAAGTCCACGAAGCTCTGTGAGGTCGCCGAAGGCGTTGAGACCCGGGGCGAGTAGGCTGCCCGGCGCGCCGGGCGCTGCGAAGTTCAGGCAACAGGATAGAAAAGATGGGCGGGAGTTACCGGCTTCCGCCCGTCGTCCCCTTTCCGGAGGACGGACTTCCGAGCCACTGAACACTTGAGGGTCATGAACTTCCGCAATCGCCTCGCCCTGCCCGCCGCGTTCCTCTTTGCTGCATTGGCCCTCGCCGGATGTCAGCAGGGAACCCACCCCGCCGATGCGATGACCAAGGCCGCGTCGCCGGCCGTTCCCCAGGCAGTGGCGCCCGTTCCCGGG
>NZ_DF952470.1:556080-566877 GCF_001263615.2 Arthrobacter sp. Hiyo1 | reverse complement strand
AAGTCCATCCACTCCCCCGGCATGGTCGCTACCGACGAGCAGCTTGCTGCCGGACAGTGTTCCGCCAAAGTGGTCGACGCCGCCACGGGCGAGTACCTGCCGGACCCGGCCTGCACTCCCGGGGCAACAGATCCCGCGGTTACCCAAGAGAACCTCGATTCGACGATCTGCATGAGCGGCTATACGGCCACGGTGCGCCCGCCCGCTTCGAATACGGACAAGGTGAAGGCCGAGAGCCTGCGCGAATACGGCCAGACTGCCGCGAAGACCACGGAATACGACCATCTCATCAGCCTTGAGCTCGGCGGCACCAACTCCGTGTCGAATCTGTGGCCTGAGCCGAACAAGGCGAGCGCCACGGGCACCACGAACCCGAAAGACGCGGTGGAGAACACTCTGCACAAGGCCATCTGCACCCACAAGGTCACCCTGTCAGCTGCCCAGAATGCGATCGCCCACAACTGGGTCACCGCGGTCAAAGACCTCGGTTTGTAGCAGCGCGGACCGCTGCATTGACCATCCGGGATCTCTCAAATCCCGACGGCGGCCCTCATGCAATCCAGCCCCTCTTGCAAGGAGCAATCGACGCGTTCGGCAGCAAATGGGGGTCAAGGAGCGCATCGTAGGATAGAGCGTGCCTGTCCCGCTCCCCTACAAAGTGGGCTGGCACTTTCCTTGACCAACGAGGGAGAGCCCGGTGAGGTCGCCGGCGCCGAACGAAACCACTCCTGGGGTCTCCGAGGGATTCATGATCTGGCTAGGGTCGTTGACATGGTCCAGGCCAACCACGTGACCGAGCTCGTGCTCGATCACGGCCCTCACCTGTTCCGTTCCGAGTTCCGCCGACATCCGTTGGAGTGCAGGGCCGTTCAGCTCCACCTGCCCGCTGACGTAGGTGAAGCCGGTATTCCCAAAGCTGACAGCTTCGCTGCCTCCCAGGCCCATGACAGTTTCCCCTTGCGCGGGATTCGTGAATTTCGGTTGTTCGGCGTGGGTCTCCCAGGCGATGAGCACCGGAGCCCAACGGTCCCCGTACCGATCCTTCTGATATGACCGATGGCCCGCGGACGGAGCCTCTGTCGTGTCGCCGTCGTTGACGAAGGTCAGTCCAGTTGCGTGGGAGATCGCAGTGACAGCTTCCTGGATGAGCTCGGGGCCGACTGCCGGTGAGTTGGCGGGGCGGGTGACGTAATGGATCGCCCGGCACGGATCATAGGTGACCGGACTGCCGTCCTCACGCTTCTGCAGGAAGGCGTATGACTTGCTGGTCACGGTCAGCGGTGCAGGCTGACCAAGGGGGCCCGGGTTTTCCCCGATACCCGCCGGTGGATGATCCTTTGCCTGGAGCGCCGCGCCGGCTGCAGGACCGCCGGGTGCCAAGGGCCCGATCGCACCCGGATTGGCGATGCCATTTAGTCCACCAAGTCCGTTCAGCCCGGGCACAAAGGGGCCTACGAAATAGAGCCCAGCCAGAAGCACAACAATCCCGGCGACGATCGAAGCAGCTCTGGCCACCCGCCGCAGTTTCTTGGGTCGCGGGGTAGGATCAGCTGCTTCGCGCCAGGCAGTCGGCGTCGGCGTACCTTCTTCCAGCATTTCTTCGAGCTTCCACAGCGGAATACGTTCCGGCACTTTCCGTGGCCCAGATGCCGAGCCTCCGGTGACCTCCCCGAAGATGCCTTCGTTGTCCCTCGAATCCCCCATCGTCAGAGTTTATCCCCTGCCCCGAACCGACATCCCATATTCCGGACCACATCAAGGGCCTTCGGAACAACGCGCGCTCTTAGGTCATCGGAAATACTCTGAATCCAGCCTTGGACCGGCTTACGCCCCAGAGCAAGACGGACCCGTCGAGCCTTCGGACGGCGATGGACCGTTGGACGCTCAAGATGTCCACGTCCTGCGGGTAGTCGCACTCGGTGTGCGCTGTGAACTCTTCTGCGAATCTGCGGTCGAAGATGAGAGCAAGCCCCTTCCACTTCCGTTTCTCGTACGTGGACAACCCGAAAGAGAAAGCCATCGCGATTCCCGCGACGATGAACAGAGGCCATTTGGGAAGTTCAGCCGACCCGAACAAGGTGACACCCGACAGGATCCAGAACAGGAGGAAGAAAACTCCCGACATGATCCTGACGGCTCTGTATTTCCTCGCTTCGGGGAATGCAACAGTGAAGCCCGTGCGACGATCATCCATGAGGCGCCCCGATCCGCGTTGCAAAGTGCGTTTCTTGCTAGTGAACCAAGAATGTCGAACCGACGATAGAACCTGGCCTCATCCGGCGGGGTGCCTCCGGAGTGACGGCAACGTCGTCGAGTCCCCGGGGTGGTAGAGGCGCCTAGCCATCGGGAAGGCCGAATCGGATTTGAAATCCAAACCCGAAGCATGCTTAGTATGTAGTAACGGCCGTATCGATCGGCTGCCGAACCAGAGGAGGAAACACCATGGGACTAGGCGACAAGATTGAGAACGCTGCCGAGAAGGCCGGCGGCAAGGGCAAGGAAGCTGCCGGGAACGCCACAGGCGATGAAAACCTGAAGGCGGAAGGCAAGGCCGACCAAGCCAAGGGCGATTTGAAGCAGGCCGGCGAGAAGGTCAAGGACGCCTTCAAAAAGGACTGACCTGACCCGTAGAGCAAAGGGCGCATCCCAGCGGGGTGCGCCCTTCGCCGTGTCCGGTACTCGATTCCAGACAGGCTCCCGCGGGCAAACACTCCGCATACTTACTAATCATGGACGCCGGGCAACCTCACCGTTACTGTGATCACACCCGATGTTGCTCATCCGGGGACTGCGTCAATGGAGTCGCAGTGAAATCACATCTGGGGGATTTGATGACAACGCTGGTCCAGTCCGAGGGCGAATTACACCACGACGCAGAGGTCAACACCGTTTCCGGCGTGGACGGCGGTGGAGCGGGGTTCAGCCCTGAACATGAAAATGTCAGGATTGAGGACGCAGGTGAAGGGATCCTCAGGATCATTTTGCGGCCGGGAGGCCGAATCACCGCAGAAGACGGGGGTCTTGTCCAGGAGCGGTACCTGGCGCTGACGGGCGGAAGGGGCGCTGCGGTCCTACTTCAGGTCATCGGCGTCGAGTCTGTCAGCCGCGACGCCGTCCGATTCTTCAGCGAAGCGGCCACTATCACGGCCTTCGCGATTCTGGGTAGCACGCCGGTGGACCGTGTCATTGCCCACGGCAGGCACGGGCTCCCCGCACCGCAGTGCCCCACCCGGTATTTCACGGATGAACAAGAAGCCTTGGGGTGGTTGCGCGAGCTGCGTCCTGATGCCGCAAAATACGGCACCAGCACGTCTTCGAAGTACACCGCCCCAAGCCCTCCCCTCCGAGCAACGCGGGGTCACTTACGGCCCATTTGGTGCCGCTGAATGGGCCGTAAGTGACCCCGCATTGCGAGATCCCGCGTTGTGAACTGCGCGAGTTAAGAACTATGCGAAGTCCGAGACTGCCGGATCCGGTCCGATGCGGCCTTCGGCGCCTCGGTCCAGGCCGTTGATGGCCTCGATGTCGGCCTCATCCAAGGTGACGCCAAGGGCTGCGAAGTTCTCCTGGATCCGGGACTCGGTCACGGACTTGGGGATCACAACGTTGCCGATCGCGAGGTGCCAGGCGATAACCACCTGCGCCGGGGTGGCGCCGTGCTTGGCAGCAATCTGCGCGATGGTGGCGTTCTCAAGGAGCTCGCCACCCTGGCCAAGAGGCGACCAGGCCTGCGTCAAAATGCCCCGGGCAGCGGCGAATTCACGGAGTTCGGACTGGTTGAAGAACGGGTGGAGCTCGATCTGGTGGATCGCCGGAACCACGCCGGTCTCGTCGATCAGGCGCTGCAGGCCTTCCTTGCTGAAGTTGGAGACGCCGATGGACTTGATGCGTCCGCGCTTCTGGAGCTCGATGAGGGCCTTCCACGTGTCCACGAACTTGTCCTGCTTGGGCTGCATCCAGTGGATCAGGTACAGGTCAAGGGTTTCCAGGCCGAGGCGGTTCATGGACTCTTCGAAAGCCGCGAACGTGGACTCGTAGCCCTGGTCCGCATTCCACAGCTTGGTGGTGATGAAGATTTCCTCGGGCTTGAGGCCGGAGGATGCTATGGCGCGTCCTACGCCTGCCTCGTTGCCGTAGATCTTGGCGGTATCGATGTGGCGGTAGCCGGCGTCGAAGGCCCGACGCACCACCTTTTCGGCTACATCGTCCTCAACCTGCCACACCCCGTAGCCGAGCTGGGGGATGGAGTTGCCGTCGTTAAAAGTAAGGTTCGGTGACGAAGTCATGGCTTCCATCCTGCCAGCCGTGCACACGGAGTGGCTACGGATTCCAGCCCCTCTAAGCTAGGCGCTTAATAGTTGTTACGTGGGAATAGACGCGTCTGCACCTAACTCGCCGAACTCTATGAGCCGGCTTTGGTCCCGAGCAACCGTTCGGCTTCCTCGACGTGCTCGTAAACGCTTCGGCGCGTCGACGTACCGAAGCCGCACCCACAGGAACGGGCCCGACGGCGAGACGCAGCATCGCGGCCGCCTCCGCCGTCGTGGCAAGAGAGTTACCCGCTTTGGACAGCGCGCGATGGACACCTGCGAGCGATCCCGGAATATCCAGCCCGTCACTGGGCGAACGGAGCTGGGCCTCCACGCAGACCGCACGTACCCTGGACGACAAGTCCGCCAGTTCGTTGGCAATGGCTACGAGTTCGCCGTAGAGCTGCTCGTCTTCGACACCTTCCAGCACCTGGTGATAGCGATCAAGGCCGCGGTGAAAGCGGTCGTGGGCACGGCGCCACAATCCTTTGCCAAGTTCAGCGTCATCCTTCCGCCCCTGCCGGACGGCCCCAAAGAATCCCAAACCAGCGCTCAGAGGTACTGGCCCGGACCGTGGTCCGGATCTTCAACTCGAGCAGGTTTGCCTGGTTCCGCTTCTTTGCCGGGAAGGTGGGCACGCTGGGGCTCACCGTTCTCCCCGATAACGACTCCGGGAGCAATCATGGTTCCGGGCGGGAGCTGGCGAAGCTGCAGCTGGGCAACAGCGTGCTCCCGGGCTGCCTGCTGGGCGGCGATGGCGGTCTGGATTCCGTGGAACAAGCCCTCGAGCCAGCCGACAAGCTGCGCCTGCGCAATCCGGAGCTCAGCGTCGGAAGGGGTCGCATTTTCAGGGAAAGGGAGGCTGATACGTTCCAGCTCCTCCACTAGTTCCGGAGCGAGGCCCTCTTCCAACTCTTTGATGGAGCGTTCGTGGATCGCGGCAAGGCGTCCGCGCGCTGCCTCGTCCAGGGGAGCGCTCTTCACTTCTTCGAGGAGCTGGCGAATCATGGTGCCGATCCGCATGACCTTGGCTGGTTCGTCGACGAGGTCCTGGAGGGTGCTGCCCTTCTTGGCGCCAGGCTTCCCGTCGGCCCTGGGGCCCGCTTCCGATGTGCTCTGTGCCGTCCCAGCGTCCAAGGTTGTGCCCTCCACCGGGATGTCGTCAAAACTCTCGCCACTGGGTTGAGTGTCGTCCTGATCGCTCATGCGTTCATACTCTCATGTGCCGCAACTCAGCCCAGCGCCTTGACCAGTATTTCGCCTTCGTCCTTAGCGAAACCACATTTTTCGTAGAAACCCGTTGCATAGAGGTTGGCCGGGACCCAGACTTCTTCCATCCCGTGTGTCCGCATCCACTCCTCCATGGCAGCCAGAAGGGACCGGCCGATACCGCGGCGGCGCCACTGCGCATGGGTTCCCATTTCCATGAGGAGCAGTTCCGCCCAGGGCCCGGCATTACGGCGGCGCTGAATGCAGCAGTGGAGGAATCCCACCATCCCCCCGCCGAGCTCAGCCAGCCAAAACAGCACGGCGGGGTCGCCCAGGAAGGAGCGGGCGCGTCGTACGTCAACGCGCCCGACGGCGGGACTGAAGGATCTTCGTCGAACAAGTTATCCATCTCCGCCAGGCTGATCAGCGCGCCGGCGTCGTCGGGGCCAAGCAGGCGGATCCGGACGTCGGCATTCGTCAATGTTTCGATGTCAGCACCTCCCCTGCGGAGCAGTCTATGCGGTGGTTGTCCCGTTGCCTCGGACGATTCCGATCACGCCGTTGCTGGCGCCATTGGACTGCTGGACCAGCCTGGCTTCGCAAAGATCCAGCCAGCGGGCCTCCGCCTCGGCATGGAAGATCAGGGAGTCCAGGACAAGCAGCCTGGCGGTATCCGTCACTCTTTGGTTGGCGGCCAGGTCCTTGCGATCCTGTGTGTACTCCTGCAGTTCCCGCAGGGATATCTCACGTTGGGCCTGGATGAGAGCGTGTGCGTCGGTCCCCGCCGTCGAGACGGCCAACGACAGCTTGATGGCCAATTCGTTCCTCGGCGGCGCTCCACGATCCACCGCAGTTGAAAACCATCGGCGGATCTCCACAGTCCCCGCGTCGGTGATGCTGAAAAGCACGTGGCCTCGGCCGTCGTCGCCCTCTTTGCGGACCAAAGCGTCGCGCTCCAGCCGGTTCAACGTGGTGTACACCTGCCCGATGTTCAGCGGCCAGACGGATCCCGTGCGTTCCTCGAACGCCGCCCGCAATTGGTATCCGTAGCGTGGTTGCTCCTGAAGCAATGCCAGGATGCTGTACCGGATGGACATCGCTCTCCTTCGTGCTGCCGGTTTTGCGGATGTCGCTAGAGCAGCAGAAGGACCTTGCCCATGTGCTCGCCGGAATCGAAGTACTCGTGGGCTTCGCGGACCTGCTCCAAAGGGAACGACTTGGCCACAAGCGGCTTGATCCGGCCGTCGGCCAGCATCGGCCAGACCGATTCGCGGACGGCGTTCATAATGACACCTTTTTCGGCGACCGGCCGCGGGCGCAGCGCTGTGCCGATGATCGCCGCACGTTTGCTGACCAGCTGGCCGAGGTTGAGTTCGCCCTTGACGCCACCTTGCAGCCCGATCACCACCAGCCTTCCGTAGTCCGCGAGTGCTTCCACGTTTTGCTGCAGGTATTTGGCACCGACGACGTCGAGAATCACGTCCGCGCCTTTGCCGCCGTTTTGTGCCTTGAGGCTTTCGGCGAAATCTTCTTCCGCGTAGTTGATGGCGATGTCGGCTCCGAGGAAGGCTTTCGCGGTTCCGACCTTTTCGGCCGTTCCGGCCGTCGTCGCGACCGTGGCACCGTACGCTTTGGCGAGTTGGATGGCCATGGTGCCGATGCCGCCAGTGGCGCCGTGGATCAGTACCGTCTCACCCGCTTGCAGTTGTGCAGTCATGATGAGGTTCGAGTACACCGTGGCGGCTACCTCAGGCAAGGACGCGGCGGTGACCAGATCCACGCCGTCGGGCAATCGCAAGACCTGCTCCGCGGGGACAGCAACCTGCTGTGCATAGCCGCCACCCGAAAGCAGCGCCACTACCTTGTCACCCACGGAAAACGGTTTGCTCACCTCGGGCCCGAACGCTGCAATCCGGCCGGAGACTTCAAGGCCGGGAATGTCGGACGCTCCCGGTGGTGGCGGGTAGAAACCGCGGCGCTGCTGGACATCGGCCCTGTTGAGACCTGCGGCGACGACGTCGATGAGAACCTCGCCGGGGCCGGGAACCGGAGCAGGGACGTCGCGGATTTCCAGAACCTCGGGTCCGCCCGGTTCGGAGATGTAGACGGCTTTCATAGAGTGCTCCCGATCTTGCTCAGTGCAATTGGCCTTTCAGACACCTTAACCGCGTTAATCGCGGAGGCAGGTTTTTGGCACAGCCAACTCCCTATGAAACACTACTAGGCAGGGAAGGTTGTCCGAGCGGCCTAAGGAGCTGGTCTTGAAAACCAGTGTGCGGTAACCCCGCACCAAGGGTTCAAATCCCTTACCTTCCGCGTGGCGCGCTTTAAGGCGCGAACTGGCAGCAGATGCCCACAGAATCGCTTCTTGTGGGCATCTGCTGCTTTTTCGACGGCGATAGCCAGTTCAGTAGCTGCGGTCCCCGAATCGGCGCTGCACGTCGAGCAGGAACTTGAGCCCGCCGTCAGACAGTTCCGAGTTCCGGAGACTCCAGCTGGCCGACTCCCGCAACGCCAGGCACCGGAGGGTCCGGCTGTTGTCCAGATCCAGGTGCCAGGCGTCATCCAAGGGAATCTCGGTGCCGCCAGGCATCCGGTAACCCTTTGCGTGGAGCGCCGACTGAATCACTTCCCGGCGCACGTTGTACGGGGGCGCCTCGCCGCTAACAGCCCAATGGACCAGCAGGCGCATGACCTCTTTGTCGACGCCGTGCTGCGGAAAGGCGAACCGCTCGGCCAGATAGTCCCACAGGGCTGCAGGATCCTGCACAGCGTGACGGCCAGCGGGGGTGAGGACCAGCCTTCCTTTAAACTTGCGTAACAGTTTCCAATCCTGCAGTTGTTCACGAAGGTCCAGGATCGGAACAACGTTGTTTTCATTTCGCCCCGGCATCGGCCACTCATCATCCCAGCCGAGCTGGGTCATGGCCCGTTTGACTATTGCGGGTTTGAGGTAGCCGGCGGATGTCAGTTCCAGCCCGTCCGGGTGTGCTGCATTTAGAAACCACGAAACCGGGCCAAGGACGGTCTCCCTGTCTTCCGGTGTAGCGTCGCCCGGCCAGATCCGTCGTGCCAGTTGGCGCAACTGCCCATTCACCGCGACGAGATCGAAGTCGGTGGGGTCGAAGTCGGCTGCCGGCTGATGGGTTACCAATTCGAGCCACTTCGCGCACTGGCCATGCTCGGAGTGGCCAGGGTTGCCAAGCACGGCCACCACATTCGCGTAGCCCGCTGCCCCGCCGGAGTCTTCCAGGGGTCCCCGCATCGCGCCATCGAGGCAGGCAACGGTGTTTTCAGGAAGAGTGGCCGGGCCCACGACCTCGATCTCGTGAATCCACGAATCACCAAAATCGTACTCGTACTCCAGCGGAGCTTTACCCGGCCGGGCCGGGTCAATGAGCTCAAGCAGCCCGACGTCGGCAGCAAGCTCGGCGCCGGGTTGCACGCCGTCGTCGTCGGTTCCGATGATGATCCGGCGGACGCCCTTACGATCGACACCGCTAACGCCGTAAAGGTGGCAATCCTTCCAACCGAGGCCGTCTGAATGCTTCCGTGCAGCACAGCGACGGTGGCCGACTCGGGGAGGACCACCCGCCTCCAAATGAGCGGTTCAGTATCGCGAATTTCTATGCGGAGCTCGACGGCGGGAAACTGCTTGGGTGCGTCCATATCGGCCATTCTGCCAGTAGGGGCAACGACGCCGGGACGCCCCTGATGCAGCCTAGACGGCTACTTCGACATATCCGTCCACCAAACGGGTGGCGTAGCTTGCAAGCCGCAGTTCGGGGTTGGTAAAGCATTCGCCGGTTTCCAGGTCGTACACCTCTTTGTGAAGCGGCGAGGCGATCGTGGGACGGCTGCCTCGGGAACCGACGATTCCCCGCGCCATGACGTTGGAGAGGGTTGCGGGGTCCTGCTGGGATACGGCCAGGACTTCATCCGGCGTGGTGCGGAAGAGCGCTACTTGCTTGCCTCCGACCAGGGCAGCTTCGCCCCAGGCCGGTTCCAGCTCGTCGATCGCGCAGACGCGGTGCCAGCCGGACGCGGTCGGTGCGCTCTGCTGTTGTTCCTTTTCACGATCCAGAATTACGGTCATTTCAGCCCCTATCGCTTAGCCTGCCGGTCCGGCGGATCCAATTCCGCCATCCGGCACGGGCCGTTTGCGGCCACAACTTCACGGTAGGCCCGCCATGTTTCGCCGGAATGCAATCAATGTGTCCTGCTCGTAAAGGAGACCTCACATAACCGCAATCCTCACCGTGATGCCGAAGTTAAGCCCCCGAAACAAAAGGGAAACTGACGCGAAACTGCGCGTCTTTAGTCTGAAGTGACAAGTCGCGGATGACGGTTCTGCGGCACATGCGAAAGGCCGCCAGTGACCGGACATACTTCCCCTTCAGAGAACCCGCGCCGCATTGTTGTCGCGGGCGGGGGCCCTGCGGCCCACCGTTTTGCCGATGCCATGCATACCCGCGGTCTCGAGCTGGCACGTCACGGTCCTGACCGAGGAAGCACATCTTCCTACGACCGGGTCACGCTGAGCAAGGCGCTCATCGAGGTGGACTACGACCTCACCCTCGGGCATGCATCGATGTGGGACCACGAAGCCCTGGACCTGCGGACTGGCGAGCGGGTGGTCAAGATCAACCCCGAAGCCAAGTCCGTGGAAACCGCTGCCGGCAACAGCTACGAATACGATGCACTCGTGGTCGCGACGGGTTCGAACGCCGCGCGCCTCCCGATCCCGGGCGCCGAACACACCCACGTCTACCGAACGCTCGAAGACGTCTGGGCCATCAACAAGGCGATCACCGAACTCACCGCGAAACTGGGACGCAGGATCAAAGCCGTCACAATCGGCGGCGGCCTCCTGGGCCTTGAATCGGCCGCCGGGACTGAGCGGCTTGGCGCCACCCCGATCGTCATCGACGGTGCGCCTTGGCTGATGGCAACGCAGCTCGACGAAGGCGCTGGCCAGGCAATGGGCCGGCTCATCAAGGACAAAGGCTTCGAAATCCACGGCGGCGTGTTCCCCTCGGAAGTATTGTCCGACGACGGCCAGGTCACCGGCGTCCTCATGGCTGACGGCCGCATCATCGACGCCGACATCGTGATCGTCGCGATCGGGGTCAGGCCCCGCGACGAGCTCTTCCGTGCAGCGGAGGGTGAGGAGCAGGTCTTTACGATTGGCCCTCGCGGCGGTGTTGTCATTTCCGATGGTTGCGAAACCGAGATCCCCGGCATCTTCGCCATTGGTGAAGTCGCGAACTTCGGCGGG
>NZ_DF952470.1:553582-555477 GCF_001263615.2 Arthrobacter sp. Hiyo1 | reverse complement strand
GCCCAGCTCCTTGCCGGCGGCTTGGACGACGAGACCCTGGTGAAGTACATCGACCGCTACTTCATGTACTACATCCGCACCGCCGACCGGCTTCAACGCACCGCCCGCTGGCAGGAAGAGCTCGACGGCGGCCTGGAGCACGTGCGCCAGGTGGTCGTCGAGGACTCGCTCGGCATCGCCGACGAGCTCGAGGCCGCCATGGCCAAGCACGTCGGGTCCTACGAGGACGAGTGGGCCGCGACCCTGAAGGACCCGGAACGGCTGCGCCGCTTCCGTTCCTTCGTCACGCCCCCGAGCAGGAAGATGAGGCCATCGTCTTCGTCCCGGAACGCGGCCAGATCCGTCCGGCCACCAACGAAGAGAAGAGCGCCGTCTTGATTTCTTCCGCGAGCATCCCGGTCCGCGGAAGGGACTAAGGACGCACCTCGACGGCGAGCTACGGGGACGGGCGGGCTAAGGCGGCGGCGAGTGGTCGCCGCGGGCTCCGACCACGCCGCCTCGTAGCTCGCCGTCAGCGTTTTCCAGAAGCGCGCTCAAGCGCTCGACCTGCTCAGCCAGCCGGCGAATCTCCTGCTTCATGGGTTCCTCGGCGACTGTCGCGGCCGCCGCAGCTCCGGAAGAGACTTGTTCAACGAGCCAAGAGGCAACCGATGCGGTCACGACGCCCAGGACGGCGATTCCGCAAACCATCAAGCCGCCGGCAACGCAGCGTCCCACCACCGTCACCGGGTAGTGGTCCCCGTAGCCGACGGTGGTGATGGTGACCATCGCCCACCAGATGGCGTCGCCAAAGTTGGTGATGTTAGCGCCGGCGGCGTTCTCCTCCGCATCAAGCACGGCGAGCGCACCACAGTACGTCAGGAGGGCCGCGGACCCGAGGACGAAAGTGAGGATCCGGCCTCGCATGGCGTTCCCGGCTGTGCGATGAAGCAGCTTCAGGAGTGTCACGAGCCGCAACAACCTCAAGGGCCTGAGGACCGGTAGTGCCAGGATCAGCAATTCGTGCAGGTTCCGCACGAACCACTTGGCGCGCCGCCGCGCCAAGACGAGGCACATCGCATAGTCCAAGGCAAACACCAGCCACGTGACCCAAATGATGGTGTCAACAACGGTGGATTGGGCCTCGCTGAGATTGGCGATCACCTGGAATGAATAGGCCACCAGGAACAGCACCGCTGCCGCCACCATGGGCCATTCGGAAACCTGCCGCCATCGTTCTTGGGTCATTGGTCGATATTAGCCACCTACCCTATTGACGGCGTTCACCTGCTGGCACCCGGCTGCCTCCCAGCAAACGTTCATCTCGCAGTAACCGGTACTGGCTAGGATCGAGCCCATGATTAATATGATCCAGGCCATCGTCATGGGCCTGCTGCAGGGAATCACTGAGCTCTTCCCGATTTCCAGCCTCGGCCACAGCGTCATCCTGCCCAAGCTCTTCGGTTGGGGCCTGGACCAGAAGGCGCCGGAATTCCTGAACTTCCTCATTGCCACCCACCTGGCTACAGCAATTGTGCTGTTCTTCTTCTTCCTCCGGGACTGGATTGAGATTGCCAAGGGCCTTGGCCGTTCAATCCGGGACAGGAAGATTGCTCCGTCAGACACGTATGCAAAGCTCGGCTGGCTCCTCGTGGTTGGAACCGTGCCTGCGGGAATCATCGGTTTGGTCCTGGAGAAGCCTATCCGGAACCTTTTCGGTTCCCCGCTGATCGCCGCGGCCTTCCTGGTGGTCAACGGTCTGGTCCTTTTTGGGGCCGAACGCCTGCGGACAAGAGACAGCCGCCGTGCCGCGGAGCAGCCCGCCACCGCAACGGCTTCCGACGCCGAAATCGCCACCCTGCCGTGGAAGCGCGCCTTGGCAATCGGAACGGCCCAGGCAGCCGCCCTGATCCCGG
>NZ_DF952470.1:548446-552259 GCF_001263615.2 Arthrobacter sp. Hiyo1 | reverse complement strand
CGAGAACGCCGCGCGCTTCAGCTTCCTGCTCGCCACGCCGATCATCGGCGCGGCCGCCGTGCTCAAGCTGCCTGACCTTTTCACTCCGGCCATGGCCGACGAGCGTGGCGTGTTCCTGGTGGGGGCGCTGTGCGCGGGTGTCGCCGCATGGTTCGCCACCAAGTTCCTGCTTCGCTTCTTCGAGACCCGGACCCTGACACCGTTTGCCATCTACTCGGTGGTCGGCGGAGCGATCTACTTCATTTTGATGCTCGTCATGGGCTAGGGTCCGCTAATGGCATCGAGCGAAGGCATTGAAACTGTCAGAGGCCCCGCATAGGGTTTTGTCTGTCTCCACCACCCACTCATGAAACCGTGGAACAACCGCGGTAACGACACAGGAGAAAACATGCCCACGCCTGACATCACCCCCGGCTCACCTTGCTGGATCGACCTGATGACCTCGGACCCGGAGAAGGCAAAGTCCTTCTACAACACGCTCTTCGGTTGGACCTACGAGACCGGGGATCAGGAAAAGTACGGTGGCTACATCACCGCCTCGAAGGACGGCAAGATGGTGGCCGGGATCATGCAGAAGCAGGAAAACATGGGCCAGATGCCCGATGTCTGGTCCACTTACCTGCGGACTGACGACATCAAGGCCACCACCGAAGCAGCCCTCGCCAACGGCGGCCAGGTCTACATGGAACCCATGGAAGTTCCGGACCAGGGAACCATGGCCATGTACGCGGATTCCTCCGGCGCGGCCATCGGTGCCTGGCAGTTCGGCGAGATGAAGGGCTATCAGCTGGCTGCCGAAACAGGCGCGCCGGCCTGGCACGAGCTCTTCGCCAAGGAGTACGACTCGGCCGTTTCCTTCTACCAAAACGTCTTTGGTTGGGAAACCACGGTCGTGGGCGACACCCCGGAGTTCCGTTACACGACGCTCGGTGAGGGCGACAACTCCAAGGCAGGCATCATGGATGCCTCCGGTTTCCTCCCTGCCGAGGTGCCGTCCTACTGGGGCGTCTACTTCGCGGTGGACAAGGTCGATGACACCATCGAGCAGGCCGTCTCCCTGGGCGCCACCGTGGTCCAGGCGGCTGAGGACACCCCCTACGGCCGGATGGCCACCCTGACCGACCCGACGGGTGCGATCTTCAAACTCATCCAAAACCAGGCTGCATAAGCCCAACCGCCAGGCGCAGCCCGCTACCGCCAGAGAGCATGCTCTCCCCCGGGACCGACGAGTGGACATATCAGGCTTATGTCCACTCGTCGGAACGGGCAGGGAGCATGCTCATTCTTGTTGGGGGAATATGCTCATTTTTGGAGCGGAAGGCCGAGCATGTCCCTGGCGATTTCGTCGGCGTCGCGGAGGGTCCGTTGGCCACTCCGATAGCCGCGACCATCGGATGGCCGGGCTTCGGCCGCGATGGCTGTCCCCCATTGGGTGGAAGAAAGCTGCAGGCCGAGGGCGTACATTCCCGGAGTCACGGAACCGTTGGCGCCCACCACGCGGTACGGATGCGGCTGGACATCCAAGCCGGACGTCTGCACCGGCGTTCCCTCGGCAGTCATCATCACCTTGGGCCGCACCAATCCGTCGGCGAGCAACTGCCGCAGGAACGGAGAAACACTCACGCCTACCCGGTTCGCCGGGGACATGGCCTCAATAAGGATCCTGGCTTCCGCGGCGTCGTCGTGCACCCAGGCAGATACCGCCCGGAAGACGCGCTGGGAACGGTCGACGCTGAACCGCGGATCCGGGCCCACAAAACTCACGACGCCGGCACGCGCCAAAGCGGCCAATTGTTCGGCGCGCAGCGCTGGAGGACCGCTCGCGAGCCCCTCAACGAAGGATTCGAACCAGCCGCGCAGCTCGCCCACCCACGATTCGTCCGTGATACCGCCGTCGGCCACGGCGCTCTTCAGGATGGCCCGTCCGGTGTGCAACGCACCGATGGCCATCTTCACGGGATCCGACTCTCCCAGGGCGGAGCGGCGGGCGTCATCGTCCAGATAGTCCACGACGGCGGCGTCGAGTTCCTTCCTGGACGCGAAGGAATGCCCGGCCAAGGGCGCCGCGAGGCCCAGCAGGTCAAGGCGGCGCGACGATGCAACATGGGTGGAGACCAACTCGGCGACATGGTTTTCCCAGCGCCCGGTGGCATGCGCGTGGGGCTGCAACAAGTCTTCGAGAGCGGCCAGGAATTCCGTCGCATCAGACACGGCCACGGGCTCGGCCGCAACCAGCGTTGAGTAGTAGGCCCACAAGGCGTCGCGATGCAGGAGGGGCCAAAGGTCATGGTCGAAGCCAGGCTGGATACCGGCCGCGGCGAAGCGTTCCACCGCGCTCTCGGTCAGATACCGCAAGCGCACGGACTTGGGATAGTAACCGTCCAGCCCGGCCTTGGCCCGGTACGGAGTGCCGCGCCTGGATGCCGCAATGATCTTCGGTTCCTGGCCCGAAGGCAGGTACTTGAGCTTCCCATGGAGACCGCCTTCGGCCGGCACGAACTGTCCGCCGCGGCCTTCGGTCAGCTGGCCCATGACGTCGAAGAAATTCAGCCCCATGCCCCGGACCAGGACCGTCTCCCCCGCAGACCAACGCCCAGTCCACATCGGCCGGAGCAGCCGGCGGCACATACAGCAGCCCGAGCTCCGCTGCCACCTCCCTGAACGAACGCTGCTCCGGGTTGAGCCGGGACTCAAGGTGGCCCAGCGCGAGGACGAGGGAATCCACGGTGAGCCGAGCGCCGTCGTCGAGTTCGACGTCGAACCCTCCGCCCGCTGGCTTGCCCGGCGAACCGTCCGTCGGGCCTCCCGGCAGTGGATGCGCCGCCACGGCGTTGCTTCGGTGGAAGGCGATCTCCACTCCGGCCGGAACGCGGTCCAGCAGTTCCTCAAGAGTCGAACGGAGATACCGTCCGTAAAGGGCACGGCTGGGAAAGTCGTGGGAGGCGAGCACGGCGAGTTCGGCCCGTTCCTCGGAGCTCAGGCCTTGACCGCCGACGGACTGCTTCTCCGTCCGCCACTGCTCAAAAGAGCCCCCGGCGAGGGGCGGCGCGAGTCGCTCGTCCTCGGGAATCAGTGTGGGGTAGAACGACTGCGTGTTCATGAGGTAGAGCCGGGACTGATCGGGCTGCCAGACGTGCCCGGGACCGGCGGGATAGGGGTCCACGACGTCGATGTGCAGGGAGCGTGTGTGCGTTTCCGTCGCGGCCCAATTGGCGAGCAATCGCTCCAGCACACTGGTGCCGCGGGGACCTGCCCCGATCAGCCCAACCCGGATGTTCTGCGATTTACCCACGCCCAAGCCTAACTTCTTGTGACTTGCTTCCTGCTCAGACAGTCACTCTAGGATGAGGCATGACCACCACAGCAGCTGATCAAGCGCCCGCGCCCGACAACGAAACTGCCCAGGGTACCGCAATCGCCCCCGAACCTGTCGACGAGAATATCTGGCTCGAAGACATTCATGGCGAGGAACAGCTGGCCTGGGTGCGGGAGCAAAATGCCCGCACCGAAGACTTGCTCGACGACGCCGAATACACCGCGCTGGAAGCCGGAATCCTGGAGGTTCTGGACTCCACGGACAGGATCGCCATGGTCAACAAGCGCGGCGAGCACTACTACAACTTCTGGAAAGACCAGCAGAACCCCAAGGGCCTCTGGCGCCGGACCACGTGGGAAAGCTACCTCAGCGACGCCCCGGAATGGGACGTGCTGCTCGACATCGATGCGCTGGCCGCCGCCGAAGGCGAAGAATGGGTTTTCCACGGCGCCAACTTCCTGCGCCCGGCCGAAGGCGAACCGCACCGCCTCGCCATC
>NZ_DF952470.1:547154-548421 GCF_001263615.2 Arthrobacter sp. Hiyo1 | reverse complement strand
CCCCCGACGGCGGCGACGCCAACCGCCACCGCGAGTTCGACGTCGAAACCCGCACCTTCGCGGACCCCGCCGCAGGCGGTTTCGACCTTTCGACCGCGAAGGGCAACGTGAGCTGGCTCGACGCCGACACCCTGCTGGTTGCCACGACCGCCGACGGACTGCCGAAAACCAGCTCGTCGTACGCGCGCACCGGTGTGAAGCTCCGTCGTGGCCAATCCCTGGCCGAAGCCGAGCGGATCTTCGAGATCCCCGAAGACCACATGATGGCGCTCGTCGCCCGCGACTCCACCCCGGGCTTCGAACGCACTTTCGCGGTGGACTGGATCGACTTCTTCAACCGGACCACGTCCGTGCTGCGCGATGACGCGTGGCTCGCCATCGATGTGCCCACTGACGTGAACCTCAGTTCCCACCGCGAATGGCTCATGTTCCGTCCTCGGCAGGACTGGAACGTGGCCGGAACCACCTATCCTGCCGGATCCCTGTTGGCCGCCGACTTTGAGGGCTACCTGTCCGGGACACGTGACTTCACGGTGCTTTTCACCCCGGATGAGCACACCTCCCTCCAGTCATGGAGTTGGACCCGGAACTACCTCCTCCTGAACCTGCTGCACGACGTCTCGTCCGAGATCAGGGTGCTCGACCCGGCCCGCAAGGACTCCACCGGCGGGTGGGCCTCCACTTTATTGGATGCGTGCCCGCCGCTCCATGATGTGAACGCCTACGCCGTCGACGACGAGGACGAAGCAGAAGGCGACGACGCCGGAAACGACTACTGGCTCGTCGCTACCGGCTTCACCACCCCCACGACGCTCATGCGCGGCACCCTGTCCCCGGGTATCGCCAGTTACACGCTCGACGCAGGCCACGACGGCGGGGTGGCGAGCACGCACGCGGTAGTGAAGTCCTCGCCGTCGTTCTTCAACGAGGCGGACTACGAGGTCCAGCAGCACTTCGCCACCTCAGCGGACGGCACGCGCGTGCCCTATTTCCAGGTGGCGTCCAAAGATCTGGACCTCGACGGCGAGAACCCAACGCAGCTATCTGGCTACGGCGGGTTCGAGGTCTCAAGGACCCCCGCCTACAGCGGAGCCATCGGGCGCGCCTGGCTGGAACGCCGGAGCGAAGGCATTGCGCCCGACGACGGTTCCGCACCGTATTCACGCGGCGGCGTCTACGTCGTAGCCAACATCCGCGGCGGCGGCGAGTACGGTCCCGCGTGGCACCGCGCAGCCTTGCAGGCGAATCGACACCGCGCGTTCGAGGA
>NZ_DF952470.1:542970-546286 GCF_001263615.2 Arthrobacter sp. Hiyo1 | reverse complement strand
CACTGGGTGCCCAGTTCTGCGTATCCTTGGTTGGCTAGCAATAGCAACTGGAGACGTGCCAGAGCGGCCGAATGGGCTTCACTGCTAATGAAGTGTGGGGCACAACTCCACCGGGGGTTCAAATCCCCCCGTCTCCGCGTTTTGGCCCCGGTCCTTGGACCGGGGCCTTTTTGCGTTCCGGGGCCTTCAGCGTCCGGTTCTGGCGGGGAAGATTCATGTCTCCGACTCCTTGAATTCAGCTTGCGCCAATAGCCTCGTCCGGGTAACGGAGACCACCGACGAGGAGAGATTCATGCGTTCAATGACGAGATTCGCGATCGCGACGGTTGGGGCCGTCTTGCTGTCAACCACGTTGCTCACTCCGCCGGCACTGGCGGCCAATGACGGCAACACTTCAGGACAGAATGGCTCCAACGGCAACGGACACCAAGGCAATACCGAAGGCTTCAGCTTCGGCGTGATCGGCGATGTACCCTACGGTGCCGCTGAGATCCAAGCCTTCCCGTCCTACATCCAGGACCTCAACGCACACAAGGAACTGAGCTTTGTAGCACACGTGGGCGACATCAAGAACGGGTCATCCCAGTGCACGGACCAGTACTTCGAAGCCATCAAGAAGAACTTCGACAGCTTCACGGCTCCGCTCGTCTACACCCCGGGCGACAACGAGTGGACTGACTGCCACCGAACGAACAACGGCGCCTACAACCCCCTCGAAAGACTGGCCAAGGTTCGGGAAGTGTTCTTCCCGAAGCCAGGTGTCACGCTTGGTTCGCCGATGCAGGTGAAGTCACAGGCAAAGGAAGGCTTCCCGGAGAACGTCAGCTTCCGCAAGCATCAGGTCGCCTTCACTGCCGTCAACATTCCGGGCAGCGATAATTCGATGCTGCCTTGGACAGGACTTGGCCAGAGCCAGCCGACCGCCGCCCAAGTGGACGAGGTACAGCAGAGGACCGAAGCTGACATCCAGGAGTTGCGGGGCACCTTCCGCAAGGCGCGGAACAACGGTGACCGGGCCGTCGTCGTGATGACGCAGGCGGACATGTTCGACCCGACAGTCGCAGCCCCTTCGCAGGCGGACTTTGGTGCTTTCAAGCCCCTGGTGCAGACCTTGATCGAGGAATCGAACTCGTTCGGCGGGCCGGTCTACCTGATCAACGGCGATAGCCACGTTTACAACCAAGACCACCCCCTTGCTGCCGGTTCCGCGTGGCTCTCCTTCTACGGGCAGGCCAGAGCAGCGAAGAACCTGACGCGAATCACCGTGGATGGATCCAACAATGCCAAGGACTGGCTCAAGGTCACGGTCAACCCCGAGGAAGCCACGAGCGTCATGTCGTTCGAGCGGGTCCCGTTCACGCACCCGGCTTCGTAGCTTTGCCCACAACACTGCGGCTGACTTCAGCTCCGGCGTGCCGGTGCAGCGTGAGGCTGTCCACTGTGCTCAACAGCATCACGGCAGCCATGGAGAGGAAGGCGCCACGGTACGCCGAGGAAGGGCCGTCGCCGAAGAACGACACATGATCGAAGAGACGCAGGAAGAGCGCACCCACCGCAATACCCGCACCAGCGGCCAGTTGCACCAGGGTGGCTGACACCGCGTTGGCCGAAGGTAGCTCCCCTGGAACGATATCCGCATATTGCACGGAGGCGTACGCGGAAAATCCGATCGAACGGAAGGCCCCGCTGGCCAGCAGCAAGGCAAAAATCAGCGGCTCCGGCGTCCCTGCGTTGAGCGCTGCACAAGCGGCAAAGGTGACGGCCGAGGCGAAAGAGGCGAAGACCAACACGGGCTTGAAGCCGAATCGCCGAATGATGGGCGTCGTGGCGGGCTTGATGCCTATGTTGCCAATGAACACCGCTGCCACCATGGCACCGGATTTGAGTGGATCCCAGCCAAAGCCATCCTGGAACAACAGCGGCAGCAGAAAGGGCACCGAGCTGATGGTCAGGCGATAGACGAACCCTCCGGTGGAAGTGGCCCGGAACGTGCGAGTGGCGAAAACCCGGAGATCGAAGAGCGGGGCTTTGGCCTTGAGCATCCACCAGGCCGCTCCGGCCAAAGCCAATGCTCCGGCCAGCAGCACTGCTGCCGGAACCGCGCCCGCGCCATGGCCGCCAACCCCTTCAAGACCCACCACAAGCGATCCGACGCCGAAAGTGGTGAGTGCGAGGCCGAGCCAATCGAGCCGCCGGCCCGCATCGCCTCCCTTGTGCGGAACCAGCCTCAGGGCTGCGATGAACGCAGCAAGGCCCAGCGGGACGTTGATCAGGAAGATCCAGTGCCAGGAAAGATACGTTGTGAAAGCTCCGCCAACGAGCGGCGCCAAAACGGGCGCCAGCAACCCTGGCCAGACAAGGAATGCCGTGGCGCGGAGAAGCTCCGACTTGGGCGTGCCCCGCAGCACCACGAGAGTGCCTACCGGCACCATCATGGCCCCGCCGGCCCCCTGTGCCACCCGGCTCAAGGTCAGCAGGGTGAGGTCCTGGCTGGCCGCGCACAGCACCGACGCCACCGTGAAGACCGCGATCGCCAGACAGAAGATCCGGCGTGCGCCAAATCGTTCTGCGAGCCAGCTACTGAGCGGAATTCCCATGGCCACAGTCACCAGGTAGGCGGTCATCGTGATGTTGACATCGGCCGAGACTACTTTGAAGTCGGCGGCGATGCTCGGCATGGCGGTTGTAAGGACTGTTCCGTCCAGGAACTCCATGAAGAAGGTGGCGGCAACCAGCAAGGCGAGCCGTGGCTGCCACTTGGATTCGGACAGGACGTCCGGGGCTGCGCCCGTCACGCCGCTTGGCCGAGGACGAGAGGCAATACCGATCCTGCTCCGGCTTGCCTGAGAGCGCGGCCGGCAACAGTCATGGTCCAGCGGCTGTCCGCAAGGTCATCGACCAGAAGGATGCCTTGGCCGCCGAGCGACGCAAGGTTCTGTCCAAGTTCCGGACCCACCACGAGGCGCTCCCAGACACCGGCCAGCCGGTAGGCGCTGTTGCCGCCGCGCCCGCCAGTTGGTCCGCCGTGCTGGAGTTCGAGGGCTCCCAAATAGGGCATCCGGCCGATTCCGGCTATGCCGCGGGCCAAGGATTCGACGAGCGCCGGCTTATTCCTGGACGGGATGCTCACGACGGCTGCCGGACGCCCTTGGCCGCTCCACCCGGTGGATCGGCCGTCTCCGGCAGACCATTCGCGCAAGACCTGCACGCAAGCCTGCAACATGGCAGGTTCAACCTCGCGGTCAGCCGCACCGGCGGCAAAGAGCTCACGGAGGGCACCGCCCCAGCCGAGGTCGGTCAGGCGCGCCAACACGCG
>NZ_DF952470.1:537268-542945 GCF_001263615.2 Arthrobacter sp. Hiyo1 | reverse complement strand
GACCGCACGCACGCGCGGACTCGTCGTCCAGGACCGCGGTGATGTATTCCATGCGGCATCCGGCGGTGTCCTGGTAGATCACCATGGAATCCTGCTCGTCCACCCGGGCCTCGGCGATGCGGGCGTAGCGTTCGGCGTCATAGATCCACGGACGTCCCGTGGACTTCCAGCCACCGCCCACGCGCTCCACCGCTCCATCCACGGCCAGGACCTTCAGCAGGAGTTCCAAGGGAGTCCGGCGCAGGTCCACCCGCGCTTCGAGTGCCACGGTGGACAAGGCAGAGCCGGCTTCGGCCAAGACAGTAAGTACGGCGGCGGCCTTCTCCTCGGAGGGCATCGAAGCAGTGGCAAAGTACTGCCAGATCTCGCGGTCCTCGGATCCGGGAAGAAGGAGCACATCGGCGTTTGCGGCGCCACGACCGGCACGGCCGACCTGCTGGTAGTAAGCCACCGGCGATGAGGGGGCGCCAAGGTGGATGACGAATCCGAGATCCGGTTTGTCGAAGCCCATGCCGAGCGCCGAGGTGGCAACGAGCGCCTTCACCTGGTTGTCCTTGAGCAGTTGCTCGGCCCGTTCACGATCCGCGGGGTCCGTGCGCCCGGTGTAGGACAAAACGTTGTGGCCTGCCTCGGAGAGCAGCCGGGCGGTGTCTTCAGCGGCCGAAACGGTCAGGGTGTAGATGATTCCGCTGCCTGGCATGTCTGCCAGATGGGTCAACAACCAGCCAAGGCGATCGCGCGAATCGGCGAGCTTCAAGACACCTAGCCGCAAGGACTCCCGGCCAAGCTGCCCGCGGATGGTCAGCACTCCGGCGCCGAGCTGCTCTTCGATGTCATGGACCACCCGGGAGTTTGCTGTGGCCGTGGTAGCCAGCACGGGAACACTCCCAGGCAGTTGCTCGATAAGATCGGAGATGCGCCGATAGTCGGGACGGAAATCGTGCCCCCAGTCCGAAATGCAGTGTGCCTCGTCAATCACCAGGAGGCCGGTGCGGCGGATGAGCTCGGGAAGCTGGTTCTCCCGGAACGAAGGATTGGTGAGCCGCTCCGGCGAAACCAGGAGAACGTCCACCTGGTCCGCGGCCAGTTGCTCCCGGACGTTGTCCCACTCAAGCTGATTGGCGGAATTGATCGCCACGGCCCGCACTCCGGCACGTGCGGCCGCTGCCACTTGGTCCCGCATCAGCGCGAGCAGGGGCGACACTATGAGGGTTGGCCCTGCGCCCCGGCGCCTCAACAACAACGACGAGACGAAGTACACGGCCGACTTGCCCCAGCCCGTCCGCTGCACCACCAAAGCCCGCCGTCCGGCGTCGACGAGGGCCTCAATCGCCTCATACTGGCCGTCGTGGAATCGGGCGTCCGCATTTCCCACAAGCTCCTTCAGTACTTCAAGGGCCTGCAGCCGGGTGGTGGACTGTTCTGCTGCGAGTAGGGCAGCATCCGGGTTGTTGGGCATGGCTTCAGTATTCCAGCACCCGCAGACAGCCAGAACCCGGAACGTCATCTATGTGGACAAGCGTTTTCCACATAGATGAGGTCCCGGCGCGGCGACGACCTCGCTCCACAGTAAGATTGAGCGCGTGACTAGCGAGCAGAACAAGACATTTGACCTCTCGGCTTCCTTCAAGGCCTATGACGTCCGGGGAATCGTCGGCGAATCCATCACCTCCCACATCGTGGAATCCGTCGGCGCGGCCTTCGTCGACACCCTCGGCCTCGCCGGGGAAACTGTGCTGGTTGGAGGCGACATGCGCCCGTCGTCCCCTGAATTCATCAAGGCTTTTGCCGACGGCGCTGCCCGCCGCGGCGCCAATGTCCAACTCCTGGACCTCATCTCCACCGACGAGCTCTACTACGCTTGCGGTGCCCTCAATGCGGCCGGCGCGACGTTCACCGCGAGCCACAACCCCGCCGAGTACAACGGCATCAAGATGTCCAAGGCCGGCGCCCAGCCGATCTCTTCCGAAACAGGCCTCAAGGAAATCCAGGCGCTGGCGGAGAAGTACCTCAATAGCGGGAGCATCCCTGCTGCGGATGTACAGGGCAAGATCAGCACCCGCGATGTCCTGAAGGACTACTCGGAGTACTTGCGCAGCCTGGTTGACCTCAAGGGCTCCCGTCCGCTGAAGATCGTCGTCGACGCCGGAAACGGCATGGCCGGGCTGACCACTCCCGCGGTCCTTGGTGACCAGCTGCTTCCGGCCCTGCCTTTCGAGATTGTTCCCCTGTACTTTGAGCTGGACGGTTCCTTCCCGAATCACCCGGCCAATCCGCTTGAGCCCGAAAACCTGCGCGATCTTCAGGCCGCAGTCATCGAGCACGGTGCGGATATTGGCCTGGCGTTCGACGGCGACGCCGACCGTTGCTTCGTGATCGACGAAAAAGGCGAACCCGTGTCGCCGTCTGCCATCACGGGGATGGTTGCGCGCCGGGAAATCGCCCGTGCACAGGCTGCAGGCGAAGAGACCCCCGTGATCATCCATAACCTGCTGACCTCACGGGCAGTCCCGGAACTCGTGGCCGCGGACGGTGGCAGGGCCGTGCGCACACGTGTGGGGCACTCTTTCATCAAGGCTGTCATGGCCGAAGAAGGAGCCGTCTTCGGCGGCGAACACTCGGCGCACTTCTACTTCCGCGATTTTTGGAACGCTGACACCGGCATGCTTGCGGCCATGCATGTGTTGGCCGCATTGGGCGAGCAGGATGGCCCGCTGTCCGAACTTGGCCGCCAGTACGAGCCCTATGTCTCTTCCGGTGAAATCAATTCCGAAATCGAGGACAAGGCAGGAGCCATTGAGCGGGTCCGCGCCGATTTTGATGGCGAAGACGTGGACGTGGACACCATGGACGGCAGCACCTTCACCGCGAAGGACGGTAGCTGGTGGTTCAATCTTCGTCCCTCCAACACGGAGCCTTTCCTACGCCTGAACGCCGAGGCGAAGGATGTTGCCACCATGGAAAAGGTCCGGGACCGTGTCCTTGCACTGGTCAGGGCCTAGCCGGCAGCCGCGAAGGCGAGCAGCAGCATGAACTCCATCGACGGCCTCGAAAGCACCAAGGAACTCGAACTCCGCGAAGTGCGTGAAACCCTTGGGGCCGCCCTGGCGACGGCGCAGGAACACCTTGAACAAAACGGTGGCTTCCTGCCCTTCGCCGTCACGCTCGCCCAGGACAACGAACTTCGGATCGTCTTCGTAACGCCCGGAGAGCCGGACGACGAGGGAAACGTCGACACGGAGTCTATGCTGGCAGACATCCTCGAATTGCTTCGCCAGGGCCGTGACGAATACCGCGCGGTGGCGATTACGAGCGATGTCATCCTGCCGGAGCACGGCTCGGACGGGATTCACGCCGCGGCCGAGCATCGCAGCGGCGGTCTCCTCGCGGCCGTTGTCCCCTATGCCCGGACCGCTGAAGGCTTCACCTTTGACAACGCCGAAGCTGACACCAATGAACCCCTTGTATGGGTGGACTAGACCTTACTCCGTAAGCTTGAGGGCATGAAGATCAATGCCTTCGCGGATGTGAGCCTGCGTGCGCTCCTGGTTCTGTCGTCCGCGCCCGCAGGTGAACTCCTGACGACCCAGAATATTGCAGACGCCGTGGGGACTCCGTACCACCACGTCAGCAAGGCCATTGTTCGGCTACGGGAGCTGGGCCTCATCGACGTCGAGCGCGGCCGCAAGGGTGGATCCCGGCTCAGCGCCGCCGGACGCCAAGCCACCGTTGGCCACATCCTGCGGGAGTTGAATAACAGGCCCGACCCCGCCGAGTGCCAATCCGTGCATGGCGACTGCCCGCTGATTACCGAGTGCGGCCTGCGCCACGCCCTGGCCCGGGCGAGGGAAGCCTTCTACCGGGAGTTGGACGACGTCGTCGTATCTTCCCTGCCGCGCCCCCGGCAAATGGCGCCGGCATTCCAGGCGATCGGGTTACGCCCCGGACTGTAAGCCTGGTTCCAGCGCGTCCTGTCATCTCCGGGCTGTCGATTCGCGAAATCCTTCTACAGCGTGTAGAACTTTAGCTATAGATACTTGCATTCCAAATACAAGTATTGATTCCGGTCCGCACTCACCCCACGGGCCACTACGACAGGAGTACCTATGCTCTCGGACAAGTCCTTCCCCGTCATCGAGGCCACCTTGCCGCTCGTCGGCTCACGGATTGGCCACATCACCCCCAAGTTCTACTCCCGCCTGTTCGCTGCGCACCCCGAACTGCTTGATGGGCTATTCAGCCGTTCGAACCAGCGCTCCGGCACCCAGCAGCAGGCCCTCGCTGGAAGCATCGCCGCGTTCGCAAGCCATCTGGTGAGCAATCCCGGCACCCTGCCGGAGACGGTCCTGTCCCGCATTGCACACCGCCACGCTTCCCTGGGGATCACCGAGCCGCAGTACCAAGTGGTCTACGAGCACCTCTTCGCCGCCATCGCGGAGGATCTCGCCGAAGTCATCACTCCTGAAATCGCCGAAGCCTGGACCGAGGTCTATTGGCTCATGGCGGACGCCCTGATCAAGCTCGAAAAGGGACTCTACGCGGCGCAGGCCAACGGAAAGATGTGGAGCCCCTGGAAGGTCGCGTCCAAGACCCCCGCGGGCACCGGGTCCATGACTTTCATCCTGGAGCCGGCCGACGATACCCCCATCACCGCAGCCCTGCCCGGCCAATACATCAGCGTCAAAGTCACACTCCCGGATGGCCTGCGCCAGGTCCGCCAGTACTCGCTTTCGGGCGACGCCGGCACCAGCCGCAGCTTCACGACCAAGATCGACGACGGCGGCGAGGTCTCGCCCGTGCTGCACGGAACCGTTGGGGTCGGCGATGTCCTGGAGATCTCCAACCCCTACGGAGAGATCACGCTCAAGGATG
This sequence comes from Arthrobacter sp. Hiyo1, assembly GCF_001263615.2. Taxonomy (NCBI): domain Bacteria; kingdom Bacillati; phylum Actinomycetota; class Actinomycetes; order Micrococcales; family Micrococcaceae; genus Arthrobacter; species Arthrobacter sp. Hiyo1. The sequence goes on along the minus strand of NZ_DF952470.1, from coordinate 538,073 downwards.
GAGACGGCCCTGTGGTCCTCGCCTCGGCCGGTATCGGCTGCACGCCTACGGCTTCCATCCTGCGCTCGCTCGCCGATTCCGGCTCCAGCCGCCAAGTCCTGGTATTACACGCGGAGAGCAATCTGGACAGTTGGGCCCTGCGCGGGCAGATGACGGACGACGTCGAGCGCCTGGACGCAGCCGAACTCCAGCTCTGGCTGGAGGAACCGCAGGCCGGGGCCAACGCGGGCTTCATGTCACTGCGCGAGGTGGACCTTCCGACCGACGCCTCGCTGTACCTCTGCGGACCGCTGCCGTTCATGAAGCACATCCGCAACGAAGCCATCAACGCCGGAATTCCCGCCACAAAGATTCACTACGAGGTCTTCGGTCCGGACATCTGGCTCGCTAACTAGCAAGCAGCAGACGACCCCGGCCCAACCAGAAGTGGCAGCATCACCTCGTCCACCACGTGCACCAGATAATCGTCGTCAATCGGTGCTCCGGAGAAAATGAACCGCTGCCGCAGCAGGGCGGGGCCGGCCTCGATCCTCGTCTCCGTGGCCACGCTGGGATGGCATTCGCCGCGGGCCGCGGCTTGCTCAATGATGGCGCCCATGATCCTTGCTACGTTGCCGCGAGCGTACTCGTGGACCTCAGCCGCCACCGTAGGATTCTGCAGCGCCTCCCCCAAGAGCCCGCGCATGGCTTGCCCCACTGCTCCTTCCAGTTGTTGGGCCACGAGCCGCAGTATCGCCAGGGCGTCTTCGCGCAGGCTGCCGGTATCCGGCGCGGAGGCGGGGCCAGGCATGGCATCGTATGCCGC
>NZ_DF952470.1:535131-537210 GCF_001263615.2 Arthrobacter sp. Hiyo1 | reverse complement strand
TCCCTCGCAACAATCGCCGCATGCGAGCCGAGCCCACCGGCGTCCACCACAACCGCGGCTGCCCGCTGGAACAGCGGCGTCCAGGCGGGGTTGGTGTACGGGCAGACGAGGACCTCTCCGCTGCGCAGCCGTCCGAACTCTGCCGGCGTACGGATCACACGAACCGGCCCGGTTGCTTGGCTGCGGCTGGCTGCAGTGCCGGAGACGAGGACCCCTTCCATCTGGCGACCGGGTGCCTCGGCCAAAGAGCAAAGCCGGATCGAGCAACGGGATGCCTTCGAGTTCTCTCCGCTTCGCCGCCCGAGCCAGAACCAGCGGCCTGAGACGGTCGCGGAGCGAAGCCGGCAGCGCGCCGTCGTCGTTGTCTGTGATGGACTCAAGTTCCTCGAACCGCAGGTGATGGATTTCGTCCGGCTCCTCGAGCACCCCGGCGAGCACCAGCCGGCGGCCGAGTTCCCGGTACGCCCGGCGGATCGGCGGTATGGCCTTGGTGGCGTAGAAATGGCTGTCCTCGCGGAACGCCATGCCGGCTTGGGCGGACTCGACGGCGGCGAGCACCCTCCGCCGTAGCGGTTCGAACCGGAGAGCCGGGTGGCGTTTCAATTCCGCAAGCGCATTCCCGGCCTGGTCCGCTTTTAGGGGCCGCTCTCCCGACATGGCCTTGACCAGCCCAAGGACCACTTCGGGGGCATCGGACCACGTGGGCGAACTGCTGAGGACAACGCTCGTGGTTTCACGGTGGCCATACTCGAGTTGGAACGCGTCGAAGGCCTCACGGAATGCACGATGTCCGGATTCTTTTTCCAGCAGCCCAAGGATTTCGCGAGGGTCCGACTCAAGGAGCGCGCGCGACAGCCCGGGATCGTCCGCCGCGATGGAAGCGAGCCGCTCAAGTGCCCGGTTTGCCTGGCTCGTCCGGGTTTCCGCCCCAGCGATCAGCGAGGGCGCAAGCTTGATCTTGCCCAGGAGCAGAAGCATGAAACGCATCTTCAGCACCGGCACCGGAATGCCGGGCAGGTAGGAGACCCTCAAATCCGTGATGCCCTGCATCGCCGCGAAGCATTCCCGGGCAAATGCAACAACCGCACTCCACCGCAGCGGGCCGAGGTCCTTGCCGTTCAGCCTTTCAATGTTGTCGATAAACAGGGAGAAACGTGGATCCCGGGTCCAGTTGGCGGCTTTGAACCGCCTCGACCGGTGCAGCAAGGACACCGGCGCGGCAAACGTCCGGATGGTTGGGCGCGGGACGGGTGGGATGAGTTGCACCACCACTCCTTCCTCCTCCGGCAGCAAATCCTCCACCGAGGGGAAGACCACGCCCACGCTCCCGGCCATGCCATGCAGCATGGCAAGGATTCCCCGGCTCATCCATCCGGATACATCCAAGGGATACGGCCGCGCCTGGAACATCTCGATGAAGAACGGCCCCACCCGACGTTGGACCGCGTTGAGGACGGGCGGTTGGGGCGGCAGCGCGGTCATCGGCCTCGACTGCAGCATGTATAGCGTGCCGCCTGCCGCCGCCCACTCGATGTCCTGTGGCCGGCCGAAATGCCGCTGGGCCTTCTTTCCCAGCGTTGCCAAATCCGCCAATTCCTCCGCGGCGAGCCCGGGCGTCGCTCCTTGCGTGCCGGAGCTTTCTTGGGTGCCGCCGCCCTCGGCCGCGCTGATCACCACCTCGCGGCCACCGGGCGTGAAACTCAGCACTTTTCCCGAACCGTCCAAGACGTAGTGTTCCGGCGTCACCCTCCCGGAGACCACGGCCTCCCCCAGCCCGGGGTTCGCGTCCACCACCATTTCGCTGCGCTCGCCCGTGACCGGGTTCGCCGTAAACAGGACGCCCGCCATGGCGGCCGGTACCATTTTTTGCACGACGACGGCGATGGCCACCTCGTGCGGATTGATCCCCTGCCGTCGCCGATAGGCCATGGCCCGGTCCGTCCACAAGGATGCCCAGCAGTTGGCGACCGCCTGGACTACGTTGTCCCCGCCTTGCACGTTGAGATACGTGTCCTGTTGGCCGGCGAACGCGGCTCCCGGGAGATCCTCCGCCGTGGCGCTGGAGCGGACCGCGACCGC
>NZ_DF952470.1:531300-533961 GCF_001263615.2 Arthrobacter sp. Hiyo1 | reverse complement strand
TCTTCAGGCCCGACGGACAGAAAGCCGCCCAGCGCGGCACCCACGTTTGTTTCCGCCAGGAAGGACAAGTACGCGCCCGTGGTGATGATGAAGCCCGGCGGCACCGGGAACCCTTGGCGCACCAACTCCCCCAGCGCGGCACCTTTTCCACCGGCAACTGCGACGTCCCCAACGCCCAAAGCGGCCAAGGGCGCGGTGGCCCGTGTTGCGTGCCGCTGGGAATCGTCCATGGCCCGGCTCCCCTGAATTAGAGAACTGCTGGTTCTCTAAAAGCTACGCTCACGCCCATCGCGGCACAATGCTCCACAGCGACTGCTCCAGGATGCGGAAATGACGACGGTCCCGCACCAAAGTGCGGGACCGCCGTGGGGTCGTGCAGGTGGACGTCCGTCTGGTGGTCTAGGCCAGGCGAGCCTTCAGGCCGTCAAGCTCGGCGAGCAGTGCGGCCGGCAGGGATCCGCCGAACTTTGCGTACCATTCCTCGATCGATGCCAGTTCGGTTTTCCACTCCGAGGCGTCGACGCGCACTGCGGCTTCCACCTCGGCGGGGGTCATGTCCAGGCCTTCGAGATCGATGGACTCGCCGGTCGGCACGAAGCCGATGGGAGTCTCGACGGCGTCGGCCTTGCCTTCAAGCCGCTCGATGGCCCACTTGAGGACACGGGCATTGTCACCAAATCCGGGCCAAGCGAAGCCACCCTCGGCAGTGCGGCGGAACCAGTTGACCAGGAAGATCTTGGGCAGTCGCTCAGGGTTGGCCTTGGCGGACAGGTTGACCCAGTGGTTCAGGTAGTCGCCTGCGTCGTAGCCGATGAACGGCAGCATGGCCATGGGGTCGCGACGCACAACGCCGACGGCGCCGGCCGCTGCAGCGGTGGTCTCGGAAGACAGCGTCGAGCCCATGAAGATGCCGTTTGACCAGTCGCGGGCCTCGGTGACCAGCGGGATGGTGGTCTTACGGCGGCCGCCGAAGAGGATCGCGGAGAGCTCCACGCCCTCGGGGCTGAAGTATTCCTCGGCGAGCATGTCGATCTGGTCGATCGGCGTGCAGAAGCGGGAGTTCGGGTGTGCCGCGGGCTTGTCGGAGCCGGGAGTCCAGGAGTTGCCCTGCCAGTCAGTCAGGTGCGCCGGAGTTTCCTCCGTCATGCCCTCCCACCACACGCCGCCGTCGTCGGTCAGCGCAACGTTGGTGAAGATGCTGTTGCCCTTGGCGATGGCGCGCATGGCGTTGGGGTTGGTGCCCCAACCGGTGCCGGGAGCGACGCCGAACAGGCCGGCCTCGGGGTTGACGGCGCGGAGCTCGCCCTCTTTGCCGAAGCGCATCCAGGTGATGTCGTCGCCGAGGGTCTCCACCTTCCAGCCCTTGATGGTGGGGTCGAGCAGCGCGAGGTTGGTCTTGCCGCAAGCGGAGGGGAATGCCGCAGAGATGTAGTAGGTCTTCTGCTCGGGCGAAGTCAGCTTCAGGATCAGCATGTGCTCGGCCAGCCAGCCTTCGTCACGGGCCATGACAGAGGCGATGCGCAGGGCGTAGCACTTCTTGCCGAGGAGGGCGTTGCCACCGTAGCCGGAGCCGTAGGACCAAATGGAGCGCTCCTCGGGGAAGTGCACGATCCACTTGTCCGGGTTGCAGGGCCACGCGACGTCGGCCTGGCCGGCTTCCAGCGGAGCGCCCAGGGAGTGCAGCGCGGGGACAAAGAAAGCGTCGGTCTGCGTGATGCGGTCGAGGACGTCGGTACCGATGCGGGCCATGATGCGCATCGAGGCGACAACGTAGGCGGAGTCGGTGATCTCGACGCCGAACTTCGGATCTTCGGCATCCAGGTGGCCCATGACGAACGGAATGACGTACATGGTGCGGCCGCGCATGGAGCCGGCGAACAGCCCGCGCAGCTTCTGCTTCATCTCCGCAGGGGCCATCCAGTTGTTGGTGAAGCCGGCGTCGTGTTCCTTCTCAGAGCAGATGAAGGTCTGCTCTTCCACACGGGCTACGTCCGCGGGATCAGAGAATGCAGCGAAAGAGTTGGGGAAGAGCTCTTGGTTCAGCCTCTTCAGGGTGCCGGCCTCGACGAGCTCGTCGGTCAGCTTCTTGTTCTCAGCTTCACTGCCGTCAACCCAGTGGATGCGGTCCGGCTGTGTCAGCTCGGCAACTTCCTCCACCCAGGCCAACAGGCGTGCATGCGTAGTAGGTGCCTTCTCAAGCAACGGCAGTCGCGCCAGATCGCCCATCGTGGTTCCCTTCCTCGGGTTCAGTGGTGTGTCCTAAATGCTAGGGGTCGCGGAGTAGACCAATCTGGGCTCGGACATGGGATCTCTTGACCATTTCGGAGCAAAACCCCTAAAAATCAAGGATCCGCGTCAGCGATTGGCCAAATTTAGTGACCAAGGTCACATAGACCGGTCTAGTTAGGCAGATTACACCGCGTCGATTTGGCACGAACGGGGATCTCGCGTAAAGTTTATTGAGGTTCGAGGGGGGAACGAGTTTGAAACTCCCGAGAATCACCAAGATGCGCCCATAGCTCAGCTGGATAGAGCGTCTGTCTACGGAACAGAAGGTCAGGGGTTCGAATCCCTTTGGGCGCACAAATGAAGACCCGCACCGGACCCGGTGCGGGTCTTTTTTTCGTCAAATTCCGGGCCGGGTTGGTTGGCGCGCCTCGT
>NZ_DF952470.1:523385-530300 GCF_001263615.2 Arthrobacter sp. Hiyo1 | reverse complement strand
CCCCGCCTCGTCTCGTGGGTTGCGCGCGCCGTCCTGACCCTCTTTGCCGCCCCACGGCCACCACATGACGAGACTCGCCGTGTCGTAAGCGCTTTCCCAAACCAAAGAAGGTCAGGAAGGGCAGCCCTTCAAGAACCCGAAGGACTCCCCCGGCACTACGCGGCCAGCAGACCTCACTCCACGGCGGAGGTGCGCCTACGATTCTGCTGGATCACAAGCACTCCCCGGGGCCGGCACCCTTGGAATCACACGGCCAGGGACCTTCGGCAGGGGGAATGATCCAGCAGAATCCGACACCTGCCCAGGGCATCGCTCTACGATCCAACGTGCAAGCCGACGCGCGCGCCGTCCTGACCCTCTTTGCCGCCCCACGGCCACCACATGACGAGACTCGCCGTGTCGTAAGCGCTTTCCCAAACCAAAGAAGCTCAGGAAGGGCAGCGTCTCCGGGGGTTGCGCGCAAAAGGCAAGGGCCGCCGTCGTACTTCATGAAAAGTAGACGGCGGCCCTCGGGCTTGGGTGCCAGGCCTCAGACTGCGACGGCCTCGCTGATGCGGCGGCGAATTCCGTCGAAGTGACGGTTGAGCAGTTCGGCGGCCGCGAGCTTGTCGCCGGTTGCGACGGCGGTATAGATGCTTCGGTGCATGGCCGCGGTGGCTACAAGATCTTCGTTGTCGGAGCCGATCTCCACGTGGATCTTCCGGTAGACCTTCCAGAAAACGCCCATGAGATTGATGAGGAGCTCGTTGTTCAACGGCTCGAACAGCCGGCGGTGGAACTCAGCGTCGGCGGCTACGAAGTTCTCGCCGGAGGCTGCGAGCTCCTCCATCCGCTTGACGGCCTCTTCGATCAGGGCGAGCTGTTCAGCGGTCATCACATCCATGGAGGATCCGATCAGCCCCGATTCGAGGGCCTGGCGCACGTCCACCAGTTGCAGCGCCTCGAGCCCCTGGTGGCGCAGGGACAAGCGGCCCCGGAACGTCAGGCCGTCGGCGAGCGCCTCGAAGTTGCTCGGGGCGACGAACATGCCAAAGCCGTGGCGGATCTCGATGACACCGAGCGCCTGCAGCACTTTCAGCGATTCGCGCAGGGTGTTGCGCCCTACCCCCAACGCCACGGAGAGTTCATTTTCCGTGGGCAAAGGATCGCCCGCTTCGAGCTCGCGCTCGAGGATCAATTCCATAATGTCCGACTGAAGGGCCCTGAGCCGGGCCTGTGCGCTGAACCGCGCCTGCGGAACGACACCGGAAGTGGTCATGGCTCTCCTTGCAAAAGTACCCCTCCCTGGCCCGGATCCTTTCAGGACCGGGGACAAGGAATCAGTGCAGTGTTAATGTTGAGGTGAGCCTAGCGCCCACCGTGGATATAGTGCTTCGCAACATACAATATCGGATGTCCCATCTCCTTGATAGATGTTCGCCTTTATTTTTCACCGAGCCCCGGGCCCGAATCTCGCAGGGTAAACCGCGGCGCCGCGCCCACCGGCAGCACTCCGGCAGCACCGCCGCGACCGCTCCTCCGGCCACCAGTGATCCAGATCTCGCTTGACGACTTCATGTGACCACCCTTACAGTTTCTTTACGAGCATCGGATGTCCTACATCCGATAACCAGAAAACTTGAATGGTGAGGCATCTTATGAGCAACACGATTAACACCCTGCCGCTGGTCAGCGACGCCAGCCGACGCAACTTCCTCAAGCTGACCGGGGCGATTGGAGCCGCGGCAGCGTTCACGGCCACCCTGTCGGCATGTGGCGGTCCTGCCTCCACCACAACGGGCGCAGCAAACAACACTGCGGCGGTCAACAAGGATCTCACCATCGAAGCAGGCATCTCCTATGCCCTGTCCACGGGTTTCGACCCGATGACGTCCTCCGGTGCCACGCCGCAGGCCGCCAACCTGCACGTCTTCGAAGGCCTCGTGGAACTCCACCCCGCCACCCGCGAGCCTTACAACGCGCTGGCCGCCAGCGACCCCAAGAAGGTCAACGACACCACGTACCAGGTGACCATCCGCGAAGGTGCCAAGTTCCACAACGGCGCCCCTGTCACCACCGACGATGTTGTCTACTCCTTCACCCGCGTGATGGACCCGGCCAACAAGTCCTTGTTCTCCCAGTTCATTCCCTTCATCAAGGACGTCAAGGCCCTCGATGCCAAGACAGTCGAGTTCTCGCTGAAATATCCTTTCCCCGGATTCGGACCCCGAATCTCCGTGGTGAAGGTGGTGCCGAAGGCGTTGGCCTCTGCCGATCAGAAGGGATTCGATGCCAAGCCCGTCGGTTCCGGCCCCTACAAGCTGATTTCGGCAGTCAAGGACGACAAGATCGTCTTCGAAGCATTCGCCGACTACAACGGTCCCAAGCCGGCACTCGCCAAGGGCATGACCTGGCTGCTGCTCTCGGACGCGGCCGCCCGTGTCACGGCAGTCCAGTCAGGCCGCGTCCAGGCGATCGAAGACGTCCCGTACCTGGACATGGACGGGCTCAAGTCCAAGACCCGCGTTGAATCCGTGCAGTCCTTCGGCATGCTGTTCCTGATGTTCAACTGCGCCAAGGCCCCGTTCGACAACAAGCTGGTCCGCCAGGCACTCCACTATGGACTGGACAAAGACGCCATCATCAAGAAGGCCTTGTTCGGCAATGCCAAGGCTGCGTCGTCGTACTTCCAAGAGGGCCACCCGGACTACGTCAAGGCCAAGAACGTCTACGGTTACGATCCCCAGAAGGCCGCGGACCTCCTCAAGCAAGCCGGCGTGAGCAACCTCGAATTCGAGCTGCTCACCACCGATACTGCCTGGGTCAAGGACGTTGCCCCGCTGATGCTTGAATCCTGGAACAAGATCCCGGGCGTCAAGGTCACCGCAAAGAACCTGCAGTCCGGCGCCTTGTACTCGGACAGGGTTGGCAAGGCCGACTTCTCCGTGGTTGCGGCCCCGGGCGACCCTTCCGTCTTCGGCAACGACGCAGACCTGCTCTTGAGCTGGTTCTACTCCGGCGCCACCTGGATGGCCAAGCGCGCCTACTGGACCACTCCGGAGAGCGCCACCCTCCAGGGCCTGATGGACAAGGGCTCGCAGGCCGCAGCCGCCGACGCGAAGAAGATCACCGGCCAGATCGTGGACCTCGTCTCGGACGAAGTCCCGCTGTACCCGCTCTTCCACCGCCAGCTCCCCAGTGCATGGGACGAAAAGAAGCTCTCAGGCTTCAAGCCGCTGCCCACCACGGGACTGTCCTTCATCGGCGTCGGCCGCACGTCCTAGCCACACCCAACTGGCTCGCATTTGTTGTCGTTTAGACGGCTCAAAACGACACTTACTGCGAGTCAGTTGGGCCCCCGCACCAAAGCAACCGGAGAACAAATGGTCATGATATTGCGTCTGCTTGGACGTAGGCTCGCGGCATTGCCCTTGATGATCCTGGGCATCACGCTGCTGGTCTTCCTCGTCCTTCAAGCAGCCCCAGGCGACCAGGCCAGCACGGCCCTCGGCGAAGGCGCCAGCGAGGCCGCCAAACAGCAGTACCGCCAGGACAACGGCCTGAACGATCCCCTGTTCGTCCAGTACTTCCGTTTCCTCGGCAGGCTCCTGCAGCTCGATCTCGGCGTGACCACCCCGCCGTCCAAGTCGGTGGCAAGCATGATCGCGTCTGCCTTCCCGCTAACCCTCCAGCTGACGTTCCTCGGCGTGATCATCGCCGTCGTGCTCTCGCTGGTATTCGGCATCATCGGCGCCCTTTACCGCGACAAGTGGCAGGACCAACTGGTCCGGATCTTCTCCATCGCGGCCATCGCCACCCCGTCCTTCTGGCTTGGCATCCTGCTCATTCAGTGGTTCGCGCTCGGTGACAACCCTCTGTTTCCCTCGGGCGGGATCGCGACGCCGGAGTCCGGCTTCGGCGGTTGGCTCAACTCGATGGCGCTCCCGGCCCTCGCTCTCGGCATTCCGGTCTCCGCTTCCCTGATCCGCGTGGTCCGCACGTCCATGGTGGAGGAACTGGACCGCGACTACGTCCGGACAGCCATTGGCAACGGAGTTCCTTACCGCGAGGTGGTTTCCCGGAACGTCCTGCGCAACGCGCTCGTGACTCCGGTGACCGTGCTGGGACTCAGGATCGGCTACCTCCTGGGCGGCGCCGTCGTGATTGAAATGATCTTCGCCCTTCCGGGCATGGGCCAGCTGATCCTCAACGGCATCACCAACCTGGACGTCAACCTGGTCCAGGGCGTGGTCCTCACCATCTCGGTCACCTTCGTTCTGGTGAACATCGTGGTGGACCTCCTGTACCTGCTCATCAACCCCCGAATCAGGACGGTATAGCCATGCGCAGCAAACTTGCTGAACGGCTCAGCGCCCCGGGCGTCCGCTTCAAGTCCCTCCCGTGGGGATCGCGTTTTGCCCTGTTGTTCCTCGTCGTCATCGCCCTGGCAGCCATCTTCGCTCCGGTCCTCGCGCCACACGACCCCCTGGAAACGTTCATCCTGCGCAAGCTCCGGACGGCGACCACTTCTTCGGCACCGACCGCCTGGGCCGCGACGTCTTCTCCCGGCTCCTTTACGGCTCACAGTCTTCGCTCATGATCGGCCTCGGCGCAGTGGCCCTTGCGATCGTCGTCGGCGCCGTGCTTGGCTCGCTCGCCGCGACGTCCAGCAAGGCCGTCAACGAGATCGTCATGCGCCTCATGGACATCCTCATGGCGTTCCCGGGCATCGCCCTCGCGGCCGTGCTCCTGGCGGCGTTCGGCAACTCGGTGCCCACCATCATTGTCGCGATCGCGATCATCTACACCCCGCAGCTCGCCCGCGTGGTCCGCGCCAATGTGCTCTCCCAATACGGTGAAGACTACGTCCGCGCCGAACGCGTGATGGGCGCCGGCCGCGCCTACATCCTGCTCAAGCACATTGTCCGCAACACTGCGGCCCCGGTGCTGGTTTTCGCCACGGTCATGGTGGCCGACGCCATCATCCTCGAAGCATCGCTGTCCTTCCTCGGCGCCGGTGTGCAGGATCCCGCGCCGTCGTGGGGCAACGTGATCTCCTACGGCCGCAACCTGGTCCTCTCCGGCGGCTGGTGGGCAACCACCTTCGCCGGCCTCACCATCCTGCTCACCGTGCTTGCGCTGAACATCCTCGCCGAGGGGCTCACCGATGCCATGGTGAACCCGAAGCTGCGGAAGGCGCCGGTCGTGAAGGACGACGACGGCGCTGCCGCTGCCTTTGCGGGCGCCGCGGTGGCGGGCGCCGCCGTCGATACCGAGATCGCGACGTCAGTAGCCCAGTCTTCCGTGGTGGAACAGCACGAGCTCGACGGCGTTCGCGCCGCCAACGGCGATCCGCTCTCCGAAGAGGACTACGCGGCGTCCGTCCTGAACGATCCGAGGCTCGCAGCAGAGAATCCGCATGCCCTACTGGATAAGGAACTCGAGCTCCTCGCATCCATCGAGGCCAAGCGCACGGACAGGCTCCCCCAGGTCCCCGCCGACGCCAGGAACGTTCTGGAGGTCAAGAACCTGTCCATCCGCTTCCCGGGCCGCTTCGGCGAGACCGCGATTGTGGACAACGTCTCCTTCACCGTCCGCGAAGGCGAAACCATGGGCCTGGTGGGCGAATCCGGTTGCGGCAAGTCCATCACGTCCCTCGCGATCATGGGCCTCCTGCCAAAGACCGCCGAGATCACCGGTTCCATCGTCTTCGATGGCAAGGAACTCCTGGATTCCGGCTCGAAGCACAGCAACAGCAAGGCCTACCAGGGCCTGCGCGGCGAACAGATCGCCATGGTCTACCAGGATGCGCTGAGTTCGCTCAACCCATCCATGAAGATCAAGGAACAGATGACCCAGCTGACCAGGCGCGGCGGCCGCAAGACCCCTGCCGAGTTGCTGGAAATGGTGAAGCTCGATCCCGTCCGCACCCTCGCCAGCTACCCGCATGAGCTCTCCGGCGGCCAGCGCCAACGCGTCCTGATCGCCATGGCGCTCTCCCGCTCGCCGAAGATCGTGGTGGCAGACGAACCCACCACCGCCCTCGACGTCACCGTCCAGAAGCAAGTAGTGGAGTTGCTCAACGAACTGCGTGAACAGCTCGGCTTCGCCATGGTCTTCGTCAGCCACGACCTCGCCCTGGTTGCCTCCTTGGCGCACCGGATCACGGTCATGTACGCCGGCCAGGTGGTGGAATCCGCACAGGCTTCGGAGCTCCTGCAGAACCCGCGGCACGAATACACGCGCGGTCTGTTGGGCGCGGTCCTTTCGATCGAAGCCGACGCCGTCCGCCTCCACCAGATCCCAGGCACCGTCCCGTCACCGCGCGATTTCGCTCCAGGCGACCGTTTTGCGGCGCGTTCGTTGAGGCCCGACGCCGACCCGAACCAGCAATTGGTCCTCGCCGTTGTTGAACCCGCCGGCGGCGGAGCAGACCGGGACCACTACTGGGCCAGCCACTTGAAGGAGGACGCAAAGTGAGTGTTTCAACCGGCAAACCGGTCATCGAGCTCAAAGACGTCAAGGTCCACCACCGGGCGCGCACGGGCGGCCTCTTCCGGCCCAACATCGTCAAGGCAGTCAACGGCGTGGACTTCAGCATCAGCCGGGGCGAAACGGTCGGCATCGTCGGCGAGTCCGGCTGCGGCAAGTCAACGCTCGCGTCAGTGCTCGTGGGACTCCAGGCCCCGACGTCGGGCCAGGTGCTCTTCCACGGCAAGCCGGCCATCAAACGCAACGCCCGGATGCGCAAGGAGTTCGGACGCGCCGTCTCCGTCGTCTTCCAGGACCCCGCCACGGCCCTCAATCCGCGCATGACCATCCAGGACATCCTCACCGATCCCCTACAGGTTCACGGCATCGGCAACGCCGCGTCGCGCTCGACCAAGGTCAAGGAACTGCTGGCCCTTGTTGGCTTGCCACAATCGGCGGCCGAGG
>NZ_DF952470.1:520072-523017 GCF_001263615.2 Arthrobacter sp. Hiyo1 | reverse complement strand
GCCCGCGCCCTCGCCCTGGACCCCGGACATCATCGTGGCGGACGAGCCGACGTCGGCCCTCGACGTTTCCGTCCGCGCCCAAGTCCTCAACCTGCTGTCTGACCTGAAAACCCAGCTGAACCTCGGCATGGTCTTCATTTCGCACGACATCCAGACTGTCCGCTACGTCTCCGACCGCATCTGCGTCATGTACTTCGGACAGATCGTCGAAGAAGGCCCGGCCGCCCAGGTCTTCGACAACCCGAGCAACGACTACACCAAGAAGCTGCTCGGCGCCGCGCCCAGCCTGCTCCACACCTAAGTTTTTCCCATCCAGATCCAAGCAACGGAGATTTTTGTGTCTACTCAGTTCCAGGGCGTCATTCCCCCGGTCATCACCCCCCGCCACGCCGACGGGCGCGTTGACACCGCGTCCCTGAAGAACGTCACCAAACACCTGCTCGACGGCGGCGTGTCCGGCCTCTTCGTGCTGGGCTCCTCGGGCGAGGTCCCCTACCTGACCAACGAAGAGCGCGAACTGGTGGTCTCCACGATCGCCGACGCGAACGCCGGCGCCGTGCCCCTGATCGTCGGCGCCAACGAACAAACCACCAACCGGGTCATCGAAGAAGCACGTAAAGTCGTGGACCTCGGCGCCGACGCAATCGTGGTCACCTCCATGTACTACGCCATCGGCAACGCCGAGGAGACCGAAACCCACTTCCGCAGCATCCACGCTGCCGTGGACAAGCCGATCTTCGCCTACGACGTCCCCGTCCGCACCCACTTCAAACTGCCCACCGACCTCCTGGTCCGCCTCGGCCGCGACGGCGTCATCGCAGGCGTCAAGGACTCCTCCGGCGACGACGTCTCCTTCCGCCAACTCCTCCTCGCAGCCAAGGACATCCCCGACTTCGACATCTTCACGGGCCACGAAATCGTCGTCGACGGCGCCCTCCTCGCCGGCGCCCAAGGCGTAGTACCCGGCCTCGGCAACGTAGACCCCGCCGGTTACCGCCGCCTGTTCGACGCCACCCAGGCCGGAGACTGGACCGCAGCGGCCGCCGAACAAGACCGCCTGGCCGACCTCTTCGACATCGTCTACACCCCCAATGGCCGGGTCTCAGGCGGCGCAGCAGGACTAGGCGCTTTCAAGACCGCCCTCCAAATCATGGGCATCATCGAATCCAACACCATGAGCTCCCCCATGCTCTCCCTGAACGCCGAAGAAGCCTCCGCAATCCGCACGATCCTCGAGCGCAACGGCCTGGTCTAGGGTTCGCACGCTACTCTCGCCGGAGCTTCCGATCAGCGCTCATCTGGGCGGTTTGCCGTCGCTCACCCGGTGCTTGTTGCGGTGGTCGGGTCGTGCCGCAGGACCAGTTTTGCCGTCCCTTGGCTGTTGGCGGACGTCACCTTCTGTGGGCTGCCTCGGTCGGGGCGTGCCGCAGGGCCAGTTTTGCCGTCCCTTAGACACCTCCCGACGCCGCATTACCGTCGCTGAGCGACGTCCATGCAGCTCTGGTCGGCGATGCGGGACTACACAAAACCGTCCCTCCGCCACTCGGGCGATTGGGTCACCGCTCGCCTCGGGAACGTCAAGCATCCGCCGGCTCGGCGTGCGGTCTGTGAGTCGACAGTTCGCAACGTCAGGTGAGCTAATCGCCCGAGGCGCCGGGCCGGGGTCTTGCGTAGGCGCGCATCGCCGACCAGAGTCGTCTGAAGGTCGCCCAGCGACCGGAAGGCGACGTCGGGAGGTGTCTAAGCGCCGGCGAAATGATGGGTCCGCGCTGTCCCAGCCACAACGAACCCGACCACACGCCGACGGCAGCCGGGACCAGCACCGGCCACGGCTAACCTGACCATAACGAACCGCAGCAACAGCAATCGAACGATCCGGAGGACAAAGCATGATGTACGTGGTCGGGGTCGATCTTGGGGGGACGAAGACTGCCGCGGGGGTTGTGGGGGCCGATGGGGAGGTGTTGTTTTCGGAGCAGATTCCTACGCTGAATCGGGACGGGGGCGACGCTATTTTGCGGGCAACTGCGGCGCTCGTCGGGCGGCTCATGCGGCGGGCGGCGGGTGCGGGAATCGACGTCGTGCGTGTTGGCGTGGGTTCGGCCGGGGTCATCGATGCCGTGAATGGCGAGGTGGTTTCGGCGACTGATGCGATCCTGGGGTGGGCCGGGACCGGATTGACGGCGGGGTTGGCGCAGCTCCTGGGTTTGCCTCGGGGGTCGGTGAGTGCCGTCAACGATGTGCATGCGCATGCTCTGGGTGAGGCGTGGCGTGGGGCGGCTGCCGGGTCTTCGAGTTCGCTCATGGTGGCTTTCGGTACGGGTGTGGGCGGCAGCTTTGTGCTGGACGGCGCTCCTGTTTTGGGGCACCACTATGTGGGTGGGCACGTGGGGCATTTTGCGTCGCCGTACGCCTATCACGAGGGCAAGGCCCTCCCGTGTGTGTGCGGCGGCTCGGGCCACGTCGAGGCGATCGCTTCCGGCCCGGCCATCCACGAATCCTTCGTCCGTTTCGGCGGCTCCCCCGAGGTCCCGGACTCTCGTGCGGTGTTTGCCTTGGTGCACGACGGAGATCGTGCCGATTCGGCCGACGGTACGGCCGCCATCAAAGCCATCGGGGCGGGCGCGGGTGCTGCGGGGCAGGCGATCGGCGGGCTCGTCAACATCCTCGACCCGGAGACGGTGGTGGTTTCCGGGGGTTTGGCGGATGCGGGAGATTTTTGGTGGAAACCCATGGAACGTGCCCTGCGCAAGGAGCTCATGGCCCCGCTTGCCGACATTCCCGTGCTTCGCGCGGCGCTAGGCAATACCGCGGCCATTGTGGGCGCGGCCAAACTCGTCCTGAACTGACACCCGAACACCCAAACACCCGAACCCCTCGCAAGGAGAACCCCATGATCCTGACCCCCGATGGCCTCGAAGCCTCCGCTCGCAGTTGATCGTGTC
>NZ_DF952470.1:516398-519320 GCF_001263615.2 Arthrobacter sp. Hiyo1 | reverse complement strand
CGCATCCATACCCCGGCACAGGCCCGCCAGGCCTCCGACGCGGGCGTTCGCCGTCGTCGTCGGCACTGCCATCACGCATCCGGCGAGCATCACCGGCTGGTTCAAAGGCGCGATGGACACCTGACCCGGCAGAATCCGTCGCCGGATCCCTGATCCCGGCCTGTGTCCGGGCGTAGGCTTCTCCCATGGCTGAGGAGAATATCCGGGAATTCGATGTCATCGTGATCGGCGCCGGGACTGTGGGGGAAAACGTTGCAGACCGGGTGGTCCGGGGCGGCCTCACCTGCGCAATTGTGGAGGCTGAGCTCGTCGGCGGGGAGTGCTCCTACTGGGCCTGCATACCGTCCAAAGCGCTCCTTCGGCCGGGAACCGCCCTGCACACGGCACAATCAGTGCCCGGAGCGTCGGACGCCGTCACGAAGGTCCTGGATCCCGCACCGGTCCTGAAATACCGTGACTACTTCACCAACAAATGGCAGGACGACGGCGCGGTCCAGTGGCTCGTGGACACCGGCATCGAACTCATCCGGGGCCGGGCACGCATCACCGGCCCGCGTGAAGTCCAAGTGGATGGCAAGGACGGCACCAGCTACTCGCTCAAAGCCCATCACGCCGTGGTGGTGGCCTCCGGATCCACACCGCTCATCCCGAAAATCGACGGCTTGCGCAACGTCCCCTACTGGACAACCCGCGGGGCCACCTCCGTGCGGCAAATCCCTAAACGGTTCATCGTGCTGGCGGAGGGGTCGCCAGCGTCGAACTTGCCCAGGCTTTCGCCCGCCTAGGCTCGTCGGTTTCGATCGTTGCCCGAGGCCGACTCTTGAGCGCGTTCCCCGAGGAAGCCGCCGATTTGGTCGCTGCGGGACTGCGGGCCGACGGCGTTGATCTGCACCTCGGGACCGACACCGCGCGGGTCGAACACGAGCCGGACCATGCCTTCAGCGTCACTCTCGGCGACGGGACGGTCTTGAACTCTGACCAGTTGCTGGTGGCCACAGGTCGTCGGCCTTCCCTTGATAATTTGGGACTCGAAAACGTAGGGCTCGACGCCGAAGAAGGCAAGCCATTGCGCCTCACCACGGACTCGAGCGGCTTGGTTGAGGGCGCCGCCAGCGACGGCACGAGCGGGCTATGGCTTTACGCGGCCGGCGATGCCGCAGGATCGGTATTCCTCACCCATCAGGCAAGTACGAGGCCAGGGCAACCGGCGACGCATCGTGGCCCGTGCCAAAGGAACCCTCCACGGCACCCCGAAGGCATGGAGCGCCCTCGCGAAGACGGCCGACGAATATGCGATCCCCAGCGTGGTCTTCACGGATCCGGAAGTGGCATCCGTGGGCCCGGGCCTCAAGCAGGCGCTGCAAAAGGGCATTAACGCAAGCTCGGTTGAGCTCCCTATCAACGTGTCCGGATCCCAGCTGCATTCGGAAAATTACCAAGGCTGGGCACAACTGGTGGTGGACGAGGACCGGAAGGTGGTGCTGGGCGCGACGTTTGCCGGGCCCGGAGTGGCCGAGCTTTTGCACGGCGCCACCATCGCGATTGTGGGCGAAGTGCCGTTGGACCGGCTGTGGCATGCCGTGCCGTCGTTCCCCACCATCAGCGAGGTGTGGCTGCGCCTGTTGGAGAAGTACGGACTCTGACCCCCTGGCCGCCGCCGGTCGACGAACCGTTGTGGCGTCGGGAACGCGGGAGGAGAATGGCCGCATGGCCAAGCACCTCGATATTGACGGACACCCAACCTGGGTGGAAGACCTGGGCGGTCCCGGCGAACCGCCCTGCCCACCTGGTGGGGTGGAGTGACGGCGGTATCGTTGCCCTGCTTGTCGCACTTCGGCAGCCTGAACTCGTGCGAAAGCTCGTGGTCATTGGTACCAATTACCACTACAACGGCACGGTGCCCTTCGACTTGGATCCCCAATCGCCCATTGCGCAGGAACTGGGCAAGGCCTACATCGAGCGGTCTCCGGATGGGCCCGAACACCTGGATGTCGTCTTTAGCAAGAGTGTCGCGATGTTCACCACGGAGCCGACACTCACCACCACCGACATCGCGCAAATTAACCAGCCGGTGCTCGTCATTGTCGGCGACGACGACGTGGTCACCTTGCCCCACACTCTCTCGCTCTACGAAGCCTTGCCCGAAGGCCAACTTGCGGTCGTTCCGGGCGCATCGCATGGGCTTCCACTGGAACAGCCGGAAACAGTCGCCGGCCTGATAAGCAACTTTCTGGCCGCGGCGGAGCCGCCGCGCACGTTCATGCCAATTCGCCGTGCAAGGCAAACAGACAGCTAGGTTCCCAGGAGGCGAAGGGATCTATTTGAACTGACTGGTCAGTTCAGTTACGATTGGAGCAGATAACAAGTTCTGCGAAAGGTCCAATTGTGCTGTCTGCACAGCAACTCCAGATCGACGGCCGCCGGGACGATCTCCTGCCTCCCACTTCCCTCGAAGCCAGGCGCGGCGAGCTCCTCCTGGTCAGCGGCGACGGTCAGGACCAGCGCACGGCCTTGGCACTTGCTCTGAGCGGCCGGATGAAGACCAGCAAAGGCCTCCTGAGCTGGGACAAGACGGCGAAAACCAAGAAGCTCCGGGCTGCGAGCGCCCTGATTGACGCTCCGGGCGTCAACGAGCCGGAGCAGCATCTGAGCGTCCGCGACCTCGTCACCGAAGACCTCTCCCTCATCCCCCGCCGTTACCGCGGCGCGCTCCTCAGTAAGCCGTGGCTCAAGATCAACCGCTTCGAAGACATCGCCGGGCTGTGGATCGAGCAACTCCCTGCGGACCGCCGCCTCGAACTGCTGACCGCCCTGGCCCTCGCGGACCCTGCCCTCGACCTCTTGGTGTTCGATTCCCCGGACCGGCACAGCGCCAACACTGCGGACTGGCTCCCCCGGCTTGAGCAATTGGCGTACGACGCC
>NZ_DF952470.1:515453-516248 GCF_001263615.2 Arthrobacter sp. Hiyo1 | reverse complement strand
GGCCGCCGTGATCGGCAACTCGGTCACGCACACGGCACCCGCCGAACCCGCGGAAGCCGCGCAAGAAGATCCCGAAGAAGTACCCGAAACCCTGCAAAGGACCGCAAAGTGACTGTTCTGCGGCTGGCCCGCTCCGAACTCAAGCGCATGACCGGCGGGCTCCTGCCCAAGCTGACCATCCTCGCCCTGACCATGGTGCCCCTCCTCTACGGGGCCGTGTACCTTTACGCGAACTGGGATCCTTACGGCAATCTCAACCAGATCGACGCCGCCTTGGTCGTCGAGGACGCGGGAGCCCAGCCGGCAAGCGGCCCGGAGCTGCAGGCTGGCCAGAAGGTTGCCGACAGCCTCGTGGAGAGCCACGTGTTCAACTGGCAGCGGGTGACCACCACGGCCGAAGCCGATGCCGGCGTTGAATCCGGCAAGTACGCCTTCGCCCTGAAGATCCCGAAGGATTTCTCGGCCAACCTTGTCTCGCCGGGCAGTTTCAATGCGGCCAACCAGGCGATGCTCAACGTCACCACCAATGACGCGAACAACTACCTCCTCAGCACCATCGTGGACAAACTCACCACTGCGGTGCACTCCACTGTGGCCAAGGAAGTAGGCGAGGAAACCGCCAACCAACTCCTCACAGGCTTCGGCACCATCCACGCTTCGATCGTCAAGGCGTCCGACGGCGCCTCCCAACTTGCCGACGGCGTCGGGAAGCTCAGCGACGGCGCGGCCGCCCTTCACGACGGCACCAGCAAGCTCAGCAGCGGTGCGTCCGAGCTCCTGGCGGGCCAAAACAAG
>NZ_DF952470.1:510926-512790 GCF_001263615.2 Arthrobacter sp. Hiyo1 | reverse complement strand
TGCCAGCGCCGCTGACGGATCCCGCACCTTGGCGAGCGAGTTGGCGAAGGGCGCAGGCAAGGTCCCGAACCCGAACGACGCCCAAAAGAGCGAGGTGTCCAAGGTGATCGCCGATCCTGTGGCGGTCAACAACGTATCGCAGGCCAAGGCAGGGTCCTACGGTGCGGGCCTGGCCCCGTTCTTCCTGACACTGTCCCTCTGGATCGGCGTGTTCATGCTGGTCCAGGCCATGCGTCCCATCACCCAGCGGGCCTTGGCGTCGAACGCGCCGTCATGGAAAATCGCCGTCGGCGGCTGGCTCCCGTTCTTCGTGGTGTCCGTGCTGCAGGCCAGTATCCTCACCCTCGTGGTGGACCTGGGGCTGGGACTCAACGCGGCTCACCCGGTGTGGATGTGGTTGTTCATGCTGGCAGCGGTCATGGCGTTCACGGCCCTCATCCAGGGCATCGTGGCCTTGCTCGGGACTCCTGGAAAGTTCGTCGTGCTGATCCTGCTGGTCCTGCAGTTGGTGTCGTCCGGCGGAACGTTCCCTTGGCAAACCACCCCCATGCCTCTCCACGTGGTGCACGAGATCATGCCGATGGGCTACGTAGTGACCGGCATGCGGCACCTGATCTACGGCGGCGACTTGACCATGATCTGGCCGATTGTCCTGGGGCTACTTGGCTACACTGTGCTGGGGGCCGCGCTTTCCACGCTGGCTGTCCGTAAGCACAAGTTCTGGACCCTCAAGACCCTGAAGCCGGAGATCGCTGTATGAGCATGCAAGAGCCGGATGTCTCGGGGCTCCCGGAGAAGAAGCTCCGCCCGGCCCGCACCAACGCGACCAAGCAGCGCCTTTTCGACGCTTCGATGGAGCTGATCGGCGAGCGCGGCGCAGCGGGCGTCACCGTGGACGAGATCGCGGCCGCAGCCGGGGTGTCCAAGGGAACGGTCTACTACAATTTCGGCAGCAAGTCCGATCTGATCGCCCAGTTGCTGCGGCACGGCGTCGACATCATGCTCGGCCGGCTCCAGACCATCGAAGGCTTGCACGCCGATCCGCTCGAAGCGATGGAGCCATGCTCGGCCAGGCTATGGACTTCATGGACGACTACCCGTCCTTCGCGCGGCTCTGGATCAGCGAGAACTGGCGGACGCCCAGCGAGTGGGGCAAGCTCTTCGTCGAACTCCGCAGCGAGTTGCTCGCGGTGATTGGCGCGGCCATCGAAAAGGTCGCCGCCACCTACACGGTAGATACCGGTATTGCCCGGGGCAGCCTTGAGGCGGCGATGTTCGGAGCGATCTTCGTGGTGGGCCTTGACCGGCAGACGTACAACCCCGAGCGCACCCGCGAGCAGAGCATAGCGGCCCTCATGACCATCATGCGGGGCTACGTACTGCGGTAACGGTATGGCAACTGCCGCGTCTTGGGGCGCGGCGCTGCCGCGGGTCAGGGATGATTAATCCCATGCGTCACATGGGGAACAGCGGAAAGCTTGCGATTATCTCTGCTGTGGTGTCTGCTGGTTTGCTGGTGCTCCTGGCCATCACCCTTGACGAAACCGTGATGTACATCTTCCTGGGGGCCCTGGCGATCGGCTACCTGGCGTGCGTCGCCGAGGTTTTCACCCGTCGCAGGTACTTCATGCTGGTTCTCGGGGCCATCTCGACGATCCTGTTCATCGCGTTCGGAATCGCGTTCCTGCGCATGTGGGGCCTCGCCTTCAACCAGGACGAGAACGCCCTGGGCAGCGCGGTGAGCACCAAGGACTCGGACATCTATTTCTACCTCGCCGCGCTTGCCGGCTGCAGCTCCCTGCTGATCTTGTTCGTGGGGGCGGTATGGCCATCGCGCCGTGCGAAGGCAGTGGCCCGTCCGGCT
>NZ_DF952470.1:504936-507813 GCF_001263615.2 Arthrobacter sp. Hiyo1 | reverse complement strand
GTCCGCGTGGTGGCCGAAGACCCGCGCGAGGCCGTCCAGAGGGTCGCCACCGGGGAAGCCGATCTCGGCGTCGTCCACAATTGGCACTCCGTACCCTTGGTCATTCCGGAGAACATGGTCCACGAGGACCTCTGCCTGGATACCGCCGACGTCCTGCTGAACTCAGCCCACCCGCTGGCTGGCCGGACCGCCGTCGAGCCTTCCGACCTGGTGGACGAAAGCTGGATCAGCACGCCAGCTGGGGCCATCTGCAATGAGGCGTTGCTGGCGATCCTGGCAGGCCTGGGGCGCGTGCCGGACATCCGCGTCTACGACCCCGACTTTTCCACCCATATCGCCATGGTCCAGCAGGGCGTGGCGGTGGCGCTCGTGCCACGGCTCGGTAGGCCCGAGCTCCCCGCTGGAGTGGTGGCGGTGCCCGTGGTCAATCCGATGCAGCAACGCCAAGTGGGAATCGTGTACCGGAAGACCATGATGGCAAGCCCCAGCATCCGCCACGTGGTCCGCTTGCTGCAGGATGTGGCGGCCGGCCTCGAGGTGGGCTAGCTGGGACCATCCGCGCGAGCTGGCGGCAGATGCCCTCTGGCCGCGCAAAAAAGGGCATTAGCTGCCAGTTCGCGCGAGGGAGCTACTTCTTTGGGCGCGGAACTGCGAAGTGGGTCAGCCGGGCATCCTGCCCATCGAGTTCAGCCCACGGCTTTTCAAGTTCCATGACTGTCATGGCGCTCGTGGGGTAGCGCGTTGCGGCGTCCATGTAGGCGTCATGGTCCGAGTCGCGGGAAGCCAAGTGCATCGCGAGGTCCTGCACGCCGGGCATGTGCGAAAAGATCATGAGAGTGGTGACGGTTTCCGGCACATGGTTGATGACGGTCAACATGCGTTGCGCGGAGGCGGCGTACAGGCCGTCCTCGAGTTTCGGCGTCGGGGCCTTGTCCCCCAGCTCGCTGCACACCCACGTGCAGGTCTGCCGGGTCCGGAGCGCGGACGAACACAGGATGAAATCCGGAATCACGTGGTGCTTAAGGAGCCATTTCCCGGCAAGAGGGGCTTCCTTGTGGCCGCGTTCGGCAAGGGGTCGCTCATGATCCGGCACACCAAGGGGCCAGTCCGACTTCGCATGCCGCATGATCACCAGCCGCTTGATGTGATGCTCGCTCATCCCCCCACCCTATCGCCGCGGAGGCACATGCTCACTGGTCCTGAGCGCAGGAATGCGGCCGCCTGGTTCGCGCGGGCGCTGTCGCGTGAGCGGGACATCCCGAAAGCGCCGTTGTTGCGTGAGGGACGAGCGCAGGCGCGAGGGATCGTCCCGCGGAAGCGAAAGCGCCCGCCCCCAAAGAACGGAGCGGGCGCTTTGAGCGCGTGGGGACTAGATCGAGTATTCCGGAGCGGCCCAGACGATAACCTCGGGGTGCTCGTAGAAACGGTAGCCCTGGCCGCGCACGGTGCGGACCGTGTTTGCCAGGCGGCCGAGCTTGGAGCGTAGGCGCCGGATGTGGACGTCGATGGTGCGCTCGTTGGGGACCTCTTCGGCGTTGCGCCACAGGCCCTCGAGGAGTTCGTCGCGGCCCACGGTGCGGGTGCCGTTCTCGACGAGGTAGTTGAGGAGCTCGAATTCCTTGAACGTGAGGTTCAGGGAATCGCCGTCGAGGTGCACCTCACGACGTGCGAGGTCGATCAAGACGCCGGACGGGCGGGCTTCCTGTGCAGGCTGCGGGCGGAGCGCCTCGGAGCGCTGGCGGTTGCCAACGGTGGGGTCACCGAAAGTCGAACGGACGACGTCGAGCGCGGAACCGGGCGCGCTGGCCGGGGCTACTGCGACGGCGGCATAGCTCTCGGCGCCGGAAACGAGGGACTGCGCGTAGGCCCGGATTTCCTGGGCCAACTTGGCAATGGACGTTCCGGCGGCCGCGGCCGTGTCCTCGTCAATGCCCATGTAGAGCACGAAACCGCGGGCCACATTGTCATTAGCAACGGGACGGATAGAGCGGTCCGCTGGAGCCAAGACCGGCGTGGGCGCAGTCATCGGCGAGGCCTCGTTGGCGGGAACAGCGCGGAGCTGGCCGTAGGAGTTGGGGTTATAGCCCTGGGGGACGTAGCCGGGTGCCTGGCTGCCACCCTGCGGTGCGGGCTGGGCGTAGGCCGGGCGGTTGCCGAAGCCGGGACGCAGGCCGGCGTTCGACGCGGCCTTATTGGCGTTACGGACGGAGATGTGGACGTATCCGGATGCAACTGACATGGAGTGCTTACCTCAAAGTGAATAGCCGTCATCGCGGCTTCGAATGCTGGTCTGGTCCCCGCAATGAGATGGGGAGGGGCGCCCGACGCTGGGCAGGGGGCGAATGCCTGAAACTTGTTGGGGTCTTAAGTTAGGCATGCATTCGACAACAGCTCATCGAAGTACCAGCGGGTGCGCTGGGCTCGATCGCTGCGGCTGCAGATGCTGTTGAGTTCTTGTTCACATTTGAAGTGTGCAACGTAACAAAGGGAACTTGCAAGTAACAAAGGGCCGGACCGTCCACATTTTGAGACGAATCGGACTATTGTGCCGCACATCACAATTCACACATGTCCAAATGTGACCCATTCTCGTTCGTCACACTGGCTATTCTTGGCGCAATATTCGAATATAATTTTATGAATTTGCCGTTTTCTGAATCTCAAGCCACGTCACGCGCTTGCCTTTGAATCTCGAGATATGAAACAACCCTTGTCCAATCCTGGATCGGCATCTCGTGAAAATTCTTTGGCAAATCGTCTGCTAGGACCCCGGCAATGGCCCTAGCCTCACGCCGCGCTCGCACTGGATGTCGTTTTGAAGGCCCGTAACGACATCAGCTCCGTGGGCCCACGCCGCCAGGGTTCCCTGGCCGTGGG
>NZ_DF952470.1:498138-500155 GCF_001263615.2 Arthrobacter sp. Hiyo1 | reverse complement strand
CCTGCTCCAGCGGCACCGGCTGCACCCGTCGCCGTCGATGATCCCTCCGGCGCCCAGGCCTACGCCGCAAGCATCCTTCCCTCCTACGGTTGGGGCCAGGGCGAAATGTCGGCCCTAATCACTTTGTGGAACAAGGAATCGGATTGGCGCACCACTGCCACCAACGCCTCCAGTGGCGCTTACGGCATTGGGCAGTCGCTGCCGGCCGAAAAGATGGCGTCCGAAGGCGCCGACTGGCAGACCAACTACCAGACGCAAATCCGCTGGGGCCTGAACTACATCAAGGAACGCTACGGATCGCCGTCCGCGGCATGGTCCTTCCACTTGGCCCACAACTGGTACTAAGCCAAGAGCCAACCACAAAGTACGTCGAGGTCCGTCCCTTCCGGGGCGGGCCTCTCCGTTTCTTGGCCAGGCAAGTGATGCGCCACGCTGGTCACACATCCACAGCCACGTCACAGGTTCCGCCTAAAGCCTTCATATTCGGCAACGGCACTCTGGATACATGACGCTCATCGAATCCACCTCCGGAACCCTGAAGGACCCCGCGGTGGTGCCGCCGGGCCTTCCCATCCAACCCAGCACTCCCATCCAGCGCGGCACGGGGCGGCGCGCCCCCGTGGACACCCACACCGCCATCCCCGTCCTCGACGTCACCATCCCCGTCTTCAACGAGGAACGCGATCTCGAAGAGTGCCTGCGCAGGCTTCACGGCCACTTGCGCGAATCCTTCCCGCATGGCTTCCGCATCACCGTGGCGGACAACGCGAGCACGGACGGCACGTTGAAAATCGCGGAGCGCGTAGCCCGGGAACTGCCTGAGCTCGCGGTTGTCCACCTTGACGAGAAGGGACGCGGCAACGCCCTTCGCAAGGTGTGGCTTGCATCGCCGTCGCCCGTTCTGGCTTACATGGACGTTGACCTTTCCACTGACCTCGCCGCACTGGCGCCCCTTTTGGCGCCGCTGATCTCCGGCCATTCGGACCTCGCCATCGGCACCCGACTGACCCGTAACTCGCGGGTCGTCCGCGGCCCCAAACGCGAGTTCATTTCGCGCGGATACAACCTGATGCTGCACTCGTTCATGGGTGCCCGCTTCAGCGATGCCCAGTGCGGCTTCAAAGCGATCCGGGCAGACGTCGCCCAGCAGATCCTCCCGCACACCATGGATAACTCGTGGTTCTTCGACACCGAACTCCTGGTCCTCGCCGAACGCTGCGGCCTCCGGGTCCACGAAGTTCCCGTCGACTGGATCGACGATCCCAATTCCAGCGTCGACGTGGTGCGGACCGCCCTCGCCGACATCCGCGGCATGGTCCGGCTCACCCGGGATCTCGTCTCGGGCCGCATCCCCATTCCGGAACTGCGGGCGGCACTTGCACGCGGGCCTCTCCCGGCGTCGTCCCGCATCGCCGAGCAAAGCCCGCGCAGCAGCCTATTCGGGCAATTGGTCCGGTTCGCCGCGATCGGCGCTGCGTCCACCCTCGCCTATGTGCTCATCTTCCTGTTCTGCCGCGGCTTCATGGACCCGCAGCTGGCGAACTTCCTGGCGCTGCTCGTCACGGCCATCGCCAACACCGGCGCCAACCGTCGCTTCACCTTCGGCATCCAGGGCGGCAATCCCGTTCGGCACCACTTCGAGGGGTTGATCGTCTTCGGGATCGGCCTCGCACTCACCTCCGGGGCCCTCGCCTTGGTGCACAGTACGACGACGCCGGACCGCTGGGGCGAGCTCCTCACCGTGGTCGCAGCGAACCTCGCCGCCACGGCAGTCCGCTTCCTGTTGTTCCGCCTTTGGGTCTTTCGGCAGCCTGCGGCGCCGTCGGCTGAACCCAGGACACAAGCCAAAACGCGCACAGAAACGGCAGCATCATGACCTCCACGATTACTCCCGCAAGCACAGGACCCGCCGCCGGAAATGCTGACGCCGGCCCCGCCGTCGGGATTGCCGACGCACCGCGCCACTCGGCAGGCCCGTCAACCCAGGACGCCACGCCCCGCCTGGACCCGATACGCC
>NZ_DF952470.1:485406-493767 GCF_001263615.2 Arthrobacter sp. Hiyo1 | reverse complement strand
GAAATGGTTGCCGCACTGAAATCCGGCGCCTCGAACTACACGTGGGCGGCCGCCGTAGTGGGCTCGAACAACGCCGCCGGCTACCAGCTGGCCACCGAACTGCCGGTCATGGCGGTGGGCGGTTTCAACGGCACGGACCCGTCTCCCACCCTTGAGCAGTTCCAGCAGCTCGTTGCACAGGGCAAGATCCACTACTTCATCGCCGGCGGGACCATGCAGGCGAACAGCGGATCGGAAGCCCCCGCCCAGATCGCGCAATGGGTGGCTGCGAACTTCCAGTCACAGACCATCGGCGGGACCACGGTGTACGCACTGGCGGGGTGAGCCGGCTGGCTGAAGCACCCAAACGGGTTGTGGCGGTGACCGCGGAGTAATCCGAGGTCACAGCCACAGCCTTTCTGTCGCCCTCCAGGCCCCGCAAGAAAACTTTCAAAAAGACCCTTGTTTTGCAAACGTTTGCAGAGAAAAGTGGACGCCACTGCAGATCCCATTTCCAAGCTTTCGTTGCATCAAGGAGGATGTATGTATTTCGCCGACTGGCTCGTTTTAGGGGCCTACTTCGTCGTCATGATAGGGATCGGCTGGTGGGCCAAGAGCCGAGTGAAAAACGCCGCGGACTTCTTCACAGCCGGCGGGAAGATGCCGTGGTGGCTGGCGGGAATCTCCCACCACATGTCCGGCTATTCGGCAGCTGTCTTCGTGGCCTACGCCGCCATCGCCTACACCACCGGATTCGCACTGTATGTCTGGTGGGCGCTCACCATCACCATCGCCTGCCTTGTTGGCGCTGTCTTCTTCGCCCCGCGCTGGCCGCGCCTGAGGCAGCGTTTGGGAATCATCTCCCCGCTCGAATACCTGGCTACGCGCTACAACCTGCCCGCGCAGCAAGTACTGGCTTGGTCCGGTGCCGCATTGAAAGTCTTCGATGTTGCGGCCAAATGGGCGGCCAGCGCGATCCTGCTGAACGTGTTCGCCGGGGTTCCGATCGCCGTTGGCATCCTGATCGTTGGCGGGGTCACGCTCATCTATTCGACCATTGGCGGTTTGTGGGCGGACGCATTGACGGATATGGGCCAGTTCATCATCCAGTCCGTAGCGGGCATTGCGATGCTTATCTTCGCCGTGGCCAAGCTCGGGGGCGTTTCCTCGATCGCGGGAATCTGGTCCCGTCTGCCGGCCTCGCACTCACAGCCATTCGCGGGGGACTACACCATCGGATTCTTCCTCGCCTATTGCCTGATCAGCACTATTTCCTACAACGGCGGAACCTGGAACCTGGCTCAACGCTTCATCGCCGCTCCGTCCGGCTCAGCGGCCCGCAAATCAGTCCTGCTTTCGGGCGCACTGTATCTCGTGTGGCCTCTGGTGCTTTTCTTCCCGATGTGGGCCGCGCCGCTGATCCTGCCCAATCTGACGCACCCGGATCAGGCTTATGCGCTCCTGACCCAGCAACTGCTGCCGGCCGGCCTGGTGGGGTTGGTCGTCGCCGGAATGTTCTCACACACCATGGCCATGACGTCTTCGGACGCCAACGCGATTTCCGCCGTCGTCATCCGGGACATCATCCCTGCGCTGCGCGGTTCCCGGCAGCCCCTGACGTCGCGGGCGGAACTACTGGGTGGCCGGATTTCCACGTTCCTGTTCATCGGATTGTCGATGGTCATCGCCCTGAGCGCGGATTCATTCGGCGGGGTCCTGGGCCTGATCATCCTCTGGTTCGGTGCCTTGGTGGGGCCGATCGCCGTTCCCATGCTGTTGGGGATGTTGCGCCCGTTCCGGCGCTGCGGCCCATCTGCAGCCCTGTTCTCCTGGGCCACCGGTTTGCTCGTTTTCGCACTCGCAAAGTACGCTTTGGCCGCTCCCATCGCGAGCCTGGGCACGGCCAGTGCGCAGACAATCAACGTGGCCGCTCCGGTGCTTGCCTCGGCGATCGTCTATTGCGTCTTCGGCTGGCTGCGCCCGTGGCACAACGAAGCATCCGACGCCCTTGTCGAGTCCCTTGACCGGGACCTTGAGCCGGCCACATCGATTCCAGTCGAAAGCACCGTGGCATGAGCGCAACTGGATCCGAAATACGGGATCAGCTGCTCAAGGGAGTCCTCCCTTGGTGGCTCGAGAACGGGGTGGACAGGGAAAACGGAGGGGTTTTCACCTGCTTTTCCAACGCAGGGCGGTTGCTTTCGAACGAGAAATATACGTGGTCCCAAGGCCGCTGGGCTTGGCTCTGTTCAAGGATTGCGTTTGACAGCGGGGACGGGATCATCGCGGAAAATCCCCAGTTGTGGGCTGCCTTGTCGATTGAAACGGCCAGGTTCATCCAAGAACACGCCATCTTGGACGGCAGCGTGACGGCATACCGCACATCGGCTGAGGGGCAGGCGCTACCGTCCGGGCCGCAAGGGGAGATCGCCGTCAGCGTACTGGCCGACCTCTTTGCGGGCTTGGGCCTGGCGGGTGCAGCCCGGCTTCCCGAAGCGGCTGGCCGCGAACGTGACGAGTGGCTCCAATCAGCCCATGCGCTTCTCGCCCACGCCGAAGAAAGAATCGAGGCCCGGAAGGCTCCGTCCGAGCCCTACCCCGTCCGCGCCGGATTCAAGGACGCGGCCGGGCTGATGCTGCTCCTGAATGTGGGCGCCCAACTCCATTTGGCCTGCGGCTCTGTTGAAAGCGCCGAAACAGCCGGTGCCGCGCTTTCCCAGCTGCTCGGCGACGGATCCTCCGAAGGCATGTGGAAGGCCGACACCTGGTGGGAATACCGGCCTGACAGTAGCGATGACCTGGACACGCTCCTGGCCCGCCACCGCACCCCCGGCCACTTGTTGGAGATGCTCTGGATGGTCATGGAAGCCGCCGAAATAGTGCCCGGACTTGCGCCACGTATTCCGGATTGGCTACCGGACCTTGCCATCCGCGCCCTGGAAGCGGGTTGGGATGACCAGCATGGCGGCATCTTCCGATACGTCGACAGCACCGGGGATGAACCGCGGGGCAGGCTTTTCGGCAACGACCCCTACGAAACGTTGGTGACCCAAACGTGGGACACCAAGCTGTGGTGGGTCCAGGTTGAGGCCCTCTACGCAACCAGGCTGCTCGCCGAGCGTTTCGGGCGGCCCGACCTCCTGGATTGGCATGAGCGGATCTGGTCCTACACCCTCGGCACCTTTCCGGATCCCTCCGGCCAGGAGTGGCTGCAAATCCGCGACCGCGAGGGGAAGCCCCTCGACAAGGTGGTGGCGCTGCCCGTCAAGGACCCCTTCCATATAGCCCGATCCCTCCTCCTGACTACTGAACTAGAAACCCGAAGGACACACACGTGACAGCACTGACCACTTACAGCCCTGTCGTTTCCACACACCCGGACCGGGCCGCACTGGGGGAACACGCCGGCGCGCATGCAGCGGAAACGCTGCGCAAGGCGCTCCGGAACCAGCGGGAGGTCCGGCTGATGCTCGCAGCAGCTCCCAGCCAGGAGGCAACGCTTCAGGCGCTCGTCCAGGAGCCCGGCATCGATTGGAGCCGCATAACGTGTTTCCACATGGACGACTACCTCGCGCTCGAGCCGGACGCACCCCAAGGATTCGGAAACTGGCTGCAACGTACGTTCTTCAGCTTCCTTCCGCCCACCACCTTTCACCGCATCAACCCGGGGAACCCTGCCCAAGACGAAGCGGAGCGCTATGGCACGTTGATGGGCCAAGATCCCTTTGACCTCGTCTTGCTCGGATTGGGGGTCAACGGCCATCTTGCCTTCAACGATCCCCCGGCCGACCTCGCCGACCCGCTGCCCGCCCGCGTCATCAACCTGGACCAAGTAAGCCGCCAGCAACAGGTGGACGAAGGGCATTTCGCCGGTTTCGACGACGTTCCGCAGCGCGCCATCACCGTCTCCATCCCGCGTTTGCTGCATGCCTCCGAAATCATCGCCTCCGTGCCAGGCCGTGCCAAAAGGACTGCCGTCCACAACACCCTGAACCAGCCGATCAGCGGAGACCATCCGGGTACTGCGCTGCGCACGCACCCCAACGTCACCATCTACCTCGACGCCGAATCCGATCCGCGATGAACTCAAATGAGCAGCTCTCGGGCGACTACCTTGGAAAAATCACCGAGCTCCTCGGGCGGATCCGCCTGGAGGAAGCCGAAAACATCAGAGTCGCCGCGGACATTCTCGCGGCCCAGGTAGCCAAGGACGAACTGGTACACATCTACGGCCCGGGCGGTCATTCGAACCTGGCAAGCCAGGAAGTGTTCTTCCGGGCAGGCGGGTTGATGCACGTCTCGGCTATTTTGGACGAAGGCACCCTGCTCTCCGGCGGTGCCCTCCGCTCTATGGCCATGGAACGGACTCCGGGTTACGGCCGGATCGTCATCGAAGACGCGGGCCTCGGACCCGGGGATGTCCTCATCCTGGTCAACGCCTACGGCATCAATAGCGCGCTCATTGACGCGGCGCTGACGGCACGCGAACTATCGGTCACGACCATCGGCTTTTCCTCGCGCGAGCACGCGGAGGAAACAGCCGGTGACCACCCCGCACGGCATCCGCAAAAACTGAACCTGCACGACGTCGTCGACCACCACATCGACACGAAGGTTCCGGTCGGGGACGCCGTCATGGAGGTCCCCGGGGCAAAGGAAAAAACGGCCGCAGTGTCCACCTTCGCCAACGCCTTCGCCCTCAACTGGCTCATGATGTCCACCATCGGCAAGCTGAACGAAATCGGCATTGAGCCGCCATTGTGGCGATCGGGAAATGCTCCAGGCGGGGACGAAGCCAACCAGCAGTTCATTTCACGTTTCAAAGGACGGGTACACAAGCTGTGACACACCCCAAAACGATCGTGGGCAAAGACCCCCACCGGGGGATCAACATAGAAATCGCCTACGACACGACCATCCTGTCGGTGCGGGAGATCGGCCCTTTCCAAGGGGTGCCCGTGATCGCGCCGGGATTTATCGACGGCCAGGTCAACGGTTACGGCGGCCTGGACGTCAACTCCGCCGACGTCTCGCCGCAAACCATCATCAACCTGAGCGCGGAGCTTGCGAAACTGGGCGTCACCACGTGGGTCCCGACCATTGTGACAGCGTCGGAGGAGGCAATCACCGTCGCGCTCGAACAGATCAAGCGTGCCTGCGACATTGATCCGACCACCAGGGCAGCCATCCCCTGCGTGCACATCGAGGGTCCTTTCATCTCGGACCAGGACGGTCCCCGCGGTGTCCACGACGCCGCCTTCGTCCGTCCCTTGGACGCAGATGAGATTCGGCGCTGGCTTCGCGCAAGCGGAATGGTCGGTATCGTCACCGTCTCCCCACATACGCCCGATGCGCCGGCCCAGATCGCCCGGATCCGCGAACTCGGCGTCGAAGTGGCCATTGGACATACGCACGCGAGTCCTGAACAAATCACGGCTGCCATCACCGCGGGAGCCGGTCTGGCCACCCATCTGGGCAACGGCATCGCCACCACCCTGCCAAGGCATCCGAATGCCCTGTGGACTCAACTCGCTGACGACCGGCTCACGGCGGGACTCATAGCGGACGGCCACCACTTGCCCAGCGATACGCTCAAAGTCATGATCAGGGCAAAGACCCCCGAGCGCGCTTATCTGGTGTCTGACAGCACCGCACTGGCCGGTAGCGCGCCTGGCCGCCACCGCACTTCCGTGGGCGGCCTCGTGGATCTCGCTCCTGGCGGGAGGCTCTCCCACGTGGGTACGGACCTGCTCGCGGGGGCCGCCGCTACCCTCCCGGACGGATTCCGCAACGTGATCCGCAACGTCGGCCTGGAGCTACCGGAGGCCCTCAAAATGGTGACGTCCACTCCCGCCCGGGTGATTCCGGGCACCCGGCCGGGGCTCGGCCACCTTCGAGTCGGTTCCCCGGCAGATTTCGTCCTGATCACCGGGGAGGGACCCGGAGCCGGGACCATTACCGAGGTCATCCAGTCCGGCCGGAAAGTATCCGGCGGACCGGAATGAGTACCCCCCAAGCCGAGCAGGGCGTCCTGAGGGTGGGCGCCGCCGTCGTC
The DNA here is from genome assembly GCF_001263615.2 of Arthrobacter sp. Hiyo1. Lineage (NCBI taxonomy): Bacteria > Bacillati > Actinomycetota > Actinomycetes > Micrococcales > Micrococcaceae > Arthrobacter > Arthrobacter sp. Hiyo1. Next base: position 487,733 of record NZ_DF952470.1, on the reverse strand, counting down.
GGGATCTCGCCGCCCGCAGGTACCCCAATGGCCGGATTCGCGGCGAGGACTGAACCGAGCACCGGTGTCCACGATCCCCTGACCGTCCGGGCGTTGGCTGTCGATGACACGTGCTGGATCACCGTGGATGTGTGCGGCCTGCACGAAGACACATGCACCCGCATCGCACGCGGCCTGCCCTTCATGCCGGAACGTGTCGCGATCACCGCGACGCATACCCACGCAGTCCGTGCGTCATGCCGGGCCGACTCGGAGGCCATGACCCGGGTCTCCTGGAGGAGATAGTCGTGGCTTGCCACGAGGCCGCCGAGACCGCGTTGGCCTCCCAACAGCCTGCCACCTTGCACTACGGCGAATCGCGCGGAGTGGACATTGCCAGGAACCGACGCCATCCCGAACGTGCCGTGGACCCGCCCGTCCAAGTCGCCACATTCAGCGACGAAGCCGGACAAGTGCTTGCCTGGATCCTGCTCTATCCGTGCCACCCGGTGGTCCTGGGTCCGGAAAACCGGCTCATCAGCGGCGACTATCCGGCGTTCACCAGGAGCGTCCTGGAGGAACGTTCCCCAGGCTCAGTGGCCCTTTTCCTGCCCGGGACCGCCGGTGACATCAACTCGGGCCATCGTGCCGACGCGTCGTACTCGCTTTCCGGCTCAACGGGCAGGACGATGGAGCAGGCGCGAAAGATCGGAGAACATGTGGCGGCATCCGCGTTGGAGACCCCGCTATTGCCGGTCTTCGGTTCCCGGGAGACCTCGGCGGCCCGGAGGACCGTCGGCGTCGCAATGAATGCGCGCGACGCGGTTTCCCCCTCGGCGTTGGGCCGGCAGTGGGAGGCCGAAGCGGTTTCTGCCGATCCGGGCCGGCGATCCCTTCTCAACACGTGGATGCAGTGGGCGATGGACCGCGGTCCCGACGACAAAATGTCCTGGCGCGCGCCAGTGAGCGTCTTCAACTGGCAGGGCCTGATCCTCGTAGGACTACCCGGAGAACCATTCTTGGCCGCAACGGAAGCCATCGCCTCCGAGCTCGAAGGGCCCGTATTCGTCACGGGCTACACCAACGGGTGCCCCGGATACTTCCCGAGCGCGGACGAATATGACTTCGGAGGATACGAAGTGGAGGACGCGCACCGCTATTACGGTATGCCTGCCCCCTTCGCGCCTGGCAGCGCGGAAGCCCTGGTCCGTGCCGCATTGGAGCTCGCGGGTGAGCTCCAATGACGGGCCGTCCAACCATCACGCAATTGGCGGCCGAACTCGGCATAGCCCCTCAACCGTGTCCAGGGCCTTTACCCGGCCAAACCTGCTCAAGCCCGAGACGGTGGCAATGGTTCAAAAGGCTGCCGAGCGCCGCCCTACGTACCGAACCATCACGCTCGCGCCCTCTCGACAGGACGCGCCGGCGCGATCGGACTCATCGTGCCGGACATCGCCAACCCGTTCTTCCCTCCACTGGTCCGCGCGGCCCAAAACTACGCGAGCGACCTCGGACTGTCCGTCTTCTTGGCGGACACGGATGAAGACCCCACCCGGGAAGACCGCCTCATCTCACGGATGGCGCCCCAGGTCGAAGGGTTGATCGTCGTATCCTCCCGGCTCGCTTCGTCCCGCATCCGACAAATCGCCGATTCCCAGCGGGTAGCCTTCATCAACCGCGATGTTCCGGAGACGTACCGGATCCTCCTGGACACTACGGCCGCCATCCGCTCCGGTCTGACGCACCTGTCCGGGCTCGGCCACCGCCGCATCGCCTACGTCGGCGGGCCACCACAATCATGGGCAAACAAGCAGCGCCGCTCGGCCGTGGACAACTTCTCGAAGGCCCACGCCCTCGAGGTCATGCACTTCAGTGCGGACCCGGGCACCTATGACGCCGCGAAGGCTCTGAGCGATTCGGTGGCAGCGTCCGGAGTCACCGCAGTCATCGCTTTCGACGACGTGATCGCGCACGGCTTGATGGGCGGGTTCGCTGCCGCGGGCGTTGGCGTCCCGAAGGACTTGAGCGTCATCGGATGCGACGACACCCTCGCGACCGAAACGTTTCCTGCCCTTTCGACGATCGCGGTCAATGTCGGTGCTGCAGCCCGGCGCGCCGTCGCCGCCCTCTCCGAGAACCCAGGCTCAACCAGCCTGACGGGCGCAAGGATCATCTTCGAGGGAACCCTCGTCCTCAGGGGAACAACAGGACCGGTCCGTCCCGCATCCAGCCCGCTGACGCTAGAACCGGAGCTCGATCACCCATCGACCGGAAGCGTCCAGGCTCGCCGTGGCAGTGACAGCTGAATAGTCCGCGATCTGCCACAGCCCATCCGCCGCCTCGCCGCC
>NZ_DF952470.1:483226-485220 GCF_001263615.2 Arthrobacter sp. Hiyo1 | reverse complement strand
CCCCGGCAAGGATCCGATCGGCCGAGGTGACCATGGCGACGGCGTCGGCAGGCAAGGACCGCAACAGTTCCGCGGCTCCGGGCAACGCAACGATCCCGTCCGTCCGGGTCCGTTCCATCTCGCCGAGTTCCTCCGCGAGCGCGTCGATGTCAGCTCCGGCGGGAGCGAAACGGCGCACCGTGTCCTTGGCTTGGACCCCGTGTGAAGTCCGCAGGATCTCCTCGATGTCCAGTCCATACCGGCCCGCGAATTCGCTCCACACTTGCTCCACGATCGCGGTGGAGTCCACCAAGGTTCCGTCCATATCGAAGAGGACAGCCCGGACGGTCAGGGTTTTCACGGCTTCAGCAGGCAGGTTCATGCATCCATCCTGCCGCTGAAGCCGGTCTGCGGCCCAACTCTTACGGTGTGAGTCCTAGCCGTTGGGCCGGTGGGGGATGTACTGAACGGCCCATTTGTTGCCGTCCGGATCGGCGAAGTACACAAAGTGGCCCCAATCCTGGATGTCGATGTCGCTGACTTCCACGCCGTTGGCCTTGAGTTGGCTGTGGGCCTCCTGGATATCCCCCACCACCATTTGCAGGCTGGGAGCGGTGCCTGGAGGGGCGTCGTTGAGGCCCTCGCCGATGCAGATGGAGCAGGCCGAGCCGGGCGGAGTCAGTTGGACGAAGCGAATACCGTCCATGGGCCGCTCGTCGTAGTCGGCGTTGAAGCCCACTTTGTTGACGTAGAAATCCTTGGCGCGGTCCACATCGGACACGGGGACAAACACAAGTTCAAGTTTCCAGTCCATGCGCCAAAGGCTATCGGCGGAGCCCGAAAACCGGTAGGGGCGGAGCACAACGCTGGGTCACTTACGGCCCATGTTGCTGCTCGAATTGGGCCGTAAGTGACCCCGCGTTGACGAGTTCGACGGCGGCGCCTCCCCAGGTGCCCACGCCGACTTCTGTTTCAGCTTGCGCGCGGGCTCGGGCTCGGGACGGAAGGAGCCACGCCGCCAACGTGGCAAGGACCAGCACAGCCGCACCAACATAGACGGCGGGAATGGCTGCGTCCACATAGCCGGTGGGAGTGAGTTTGCCGCCGGCTCCCGTGAAGACTGCCGTCAGGACGGCCACGCCCAGTGCTACACCGATCTCCCGGAGAGTGGAGTTGGTCCCACTCGCCTTCGCGTGGTCCTCGGCGCGCATGTTGGCGAGCACCGCCGTCGACATCGGGGCGAAAACCAGGCCCATACCGATTCCGGCCGCAACAAAGCCCGGCACCAGGGTTTCATAAGGGACGGTCGCGGAAAGGACTCCGGCCAGCCAGAACATGCCGGCCGTGAGGAGGGCGAGGCCCGCGATCATCAGGGTCCCGGTGCCAATCCGCGGTGCCAGCAGGCCGGCGAGCGGTGCGACGAACATGGGGGCCAACGTCCAGGGCATCGTCATGACGCCTGCGGCGAGGGGTCCGTGGCCCTGCACTACCTGCAGGAACTGGATGAGAATGAAGACAGACCCGAAGATCCCGAAGCTGAAGGTCAAGCCGATCAGGTTTGCCACGGTGAAGCTGCGGTCGCGGAACAGCCGGAGCGGAAGCAGTGGCGCAGCGACCCGGGATTCCCACAGAACGAAGGCAAGCAGCAGGACGCCGCCACCGATCAAGCCGGCGAGGACTTCGGCGCTGGACCAGCCGGCGTCGTTCCCCCGGACAATGCCGAAGACGAGCCCCAGGAGGCCGAGCCCGGAGAGAAGAAGGCCTACGACGTCGGCGCGGACGCGGGCGCCGAAGCTGTTCGGCAGCGCGAAGAGCGCCAGAGGAATCGACAGGATGCCGATGGGCACGTTGAGCCAGAAGATCGCTTCCCAGCTCCAGCCTTCCACGACTGCGCCGCCGATCAGCGGCCCCAGTGCGACACCCAGGCCGGAGACTCCGCCCCAGATGCCGATGGCGAGCGGGCGCAGCTTGTCGCTGACCGAGCCCACCAGCAGGGTGAGCGATAGCGGCATGAG
>NZ_DF952470.1:480905-482746 GCF_001263615.2 Arthrobacter sp. Hiyo1 | reverse complement strand
CTGCAACGGATCCGTGCTGACGGCTGCCGCTGCGGACGCGAGGGTGAAGATGGCAAGGCCCGCGATGAACACGTGACGGCGGCCGAAGCGGTCCCCCAGGCCGACGGCCAGCAACATGAACGCCGCGAAGCTCAGGGAGTAGGCGTTGACGATCCACTGCAGTTCCTCGACGCTCGCACCGAGGGCCTTGTGCATGACGGGCAGTGCGTTGGTGACCACGAGGTTGTCCAGTGTGGCCATGAAGACGGGGAGAGAGGCCGCCACAATGGCCAGCCAAACGGGAATGGTGCGTTTCATGATGACTCCACGGGTCGCTGAGGTGCCGCTAAGTTGGGTTGTTGTAATCGAATGATTACTTAAGGCCCAAAGTTAGTTATCGACTGATAACATGTCAAGTGTGGCGAAGAAAACAGCGGGCACAGGCGCCCCGGAATCGGGCTCAAGCAGCCAGGCAACTGCCGAACGCATACCAGCGGCGCAGCGGCGCGAACTGATCCTGGAAGCCGCCACCGGCGTCTTCGCCGAGCGTGGCTACGCTGGTTCCACCACGGACCAAGTGGCAAAGGCCGCGGGCATCAGCCAGCCGTATGTCGTGCGGATGTTCGGCACCAAGGAGACACTGTTCCTGGAGGCCCTGGATCGCGCCCAGGGCAAGCTGCTGCGCGCGTTCCGCGACGTCATCGCGGCGTACGACGCCGGAGAACTCGCCGAAGAATTGCGGCACCTCGATCCTGCCGCCGGGAGCGGTCGCCCGGAACAGCTCAAGCAGCTCATGGCCATCGCCTACGCCGACCTGATCGAGGATCGCGGCATTCTCATGATGCTGATGCAGGCCTTCGTCGCCGGCCATGAACCCGCCATCGGGGCACGCGCCAGGGAAGGATTCCTGGATATTTACCGCCTGGTGCGCGACGAAGCCGGCCTGTCCCCCGAAACCTCCCGCGACTTCCTTGCGCAGGGCATGCTCATGAACACCCTGATCGGCATCCGCCTGCCGGAAGTCTACGAGCAGGACGAGACCGCCGAGGAGTTGCTTGAGTGCACCCTTCGGTCCAAGCTGCCCATGGTGCTCAAGGCAAGCAAGGCCCAGCGCCGCGCGGGTTAGTAGCTAGCCGGACTCGCTAGCCGGCCACGCCGTAGAGGCGGTCTCCGGCGTCGCCCAGGCCCGGAACGATGTAGGCCTTCTCGTTCAGCCTCTCGTCAATCGATGCCAGGACGATCTTGACGTTGGCCTCGGAAAGCTCTTCTTCCAGCTTGGCCAGGCCCTCCGGGGCTGCGAGCAAGCAGATGCACGTGACGTCCGAAGCGCCACGCTTGAAGAGGAACTTGATGGCTTCGCGCAGTGTGCCGCCGGTGGCGAGCATGGGGTCCAGGACGAAGATCTGGCGGCCGGTGAGGTCCTCGGGGAGGCGTTCGGCGTAGGTGATGATGTCCAGGGTCTCTTCGTCGCGGGCCATCCCCAGGAAGCCCACTTCGGCGGTGGGGACCAACTTGGTCATGCCCTCAAGCATGCCGAGGCCTGCGCGCAGGATGGGGACCACCAGCGGCGTCGGCTTCGTGAAGGCAGTGCCGATCGCCTTGGTGACGGGGGTTTCGATCTCTACCGCTTCGGTCCGTACTTCGCGGGTGGCCTCGTAGGCCAGCAAAGTGACGAGTTCTTCGGTGAGTTGCCGGAAGACCGGTGAAGGAGTGTTCTTATCCCGCAGAACGGTGAGCTTGTGAGCGACCAGCGGGTGGTCCACGACGAGTGTGCGCATGACTCCAAAACTATCATTGAGGCATGAGCACCAACGAGCCTTATCACGCAGAGCACGCGGCCTGGATGGGTCTGGCCCTGGACG
>NZ_DF952470.1:478720-480257 GCF_001263615.2 Arthrobacter sp. Hiyo1 | reverse complement strand
GAGATCGTTGCCATCCGCGAGGCGGCCGCGGCCCTGCAACGCCACGCCCTTGAACTCGGAGAAGGCGGAGACGGCTGGCGCCTCGAGGACTGCACCCTTGTGGTGACGCTGGAGCCGTGCGCGATGTGCGCCGGAGCCATTGTGCTGGCCCGGATTCCGCGGGTGGTCTTCGGCGCCTGGGATGAGAAGGCCGGGGCTGCCGGATCGGTGTTCGACATCCTGAGGGAACGCCGGCTCAACCACTGGGTGGAGGTGTACGCAGGCGTGCGCGAAGAGGAATGCTCGGCTCTGTTGCGCGATTTCTTCGCGGCCCACCGGAAATAGCAGCTGCCTCCGGATCGCCCTTGAAATTGTGAGGTGTTGGACGTCAGATGGTCTCATGCAGCACAGCTGAGGAGGACCTCATGACCGTCTCGTTCAACCACGCCATCGTCTACGCAACGGACAAACGCCGTTCCGCGGAGTTCCTCGCCAAGGTGTTTGGGCTTCCGAAGCCGCAAGCCATGTGGTCCTTCATGACCGTGGCCTTTGACCATGGAGTGGCCCTCGATTTCGCCACGGCGGACCGGCCCATCTCTCCCCAGCACTATGCCTTCCTGGTCAGCGAGGACGACTTCGACGGGATCTTCGCCCGGATCCAGGCCGAGGGCATCCCCTACTGGGCCGATCCTGCACGCTCACGCCCCCAGCTGATCAACCACAACGACGGCGGACGCGGCGTCTACTTCGCCGATCCGGACGGTCATTTCCTCGAGGCGATCACGAGGCCGTATGGATCGGGTGCCGCATGAGTTCCCCGGTGCGCGTCACGGCCATGGTGACCGGCCGCGTCCAGGGCGTGGGTTTCCGGTACTCCACAATGCACCAAGCCCGGCTATTGGGATTGACCGGGGAAGCTGCCAACCAGTTGGACGGCTCGGTGCAAGTGATCGCAGAGGGAGACCGCGAAGCCGTCGACTCCTTGCTGGAATGGCTGCAGTCCCGGGACGCCCCCGGCCGCGTAAAACACGTGGATGCCACCTTCACGCAAGCCACCGGCGAGTTCTCCGGATTCTGGGTGGACTGAAGCACTCCAACCTGAGACCAGCGTTCGCTTTATGAATTGGCACTGTCCAGGGCGTCGATGCGTTTTTGCCGCGATGCCGGCGAGTCCAGGCTGAACGAGCGGAAGTCCCCGAGGTCTTCGCGGATCCAGCTCTCCACCTCATTGATCCGCTGGGTGACGGCCGCAGTGGGCTTGTCGAACGTCCATGCTGCGATCCGTTCCTTGCCCGGATCGTATTGCCACAGCCCGATGATCCGTCCCCGGTCCAGGATCGGGTGGTCGGACAGGTCCGCCTGCAGCGCGAGCGTGGTGTCCAGGATCTTCCGGCCCCGATCTCCTTCGGCCAGCATGTCCGCCGAATTCCTGCGCAGCAGTACCAAAGAATCCGTCCCGGCCAGAAGCTGGATCTGTTCCTCCTGCGGCGCCGTGAACGCGGAAAGGTGCTCGACGTCGTCGGGCAGCATCCAGAGCGGCTCGCCTGCCGCCGTCGTC
>NZ_DF952470.1:477113-478695 GCF_001263615.2 Arthrobacter sp. Hiyo1 | reverse complement strand
CACCCACGACGTGTAGGCGTAGCGCTGCTGGTCGAGGCGGCCGTTGACGGGGACGCGACGGATGCGGCCATCGGCTTGGAGGAGCCCCAGCGCCGTGGGCAGGGTGGTTGACGCACCTTTCTTCTTGCCTTCTTCGCCGAGGCTGCGGACGGATTCGCCGAGCTCGTCCCTGAGCTGCTTGGGATCCATGGGGTCGCTGGATTCCAGGAGGGTGTGGAGTACTTGCTCTTCGAGGAGGGTGATCTCACCGCGTTCGACGCCGAGGCGGGCCAGGACCTTGAACGGCGCCACCGCGGCGTCCCGGCCGACTTGGAGGCCCCACGCGAAGTCGTTCCGGCCCAGGACGTAGGTGCAACCGCGGGCCGTGGGGAGCTCGTGGATCCTCAACTCGGCGACGTCGCGATCGACCTGTTCGCGCCGGATCCCCGCCCGGGCGAAGAGCGTCAGGTAGGGGTTGGCACCGCCCACCGAGCGGGCCCAGCCGGCGCGATCCAGGACTTCCTCGGACGTCTTGCCGGAGAGGGAACCGTCCAGGCCCTGTCTGTGCCACGCCCAGGCGCGGAGGAGTTCCGGGGTGAGCGTTTGGGTGGAAAGCACGGCGGACGTCATGGCCCCATTCTGCACCGTTTATCCGCCATCCGGGGCGGTCCCGCGCGAGCTACCGCTCGAAATCCAGCGAGAAGCCTGCCCAGCGTCGGGATGTTCCCGGAGGAGGACGTCGACGCCGGCGAGCGCACCGCCGTCGTCGCTCTCGCGGACTTTCGCTGCAACCGCCTCAGCGATGAAGCGGGCCAGCACTTCCGTCGTCGTGAGCTGTCCGGCGAAGTCCGGGTGTTCGTCGAGGTTCTTGTAGTTGAGGCCGGCCAGCACCTCGTCCACGATGGTTCCAGCGGCGCCGATGTCCAGGACGATCGCATCGTCGTTCAGTTTGGCCCGACGGAATGTCACCTCGGCCACGAAAGTGGCTCCGTGGAGTCCTTGGGCCGGGCCGAACGATTCCCGCGGAAGGCTGTGGGCGATCATGAAGTGCCGGCGGACGGTGAGTCTGAACATCGTTATGCCTTCCTGGTTGCGGGGTAGGCAATGACGTGGCAAAGGTCGTCCAGCTCGCCGTTTTCCAAGCCTTGGAAGACCTCCGGCAGCTCCTCGAATTGCGACTCTCCCGTAAGGAACGCGTCGAAAATGGGGTCCCGCAGCAGAGAGACCGCCAGTTCCAGCCGCTCTCTTGAGGTACGGCTATGCCGGCGCGAACGTGCCACCACTCCCACCTGGCTGGCTCGGATGGTGAGGCGCCGGGCGTGGAAGTCCTCCCCCAGCGGCAAGGAGACCTTCCGGTCCCCGTACCAGGACATCTCAATGATCTCGCCCTCGTCCCCGGCTAATTGCAGGCTACGGGCCAGTCCTTCATCCGTGGCCGAGCAGTGGAACACGATGTCGCAATCCTGATGCGCGTCGTCCGGGAGCACGAACTCCACGCCCAGGGATTCCACGAACCCGCGCTTCCCCGGGTCCACCTCCACCAGTTGCAAGCGCTCCAGCGGGAAGCCGCGGAGGAGCGCCGCGGTCATGCCGCCCACCAGTC
>NZ_DF952470.1:469756-476666 GCF_001263615.2 Arthrobacter sp. Hiyo1 | reverse complement strand
CGGCGATCCCGGTGAGCACAGCGCGGCGTTCCGGCACGCCGTCGGGTATTCGCGTGAGTGAGCTGAGGGGCACGACGTAGCGGTCTTGGTGCGGGTGCAGGCAGAAGACGTTCCGGCCGATCCAGTCCTCGGGGCCTTGTTCAACTATTCCGACCGATAGATAACCGAACTTGACCGGCGCGGGAAAGTCCCCGGTTTGATGGGGGGCCCGCATCGCTTTCGCGGTTCGTGTGGGCACGTGCGCTTCATGGACCACGAGCTCTGTGCCCCTGCTGATTCCCGAGTACAAAGCACGGACCACAGCCTCGCCCTGCGCCGGCGCCGGAAGGTCCTCGCTCCGGAGCTCGCCTTGGCACGGGCCGACCGTCCAGTAGGCCAGGGCCGTTTGGGGGTGCGTGTTCTGGGTGTCCGTGTTCTGCGGTGCGTTTCGTGGAAGAGTCATCGTGCTTGCGAATCTAGTCCTGCGGCTGCGATTACGAAAGGGAAGGCTACTTACTAAGCGGGTGCCGCCCGGCCGTTTTGGGGAACGGGCCTCCACTCCGGTACCCTATTTCAGTTGGTGACGTGTCCGAGCGGCCGAAGGTGCAACACTCGAAATGTTGTTTGGTGTAAAAGCCAACGTGGGTTCAAATCCCACCGTCACCGCCAATGAAAACCCCCGGAATTCCGGGGGTTTTCTGCTTTTCGAAACTGGTCGCGCCCGCGTCGGGGATGTTGACGTGGCGGCTACGCGTGAGGCGGTAGCCTCTGCTAAATCTCGAGCACGGTCGCGTGACGCCGCCTGAACGGTGCGACAAGCCGCCCGGCCTGCCGAGGCCCCCATAGCGGCCTTGTGGCTGGTCGCGGCTGAAGGTGGCCAACGCGCTCATGATGGGCCGCGGAGCTGACCATGAAGCCAAGGATGGCCAGGCCGGCAATGAACGCGTAGATGACGCCACGCTCAAAAATGCCTGAGAATTCGGTTTTACCGCCGGTGAGCAGCATCAACAATCCCGATACGCCAGCGACGATGGCCAGTCCGAAAAACCAAAGGCTTGCGTCGGTCCGTCTGAACCAGAGCACGCCGATCGAGACGAGGGTTACGAAGATACCAACCGACAGAATGACGACGGCGGGGTCGTGGATTCCAATAGTGTGGCCTGCATTTGGATAGTCTTCGGGGAAGACGCCGATGGCGAAAATAGCCAGCCCGGTAACGGCGAGCGACCAACGAATGATGGTTGTCGTTACCTTGGCAAAACCGGTGGGCTGCATCCGAATCTTGCCGTCAGTTTTGTCCCGACGTACCGCCTTGTACGCGTCATCAAGGTCGCCGGCATGTGCTGCAATCCAGAGCACCGGCGAAGTGATGAGACAGGCCGCTACCACGACGTTCACGCCGATGAAGATAAGAGCCAGATCCATCGCAGCGAAGGATGGAGAACACACGTAGCGGGCAGGGTTGCCGACGTTGTCGCAGTGCACCGCGCCGAGGTCGCTGACGTAGTTCGATGCGTAGCTGTAAGTGCCATTGCCTTTCCACCCAAGCTGAACGACCCACTCAAATACGATGAAGCTAAGCATCGCTTTTGCGGCCCATGATCCGATCATGTGCCGAGTATCCGACGTCCTTGGACGCCGCCCCAAACACCAGCCGCCGAGTAGCTCGATCCAGCTGTTCACCTTGTTCATAGCAAGGATTAAGGCGCTCGACTGGACAAAATACTAGAGGTTCCGCTACTCGAATGAAGACCTGCGCATCCTTGCTCGGAATTGAGTAGAGGAGAGCTCGCCGTGCTACCCGTTAACTAGTCCAGCGAATAGCCTCCGTGCCGAGGCGGTGATAGTTGAGACATCGGCAAGTGGGCGGCCTAGAATCGTCGCATGGGTCTCCTTACCTTCAGCATCAACGTCACCCTGGATGGTTGCGTCGACCATCGGGAAGGGATCGCCGACGACGAGACGCACGCCTACTTCACCCGCCTCATGGACGACGGCGGCGCAATGCTCTGGGGTCGCACCACCTACGAGATGATGGAGAGCTACTGGCCAGCGGTCGCCCGCGGCGAGGAGGACGCGCCGCCTGCGATGCGCGAGTGGGCGCTCAAGCTGGAGGCCAAGCCGAAGTACGTTGTGTCGTCGACGCGAAGCGACTTCCCGTGGACCAACAGCCACCACCTCGTAGGCGACCTCCAAACGGCGGTGCAGGATCTCAAGGATGCGACTCCCGGCGGGGTGCTCGTCGGCAGCGGCAAACTTGCAACAGCGCTGGACCAACTGGATCTGATCGACGAGTACAAGTTCCTTGTCCATCCCAGGATTGCCGGCCACGGTCCCACCCTGTACCAGGGCGGACTGCCTAGCACGCGACGCCTCGACCTGATCTCGGCGGAGCCGCTCAGCAACGGCGCGGTCGCCTTGCACTATCGACGGGCTGACTGAGGGTGGCTGTCCGTCGCGGGTGAGCTTCGGCTGAAAGACCGTGCGCTCGTTAATGTAGAACCAGATGCGTGCGGTGCCCTTCGCCGTCGGCCTGTGCTGCCAGCGCTCGTAAGTCGCGCAACCCCGCTCGAGGTCGGCGCTGCCGTGTCCGGCTACGGCCGTGGCCGTCTCTTTCCAGCTGGTCAGCTCGGCCAAGGCGAGGTGCGGCTGGTTGGTTGAGAAAGAAGTCGCTTGACCTTCTGAGATCTACTCGTGTAGATTCAGTCAGGATTGTTAGCCAGGTCACACTCAAGAAGCTCACCCGAACAGTCCTGGGCATGAAGTAGAAATGACCAGCCCATGAAGACCCCAACGACAGCCGTGGACCGTCCGGGCCTGGCCATACTCGGCGCCCGCACCCTGGGTAATGCCCTGGGCTCCGGACGAAACTCGCTGAACGCCCTGCGGTTGGTCTTCGCGGCAGCCGTGATCATCTCCCATTCCTGGTGGCTGGGTGGCTACGGCCCGGAACCCTCGCTTTACGGGATCAAGCTCGGGACCGCTGGCGTCATGGGCTTCTTCGCCATCTCCGGCTATCTCATCACCGTCAGTGCCGAACGCTCGGACACTGTGCTCGAGTATGCCGCAGCACGGCTCGCCCGCATCTATCCGGCCCTCGTGGTCGCGGCGCTTACTGTTGCCTTCGTGGCAGCACCGCTTGGCGCCCTCCTGACACACGGGACCTACGACCCGCGCGGAGCCTTGGCCTTCCTCGGCGCGGCGCTGGCACTCAGCATCGGCGTCATGGACACGCCCGCCATCGGGACGTCCCTCTGGGGCAACAACGACCGCTTTGACTGGAACGGCCCCCTATGGACCCTCACCTGGGAGGGGCTCTGCTACGTTATCGTCGCCGCGATTGTGTTCCTGCTCCGCAGGATTCCGGAGAGCAGGCGAGGCACGGCCACTGCAATATTCCTGCTATTTGCCGCATCCACGGGAGCAGTCTTCGGAAAGCTGCTCGCAGGCAGCTTCGGGCCGAATCGCACCGAATTCGTCCTCCCGCTGCTCGCGGTCTTCATGGCGGGATCCCTCCTTGCCACCCAGAGGCGCAAGGTCCGCGTCGGTGCGGCGCCAGGCCTCCTCGCCGCACTGGCCGTGTGGGGCGCCCTCGCCACGGGCTACGGAACAGCCCTCGCCCCGCTGCCGTTTGCCTACCTCGTGCTGTCGATCGGTTCAATCGGCAGCGCGTCCCCCATCGGGTCCCGCTACGACATCTCCTACGGGATCTACATCTACGGATGGCCCGTCCAGCAGCTCCTCGCAGCCGCCCACATTCCATCCCACGTTCCCGCGCTCGGGTTTGCTGCGTTCGCTCTCGTGGCGGTCTGGCCGCTTGGTTTCTTGAGCTGCGTGGCCATTGAACAGCCAGCCCAGCGGATCCGGCGCGCCCTCATGCGCCGCCTCGCCCTCCGGGCAGCCAGCTAAAATAATCCGCTTAAACGCTTGATCACGAGTCAAGTGCCAGCTATTGTTGCCGTGATTAAGCGTTTAATCAAAGATCCTTAGCTCCACCACAAGCTCCCCCCGACTGCTCAACAACGCCGTGTGCAGAGGCTCGACGCAGGGCTATCGGCGGTCGAGTAGTCCTGACCGAGACCCGGAGATCTTATGGCCCACTCAGCAAGGAGGCTGTCGAAGAGGGCGAGCATACTCGCCCTCTTGGCCGCGCTCACGATGTTTTTCACCACAACCATAGTTACCGGGGACATCCCCGGCGCAGGAGCCGTCGGCAGCGCGACCCCAGCGCCAATGCGGGCCGTCTACCACATGACTCCCCCGTCAGGATGGCTGAGCGACCCTCAGCGGCCCATCTATCTCAACGGCAAGTACAACCTGTACTACCTTCACAGCAACCAGGACAACGGCCCCGGCGGATGGCGACATGCGACGTCGTCGGACACTGTGGCGTTCAACGACCAAGGCGACGCCCTCCCCCTCCAAAGCAATTTCCCCGTCTGGACCGGCTCCTCGGTGATCGATACCAACAACACCGCGGGCTTCGGGGCCGGCGCCGTCGTCGCGCTCGCCACGCAGCCACCGACGGCGACCCGTTCCAGCAATCGCAATACCTCTGGTACTCGACCGACGGCGGGACAACCTTCACGCAGTACGGCGCACCGGTCATTGCCAACCCGGACGCCTCGGACTGGTTCCGCGACCCGAAGATCGTTTGGGACGCGGCACACTCGACCTGGGTAGCCGCGATCGGCCGCCAGCAAAAGATCACCTTCTACACCTCGCCGGATCTTAAGACCTGGACGCACCAAACCGACTTCAGCTACACCACCCCGAACATCGGCGGCGTTGAGTGCCCGGACATCTTCCAGATGAAGGCCAACGACGGTTCGTGGCATTGGATCATGGCCGGGAGCATGCAAGGCGACTACAGCGGCAAGCCGGACACGTATGCGTACTGGACCGGCACGTGGAACGGCTCGGCGTTCGTCGCGGACCAGACGGACCCGCAGTGGCTCGACTGGGGCTCGGACTGGTATGCCTCGGTGACCTGGCCGGACGCCGCGAATCCCGACGCTTCCCGTTACGCGATCGGCTGGATGAACAACTGGCACTACGCGCCGCACAGCGTGCCGACGGACTCCACGGACAACTACAACGGCCAGATGTCGGTGGCGCGCCAGCTCAGCCTCAAGTCCGAGGGCAGCGGCATCTACAGCCTCCTATCCCAGCCGACCCCGAATCTGGCCAACTACGCCACCAAAACCGTGAAACCCGCCAACGCCACGGTCAATGGACGGACAACCCTCGACTACCACGGCTCGGTCTACGAGCTCGATGCGGACGTCAGCTGGACCACCCTCAACAACGTCGGCATGTCCGTCGGCGAGAACAAGGACGGCAGCCGGCACACGAACATCGGTGTCTACGGGGGCAACCTCTACGTCGATCGCTCCGCGCAGGACCAAGTGCCGTATTCCTTCGGCACGTTCCAGCAGTCCCAGGCGCCGCTCGCCTCGGGCACGACGTCCTTGCACCTCCGGATCCTCGTGGACCATGGCAGCGTGGAGGTCTTCGCCGACGACGGCCGGATCGCACTCTCGAACCAGGCCTTCTTCACGTCGTCGGACACGGGGATCTCCCTCTACACGATCGGCGGCAGCGCAAACTTCGCCAACCTCTCGATCACGGAATTCGCCAACATCACCGAACAGGCGAACCCCGCGGCGCCGTACGCGGACTTCGAGGGCAGCACCTATGGTTCATGGACAACGGCGGGAGCGGCCTTCGGTTCAGGGCCCGCCAGCGGGGCTCTCACCAACCAGCAGCCCGTCACGGGCTACCTGGGGAACAAGCTCGCCAACAGTTTCAACGGCGGCGACGCAGCGACCGGAACGCTGACCTCGCCGTCGTTCACCATCGGCCACTCGTACGTCAACTTCCTCGCAGGAGGCGGGAACAACCCGCGGCCGTCCGACGTCTTCGCCGACTTCGAGGGCGCGACGTGGGGTGCCGGGTGGACGGCGTCGGGCAGTTACATTGGCCAGGGCCCGACGGCGGAATCCCTCCCCAACCAGCTCGGCTCCAAGGTCCTCGATACGTACGTCGGAGGAGGTGATGCCTCCACGGGCGCGATCACGTCACCGACGTTCACGATCACGCGGGACTACATCGACTTCCTCATCGCTGGAGGAAACCACCCCTGGGGCCAGTCCGGCGCCGCGGCGGTGAACCTCCTCGTCAACGGGCAGGTAGTGCGAACGGCAACAGGCCAGAATTCATCGACGATGTCGAACGTGAACTGGGACGTCCACACGCTCGTGGGGCAGAAGGCCCAAATCCAGGTCATCGACCACGCAAGCGGATCCTGGGGCCACATCATGGTGGACCAGATCGTGTTCAGCAGCGTGCCAAACGCGGTTGGAGGTGAACCGGACAATCAGACCACGGTGAATCTTGTGGTCAACGGGCAAGTGGTCCGCACCGCGACGGGCCAGAACAGCGAACGCCTCGCCTGGACGTCGTGGAACGTCTCCGACCTCGTTGGCCAGAGCGCACAGATCCAAGTGGTCGATAACGGCACGGGAAGTTGGGGCCATATCCTGCTCGACCAAGTCACCTTCGAAGACATACCGGCCGCCTAAGTCGAACGTGGCCTGTCCGTCCTGACCTTCTTTGCCGCGCAAAAGCCTCGAAATGACGCGACTCGCCGTGTCGTAAGCGCTTTCCGAAACGAAAGAAGGTCAGGACGGCGCCGCCCTCCCTGAAAGAAGACGCCGCTACTCTCGGCGCCGCTAAAGATCCCGGGCATTCGCCAGGACCGGAAGCTTGCCCCGGACTTCTTCGACGACCGACGGATCGATGTCGACGACGGCGAGTTCCGGCATTTCCCCGAGGGCCACCATCACGGCACCCAGTGGCGAGATCACGGCACTGTGCCCTATTCCCGTGGGCGCGGTGCGGTGGTGGGCAGGCCGACGCTGGCCGGGTT
>NZ_DF952470.1:464049-469501 GCF_001263615.2 Arthrobacter sp. Hiyo1 | reverse complement strand
CTTGGCCGCACGCCACCACTGAAGGTGGTGCTGTCCACTGCGCGGGCCCGCACCAGCAGCTCCCACTGCTCGGCTTTGCCTTCGCCGTCGCCCCACGAGGCGCAGACGATGTTGACCTGCGCTCCTGCCCGGGCGTTGGCTGTGAAGAGGGCGGGGAAGCGCACGTCGTAGCACGTGGCAAGGCCAAACACGGTGCCGTTGAGTTCGAAGGTTACGGGTGACGTCCCGGCGTCGACCGAATCGGATTCCGCGAAACCGAAGGCATCGAAGAGGTGGATCTTGTCGTAGGAGGCGTCCACCCCTGGGCCGGTGACCAAAAGGGTGTTCCGGACCCGGCCGCCCTCACCGGGAGTGAACATTCCCACCACGACGGCGATGTTCAGCTCCCGTGCGAGGCCGCGGACCGCTGTGGCCCACGGCCCGTCCAACGGTTCGGCGATGTCCGCAAGGCTGTTGCCGAAGGCGCGCATCGCTGCTTCGGGAAAGACCACGAGTTCGGCTCCGGCGGCTTTGGCGCGGGTGGCGTATTCTCGGATCAGTTCCAGGTTGGCGGCCAGATCGGCTCCCGTGATGATTTGTGCCACGGCTAAACGCATGAATTTACTCCAAATTGTTGTATACATGATGTATGCGAAAAAGTTCGGGGACTGCGGCGTCCGGCCGCGAGAAGGCGTACGCGTACTTGCGTGAAAATATCCTGATCGACCCCGAAGTCCAGGGGAAGTTCCTGAACGAGCAGGAACTGGCCGCGGAAATCGGCGTATCGCGTACGCCGGTGCGTGAGGCGCTCCTGCTGCTCGTCTCGGACGGCTTGGTGGAACTGATTCCCCAGCGCGGGGCTTACGTTCCTCCGGTGACCGGCCGGGAAATGTCCGAATTGATGGAACTGCGCGGGATCCTTGAAAGCCACGCCGCCGGGCTGGTCATCGAGCAAGGCCGGGTTCCCGCCCGGACGATGCAGGAAACCCTTGACCAGCAGGCAAAGCTTCCCGAGGAACTGAGCCCGGAAGCGGCCCGTGAGTTTATCCGCCTGGACACCCTGTTCCACCAGCAGCTCATCGACGCGGCCGGCAACGAGCTCATCTCCCGGACGTACAGCAAGCTCCACGTCCGGCAGATTCTGGTAGGCGTCTCCGCGCTGTTCCGTACCGGAGGCCGGCGCGAACAGGTATGCGCCGAACACCAGGACATTCTCGACGCCCTGATGTCCGGCGACGCGGCGAAGGCCCAGAAGGCCATCGACCATCACCTGGCGGTGACCCGGGACATCCTGCTGCGCACCTGAGGAATCTTCTGTCCGCCCAGCGCAGCTTGTCAGGATTTTCGAAGGCATGACGTGAGCGTCAGCGCGTTTCCGCGACGGCCGACCATTGGCTTGCCGCGGAACCTTCCAGCAGCAGGCGATAGTCCTCGTCCTCCACGGTGTTGGAGTCCCGGCCGAGCGCCAACCCCACGGCGGTCACGACGGCGGCCACGGCCACATAGATGGCAACCGGAATCCAGGTGCCGAACTGGGACAACAACAGCGTGAACATCAAGGGTGCGATGGCGCCCCCGATCACGCCTGCGAACGTATAGGCCAACGAACTTCCGGTGGACCGAAGTCGCGGAGAGAACTGTTCCACGATGAAGGCTGCCTGCGGTCCGTACATGAAGGAGTGCGCCATGAGGCCCAGGACGATTCCCGCGATCAGCAACGGCTCGCTGTGTCCGCCGAGGATTCCGAAGAAGACGAAAGTCCAGACGGCCCCGACCACCGCCGCGATCCCGTAGACGAGTCGCCGGTTGAAGCGGTCGGAGACGGCCCCGGCCAACGGGATCATGAACAGTTGGAATGCCGAACCGATCAACACGGCAGTGAGGACCTGGCTGCGGTCGTAACCAAGCGTCTGGATCCCGTAGCTCAGGGTGAAGACGGTGAACAGGGCATAGAGCACGTCCGGGCCAACCCTGCACAGGGTGGCAGCGACGAGCGGACGGAGTTCCTTGCTGAAGACCTCGCGGACCGGAGCGTTGGGCTGCTCACCGTGCGCCTCGATGGCCTTGAAGATCGGGGTATCTTCAAGCTTCAACCGGATCCAAAGACCGAAGCCCACCAACACGGCCGAAACCAGGAAAGCGATGCGCCAGCCGAAGCTGATGAACTGCGCTTCGCTGAGGGTGACGGTCAGGACGGCCAAGATGCCGTTGGCCAGAAGGTTGCCGGCCGGCGGTCCGACTTGGGCCGCGGAAGCCCAGAAGCCGCGCCGATGGGGATCGCCGTATTCGCTGGAGAGCAGCACTGCCCCGCCCCATTCGCCGCCGACACCCACGCCTTGGGCGAAGCGCAGCAACACCAGGATGATCGGGGCCGAGATGCCGATGCTGCCGTAGCCAGGCAGCACCCCGATCAGCACAGTGGCGACGCCGATGATCATCAGCGTCGTCACGAGGACCTTCTTGCGGCCGATGCGGTCACCGAGCCGGCCGAAAATGATGCCGCCCACAGGACGGGAGACATAGCCCACCGCGTAGGTCGAGAACGCCAGGATGGTCCCGGTCAAGGGATCCGATGACGGGAAAAAGACGATGGGGAATACGACGGCGGCCGCGGCGGAGTAGACGGCAAAGTCGTACCACTCGAGCGCGGTGCCGGTGAGGCTTGCCGCAAAGGCCTTGTACAGGCCTTTGGGATGCATCGGCTTTCCGGGACGCGGCGCTGCGCCGGAAGCCGGAACTGGAACATTGGCCATGGGTTTCCTCCACGAGAAGTTTACGGTGACGCCTGCCACACTGGCGTTAAATGTATACATTACGCATACTGGATGTACATTGGCGACTGTTTCCGGTTTCCGATCTGAAAAATTTCTCCAGCAGGACACGCAAAGGATGGACAGAAAATGACGACTCTGAGCTTTGAACTTCCCGATGGCACCACGCGGAATGTCCAGGTCAAGCACCTCCTGAACGCCGGCTACGCAGGGCGCGAGCAGGAAGAAGTGCAGGCCCACATCGCCGAGCTGGCCGAACTTGGCGTTCCCGGCCCCACAACCACGCCAGCGCTGTACCGGTGTCGCCTTATCTGGCCCAGCAGGTTTCGGAAGTCCGCGTCCAGCACGGCCGGACCTCGGGCGAAGCGGAATGGGCGCTCGTGATCACCGATGGGGACGTCCTCCTGACCGTGGCGTGCGACCACACGGACCGTGAGCTCGAGGTCCACGGCGTGGCGTGGAGCAAGAACGCGAGCCCGGACGTCTTGGGACGCAAAGCATGGCGCCTGGATGATGTTCGCGACCATTTGGACAAGATCACGCTCAAGGGCTGGGTGGGCGACGGCGAAACTCCGGACACCCTGATCCAGGACAGTTCGCTGGAGGCCCTCCTCAGCCCGGACTACTGGCTGGCGGTGCTCGCAGAACGCGGCCTGAACCAGCCGGGCACCGTCCTCATTTCAGGCACAGTGGCAATGAAACAGGGGGTCGACCAGTTTGCCCGCAGCTGGAGAGTGGAAATGACCGATCCGGTGACCGGCACGTCGGTGGACGCCCAGTATGTCGTGGAGAAGATGGCAGAGCCCATCGGCTGAGGCCGCCTCCGCCGCCGTTCGCCCGACCGCGGTCCATTGTGGGCGCCCGGGACCGGGCATACTCTGGGAGAGTCACAAGCGGTTGGCACTACTACCGCGTTGAGAGGGCGCTCCATGGACGCCAATTCCATCACCGACACCTTCCACCGGCCCCTGCGGGACCTGCGGATTTCCGTCACGGACCGGTGCAATTTCCGGTGCGTCTACTGCATGCCCAAGGAAATCTTCGGGCGGGATTTCGTTTTCATGCCCCGGGACCAGCTGCTGACGTTTGAGGAAATCACCAGGCTGGCCTCGATCGCGGTGGGACACGGTGTGCGGAAGATCCGGCTGACCGGCGGTGAACCCCTGTTGCGGAAGGACATCGAGGAACTGGTCCGGATGCTGGCCCGCTTGCGCACTCCCGACGGGCTGGCACCGGACCTGGCGATGACCACGAACGGCTCGGTCCTGGCGCAGAAGGCGCAAGCCCTCAAGGATGCGGGGCTCAACCGGGTGACGGTCTCGCTGGACTCCCTCCGGGAGGAGACCTTCCAGGCCATGAACGACGTCGGCTATCCCGTGGCGAAGGTCCTGCATGCCGCAGACGTTGCCCAGGCCGCGGGTCTCGGGCCCGTGAAGATCAACATGGTGGTCAAGCGGGGGACGAACGATCAGGACATTCTTCCCATGGCTCGCCACTTCAAAGGGTCCGGGTTCATTCTGCGGTTCATCGAGTACATGGACGTGGGTGCGTCCAACGGCTGGAAAATGGATGAGGTGGTGCCCTCAGCCGAGATCCTGGCCCGCATCGGCGCGGTGCTTCCGCTGGAGCGCGTGGCGCCGAACTACCCCGGCGAGACCTCGGATCGCTGGCGCTACGCGGACGGCAGCGGCGAAATCGGGGTCATTTCCAGCGTGACCCAAGCCTTCTGCCGCGGCTGCACGCGGGCCCGGCTCTCCGCCGACGGGAAGCTGTTCACGTGCCTCTTCGCCACGGCGGGCACGGACTTGAGGGCACTCCTGAGAGGCGGGGCGTCCGACGTCGAGCTTTCGACGGCGTTGTCCGCCTTGTGGGGCGGCCGCGCGGACCGCTACTCGGAACTGCGCAGTTCGCACACGCCTCAAGACCCCGCAGCGACACACAAGATCGAGATGTCGTACATCGGCGGGTAGCCCACCAGACCGGAGCCCTGCCGGTGACCCTATGCTGGTGCCATGACGCAGACGTCGATCAGCTCCGCCACAGCGCTGGCCGAAATGCTGGCCGCCACCGGCTACCTCGCCGACGAGGGCCTGGCCACCATTGGCTACCTCGCCCTGAGCATGGAACGGCCGCTGCTTCTGGAGGGCGAACCGGGCACGGGCAAGACCTCCCTCGCGGAGGCCCTGGCGGAAGGGTTCGGGCTGCCGCTGATCCGATTGCAGTGCTATGAGGGAATCGATGCCTCGCAGGCGTTGTATGACTGGGACTTCACCGCCCAGATCCTGCATCTGCGCAGTGTGGAGGCCAGCGGCGGAGCGGGAATGGACGCGCGGCTGAGCGTGGCCGAACTGGAAAGTTCGCTTTACGACAAACGGTTCCTGCTGGCGCGTCCCATCCTCAAAGCGCTGCAGCAAAGCCCGGCGGTGCTGCTGATCGACGAAATCGACCGGGCCGACGACGAGTTCGAGGCGTTCCTGCTGGAGGTGCTCTCCACTTATCAGGTCTCCATCCCCGAGTTCGGCACGGTCAAAGCTGAAACCCCGCCGATCGTGGTGCTCACCTCCAACCGGACCCGCGACCTGCACGATGCGCTCAAACGCCGCTGCCTCTACCACTGGATCGACCACCCCGGGCTGGCCCGAGAAGTGGAGATTGTGCGCACCCGGCTCCCCCAAGTGCCCGCGCTCCTGGCCGAGCAGGTG
>NZ_DF952470.1:458354-462109 GCF_001263615.2 Arthrobacter sp. Hiyo1 | reverse complement strand
GTCACGGTCTGCGACGCACGCGCGGTTTTCGCGACGGCTGCCCGGTTCCCGCAGGCGGACGAGGTGGTGGTGGAATGGCCGCACCGCTACCTGCAGGCGCAGATCGCTGCCGGCCAAGTGGACGAGCGCACCGTGATCTGTGTGCTCACACATGATCCGAAATTCGACGTGCCGCTCCTTGAGTTGGCACTGCGCCACAACGTGGCCTACGTGGGCGCGATGGGATCCCGGCGCACGCACCGCGACCGATTGGAACGGCTGCGCGAAGCCGGCCTGAGCGAGGCCGAATTGGCCAGGCTCTCCAGCCCGATCGGCCTGGACCTGGGATCCCGCACCCCGGAGGAAACGGCCGTCTCCATCGCCGCCGAAATCATTGCCTTGCACTGGGGTGGCGGCGGCGGAAGATTGAGCACCATGGAGGCCCGGATCCACCACGAACCCACGGTTGAAGCGGACCACGAGGATGCGGGGTACGAACTCAAGCCGGGCTAGGGCGCTCGCCCCTTCCGAGGAGTAACCTGTGTCACATCAGGACTGGATGCCGGGCAGTCGTGCCCGTCGTCCAACGCGACAGGAGATCCCAATGGCGAGTTCCAAGACGATCACCGTCGAAGTCGATGATGTGAGCTACACAGACGATGTCGAGCCACGATTGCTGCTGGTCCAATACCTGCGCGAACGGCTTGGCAAGACCGGCACATTGATCGGCTGCGACACTACCAACTGCGGCGCCTGCACCGTCCATCTGAACGGAGTCAGCGTTAAATCCTGCACCATGTTCGCGGTTCAGGCAGACGGCCACAGCGTCACCACCATCGAAGGCCTGGCCCGGGACGGCAAGCTCGCCCCGCTGCAGCAAGCCTTCCACCAATGCCATGCGCTGCAATGCGGCTTCTGCACGCCCGGCATGATCATGCAATCGGCATCCCTTCTCGCCGAAAATCCGCACCCCACCGAACAGGAAATCCGGGACGGCCTCGAAGGAAACCTTTGCCGGTGCACCGGGTACCAGAACATTGTTGCCGCGGTGCAGGCCGCCGCTGACGGAACGGTTTCTTCCGACAGCGACGCGACGGAAACGGCAGGTGTGGCATGACCATCGCCGAAATCGGCAGGCCCCGCCTCCGCAAAGAAGACGCGCACCTCATCACGGGGCGCTCCAGGTACACGGACAACATGACGTTGCCCGGCATGCTCCATTTGGCCATGGTCCGCAGTCCGTTCGCCCACGCCAGGATCACCTCGATCGACACCTCAGCCGCGAAGTCCTCACCCGGCGTCGTCGCCGTGTTCACCGGAGCCGATCTGGCCGCGGAACAGGGCAGCCTGCCCAACGTCTGGCCCGTCACCGCCGAGCAGAAGGCGCCCGCGTTCCCGTCGATCGCCGTCGACGAGGTGGCCTTTACCGGCGAGGTAGTTGCCTGCATCGTTGCCCGCAGCGCCGCATCGGCGCGGGACGCCGTCGAACTCGTGGACGTCAGCTACGACCAACTTCCGGTGGTCCTGGATCTGGAGGAAGCATTCACCGACAAGGTGCTGGCCCACTCTAACTTGGACTCCAATCTCTCGGCGACCTGGGTGTTTGACTCGGGCGAAGCCGGCACCGGCAAGCCGATCGCCGAGGCGTTGGCGAAGGCCGAAGTCCTCATCGAACGCACCTTTTACCAGCAACGCCTCATCCCGGCCTTCATGGAACCGCGCTCGATCGTGGTTGACCCGACGAGTGAGCAAATCACCATGTGGTCGTCCACGCAGATACCCCATATCCTGCGGCTGATCCTGGCATTGACGCTCGGGCTCCCGGAAAGCAAGCTCCGCGTGATCGCCCCCGACGTGGGCGGCGGCTTTGGCGGAAAGCTGACGGTGATCCCCGAGGAGTTCATCACCCTCATGGCAGCCCGGCGGGTCGGCAAACCCTGCAAATACACCGAAACCCGCAGCGAGTCCCTGCAGTCTGGGCATCACGGCCGGGCCCAAGTGCAGAAGGTGAAGCTCGCGGCGACGAAGGACGGGATTGTCACCGGGCTGGACATCCAGCTGCTGGCGGACATGGGCGCCTACCTCGGCATTATCGGCTCGGGCATCCCGATCCTGGGCGCGTTCATGTACAACGCCATCTACAAATTCCCGGCGTACCGACTGGAATGCAACAACCTCTTCACCAACAAGGCGTGGACGGGCGCTTACCGGGGCGCAGGCCGGCCGGAAGCAACCTTCGCTATCGAGCGCTTGATGGATGAGCTCGCCGTCGAACTGGGCATGGACCCCTTGGAACTGCGCAAAAAGAACTGGATCACCCACGAGGAATTCCCCTTCACCACCGTCACTGGACTCGAATACGACAGCGGCAACTACGAGGCGGCCACGGCGAAGGCGCTGGAGCTCTTCAGCTATGACGAGCTCCGGGCAGAGCAGGCCAGGCGCCGCGAGGCCAACGATCCCGTCCAACTCGGCATCGGCATCTCCACGTTCACCGAAATGTGCGGCCTGGCTCCATCCCGGGTGCTTGGCGCGCTCAGTTACGCGGCCGGCGGCTGGGAGCACGCCCAGGTGCGGGTGCTGCCCACCGGCAACGTCGAGGTAGTCACGGGCACTTCCCCCCACGGCCAGGGTCACGAAACCGCGTGGAGCCAGCTCGTGGCGGACAGGCTCGGCGTGCCGTTCGAAAATGTCGAAGTGCTGCATGGTGATACACAGGTCTCCCAGCGGGGCCTGGACACCTACGGCTCCCGCTCGCTGACCGTCGGTGGTATGGCGGTGCTGGCCGCTGCGGACAAGGTGATCGAGAAGGCCAAGGTCCTGGCAGCGCACATGATGGAGGCCAGCGAGGAGGACATCGAGTTCACGGACGGCAAGTTCAGCGTCAAGGGCACTGATCAGTCCACTGCCTTCGGTGAAGTCGCCTTCGCCGCCTTCTCGGCGCACAACCTGCCGGAAGGGTTTGAGCCCAATCTGGATTCGGATGCCACCTTCGACCCGCAGAGCTTCTCCTTCCCGCACGGCACCCATCTGGCCGGCATCGAAGTGGACACCGAGACCGGGCAGGTCAGCATCCGCAAGTACGTTTGCGTGGACGACGTTGGGGTGGTGGTCAATCCGCTGATTGTGGAGGGCCAGGTCCACGGCGGCCTGGCGCAGGGAATCGCTCAGGCCCTTTATGAGGAGGCCGTGCACGACGACGCCGGGACCCTGGTCACGGGCTCGTTCGTGGACTACCTCGTGCCCGGCGCGCCCGACCTGCCGCACTTCACGACGGCGCGCACGGAGACGCCGTCCACCACTAACCAGTTGGGGGCCAAGGGAGTCGGCGAGGCAGGAACCATCGCCTCGACGCCCGCAATTGTCAACGGCGTGCTGGACGCGATTCGGCACCTTGGCGTGAAGGACATCAAGATGCCATGCACGCCGGCGCGTGTGTGGGCCGCCCTTGAAGAAGCCAAGACCACGGGAGATGTGCAATGATTCCGAGCGCATTCGATTACGCCGCTCCGGCCACGGTGGCGGAGGCGTTGAGCGTGTTGGCCGACGCCGGCGACGACGTGAAGCTGTTGGCCGGGGGTCAAAGCCTGATCCCCGTGATGAAACTGCGCCTTGCCGACGCCGCGATGGTGGTCGATTTGGGCCGGATCGGCGAGTTGTCCGGGGTCCGCGACGACGGCGACGCCCTGCTGATCGGAGCCATGACAACGCACCACCAGATCGCCACGGACCCGCTTATTGCCGAGCACGTGCCGTTGCTGGCCAAGGCAGCGGCG
>NZ_DF952470.1:455304-456289 GCF_001263615.2 Arthrobacter sp. Hiyo1 | reverse complement strand
GGCTTGGCTTGTCCGGCGACGGGGAAGGAACTGAACGCCCCACTTAGGCATTGTTGCTGGTGGTTTCCGGCCGCGCGGCGCGCTTGCCGCGCGGCTCCACGTGTCGATATCATCAGGGTGGGTTATGCAGCGGCCCTAGGAACTCTTTCCATGGAGCGACCTCATGACCCGCCCGACTCCCCTCTCTTCCAAGACTCTTTACGTAGCTGCTCCCATGCTTGGAGCTGCGCTGTGAACGCATTACTCACCTCATGCCTGGAAGGCGAACTGGACCCGGTCCAGGGGCTTGCGAAGCTGTCCGTTGCGGAGCTCAACTTTTTGGCCGACGCCCTTTTCAGGCTGCTCGACGTCGGGAAGCCCGAGTTCGGGGTCAAGTCCTGGTACGACGCGGTCCTGGATGAGTTGGCTGCCCGCGGTGAGCGTTCCACGCGCGGCGAGGTTCCTGCGCCCGGTGAGCAGGCCGCCGTCGATGTTTCCTCGGACTAGTCTTCCAATGCCGCGGAGGCAAGAGGGGCGCTAGCGCTGTCTCCTTCTGGTGCTTGCCGGCCTGCCAGTTCGCGCACGACTGTTTTCAGTTCCTGCCGGAACATCGACGTATCGATCGATACCTGGGCAAGAACCTGCCGTTCCGATTCCGCTGCCCGCTCAAGTGCGTCCCTGCCGGCATCGGTCAGCGAAACGACGTGTACCCGGCGGTCCTCGGAACTTCGACGGCGGCTAACGTGCCCGTGTGACTCCAGCCTGCTGAGGGTCTGCCCCATGGTTTGGGCCTGCACACGCACGATCTGGGCGAGCGTGGTCTGGGTGATGGGGCCAGTGGCTGCTAGAACCTCCAGCGCGATGACACCGGCGTGGGTGAGGCCGATCGCCCTGAGATTCTCGTCCCAAGCGTGTTCCACCAACCGGGCCGCTGTAGACAGCAACCTTCCGGTGGGCCAACGCTCGATGTCCGGCATATGTCCCATTGTAGCGGTGAGGGGATTTT
>NZ_DF952470.1:441361-453109 GCF_001263615.2 Arthrobacter sp. Hiyo1 | reverse complement strand
GTGAACGGGTTAACTAGTCCTGCGGGGGACTCGTGTGAAGACGGACGCAGCGTTCGAATTCGGTAGGCTGAGCCAAAATTGTCTGGGATTGGGGCTACGCATGTTTGGGCTGAGCGGGTGTCGCCCTTGATTCGGCGGGGCGGAGCTATTTGGTGGGGCAGGGCATATTTCGCCATGCAGGCGATTGCCGGTTTCTTGTGGTGGGCCGCGGTTTTCCTGTCGCCGGTGGTGCGCGAGGCGACCCTCGGTAACCTCGACCCGGTTGCGGTTGCTGTCTTCGACATTCCTTTATTCGTCGTGGCGTCGGCCGTGGCGTCTTTTGGCGTAAAGGCTGCCGCGCTGGTGAGTGCCGGCTGGACGGGCGCCGTTGCCGTCGCACTGGCGGTTTACGCCACTGTCACAACCGAAGCGGGCTGGGGCGTACTCGGCATGGGCGCTGCGAGCGCGGGCTCGCTGATCTCGCTCTGCCTAGTCTTGCTGGGACACGTGCCGACCGCGTGGATCATCCGCGGTCCGTTCGCATTCCGTCCCGCAATCCCCCGCGCGACCGCCGCCGCCCACGTGGCCTCAACATTTGGGCAAATTGTCCTGTTCTGGGGGTTCTTCCTGGCGGTGATTCCGTTCGCAGTTGCCTTTCTCGAACAGCGCTGGGCGGTGGTTCTCCCGTTTCCGTCGTTTGCCGCTCCTGTGGGTGTCGCCGTTCTGGTACTAGCCAGCGCCCTTGGTATCTCGGCGGCCGTGGCGATGTCGACGTTGGGCAATGGCACCCCGCTGCCGTCGGCAATGCCCAATCATCTGGTCATCGCGGGTCCGTATCGCTGGATCCGGAATCCAATGGCGGCCGCAGGCATTCTCCAGGGCGCGGCAGTTGGCGTCATCCTACAGTCATGGCTGGTAGTGGCCTACGCCGTCGTGGGCTCGCTGGTGTGGAATTACGTTGTCAGGCCGCTTGAGGAATCTGACCTGGAAGAACGGTTCGGCGAAGAATTCCGTCAATACCGCGATGCCGTGCGCTGCTGGGTACCGCGGATGTCGGGGGCTTCGCGCACTCAGGAACGATGAGTGCACACCCATGTCCCTTCGAAGGTTGTCGTTCCTCAGTCTCGCTCGCTCGGACCGAGAGCTACAGCCCAATATTGTCTCGCAATAACCCTTTTATTGTGAGACAATACTAAAATGGGGATCAGCTGGGCGGACAGCGCAAACAAACATGGAATTGCCCGCGGGGATGCGTTGCATGCAATCTTGAACCAGATCTACCACGTTGAAGAGTTCGATGAGCCGCGTCTTCCACGTGATGGAGGCAAGGCGGAAGATACTCGACATTGCCGAGAGAGGAACAACGGAATGAATGAGAAGAAGGCCAAGGGCGGTCAGGACCTGAGCCCGGAGGAACAGGCCCACTTCCGTGCCCTGGGCGAATGGGCGGAGACCGCCGACATAGGCCCTGACGCCCGCATCACCAAGGCGTCCGGGCAAGGTGCCGGACGCGCCCTGCTGGAAGCAGCCCTGGGCTCGCCCGAGGCAGTAAAAAGAGCCGTCGGCAAACCCTCCCTGAGCAGCAGCGGAACATCCCCGTCCCGGACCATCCGCCTCCCGAAGGACATGGACGCACAACTGGTTGCCCGGTCCGAAATCGAGCACCGCAAGCCGAGCGAAATCCTCAGGGAAGCACTGGCCCAATACCTTGCCAAAGCCTCCTGACAGGCAGACAGCTGATTGACGGGCCCGGTAGTCGTAGATGACAACGCTGCCGATTGGGGGTATGTTTGCCCACTCTTGGCCGCCTATTTCATACTGTTGGTCTCCTTGGTCACTTTTCATGTGCTCCCAGGGATGACGAATTCGTCCAGGAATTCTTCCGTGGAGGAGATCTCACCACCAGTATGGTGGTTGCATAACGCAACCACTGATCTGAGGGGACCTTCACCATGGCTGTTCGAGTTGACCTGAATATCTCGCTGGATGGTTTCGCCACGACGACGGACGCAACTCCGGAGAATCCGTTCGGTTCGGACTGGGGCCGACTCGTTGACGCATATACGTCCACCCGCACTTTCCGTGAGCGGGTTCTGCATGACACCAGTGGAGAAGGAACGTCCGGCGTCGACGACAAATACGCCGCGGCCTACTTCGAGGGGGTCGGAGCTGAGATTATGGGTGCCGGCATGTTCGGGTTCCATAACTTTCCCGACGACCCCGAGTGGAAGGCTGGTGGGGTGACGAGCCGCCCTTCCGCGTCCCGGTGTTCGTCCTCACTCACACCCCCCGCCCTGACATCACGATGGCCGGCGGTACGACCTTCCACTTCGTCAGCACCAGCCCCGAAGAAGTGCTTGAACGAGCGCTCAGTGCGGCGGGTGAAGAGGATGTGCGTATCGGAGGTGGCCCCACCGTTGTGCGCGATTACCTCAGTGCCGGACTTGTCGATCGGCTGCACGTCGCGATCACACCAATCCTGCTCGGTAGCGGAATACGGCTCTGGGACGATCTCCGGGGGCTAGAAAGCGACTACACCGTCACGTCAGAGACCGCCGAAAGCGGCATCATCCACGTCACCTTCCGCCGATAACCATCACACAGGATCGTCTGAGTGCGGCTACTCGCGTTTGAGCGTGAGCGCCAGGCTGGGAACCGCGAAGGACAAGAGAAAGATCGGCAGGGGGCTCTTCCCGCTACACCGGAATCTGGCGGTTTCGCCCTCGGCGGCGTCGAAGGGCCGGTCGGCAAGCCATCGGTGGCGAGCCGTCCGCCGTCGTTCATCTGGGCTGGTCCAGTCGACCGCTACTGCTTCAGCGGCGCGAGCTGGATTTGCTTCGCGAGCGCGTAAGCGGTTGGAAGATCGCTGTCGCTTTCGACGAACACTCGGCCAATGACGAGCGCGGAATCAGTTAGCGAAGAAATCTGCGTCATCCCGTTGGGTACCGTTCCCTTCCAGCCGGGTCCGCTGAGGACATAGTCGCCGGCTTCGGTTCCCGTGGTGCGTTTGCCGACGTAGGCAAAGTTTGTGCTTTTCGACGGGTCGGTGAACTGCACGCTGAAATAGCGCCCGGCCATGTCCGGTACGTGCAGGATTTGCGGCCCTTTGCTCAAGTCGAGCCAACCGCCGATGTAGAGCAAGTCGTCGGCCCCCGTTGCCATAAGGCTCCCGCGCGAAGTCGCGTCGACGGGGACGATGTGCCGGGCACGGCGTACAGCGTGTTGACGGGGATGGGGCCCTCACCGAATCCGTGCTTGAGTATCGCCCTCTTGTACCCGTTGACTGTGAGTCGCGGCCAGAGGTAGATGAAAGCGGGCGCGCCGAGCCCCCATACGATGACCGCCGCTATGACCAGAGGAACGATTCCGTCCCCGTTGGCGATCCGCCGGTAAATGACCCAGGCGAAGACGGCCAGTATGACGGCGGTGAGGGGACGTCCGTACTTCAAGATGAGGCGGTTCATTTCACTGCGCCCTGACAACCGACGGCAATTGGTACGTGCCGTCGAGAATCGCCGCGCCAGGCAGATACACGCGGAACATCAGCTTGAACTTTCCGGACGGAATGGGCAGCCAGTTCTGCTCGTGCCCGCTCGGAGCCTGATGCTGCAGATAGATGTCGACCGAACCGTCGGCATTCTGTGCCAGAGCAGAACGGTCACCAACGCTGTAGCGATTGGTGGGATTTTCCACCATGTACCCGACGGTATCGGTCGGGGTGAGCGACCAGAAGGCGTCATGCGGCGGGAGGTTCCCGGGAGGAAAATGCAGGACGTATCCATTCCCGCCGCTCAGCGTTTGCCCTGAGCCATCCACAGTGGCGGTCCAGTACGCAGCCTCTTCAAACACATTCACGACAGGCAGGGCCTTGGCGCAGGCGGCCCGGACGAGGACTCCGTTGCCAGGCTGGCCGCATTTGCGGATGGCACTCCAACCGTTGACGGTCGTTGTGAGCGCCCTGCCCACGGCGTTCATGACCAGGATCGCCGTCAAGAACGCAAGCACGGCACCGAGAATCAACCCTTGCACCACACCGGACTGGGAGAACCACGCGAGGGCATTTGCCATAACCGCAAACTACCACTGGGCTATGTCGTTGGGGGTGCTACGGCGCAGCGACGACGCGGGTACCGACCAACAAACAGGACGGCGATCCGCCAGCCCCACCACCGGCGACGACACGGAGTACCGTCAACCTCTCGAGTGCGCTGTCGCAGTCAGTCCCCGGGCGACGTTGAACGGCCAAGGGTGTACGTGACGTTGCGGTCGTTCTTGGTGCCGCAGATCAGGATGCCGATCGTTTCGCTGTGATGTTCACGGCTGAGAAATCCCAATTGTCCAGATGGCGTCTGGACAATTGGCGTCGGATTGTCGGAGCGTCCAACTACGGTGGAATCATGACCCAGCTCGAACCGGACCCTTCCGGGAGACTACGCCGCCGCCCTCATGTCGTTGAAAAGCCTCGTACGTGAGGCTCAACAGCGGGCTCAGCGCGTCGTGAATACCGCCATGATCGAGCTTTACTGGAACATCTGACGGACCATTCTGGACAGGCAGAAGAACGAGCCTTGGGGAAGTAAGGTACTCGAACATGGGAGCAGGACAGCATCGAGTTCATCCAGCAAAAGACGGGCCGGGTCTTGGCGCTTCCCCTGCTCAACGATGTTGGTGAAGCACTCATTGACTACCTGCGCAACGCCAGGCCGCACTCGGACTCCGAGTACGTGTTCCTGAAGTTGCACGGCCCGTGCGAGCCCATGCTGCCGGTATCGATCCACGCCGTGGTCTATGCACGATTGAAAGCCGCAGGGGTCGCGATCCCGGCGGGAAAGAAGCACGGTCCACACGCCCTTCGACACTCGCTTGCCTCAGCCTTGCTGGAGAAAACAGTGCCGCTCCCGGCGATCTCTGAGGCACTCGGGCATGCCAGCACCGGTTCGACGGCGATATACCTAAAGATCGATCTGGGACAGCTGCGCGAGTGCGCTCTGGACGTGCCGGGCCTCCACGAGAGCTATCTCGCCAGCCTGGGTGGTGACAACGATGAGGATTGATGAGCAGGCGTCATACTACGAGTCCATCTTCGCCGAGCACATGGCCGCCTTCGTCCGCTACAAGCGCGCACAACGCCTGAGCTATACCGCGGTGCCCCGGACGCTGCGGGCGTTCTCCAGATTTATCGCCTCGACGGGCCAAACCGAGATTGCGATCAGTCAGGAGCACGTCGACCAATGGTGCCGCCGACGGCCCAATGAACGTGCCAGCAACCAGCGCAACCGAGTCGCATACACGAACCAATTCCTCAACTACCTGGCCGCACAGGACTTCCCGGTGGCTTTCCCGCGACCCCCGAAGCGTCGAGGAGACCGGGACTCGTTCACCCCCTACGTGTTCACCCGACGCGAGCTGGACCGGCTTTTCGCCGCCTGCGCCGGACTCAAGGCCAAATCGTCCTCGGTCATGCCGGTCCTGCTCCCGGTCTTGATCAGGCTCCTGTATGGGTGCGGCCTGCGCGTGTCCGAAGCGCTGAACCTGACCCGCGGTGATGTCGATCTCAACAACTGCTGCCTCACCGTCCGCCACGCGAAGTACGACCAGGACCGCCTCGTCCCACTCTCTTCGTCGCTGGCCGACATCATGCGCCGCTACGACGCCACCGCACCACGGCTATTCACCGCCGACCGCGACACCCGGTTCTTCACTCACAACGACGGTCGGCCCGTCACCTCCGACAGCATTTACAGATGGTTCAGGAAGACCCTGTGGGCCGCCGGCATCTCGCACGGCGGCCGTGGTCATGGACCCCGCGTGCACGACCTTCGGCACACCTTCGCCGTTTACTCGCTCCAAGGCCTGGTCAACCAAGGCGCCGATGGCTACTGGGCCCTACCGACCCTGGCGACCTACCTCGGCCACGCATCGGTCAAGGGGACCGGCCAATACGTCCGCCTGATCCCGGACATGTTCCCCGAAGTCCCCGCCGCCATGAACGCCGTCGCCTCCTGCGTGATCCCAGGAGGCGATCTCGAATGAGCACCCATGATTTCCAGTACCTCCTCAGCGAGTTCCTCGCCCGGTTCCTTCCCGGAGAGGTCGGCTCAGCGACGAACACCATCAGGTCCTACCGAGATGCATTCATCTTCCTCAGGTACTGCAAGGCCCACGAGAACATCGCCCCCGAGCACATGACCTGCGAGCTGTTGACCAAAGATCTCGTGGAGCGATTTCTGGCCTGGCTCGAAGCCGAGCGGGGCTGCACCGCAGCGACCCGCAACCAGCGACTGGCCGCGATCCGGTCATTCTGCCGCTACTTGCAAGCCCGGGATATCGAGCGGATCGGGCAGTACCAGCGTGTCCTTGCGATACCAAAGAAGAAGACGACCACCGCCTCACCCCGCCACCTCTCACTCGACGGGATCCGGCTGATCCTCGACCAGCCCGATACCAGCAAACCCTCCGGGCGACGCGACCTCGCGTTGCTCGCGCTTATCTACGACACCGGCGCCAGGGTCCAGGAGATCGCCGATCTGACCCTCGGCGACCTGCGAACCGATCCTCCCGCAACAGTCAAACTCACCGGCAAGGGCAACAAGACCAGGATCGTGCCGCTGATGCTACCGACAGTCACTCTCGTCCAGCGTTACGCCGACGGCGCTGGCCTCACCGGACCCGCCAACAGGTCCCGGTCTCTGTTCCCCAACCGTGGGGGTGTGAAAATGACCCGAAGCGGCATCGCCTACATCCTGGATAAGCACGTAGCCGCCGCAAGGGAAGCCAGCCCCGCGACATTGCCGGACACGATTTCGCCACACACCCTCAGACACAGCAAGGCGATGCATCTACTTCAAGCCGGAGTCAACCTCGTCTACATCCGGGACATCCTCGGCGACGCCGACCTGAAGACCACCGAGATCTACGCCCGAATCGACGGCGAGATGAAGCGACGAGCACTCCAGAGCGCCTTCACCAACCTCACCCCGGCCGATGCCATGCCCCTGTGGCACCAAGACAAGGACATGCTCACCTAGCTGACCAACCTCGGACGCTGACCCCACCAGAGCGGGGCGTTATGCCAAGAACAGCTTCAGCGACGTGCCGTCAACACGCCAGCGCGAACAAAGACTTCGGCATAATGTCCCACTCCGCATAACCGGCATTATGAGCAGCTGCGCATAATGTCGGCAAACTCAACTTCTACGTCGCGCTCGTCGATGATCTGCTGCGCCGGGACTACCATAACGAAACCGTCGGCATCCTGATCTGCGGCACCAAAAACGACCGCAGCGTTCGCTACAGCCTAGGACGCTCCACCTCGCCCATGGCCGTCGCCGCCTACACCTACGACAAGCTCCCCGCAGCCGAACAGCAGGCACTCCCCAACGAAGGCCACCTTGTCGCCGCCCTGGAATGGGCCGAACCTGGCCCCTGAGGCCGAGGACACCAACTAGAGCTCAACCGCGAGAGCCGATTTATGACCATGCAGGTTCGCAGTTCCAAGCCCGGTCCCTGCCGTATCCTGACAGAGAACGAAATCATGAGTGCTACCGCCCACGCACGCCGAGAAATACGATGTGCGGTTTGCCCAGCAGTTTCTGTTCATTGCCAAACACCTGCGCGGCGGCGGCCTGATCGCCGGCCGGTCGGCCGGCGATCAGGTGCCGAGTCCCGCACTTTCGCTTTGCCTGCAGACGAGAACTCGCCTCTCTTAGTCGAGTACCTCGACGAGCTCGAGAATATTTCCCTCCAGATCCCAAAAGTGCGCGCACCGCATCTTGAGTTCGTCGTAGTCGGCGACATCCCAAGCGAACTTCACGTCGCGAAGTTTGAGCTCTGCGACGGCGGCGGCGCAGTCATCCACGGTGAAGGCCATGTGGAACGGGCCATTCTTAATGGCCATACCGGGCGGGTCACCCCACTGAGTTGAAGACGGCGAGGATTCCTTCATCGAGACAAGCTCAAACGAGAATCCATTGACAGTCACGATCCGGACGTGAGCGTCAAGCTCCTCCGGGTCCCAGGCTCCGGTTACCACGGCACCTAGCTTCTCCTGGTACCAGGCAATCATTGCGTCCATATCGCGCACGGAGATTGCATAGTGGTGGCCACGGGTGACCTCGCCAAGCGGGTATTGCATTCGACCATTACCGGACATAGTTAAATCCCTACAGTTTGTTGGGGTGGATTAGACGAAATCAGCGCTTCGCTTGAGTACATCATTCATTGCGGTGAAACCGATCGTGGCTGCCTCCTCGACGGGGCGCAGCCAAACGTCATGCGGCGAGAAAAGCTCTGCGTCCGCCCAAGTGTCATAGCCGAGCTTGCGGAGTGCACCCAGGATTTCCACAGTTGGTGACGCGCCCGTTCCCGGCACCAGGCGGTTGGGGTCGCCGGCAGGTGCCCGGTCACACACATGCAGACCGATGACGCGATCGCCGTGAGCCCCGATGTCCTCGAACAACGTGGGTGAATCCCCAGAATGCCACGTGTCGATAAGAATGCCAACGGCATCCGCGACCCCTGCATCGTCGATAATGTGGGCCGTCTCAGCGATGGACTGACCCAGGGTGTGGATGATCGATGGGTGAATCGGCTCGATCGCGATTCGAACCCCGCTCTTGGTCGCCACATCCGCGATGCGGCGCAGACCTTCTCGCAGCGCAGTTTCAGCGGCTCGAGCGCTTTCGAAGCCGTCCGGCGAGCCAAACGACACAGTCACGGACGAAGGCTTGTACGGTCCGAGGCGCCGGACGGCGTCGCAAATCTGGCGGATACGGGTCTCGGTGTCCTTCGGACCTTCGAAGTCGATGCCCTTCCAGTCTCCCTTCGGCAACACCACTCCTTGCAAGGGCAGGATCGAGAGGACGCTGACGATGCAGTTCGACACCTCGAAGCCGTACCTGTCCAGCAGGCGGCGGTTGTTGTTGTCGTCCTCGGGCAGTTTCATCTCAAGAAGGCCAATGGCTTCGAAGCCCGCTGCTGCATATGCGGGCAAATCCTCTTCGAATGTGGCTTGCATGGTCGAGATCTGGTTCATGGCGGGTTTCATGCTGAGACTTCCTTTCGCGGGCGATGCTAAGGGCCCGTGGTGGTGAACATAGATCAGATGTACGCAGTGTGAGCAGAACAGGTGATGGGCGCCGTCCCAGGGTTGGACAGGCTGGCCAGATCCGACTGAACGAGAACGGAACGGCTGCTGACACAGGTTTCTCATTCGTGCTGCTTGACGTAGTTATAGTGCGACGACGTAAGAGTCAGGGGCGGGCGCTGAATGCACCTTTTTGGTTGCGATGAGCAGCATGATGGCGCAGAGAATCACCAGCGCCGGAATCACCAGAAAAGCGAGGAACGTGCCGGTGACGTCCGACAATGCCCCCAGGATAATGGGGAAAGTACCGATCGCGATCCCCTGTCCAATCGAGATGCGCGACTGCGCCTTAGTTTCCTCTCCAGAAGAGACTGAAAACAAAGAGGCAGCTGTCAAGGGCTGCAGCGGGCCGATCCCCAAACCAGCGATGAAGAGTCCTACGACGGCAACGAGAGGGACACTCGCAGTCCAGAAGATAAGCCATCCCAACGCAGTAACGGCAAGGGCAACCAGCAGCAAAGGTCTGAGCGTCCATCGGGTACTGAGTCGCGATGAGATCGATCGGGCAATCAGTTCACCCAGAACGAGCGCGGAGGCCGAGGACGCGGCTGCCCCCAGGCTCATGCCCGCACGCTCCGAGAAGAGCGCCGGAACCCAAAACAGGGTGGAGAACTCCAAAGCGATACCGCAAATGCAAGCCACCCAGAGGAGCCAGAATACGCCAGTAGTTTTCGATGGGCGGGCTGCTGACGGGTGAGCGGCGTTTCGCAGGCGTCGCCCGTCAAGTGCACCTACTCGGGGCATCCCCGCCAGGAAGAGGCATGCGATCACAAGGAGCACAATGGTGGTGGAGATGCCGATCCTCCATCCCCATCCCGCCGAGATACTCAGACCAACGAGGAACGGTGATGCCAGGCCCGCGGCCGCCCCAATCGCAGCGCCCTCACTCAACGCGGCTGGAGCCATGGCCTGGTGATGCACTGCCAGGCCCGGGAGCACTGAGGCGATTATCGACTCAGCCCCGAAAGCACACACAAAGGTCGCCGCGACAGTCAGAGGGAAGGAAGAACTCAAAAGGAGCCCAATGAGACCAACCGTCAGGATGGTGCTCGCAGAAAAAAGAACCCTCTTGCGTCCCAAACTGGCTGTGGCTCGGTTGATCGCGAGTGCCCCCAGAATAAGGCCCAAGGCGAGAGCCGGTCCTATCAGCCCCGCCTGCCCATTTGAGATCTTCTGCTCCTGGGCGATGATCGGAACACATGGAGAAAACCCAAGCATGAACCAACCAAATGTACAGAAGTACGCGTATAGCGAATAGGTGACGCGGCTTCTCACGAATTTAGGTTTAGCGGAAACCGCGACGATGGGTTCAGCGGACATTGCCTGCTCCTGCCATCGTGTGTATTGATTTCGTCATTGTCTTATCTCCTTTGATAGCAACAAACTTCAGAATCTGGATGAAAAAGGACGCCCCAATTCATTCACGGGCACCCACAAAGCACGATGTCGTTCTCTGACTTGAATTTCGCGCCGGTGGCGCGAGACTGCACGAACCATCGGAACGCCTTATGCAAACGTCTAGAAAGTGCGAATTGTGTTCCGGCTAAAAGGACTCGTCCGTCGCTGCCATCCGACAATGAATCGACGAACGCCGACAAGCGTCAGGCCGTCCTGGCGGGAGGGATCCCGGCTAGGGGCTACGCATCCGTTTGAAAGTACTGGAGCCGGCGAACCAGCCCGATTCGGGAGCGTCGCCGGGGTGGTCCCACGGAGCACCCCCGACCAAGCGCCCCATCTCGCGGAACTTCCCGTTGAAGAACAGGAGCGGCTGGCGATCGGTGATGTCCAAAGCGATGACCTCGCCCACCACGATGATGTGGTCGCCGCCGTCATAGATGTTCCAAGGCCGGCATTCAAGCGTCGCTGCATTCTTCAGCAACACCGGAACGTTGCCGGCGAGGGCCCACTCGGGCTCATCGTCCAGCACCTTGCCGCCGAAGTGCAACGCGACGTCCATCTGCTCGAGCGAGAGGATGTTGATCGCGAACGGGGCGCCTTCAAGATAGCGGGCGGCCCGTGAAGTACGTGTCAGCGTCACTTGAGCCAGCGGTGGGTCCAGGGACACCGCGGTGAAGGCGTTGACGGTGGCACCGTGCGGGACACCGTCGGCCGTGCGGGTGGTGACTACCGTGACTCCGGTGGCGAACCTGCCGAACGCGTGCCGCAGGTCGAGGTTATCAACTCCGGCTCTGACTGCTCCCTGAGTCATCGACATCTCCTGTCTGGTGTGGGGTTGTGTGGGCACTGAATGCTGCCTGGCTTTATGGGGCAGAAGGAGCGTTTTTGGCAGCGCGCCATCGCGGCATGTCTGCTGGATGGATCGACGGCGGAACGGTGCCGCCGTGTGCGATGTTTGGTTAGGCCCGGGGCCGCCCCCGTGCTTATGAGTACCAGTCCTGGAACTGGTAGCGGGCTTAGTCCTCGGGGTCGAGGATGAAGTCGTAGGTGACTTCGCGACCCTGGCCGTCGGCACGCCGGGTGGGTGCGAGGATGAGTTCGGGCTTGACGGCGGAGGCGATGTCGTCGGCAACGTGCTCGCCGCCTTCGAAGTAGAGCTGAGTGGTGATGGGCTGGTGCCCGGGAGCTGAAACCTTGAGGTGCAGGTGGGCGGGGCGCCAGGCGTG
>NZ_DF952470.1:435848-441336 GCF_001263615.2 Arthrobacter sp. Hiyo1 | reverse complement strand
ATGGTGTTGATCTCGAAATTGCCCTCGCCGTCGGCGATGACAGAGCCTCGGAGGTTCCACTCCGGCAGCCCCGGGGCGAACTGGGAGTAGAAGCCGAGGTCATCGGCGTGCCACAGCTCAATCAGCGCACCGGCCAACGGTTCTCCGGCGACGTTCTTCGTCTGGCCCTGGAACAGCAGCGGAGTGCCGGGCTCATCCTCGCGCATCGGCAGGGTTGCCGGAGTGTTCTGTGTGGGCGCGTCCGGGATGTAGTACGGCCCCTCGATGGTGCCCTTGGTCCCATTCCGGTTGGCGTTGGCAACCTCCTCGACCGAATGCTCCACCCAGACGTCCAGGAACAGCGGCCATTCGCCGTCCTCGCCGACCTGGATGAGCCAGGCCTTGAAGGCGTTGTACTCGTCGTAACTGACCTTCTCGTCAAGCACGATGTCGTTGACCGCCTTGATGAGCCGGCCGGCGAGGGCGTTGACTCGCTCCTGGCCCGTGCCAGCGGCAAGCTGCTTGTTTTCCCTGAAGCGGGCGGTGGCGCCAGCCCCCGAAGCGGCCGCAGTGGCCTGAGTTTCCGTCGTCATGATGACTCCTTCGTCGATTCACGGTTGGGGTTCCGGACCGTTGTGCGCTGCACTGTGCTGTGCCTCACGTTCCTTGTTGTTTCAACAGTAGGCCCGGCATTGATTGATGAGAAATACCCATCTGTCACTGATTGAGAGCCGGGGTATATGAATCCGAATCCGACCGGCTACTCGATGGCAGAGGGGTGCTTGGCGAGCGGCGTGACCTTGATGCCCATGTACGGAAACAGCGGCAGGCCTGAGAGGAGGGTGTGCAGCTCGTCGTTGCCCGCGACGTCGAACACCGAGTAGTTGGAGTACTCGCCCACGACCCGCCACAAATGCGGCCAGCGGCCGTCGTGCTGGAGCTTCTGGGAGTACTCCCGTTCCTCCGCTTTGATGGCGTCGGCGCGTTCTTTGGGCATGTCCAGCGGAATATCGACGTCCATGCGGACCAGGTAGAGCATGAAGTTCTCCTTACGGTGTTGGGTTCCTGAGGGCAGGTGCGGCCGGGGAGGCCTAGTCCTGACGGTACTTCTGCAGCTTGTCGGCATCGATGACAGCGCCAACGCCAGCGATCTCGCGGACCCGGATGGCACCGTCGTTGATTTCGAGCGGCTCTGCGAGCAGGTCGTCCGTCATGTCCAGGTAGTTGGAGAGCTCCCCGGCCCGCCGGGAACTGGCCTCGAAGGCGGCGCCGAACGTCACGGTGGCCAGGCTTCCGACCTGGGTGTCGATCTGGTTACCCATCGTGACGTCCACACCCAGCCCCTCGCAGAGCCGAGGATCTGCTGGGCCTCGGTGAAACCGCTGCGCGCGGTCTTGATGCAGATGGCGTTGCTGCCGCCGGAGAGCAGCTCTCGGGACACGTCGCCGAGAGTGGGGACGCTTTCATCGCCGACGATGGGGATGCGTGACTGCTGCACGAGCCGGCGGCGGCCCATGGCCTCACTGGCGTCGCACGGTTCTTCCAGCATGGACAGTCCTAGACCTTCGGTTTGGCGGAGGACCTCCATAGCCTCGTTCGCCGTCCAGCCCCGGTTGGCGTCGAGGTAGATCTCGGTGTCCGCACCGAGGCCCTCCCGCAGCACATGGCAGGCCTCGACGTCCAGGGAGAGCGGCCGCCGGCCGGTCTTGAGCTTGAAGGTGTCGATGCCGTACGTTTCACGGAACCCCAGCGCTTCCTCGAGGAGCTCGGCGGCGGGCTTGAAGCCCAGCATGTGGGACACCCGCATGCTGTCGGTGAAGCCGCCAAGCAATTTGTGCACGGGGGTGTCCAGGGAGATGCCGATGATGTCCCATAGGGCGATGTCCAGGGCCCCCTTGGCCGTGGGGTTGTTGACCGTGCGGCGGAGCACCTGCTGGACCTTGGAGCGGTCCATCGGATCCAGCCCGATCAGCTGCGGGGCAAACACATTGGTCACCACAGCGACGATGGATTCCTGCGTTTCGCCGTACGTGTAGGGGCGTGGAGGGGTGTCGGCCACGCCGCAGATGCCAGTGTCCGTATGGATCCGGACCAGCACGTGTTCCGCGGCCGTGACCTCTCCGCTCGCGAACTTCAGGGGCCGGGCGTAGGGGATGGAGTAGGGGATGGCCTCAATACGTGCGATTTTCATTCGGAGGTGTCCTTTGCGGCGGCTGCTGGCTGTGAGGCGGGGAGGGCGTCGAAGAGGCCCAGAAAGGTCCGGATCAGCGGGGTCGCATTGTTCCGGTTCCATGCGACGGCGAGGTCAACCGGCGGGGGGTCCCGGAGCGGGCGGAAGGCGACGCCTTGGAAGGAAAACATCCGGGAGGTCATGGGCACGAGTGCGACGCCCATGCCGGCGGCCACGAGCGAGAGCAGGGTGGATGTTTCCTTGGACTCCTGCACCAGGCGAGGCTGGAAACCGGCCTTGCGGCAGGCTTCAACGGAGATGGTGTTGACTACGGAGTCCGCGGAATAGCCGATGAAGTCCTCGGCGGCCAGATCGGTGATGTCCAGTGTGCCGCGCTCCGCGAGGGGCGAATCGGCAGGCAGAGCCGCCACCAGCTGGTCCTGTTCAAGCAACCTCAGCGTGAGCTCGTCGGAGCGGACCGGGGGGCGGAGGACTGCTACGTCCAGCCGGCCTTCTTCGAGAGCAGCCTCCATCTGTGGTGTCAGCATCTCGCCTTGCACAGTGATCCTGAGCCCTGGGAGGGTCCGGCGTGCTGCCTGAACGATGCTGGGCATCAGCCGGTACGTGGCGGTTCCGGTGAAGCCGACCCGGATCACGCCGGTGGCTCCTGCGCCGACCTGCTGGACATCGTCCACGAGGGCGCCGAGGTCCTGCAGCAGCGCGCGTCCGCGGTCCAGCAGGACCTGCCCGGCCGGGGTGAGCTCAACCTTGCGCGTGGTGCGCACCAATAGGGGCGTGCCGAGCTGCTCCTCGAGCTGTCGGATCGCCTGCGACAGCGGCGGCTGCGCCATGTGCAGGCGGAGAGCTGCCCGGCCAAAGTGCCTCTCCTCCGCCACGGCAATGAAGTACTTCAGGTGCCGAGTCTCCATTGACACTCCTGGCAGATCGAGGCAGGGCACGGTGCCATGCTCCGACCAGCTTAGGATCCCCGATTAGTAAGGGGAAATACTCACTTCGGATCCATTAGGAC
The DNA here is from genome assembly GCF_001263615.2 of Arthrobacter sp. Hiyo1. Taxonomy (NCBI): domain Bacteria; kingdom Bacillati; phylum Actinomycetota; class Actinomycetes; order Micrococcales; family Micrococcaceae; genus Arthrobacter; species Arthrobacter sp. Hiyo1. Next base: position 438,157 of record NZ_DF952470.1, on the reverse strand, counting down.
GAATTGGATACTAATCTGAGCAAGGTCAATTCAAGGTGCAAGAAACCAAGGGTCTCACGACGTTGCTTGTGCTGGTTCTTTAGGGGGCGGGTGCCAGGCGCTTGCGCGGCGCCCTACCTTCGGCAGCATGATGGGCCAGGTAGTGCACCTTCCCGGAGTAGATAGCCGTGTCGATTGCCCTCAAGGATTCTGCGTACCGGCCTTCGTGCACTGATCAGAGACCCCTTCTGCGGGCACTCCCCCGGCCATTTCCAAACGCCGATAACCGGCGTTTCGTCGGCCTGAGCTGGGGGGAGGCCGCCCAATCGGGGGCGTGCCCGCTTACCAAACCCGTTCATGGAAGCTATGTCCGACCGGGGGATTCTCTGGTGACACTCGGCCAGGACAGCTTCCGTCGAGTGCGTCGTAAGACTCGAGGTATCGAGTCAGTTGGGGGTGCGAGCAGTGCGGACCTGATGCATTGGGCCGGTCCGTTCTACGGACCGATCTCTATCGTCCAGCCTGATGATCTGTAGGCATCGGCCGTTTGCGGATCTAATCGACTGTCAGTGATGACTTTTTCAATGTGCGCGGGCGGGACCATCTGTATCAGTGCCGTTGTCCCGAATTTGGAGGCGTCAATCACGGCTATGCTCCGGCTGGCCCTTTGAACTGCGGTCGTGGCCACATCGGCCAGGTCGCGCTGGGTTGTGACGAGGCCTGCGCTGGGTGTGATTCCGGCCGCCGAGACTACGGCCATTGAGAAGGACAGCTTTGACAGGAATTCAATGGTCCAGGGTCCGGTCACTGTGCGCTATGCTCTCGAAGGTTCCGCTCAACCCCTGACCGTGGCGTCATACACCTACGATGCCCTTCCGGCTGATGAGCAGGCCACCCTGCCCTCCCCAGCCGCCATCACGGCTGCGCTCGAGCACGACCCGAAGAGTGCTCTCGACGCGTGACGCGTTCAGCTTTTAGACCGCCGTGAGCGCACGACTCCAGCCCAGACAGCGGAGCGAAATCGCACGAGACCGGGACGGGCGCCAGTCGGAGACCATGGCAAATGCGCCGCCAACCGCATTTCCTGTGGTGTCCTGTGGGTACCACAAAAATTCATAGCATCGACGGCCATCATGTCTACCGGTCACTGACGTCTAAATACAATGAAATTACCGGTGTCGTAGTCACCAATTGGATACTCGATCGTCCGATCGGCTCCGGATCCGTTTACGTAGAATTTGGACCCCAACAAGCGGTCAACGATATCGGCGACGACGAAGTTCTGCTTGCTGATTACATCTCGTTTGCTAGTCCAAGTTCCTGAGATTTCGTCAACTCTGTTCCAATCTGCGGGCCCGCCGTACTTAGGGCTAAGCAGCGAATAGAAGACACGGTCGGGAAGCATCTGTCCATCGGAAAGTTTCACCATTAGCCAGATTCCTCCCGTCTGGATACCGGCGCCTCCGCCGGAACTGGCCATTCTGCAACAGAATTTTGAGAAAATCTTGAATTTGCTTAATTAAACCATCCAATGCAGAACCAAGCGTGATGTCGTTACGTGCCGCTCAGTGAGTCAGTGCTTCTGAGTCGGGCTGATTCCTCGCCACCATTCGACGTCTCGGGACGCACTCTCAAGGCTGTCAATAATAGCTAACGAGTGGCGAACGAACCGGTCCGGAAGCCTTACACCATGTTCGACGACGTAATGAGCCAACCCATCCGGCCACACGAAATGGCCGTCGCTCAATTCCAGATTGCCGTTCTCTTTCCCACAGAACCGACAGCGCGAGAACCCCATGAAGCTCCGCGCGACAAACCCCATCCGCAAGTTGGATACGACAAGATCACGCTCATCGATGTCCCAACTTGCGTCCACGAATTCCTCTGGAGAAGGCCATGACGGGTCTGCCTCAGGACCGTCCCAGTAGCCAATCAGAATCAGCTTCCTGGACTGAACCATCGCCACTCCCTGCAACTGAAGATCTACAAAAACAGATAATCACCAGCCGCGCTGCAATCAGGTGCCCTAGCTCCCCCGCGCAGGACGACGCCGGTACCAAGCAACAAAGCCCCACAGCGCGACGATCAAACATACGGCAGCGACAATCCCCCGCCACCAAATAAAAGGTTGCCAAAGCCCGAATATCAGGGCCCAAACAAGGAGAACGCCACTCACGTCGAGTCGTGGGGCTCGGATTTTCACGGAGGCTCTCCTTCTTCCATCTGTCTCTGTCCAGGAGCGCAAGCGCCAAAGACCAAGAATACTTTCCCAACAGCCCGACGTCGGACGCGGACCCCCCGCCCCGTCGCCGAACGCCGCGGGACAAGCG
>NZ_DF952470.1:433271-435275 GCF_001263615.2 Arthrobacter sp. Hiyo1 | reverse complement strand
ACCCGACGCCGTCGAACTCGTCTTCACGGGCGCGGACCGTGGGATCCAGGGCGGCGTAGAGCACCAGTACGCGCGCAGCCTGACGCTCGCGGAAGCAATGTCCGACGACGTCCTGCTCGCCTATGAGGTCAACGGCCAAGCCCTGCCACCTCAACATGGCTACCCCGTCCGGCTCCTCGTCCCGGGCTGGTACGGAATGACGAGCGTCAAATGGCTGCAATCCATCGAGGCAATTGACCACAGCTTCGACGGTTACCAACAGCTCGACTCCTACCGTTACACCCAAGACGCAGACGATCCCGGCGAGCCCGTCCAACGGATCAAAGTCCGTTCCCTCATGGCTCCCCCCGGCGTTCCAGATTTCTTCACACGGCAACGCGCGGTGAACGCGGGACCGGTTCAGCTGAGCGGCCGGGCCTGGTCCGGGCAAGGAACCGTGGAGAGCGTGGAAGTCTGCGTGGACGGGGTCTGGGAGCAGGCCCAACTTCAAGCTCCCACCGGTCGGCATGCGTGGCGCGGATGGACATTCACGTGGATCGCAACGCCCGGTTCCCACGATTTGGCATGCCGTGCGACGGATTCCACAGGGCAGACCCAGCCGGAAACGCCGGAGTGGAACTATCAAGGCATGGGAAACAACGACATCCAGCGGCTGGCTGTGACCGTCCGGGAGTAACTCGCCCGCCGGCACGCCGAAGCCGGGCCGTTGACCGTGTGCAACGGCATGAGTACTGTGAGTCCACTATCCATCCGCGCCCTGGAGGCAGCAATGGGCGGCACTTCCAAGAGCAACGCCGACTACGAGTTCCTCACTGTCTGGCGCGTCGCGGGGACCCCGCGTGAGGTCATGGATATTTTAGGGGACGCGGGGACACTGCCCCGCTGGTGGCCTTCGGTGTACTTGAGGGTTGTTCCGCTGGACCCGGGAAACGCCGACGGTACGGGAAAGGCCTTCTCGCTGCACTCCAAAGGTTGGCTGCCGTACACGCTGCGCTGGAGGTTCACGGTCACCGAACCCATCACAGAGCAAGGTTTCGCGATCGCGGCGAGCGGCGACCTGCGCGGTACCGGGCGCTGGACTTTCGAACAGGACGGCCCGGAAACCGTGATCACCTATGACTGGCGGGTCAGCACATCGAAACCCCTGCTCCGGCGGCTAAGCTGGCTGCTCAAACCCGCTTTTGCCGCGAATCACCACTGGGCGATGGCACGCGGCCAAGAAAGCCTCGCCCTTGAATTACGACGACGGCGTCCCGGCACGGACCTCTCCAAGGTCCCCCGTCCCGCGCCACCCACATTTGCAAGCCGATACCGCTGGCCAAGGAGTACGACGCATGCCTGACGATAACAAAGGCGAAGTCCGCTGGTTGCCGGAGCCCGAGGACCAGGACTACCCAAGCGCCGCAGACTACCTTTCCCTGCTGGAATCCGACCACGTGGTGGCATCGGTTGTCGCCGCCCTCAAGGACGCGCCCATCCAGCACCGCAAAGCCAAGGACATCCTCCGGGCCGCCCGCTTGGCGTTGCTCCCGGAAGAGAACGCCCACGTGGCCTCGGACCTGAAGAAGATCAAGGAGGGCAAGAAGCTCTCGCCCATCCTGATGGTCCGGGGAGACCTGGCCACGGGCATGCCCGCTCAGGTGGCCGATGGCTATCACCGGGTGTGCGCGAGCTACTACACCGACGAGAACACGGACATTCCCCTGAAACTGGCTGATGCGCCCCGGTAACCACCGCAGACCAACCGCCAGGCCCGGAGAAGGAGGAAGGTGTCGTTCTTTCAGCTTTCGCTGATCGCCGCAGTCGCGCTCCTCGGTCCGCTCTTGGCGCTACCCCGGAAATGGCACCTTCCCGTTGTTTTGGGGCAGTTGCTGGCAGGCATCGTCATCGGACGCACGGGACTGGGACTGGTGGACTCCTCGGATCCCACCTTCACGTTCGTGGCCGACGTCGGGTTCGCCCTCATCATGTTCGTCGCCGGGACGCACGTCCCCGTGCGGGACA
>NZ_DF952470.1:425737-433210 GCF_001263615.2 Arthrobacter sp. Hiyo1 | reverse complement strand
CGCCGCGGTGCTGGCCGCCGTCGTCGGAGTCGTCATCGCTTTAGCCTTCGGCACCGGACATGCTCCCCTCTACATCGTTTTGCTCGCATCCTCCTCAGCAGCGTTGGTCTTGCCGATCGTCGACTCGCTTCGGCTGACAGGGCCGAAGGTCCTGACGACGACGGCGCAAGTGGCGATCGCTGATATCGCTTGCATTGTGGCGCTTCCGTTAGCCGTTGACCCGCCGAACGCCGGCCGGGCAGCGGTCGGGGCAGCCGTCGTCGCGGCTTGCGCGTTGGTCTTGTTCTTCGTGCTTCGTTGGCTGGAGAACAGCGGCAACCGCGGACGGTTACACGACATATCCGAAGACCGGAAGTTCGCCTTGGAACTGCGGATCCAGCTGGCCTTGCTGTTCGCGCTTTCAGGGCTCGCGGTCCTCGGCCACGTCTCCATCATGCTGGCCGGGTTCTCCTTCGGCCTGGTGGTCTCCGCGGTGGGCGAACCCCGTCGCCTGGCGCACCAGCTCTTCGCCGTGAGCGACGGTTTCCTGGGGCCGGTCTTCTTCGTCTGGCTGGGTGCATCGCTCGACCTAAGGACCCTCGCGGGCAGCCCAAGCATGATCCTCCTCGGGATCTGCCTTGGCTTTGGAACACTGCTGGTGCACGGAAGCATCCGGGCCCTCGGCCAGCCCCTGCCGCTCGCAGTACTGGCCTCGTCCCAATTGGGAGTGCCGGTTGCAGCCGCCACCATCGGCTCCCAATTGCACTTGCTGGAACCGGGAGAAGCCGCCGCTATGATCCTCGGGGCCCTCATCAGCATTGGGGCAAGCACCATCGCGGGTTCGCGGGCGGCACGCAAATATTCGGAAGCCGCTCCGGAATCCGCGGGTGAGGGGCCAAAGAGCGGGGGGCCGGCCGGCAAAGGACAATCCGGCAAAGGCCCGGCAGGCAAGCCCTCCGAAGGTGGTCCGGCGATAACTGCCTGATTCCCATACCCGCAGCATGACCCCGTCACACGACCCATCCGACAGCGGCACGGCCACGAACCACCGGTAGAATTGCGGGGTTGACCAGACCGAGCTGGACTGTCGACCACCCGCTTGAACGCCACCGAGGGAGGAACCCGTGCGCGCATCGCATGCCCGGACGCCCTTCCATGCCATGCGTTCGGTGGCCCTGGCGGTCGCCATTGTTGTCCTCGCGGCAGGTGCCCATGTCCTCTCCGGGGGTGCGCTTCCCGTCGCTCCGGTCCTGTTGGCCGTCCTTGCATTGACCGGGCTCGTCACCACTCTTGCCACCCGGTTCAAGCTCGGATTCCCGGTCATTGCCGCGCTTCTGGGAGCCGGCCAGCTTCTCCTGCACGAGGCCTTCACGGCATTCGGTCCGCTCACTGTTCCGGCTCCGGGCTCACCAGCACACCACTTGGCGGCTGAACACCTCTCCCCGCCGCTGGGCACTGAAACAGTCCATTTTCACGAGGTCGACACTCCCCTCAGCTGGTTGATGCTGACGGGGCACGCCCTCGCCACTGCCGCTTCGGCATTGCTCCTGGCCAAGGGCGAGCAGGCACTGTGGCAGCTCGAGGCCTGGCTTCGTCCCCTCCTGCAGCTCATCCGACTGATCTTCAGGCCCGACGCCGGCAACGCAGCTGTTGCGTTCAGCGCACCTGCCGTATTCATCCCCCGCCCGTGGCGGAACCTCAGGCAAGACAGCAGACGCGGCCCGCCCGCCGTCGTCGTACCCTCCTGACTCCGCCCGGCGCCGCCTTCAACTGGTGACGGGCACATCCCCTCACTTTGGCGCGCCTTCGCGCGCCCGTTGAAAGGCAACAACCATGAACAAGTCCTCACTCCGCCGCGCCCTCTCCGCTACCGCAATCGCGGGCGGCACCGCCGCACTGATGATGGCCGGCCTCGCAGGCGCATCTGCCCACGTCTCCATCAACCCGGACAAGACCACGGCCAACTCGTATGCCCTGCTGACGTTCGGCGTCCCGCACGGCTGCGACACCTCAGGCACCACCAAGTTGACCATCAACCTGCCCGAGGAACTGACCGACGCCACGCCCACGGTGAACCCCAACTGGACAGTCGAAAAGGTGACGCAGACGCTGCCGGAACCCAAGAAACTGGCCGACGGCACATCGATCACCAAACGCACCAGCCAGATCGTCTACACGGCTAAGGCTCCGCTGGACCCGCACTTGCGCGACGCGCTGGTCCTGTCCGTGAAGCTGCCCGACACCGCTGGCAAGACCCTCTACTTCCCCACGCTCCAGAACTGCGAGCAAGGGCAGACGAACTGGGCTGAAATCCCGAAGGACGGCCAGGACGCGCACTCGCTGAAGGCTCCGGCTCCTTCGGTGGCCGTCACAGCCGCAGATCCGGCCGCGGGTGACACCCACATGGCTGCGTCCATCTCCACCGAGCAGGTAGCTTCCGTGACCGACGACGGCTCACAGGCGCGCAGCTGGGCCGGCCTGATCGCCGGCGTGGCAGGGCTGGGTCTGGGTGGCGCGGCCTTCTTCCGCAGCCGTTCCGCCAAGGCATCAGTCTCCAAGTAACGGCTCCGTTGGGTCGGCGTCCGGAACATTACGATCCGGACGCCAATCCGGCGCCGCTGCCGCGCCGCAGTTGACTCCGGCAAATGACGACGAAAAGCTGAGCGCATGACGAATATGCGAGTCAAGAACGGTCTCCTGCTCACGATGGCAGCAGCCTCGGTATTCCTGCTCTCCGGCTGTTTCCAAACCCAGGCCCAGCCCTCGGGATCAGCCGTACCCAGCGACACGGCGTCGGCCTCGTCGTCACCGTCGGCCTCGGCCTCAAGTACTCCTACTTCAAGCGGCAGCGCCACGCCATCGAGCACCGGGACGACGCCATCAGGCGTCGCTCTCTGCAAAGCGGGCTCGCTGACAGCATCTGTCGACTCCACAGGGGGCGGAGCGGCAGGGAGCGTCTACATGAAACTCATCCTGACCAACTCCGGCACGCAACCCTGCGTCCTCAATGGCTTCCCGGGCGTCTCACTCACGTCGGGACCCGCGGGCGATCCGATCGGCGCGGCTGCCGCGCGCGACGACTCCCAGCCTGTGACGCAAGTGCTCCTCGCTCCGGGGAAGGCCGGTTTCGCCCAACTCCGCTACACTCAGGCCGGGAACTACCCCGAGTGCACCCAGGCCCCAGCCGCCGGCTTCCGGGTCTACCCACCCGAGGACACCGCTTCGCTGTTCATCCCGCAGCAATACACGGCTTGCAGCAACACCAATATCAATCTCCTGACCGTCCAGGCGTTCCAGGCGGGGTAGGCGGTCCAGCGCTGTTCCTTATTGTGTCGGTGCCGTGAGGCATGATGGAGGAATGCAGGAGCAGAAGCTACCGGGCGGTCCTGGCAATTCAGCCATGGACCGCTTCAGCCGTGCCACGCGCGAGTGGTTCCTTGGTGCTTTCTCCGCGCCCACCCCTGCCCAGGACGGTGCATGGAAGGCCATTTCTTCGGGATCGCACGCCCTTGTGGTTGCGCCCACGGGTTCCGGCAAGACGCTCGCAGCATTCCTGTGGGCGTTGGACCGGCTCTTGTCCGTGTCCCCGCTTGCTTCGGCGGACGCCCTTCCGGAACTTGAGGCACAACCGCCCGTGCCAAAGCTCCCAAGCGCAAGACCCGAGTCCTGTATATCTCGCCCCTCAAGGCCCTCGGCGTGGACGTCGAACGGAACCTCCGCTCGCCGCTGATCGGCATCACGCAAACCGCAAAACGGCTCGGGTTGCCGGCCCCGCTGGTCAGCGTCGGAGTCCGTTCAGGAGATACGACGACGGCGGACCGCCGCGCGCTGCTCAGCCACCCGCCGGACATCCTCATCACCACGCCCGAGTCCTTGTTCCTCATGCTGACGTCCAAAGCCCGGGAGACGCTCAGCGAGGTGGACACCGTGATCGTCGACGAGGTCCACGCCGTTGCAGGCACCAAGCGTGGCGCACACCTCGCGGTGTCATTGGAACGGCTCGATGCGCTGCTGCCGAAACCCGCCCAACGGATCGGCCTCTCGGCTACCGTGGAGCCGCGCGAGCTCGTCGCACAGTTTCTCGCCGGTTCGGCACCCGTGGAAATCGTCGCACCACCGTCGCACAAAAACTGGAACCTCAGCGTCAGCGTTCCTGTGGAGGACATGTCCGACCTGGCGGGAGCCGCGGGCGCCTTCGACTCCGGGCCGGCCTCCGGACTGCAACCGCAAGCGTCCATTTGGCCGCATGTCGAGGAGAAGATCGTCGACCTTGTGCTGTCGAAGCAGTCCACCATTGTGTTCGCGAACTCCCGGCGCCTCGCGGAGCGACTCACAGCCCGATTGAACGAGATCTACGCGGAGCGCCAACTCATGGCGGTGGATGTGTTTTCCGCCGCGGCGGATTCGGCGCTGGACTCGGGGCTACCGTCCTCGACGGCGACTCCGGCGCACATGATGGCCCAGGCCGGCAGCACGAGCGGCGCCGATCCGGTCCTGGCCCGCGCGCACCACGGTTCCGTGTCCAAGGACCAGCGGGCACTCATCGAGGATGACCTCAAGTCCGGCCGGCTGCGGTGCGTTGTGGCCACGTCGTCCCTGGAACTCGGCATCGACATGGGTGCCGTGGACCTTGTAGTCCAGGTCGAGTCGCCGCCGTCGGTGGCCAGCGGACTGCAAAGGGTTGGCCGCGCCGGGCACCAAGTAGGTGAGATTTCAGAAGGCGTACTCTTCCCCAAGCACCGGGCAGACCTCGTCCACACCGCCATCACTGTGGAACGCATGCTGAGCGGGAAGATCGAACGCCTCCACGTTCCAGCCAACCCCTTGGACATCCTCGCCCAACAAACGGTCGCCGCCACCGCCCTGGGAAGCATCGATGTCGAGGAATGGTTCGCCACCGTTCGGCGCTCCGCTCCTTTCGCCACCCTGCCCCGCTCAGCTTTCGAAGCCACCCTGGATCTCCTGGCTGGCCGGTATCCTTCGGACGAATTCGCCGAACTCAGGCCGCGCATCATCTGGGACCGGAATGCCGGCACCATCGAGGGCCGCCCCGGAGCACAGCGACTTGCCGTCACCTCGGGCGGAACTATCCCGGACCGCGGGCTCTTCGGCGTGTACATCATCGGCACCGAGAGCGAAGGCACCGGTTCTGGGTCCGGCTCCGGTTCCAGCCAGGCCGGTCCAGGGTCCGCACAGGAGCCCAGTCCGGCGTCGCGCGCTGCCAAAGGCGGCCGACGCGTCGGCGAGCTCGACGAGGAAATGGTCTACGAATCACGCGTCGGCGACATCTTTGCCCTGGGCGCCACGAGCTGGAAAATCGAGGACATCACGCACGACCGTGTCCTTGTCTCGCCCGCCTTCGGCCAGCCCGGAAAACTCCCCTTCTGGAAGGGCGATTCCTTGGGCCGGCCGGTGGATCTCGGCCGCGCCCTCGGAGCATTCGTGCGTGAGCTTTCCGCCTCGGACCAAGAGCCGGCACTGGAACGCTGCAAGGCCAGCGGACTGGACGACTTCGCCGCCGGCAACCTGATCCAGTATCTGGGCGAACAGAGGCAGGCCACGGAAGTGGTCCCCAATGACCGGACGCTCGTGGTCGAACGGTTCCATGACGAACTCGGCGATTGGCGCGTGGTGCTGCACAGCCCCTTCGGCATGCCGGTCCACGCACCGTGGGCACTCGCCGTCGGGCAGCGGCTCCAGCAGCGCTACGGGCTGGACGGTTCCGCGATGGCCGCCGACGACGGGATCGTGCTGCGGGTCCCGATGATGGAGGACGAACCTCCGGGGGCCGAGCTGTTCCTGTTCGACCCGGAGGAGCTTGAGCAGATCGTGACGGCGGAGGTTGGCGGGAGTGCCTTGTTCGCCTCCCGCTTCCGCGAGTGTGCTGCGCGCGCCCTGTTGTTGCCGCGCCAGAACCCTGCGAAAAGGCAGCCGCTGTGGCAGCAACGGCAACGCTCCGCGCAATTGCTGGATGTCGCGAAGAAGTACCCGTCTTTCCCCATCGTGCTCGAAACCGTGCGCGAGTGTTTGCAGGACGTCTACGACCTCCCCGCGTTGAAAGACATAGCAGCTTCGATCGAGCGCAGGGAACTGCGCTTGGTTCAGACCACCACGCAGCAGCCCTCACCCTTCGCCAAATCGCTGCTCTTTGGGTATGTGGCCCAGTATTTGTACGAGGGCGATTCACCGCTCGCCGAACGCAGGGCCGCTGCCTTGGCCCTCGACTCCACGCTCCTCAACGAGCTCCTGGGCAGGGTGGAACTACGCGAACTCCTCGACGCGAAGGTCATTGAGACCACCGAGCTCGAGCTCCAGCGGCTCGCACCGGACCGGCTGGTCCGTGGGATGGAAGGCGTCGCGGACTTGCTGCGCCTGCTCGGCCCCTTGAGCGTCGAAGAAGTGGCGGCCCGTTTGCAGCCCGAAGGAGTGGAAGCTTCCGCGGATCCGGCCGCGTCGCAACTGGCGGCGGGATCGCATCTGGCCGCATCGCATCTGGCGGCGCTGCGCAAGGCCAACCGCGCCCTCACCGTGACGCTCAGCGGCGTTGAACGATTCGCCGCTATCGAGGACGCGGCCCGGCTCCGCGATGCCATCGGGGTTCCGCTGCCCATGGGAGTGCCGCTCGCCTTCATCGAACCCGTCCACGATCCGCTCGGGGACCTGGTCTCCCGATACGCACGAACCCACGGACCCTTCACGGCCGAGGAAGCCGCCTCGAGGTTGGGACTGGGTGTCGCCGTCGTAAGCACTGCGCTCAAACGCCTGGCCGCGGACGGCCGCGTAGTGGAGGGCGAGTTCCGCCCGCACCCGAGTGCGCCGGCCACGGTTCCCGATGAGGGCCCGGAGTTGTTGGAGGCACCGGAACTCCCGGCTGTTCCGCTCCGCGGAGTCCCATTGAGTAGCGAGTGGTGCGATTCCGAAGTGCTGCGCAAGCTCCGGCGTCGTTCGCTTGCTGCACTGCGCGCCGAAGTGGAGCCGGTGGACGCTGCCGCGTACGGCCGGTTCCTCCCCACCTGGCAAAACGTATCCGTGCCCTCGGCCGGCCGTCCTGGTTCTTCTGGAGGCAGGGGTGCCCCGGCGCTGCGCGGGCTCGACGGCATCATGACCGCCATCGATCAGCTCTCCGGCGTGCCTGTTCCGGCGTCGGCGTGGGAGCCTTTGGTGCTGGCCAGCCGCATTTCCGATTACCAACCGGCCATGTTGGACGAGCTCATGGCCGCGGGCGAAGTCTTGTGGTCAGGGGCTGGCTCGTTGCCCGGGAACGACGGGTGGATCAGTCTCCATGTGGCCGAAGCCGCGGAGCTCACCCTCAACCCGGACCCCGAATTCGAGCCCGGCGACGCCCAACTCCGCCTTCTGGAATACCTGCAGACCGGCGGGGGCGCCTATTTCTTCCGGCAACTCACCGATGTTGCCGGCGGCATGGACGCGGTCCTTAGCGACGATGCCGTGGTGGCTGCCCTGTGGGACCTCGTGTGGGCCGGCCGCATCACG
>NZ_DF952470.1:423753-424835 GCF_001263615.2 Arthrobacter sp. Hiyo1 | reverse complement strand
GGCACCGCCGAACTCCTCCTCGACAGGTACGGCGTCGTGACTCGGGGCTCCGTCATGGTGGAGAACATCGTGGGCGGATTCGGGCTGATGTACAAGGTCCTCGCGCGCCTCGAAGAAGCCGGGCGGTGCCGCCGCGGCTACTTCATCGAACACCTCGGCGCCGCCCAATTTGCCGTGCCGGCGACAGTGGACCGATTACGCTCCTTCACGGAGGACGCCCAACTCGCCAAAACGGAGCCAGTCGCTTTGGCCCTCGCCGCAACGGACCCCGCAAACCCGTATGGCGCGGCCCTCCCGTGGCCCGCGTTGGCCGTCGACGCTGGATCGGGCCACCGTCCGGGACGGAAAGCAGGTGCCCTGGTGGTGATAGTCGACGGCGCCTTGGTTTTGTATGTCGAACGGGGAGGGAAGACCCTGCTCACTTTCAGCCAAGACGACGCCGTCCTGGCCGCTGCCGCTGCCGCGCTCGTCGGAGTGGTGCGGCGGGGAGCCGTGGACAAATTGATTATGGAAAAGGTCAACGGCCATGACCTCTTGGACACCCCCGTGGCTTCCGCCCTTGCGGCTGCCGGGGCGTACTCCACGCCGAAGGGTTTGAGGATCCGTGCCTGAGGGTGACTCGGTCTGGCGGGCCGCCGCGGAGTTGCACAAGGCCCTCGCTGGGCAGGCCCTTGTCTCCTCGGACTTCCGGTACCCAGGTTTGCCACACTGAACCTGGCCGGATGGACCGTGTCCGAGGTAGTGCCACGGGGAAAGCACCTGCTCATGCGCTTGCTGGAGCCGGCGGCGGTTGGGTCGGTCGCGACTGGGCCGGCGGACGATGCCGGTCCGGCGGCTACCGGACCATCCCGCCGCGCCCTGACCATCCATTCGCATTTGAAAATGGAGGGAAGCTGGCAGGTCTATTCCCCCCGGCGGCCGGTGGAGGAAACCCGGCCACACGGCCAGGTGCGTCCTCCGCACAGCGACGGCCGACGTCGTCGGCTTCTCCTTGGGAATCCTGGAGGTGATCCCGACGCCGGACGAGTCCCGCGTAGTAGGGCACCTCGGCCCGGACCTGCTCGGGCCCGACTGGGACGCGG
>NZ_DF952470.1:420949-423243 GCF_001263615.2 Arthrobacter sp. Hiyo1 | reverse complement strand
AGAGGCCGTTCGTCGGCTCCGGGCCGCGCCGGACGCACCGATCGGCGTCGCACTGTTGGACCAGCGGAACCTCGCCGGCCTCGGCAATATCTACCGTTGCGAGGCGTGTTTCCTGGCCGGGGTACATCCGGCCGCGCCGGTATCGGCTGTGAAGGATCTGCCGGCGATGCTCGCCGAAGCCAAGGTTATGCTCGAAGCCAACCTCGGACCCGGGCCAAGGATCACGCGCGGCACAGCGTTCCCTGGAGTCCGGGGAATTCCCCGCTCCGGCTACTGGGTGTACGGCCGCGAGCACCAGCCGTGCCTTCGTTGCCGGACGCCGATTCGCCGCGGAGTGCTGGGGCCAGCATCCGGGATGGAAGACCGCACCATCTACTTCTGCCCGGAGTGCCAGCCCGGCTCGTCCGGCTGACGCTGCGGAAATTCCCTGACGCCCCGGAATTCCGGGGGCGTCAAGAAATCTGCGAGTCGCCAGGAAGATTCCGCGTCACGAAGTGGCCGGCACGGCTTCCGGGGCAGCCACGGGAGCCTTCACCGGAACCGTAAACAGCGGCAGCAATAGCTGAACCACCGGGCCAATGGCCAAGGCGTAGACAACGGTTCCAACGCCGACGGACCCACCCAACAGCCAGCCCACACCGAGCACGACAACCTCGATCAAGGTCCGGGACAAACGCACCGACCATCCGGTGCGGCGGGCAAGTCCCGTCATGAGTCCGTCGCGGGCACCCGGGCCAAGGCGTGCGCCGATGTAGCAAGCGGAAGCGATTCCGTTCAGGACCACGGCGCCGGCGAGCATGGCGATCTGACCACCCAGGTGCGAGAACGCCGGGATCAGGGCCAGGCCGATGTCCGCGAAGACTCCCACCAGAACGGCGTTGGCGAGGGTTCCGAAACCGGGCATCTGCCTCAGCGGTATCCAGAGGAGAAGAACCAGGAAGCTGACCACTACGACGACGGTGCCGATGCTCCACCCGATCTTCCCCGCGACGCCTTGGTGGAAGACATCCCAGGGGTCCAGGCCAAGGCCGGCCCGGATGAACATGGCCAGGGAGATCCCGTACATTGCGAGGCCAATCAGGAGCTGGGTGATTCTGCGGGTCATCATGAAACCATGCTCCCGAAAACTGGCATTGCTTTCCATAGCCAGTTTGCAATACTGGTCTTATGCCCGGATCCCTCAACCCCACAGCCATGGTGCGTCTCCTCGGTCCGTGGAACACTGGCGCCGCTCCCGCCTATCGCGAGCTTGCCGACGTCGTACGCCTTTTGGTGATGGACGGGCGCATCCCGCTCGACGTGGCACTGCCCAGTGAGCGCGCGCTCGCCGTCACCCTGGGCGTCAGCCGGACCACCGTCACTGCCGCCTATGCCAGCCTGCGCGAGCAGGATTCCTGAGCGGCGGCCAGGGCAGCAGGGGCCGGACGGGCATTCCACACCGGACGGTCCCCGTCAGCGGACCTGGACTGGCCGTTCCGGAGGGAATCCTTGACCTCGCCTATGCTTCACTGCCAGCGACGGGCGAGGTGGTGCACCGGGCATTCGCGGATGCGTTGATCGATCTCCCTGCGCTGTTGCCCGGTTTTGGCTACGACGCGGTCGGCCTCCCACCCCTCCGGGAAGCCATCGCGGACCGCTACACGGCAGCCGGCATCCCCACGACGGCCGCACAGATACTGGTGACTTCGGGGGCCCAGCACGCGCTGAACATTATCCTGAAGACCCTCGCCGGGCGGCAGCAGAAGGTCCTCGTGGAGCATCCCAGCTACCCCAACGCTCTCGATGCAATCCGCGCTTCGGGCTCACGCACGGTTCCGGTACCCATGCCGCCTGCCGCCGAGCCGACGTCGGGCGCTGCCGCCGAGCCGACGTCGGGCGCTTGGGATATCGACGGCATGGTGGCCGCAATGCGCCACCAACGCCCGGCCATGGCCTACCTCGTCCCGGACTTCCACAACCCCACCGGGCGGATCATGTCCAACCTTCAGCGGCGCCGCCTGGTCCGCGAGGCGGCAGGGACGGGCACGGTACTGGTGGTAGACGAAACGCTGCGGGAGCTAAACCTCGACGGCGTCAGCACCTCGCCGCTCGCGGCGTTCAGTCCGGCGGTGGTGACCATCGGATCGCTCAGCAAATCGCATTGGGCCGGGCTCCGGACCGGGTGGATCCGCGCCGAAGAGGACCTGATCAACCGCTTCGTGCAGACCCGGACAACGATGGATCTGGGCGGGCCCGTCGTCGAGCAGCTGGCTGCGGCTCGGCTGCTCCGGGCTTTCGCCGAACGCTGGACGCGA
>NZ_DF952470.1:416074-420924 GCF_001263615.2 Arthrobacter sp. Hiyo1 | reverse complement strand
CCTCAGAACGACATTAACTGCGAGTCAGTTGGGTTGCCCGGCACCCATGCGCTGCCTGGCGGTGTTGGTGCCCGGACCGACAGGGACATGGGAGGTGGCTTTGGCCAGGCCAAACTGCGGCATGCCGTTGTAGACCACCTCGATTCCCGACGCCGGCACCTGGTAGGTTTCGTGCCACACGCCGATGTCGCCGCTTCCCGCGACTTCCTTCATGAAGCGTCGCCAGGGCGCCAAGTGCGGCGAGTCCCTGTCCGCCGCGAAGCGCCTGAGATGCTCGGGGCTCTCCCAATAGCTGAGCAGCATGGTGGTGCGCCCGAACCACTGTTCGCACCCGAGCAGTCCGGACTCGGGATGCGTTGCGAGATGGCGGAGCATGGTGGGCATTGACGATGCCACTCGCGCCACTTTGCCGATCTTCCACCAACGGTTGGCCCGCATTCCGATAAGGAATACGGTCACCGACTCGCGCCCGGTGTCGGCCGTGAAGCGCCCCGGGAAGATTTCCTGTGCCATGCGAATCCTTCGGTCTGGGAACGGTAGCTCAAGTTCCGCTCGTCGAGTTTCATAACGTCGTTACGAAACAATGTTATGAAACACTTGAAGGCATGGCAAGACCCATCGTTCATGACCAGCTCGTCCGGCAGCGGCTTCTTCAGGTAACGGCCGAACTCGTTGACCGGCACGGCCCTGCGCGAGTCACGCTCCGCGACGTTGCCGCAGCCGCCCAGACCTCAACCACGGCAGTCTACTCACTCTTCGGCGGCAAGGCGCAGTTGCTGACGGCCGCCGTCGACGACGGATTCCGCTCGTTCGGCGACTCGCAACGGCTCGCCGAAAACGGTGGGCTCCGAGGCTTGGGCCTCGCCTACCGTTCCTGGGCACTTGAACATCCGGCCTTGTACCGGCTCATGTTTGGCGGCGCACTTGCCAGCTATGTGGACTGCAGCCCGACGCCGGCAGTCGCCTCGGAAGCGATGCTTCCCCTGATGGAAGCGGTGACCGCCGCGCAGCAAGCGGGGACCGTTCGTGACGCCGAGACCGCGACGATCGCCATGTCCATCTGGGGACAGGTCCACGGACTGGTGAGCCTGGAACTTGCGAACATGGACGAGCCCGGAACCGATTGGGAAGGGATCTACGCCGCCGCGTTGGATGCCGTGGGACGCGGCTGGGCAGCCTGAGCCAGCTTCGCTTCCCTTGGCGGGCGGGTTAGGCGTACACCTTCTCCAGGAAGTCGCCCCAGGCCTTCGCGGTCAGTTCAGAATCGCCGCTGCCGCTGAAATCGTGCACCGTCATGCCCACGGGTGCTCCGAAGGAGTTCCGGCCAAAGAACCGGTAGAGCGTGTCCGCCGTCCGCAGGCCCAGGAAGTGCTGGTTGGAGAAGTCGAGTTCTCCGCTCAGCCGCCCCACGCCGTCGACGTCCACCTCAACCGCGGAACCCTCTGCAACGCCGTCCACGCCGAGGGCCTTCTTCAGTTGCACGAAACCGTCGGGGGTCTGCGAGGCCGCCGGGCCTTGGATGTCCGTGAAGACCACGGGCTTGCCGTCGAAGTACTGAAGGTACTGGCCCAAGGTGTGCAGGTAGAACTCGGTGTGCTTGCTGGCGCCGTCGTACTGCCCTTCCCAGTTGTCCGCGAAGATGCCGCTGTGGACATAGTGGAGCTTGGCCCGGCCGCCGTCGAGCGGTTCGAGCACGTGCTCCAACTGGTTGAACCAGCCGTCCGGCCCGTCCATCCGGGTCACAAGGTGGCTGGGGTACTCGTCCACGGTTTTCACGGCCGGCCACTGATCGGTGGGAAACATCCAGGCCGAGGTGTCCTGGGTGACAGCCTGCCAGACCCGTTCAGGAGTGCCGGGCAGTTCGGTGTCGGCCACGATTTCGAATTCACGGTTGTCAGTCATTGTCCTGTTCCTTTTCTGGAGAGTGCTGCGTTGTCTTGAGTGCGGGATGAAGTACGACGACGAGCCGGTGCTTGCGTGCGCCGCTCACGGTTTCGGTCGAAGCGCCGGTACCGCCGTCGTGGTACTTGTCCACGAGCCGGGTCACCGCGACAGCGAGCTCCTCGGCAAAAGCGGCACGGTCCGACGCCGACTGGAAGGTGATTTCGCCGTCGATCGCGAAGCTCGCAAGCTTCTTCTTGGCCGCGGCCGCGCCGGCTATCAGCTTGCCCATCTCCTGGACCGTCCGGGCCGCGAGGGCCAGGAGCCAGAAGGCGGAAAAGCGGTCCGAGAAGCGCCGGGGATCCGGCGCCACGGATGCAAGTGCCACCGGCGAGATCAGGTACGACGCCGCCGTCGCGCGCAAAACGCGTTCGGTGACGTTGCCCTTCTTCCGTTCCTCCACGAGTTCGACGAGTCCATGCCGCTCGAGGGCCTTGAGATGGTAGTTGACTTTCTGCCGGGGCAGGCCCACCTTGACCGCCAGCTGCGTGGCGGAACCCGGCTCGACCAGTTCCTGCAGAATGCGGGTGCGGATCGGGTCCAGCGACGCTTCCGCCGCGGCGGGATCCTCGATCACTTCGATGTCCAACATGCTTCCATTCTGCCTACCGACAACTTTTATTGTCAAGAACTTTTTTCTCGTCGGAGGCCTTGCCATAACCCCGGTAGAATGGACCGGTGATGCAATCCCCCCTTCCAGTGCGCGACGCGTCAACGCCACCCGCCTGCGCCTCCCGGACGAGGGGCCCTGGGACACCGCGATGGACTACATGATGCACCGCTGGGGTCATATCGACCCCCAGGGCATCGAGGACAGGTTCGACGCCGGCGAAATCGTCGGCGAGGGCGGCGCGCCCCTTGATCGCCGCACCCCGCTCGAAGAACACACCTTCATTTGGTACTACCGCACGCTCCCGCCGGAGACTCGTATGCCGGTGGAGATCAACATCCTGCACCAGGACGAGCACCTTCTGGTCGTCGACAAGCCCCACTTCCTGCCCACCACTCCGGGCGGGACCTACATCCAGGAATCCGCACTCGTCCGTCTCCGGAACCATCTGGACCTGCCGGACCTCATCCCGATGCACCGGCTCGACCGCATGACTGCCGGGGTGTTGCTGCTCTCCACCAATCCGGAGACCCGCGGCAAGTACCAAGTGCTCTTCGAAAAACGGCAGGTGCAAAAGGAGTACGAGTGCATCTCCGCCGCGGCACCCGCCGCGGGCTTTCCCGCCGTCGAATTCCCCGCCGTCGTGCGCAATCGCATGACAAAATCCCGCAGCTACCTTCTCGCCGAGGTGATCGACGGCGAACCCAACGCGGAAACCCGCATTGAGCTGCTGAGAACGTTCGACGGCGGCACTCACGACGGCGGCGCCGCCCGCCGGGCGCTCTACCGGCTTGAGCCCCACACCGGCAAGACCCACCAGCTTCGCGTGCACATGGCTTCGCTCGGCTGGGAATCGTGAACGACGCGTTCTATCCCGAACTCCTGGACAAGGCCCCGGACGACTACTCCAAGCCGCTGCAATTGCTCGCTCGCGGCATCCGCTTCGTTGACCCCATCAGCAAGCAACCCGTGGAATACCGGAGCCGTCTCGAGCTAGGCGAAGCCCACCCCGCCTGACCCTCCCCCCAAACCATCGCTCACATATGGCGCCCTTTCCCGGGACGCTCGCTCACCCATAACGGCTTTCCCCCAAACCATCGCTCACAAATGACGGCCCTTCCCGGGACGCTCGCTCACCCAAAATGAGGAACATGTTCAGCTTGGGGTCGTACCCGCGCGAGCGTCGGGCCAAACACCCACATATGTGAGCGAGCGTCGGGCCAAACACCCACATACCCGAGCGAGCGTCCCGCCAAACACCCACATATGTGAGCGAGCGTCCCGCCAAACACCCACATACCCGAGCGAGCGTCGGGGACGGGTGTTCAGGATCCGGGGACGGCGAAAAATGGCGCGTTCCCGAGTTGCCAAGCGGACCGGCGTATATGCTCGGTTTTGCCGGCCCGACAACCGCGGGCGGTGTTCGGTCTCGCGAAAAGGAACCACATGGCCCACGCTGAAAACGAAGTCTCGATCAACCGCCCCGCAAACGACGTCTACGCCTTCCTCGCGGACGGGCTGAACAATAAGCTGTGGCGTCCGGGCGTGAAGAATGTCGCCCTCGCAAGCGGAGAAGCAGGCAACAAGGGTGCCGTGTACTCGCAAACGATGGCTGGCCCCGGTGGTCGCACGATCGCCGGCGATTACGAGATCACCGCGGCCGAGCCGGGCAAGCGGCTCGATTTCCAGGTCATCGCGGGCCCCGCCCGCCCAACAGGATCCTTCACCCTGAACGAGGCCGACGGCGGCACCACCGTTCGGTTTGCCTTGGATCTCCAGCCCAAGGGCTTCATGAAGCTCATGGGCTCGATGATCACCAAGACCATGGAGTCGGAAGTCGGACAGCTAGGGCAGTTGAAGTCCGTGCTTGAGGCGCAGTCCGTCTGACGCCGCTGCGAAAGCGTGCCCTCACCCGTCCGAAGCCCCGAACACGCTCCGGAACACGTCGGTCGTCTCCGCACTGAACAGCACAAATTCGACGAGTTCCAGCCCGCTGGAGCTTTCGACGTCGAGCCGGCTGACGGCGTCGAGCGCTACCGCGGCGACCTCGCGCGCGTCCCAGCCGTAGACCCCCGCGCTGATTGCGGGGAACGCAACGGAACTCGCTCCGAGGGACGCTGCCACTTTCAGGCTCTCGCGGAAACACGACGACAGCAGTTCCGGATCGTTCTGGCCCGCGTGGCGGTTGGGGCCAACGGTGTGGATCACCCATCGGCAGGCAATTTGAACCCGGGGGTAGCCACGGCTTGGCCCACGGGCAGCCCGTCCGGGTACCGTTCGCGCACCTCCATGCACGCGG
>NZ_DF952470.1:412542-415265 GCF_001263615.2 Arthrobacter sp. Hiyo1 | reverse complement strand
GTTGGCGGCGTTGACGATCGCGTCGACGTCGCGCGTGGTGATGTCACCTTGCAGGATTTCGAGCCGCATGGCGCCAGTCTTGCACGACACTCCGGTGGATGCACCAAAGTGCGGTAATTTGTGCCCATGGACATCACCACCGCCGATGGCTGGGGAGCCGCGATCTATGCCTGGATCATCCCCATGGTGGTGGGCGACGCGATCTTCCCGCCCATCCCGTCCGAAATGTTGGTGATCACCGGTGGCGCGCTGGCAGCGGAGGGCCGGGTCAACCTGTGGTTGGTGGGTTTGATGGCCGCCGTCGCCTCCTGGCTGGGCGACATGATTGTTTTCCAACTCTTCAAGCGTCGCTTGGGACACATCCTGGACCGTTGGGCGTGGGGCCGCAAAGTCCATCAGGGCATCCACCGGGCGATCGCCAGGGCCGGGCGATCCTCCACTTACGGCGCGATCATCGGAGCCCGGTTCATCCCCGGCGGGCGGCTGGCTGCGTCGGCTGCTTCCGGGATCGCAGAGGTTTCCTCCCGCGGCTTCAGTCTCTGCGCCGGCTTGGGCGGGCTGCTGTGGGCCACATGGCAGACCGGGCTGGGTTACTTTACGGGCTCGACGACGAAGCTTCCGTTCTGGGCGAGCTCACTGATCGGCGTCGGCGTGGGTCTGCTGATTGGCGTCGTGGTGGGCGTGATCGTCACGCATCGCCGGGGTGACCGCTCGCCGGTGGACGAGCCGGGCGAGCCGCCGCACCTTTAGGCGTCCCGGCGTCGGACTCAAACCGGCGACCATTTCCCCCGTTTGCGACGCAGCACATAAAGGTTCCCTGTGAGCGCTACGCGTTCGACGGCGTCGCGCATCATGGCTGCCGACGCGCGGGCCTCGCTGTTCTCGCCCGGATAGTCGCGCGGCTCCACGAGGAAGCGGAGGCTGATTTGGGCGACGCCACCAACAATGTCGA
This sequence comes from Arthrobacter sp. Hiyo1, assembly GCF_001263615.2. Taxonomy (NCBI): domain Bacteria; kingdom Bacillati; phylum Actinomycetota; class Actinomycetes; order Micrococcales; family Micrococcaceae; genus Arthrobacter; species Arthrobacter sp. Hiyo1. The sequence goes on along the minus strand of NZ_DF952470.1, from coordinate 414,313 downwards.
GCTGATTGGATTCGACATGATGACGCGTTTCCAGGGCCTCAAGCGCAGCGGCCATTACCGACTCCGGCGGGTTTCCTGGTTTGAGCCCGGTGATCTTCAACTTGGTCTGGAACGACGGCATCCCTCAACCCTAAACGCTCGATGTGAGCGAGGGTTTCCAGAAGGACGCATATATGTGAGCGAGGGTAGGACGGACGCAACCCTCGCTCACAAACAAGCCCTCCATGCCGCACGCTCGCTCACATGATGTGAGCGAGCGTGCGGCAAAAGACCCACATAAGTGAGCGAGCGTCGGAAGGGAAGGAACGGAAGGAGCCGCTATCCCGTGTTCCGGAGGCCGGCGGCCACGCCGTTGACGGTGATGAGCATGGCCCGCTGGAGGCGTTCGTCGATCTCGGCACCGGAAATGGAAGCTTCACGGACGCGGCGCAACAACTCCACCTGCAGGTAACTGATGGGGTCGAGGTATTGGTCGCGGATTTCGAGGGAACGCTTGAGCGTCGGCTGGGCTTCCAAGAGCTCGGTTTCGCCGCTCAGGAGTTCCACTTCGGCAACCGTGAGATCGTATTCAGTGCGGATCGCCTTGAACAAATGGTGCAGCTCTTCCGGAACCAGCGAAGACACGTAGTGCCCGGCGATGTCCATGTCGGTCTTGGCCAGGGTCATCTCCACGTTGGAAATCACGGACTGGAAGAAGTGCCAGCGCTTCATCATTTCGGCAAGCTCAGCGGTGTTGCCTGCCTCGCGGGCTGCCTTCAGGCCTGAGCCAACGCCGAACCAACCCGGAACGATCTGCCGGGACTGCGTCCAACCGAAGACCCACGGAATGGCCCGCAACCCGCCCAGTCCCGCACCGGAATCCGGCCGCTTGGAGGGCCGCGAGCCGATGTTCAGGGATCCGAGTTGCTCCACCGGCGTCGAGGCAAGGAAGTACGCCGGCAGGTCCGGATCGTCGATCAGGGAACGGTACTGGGCAAACGCGGCGTCGGAAATAATCTCCATGACGTGTCCGTAGCGCTCGCGCTCGTCGTCGGAGGTGCGCGGGGTGCGGTGCAGCGCGGAACCCTGCATCACGGCCGCCAGGGAGAGCTCAAGGTTTTCGCGGGCGAGCTCCGGCAAGGAGTACTTGTCCGAGATGACTTCGCCCTGCTCGGTGAACTTGATGGCGCCTTCAAGCACTCCGTTGGGCTGGGCCATGATGGCGTCGTAGGTCGGTCCGCCACCACGGCCTACGGAACCGCCGCGGCCATGGAACAAACGGACGTTGACGCCATGCTTGGCGGCGACGTCGCGTAGCTTGCGTTGGGTCTTGTGGATCTCCCACTGGCTGGTCATGACACCGGATTCCTTGTTGGAGTCCGAGTAGCCGAGCATGATCTCCTGGACATCGCCACGCAGCCGTACCAGCTCACGATACGACGGGTCAGAGAGCAGCAAGTCAACGATTTCGGCCGAAGCACGCAGCTCTTCCACGGTCTCCAGGAGCGGGGCGAAGCCGATCTTGGCATACGGAGCCGCGCCGAACAGGTCAATCAGTCCGGCTTCGCGGGCCAGCACAGCGGCAGCCAGGACATCGTCCGCGCCGCGCGTCATGGAGATGATGTAGGTTTCGACGACATCGGGCCCGTACGTCTGGAGGGCGTGGCGGATGCTGCGGAAGACGTCGTAGGTGCGGTCGCCGTCGCCGTCGAGCTTGATGGGGTGGCCGGACAGCGGGCGGCGCGAAGCCAGCTCCGCGCTCAGCCGCTCGAAGCGTTCGGCGCGGCTCAAC
>NZ_DF952470.1:408821-410633 GCF_001263615.2 Arthrobacter sp. Hiyo1 | reverse complement strand
CCGACGGACTCACGCTCGTGGAGACGGGAGCTCCCGTGGACGGCACGATTTCAGCCACCCTCCAGGACGAGGAATCGCTCATGTGGGTGCAGTTCGGCGGCTCGGATGGCACGGAAGTGGTGGTGGAACTTGCCATGCGCGCGGACAAGTACGCTATCCGGACCAGGGATGACTCCTCGCCCGTACTGACGGAGTTCGACGCTGTTCCCACCTTTGAATACAACCCGGACTGGGTGCTTGAAGGCCGCTTCGAGGCGTACCCCGAGCCCGTGGATGTGCCCATCGGGACAGCCAATCCTTTGGTGGATGGGGTGCACCGATCGGTAGGCGAGGTGGTTTTCCGGGCGCCTGGACTTCCCCACGAGATCCGCCTGCACGCCGAGGCCGAGAAGCTCGGAGCCCTCACGGTGACCTTCCACGACGAGACGAACGGCAACACCACGGACGAATGGCGCAAGCTGGCCGTCTCGCGCCCCCGGCCCGACGGTTCCGTGGTCCTCGACTTCAACCGCGCCATCAACTACCCGAGCGCCTTCACTCCATATGGCACATGCCCTATGCCTGTAGCGGGAAATTCGATTGACGTGGCGGTCGAGGCCGGGGAGAAGCTGCCGGCCGGCCGGATCGTCTAAACGCAGCCCTCCAAACGCAGCAAACCAAAGCCGTTACATCTCCCCTCGACTCAAGGTACACTCTTCTTGGAAAGCGCTTACCAAGCGGTCCTGAAACGACACCGACGTCAGCAGCCCCGCCTCCCGGGGACAGATGAGGAGAGCCATGGGCACCCTGTCCACGCCCGTCCCGGCAGAACGCAACCCGGCAGAACACAAACAGTCCGGCCATGAGCCAGCAGGGTGGCCCTTATTGGGGTCCACGGCTTCGGCGCGCACCACCTGCAGAACCTCGAAAGGCTCCAGGCAAACGGCGTGGTGCGACTTGTTGCCGTGGCGGATCCGAATCCGCCCGCCCCCGGCGCCCTCCCGCCCGGAACCGCGGTATTCAGCAACTTGGACGAGCTCTTGGCGGGAACCCCCGCGTTGGACCTCGTCATTGTGGCCACCCCCATCCAGACGCACGCGCAACTCGCCCTCACGACGCTCCCCCACGCCGATCTGTACCTCGAGAAGCCTCCAGTCGCTTCTCTCGCCGACTTCAATCGCCTGCAGGAAGCCGCCACCGCAGCCGGCAGAATCGTCCAGGTCGGCTTCCAAAGCCTCGGATCCCGGGCCCTCCAGGCCATTGATGAACTCCTTGCGGCGGGAGAGATCGGCACGCTCCTGGGCATCTCGGCCACCGGGCGTTGGGTGCGTGACCGCGCCTATTACAAACGCTCACGATGGGCGGGTAAGCGCAGCCTTGACGGCGTCGACGTCGTCGATGGGGTGGCGACCAACCCCCTGGCCCACGCCATCGCCACAGCGCTGAGGATCGCCGGGGCGAAAACCGTGGACGATCTTGCGTCCGTGGATACGGACCTGTACCGCGCCAACGACATCGAAGCCGACGACACCTCCGTCATCCGGATCCGCACCGCAGCGGGCGTGCCCATCACGTGCGCGCTCACCCTCTGCGCCGCCGAGTCCGTGGAACCGTACATCACCCTGCAGGGCAGCGAAGGCACTGCAGTGTTCCATTACACCGAAGACCGCCTCACTGTCAGCTCTGCCGCCGGGAAGCGCGAAACCGTATACGGCCGGGTGGACCTCACCGAAGACCTGCTGGAGCATCGTCGCTCGACGCCGGGGCCCGCAACCGCGGCGCCGCTGATCAGTCCGCTCGCGGACAGCGGCGCCTTCATGCAGGTCCTCGAAG
>NZ_DF952470.1:405716-406555 GCF_001263615.2 Arthrobacter sp. Hiyo1 | reverse complement strand
GAGCCTGCCCGACGGCGGCGAGCTTGGCGGCGCTGCCCTGTTGGCGACCGTGCAGAGCGGTACAGGCCTTGCCACGCGGCTCTCCCCGCGGCCCTATCTGCACCCGGTCCGTACACTGGCCGGAGTCCCCGTAACCGATCACCTGCCGGCAGACCACCCCTGGCACCTTGGCGCGGGATTCACCTTGCAGGATGTGAACGGGACCAATTTCTGGGGCGGCAAAACGTACATCCGCGCGTCGGGCCCTTACGAAGAACGGCAAGACCATGGGCGCATCATCGAGCGCTCCACAGTGTCCGGGCCCGGCTTGCTGGAGCAGGAATTGAGTTGGCAGGCATCGGACGGCGCCGAACTTCTCCGCGAACGCCGCACCACCGGCTCCCGGCAGCTCGACCGCCGCACCTGGCAACTGGAGCTAAGAACAGAACTGACCGCCGTCGTCGACTCCTCGCTGGGCAGCCCCGGCTCAAACGGCGCCCCCGGAAGCGGCTACGGCGGCTTTTTCTGGCGCTTGCCTGCGTGCGCCGAAGCTGAGGTCTTCACTGCCGAAGGTCGCGGCGAACCCGAAGTCCACGGCTCGGCGTCACCGTGGCTGGCTTGGGCAGCCGACTTCCCTGGAGGCCCCGCCACCCTGGTGTTCGCTGCCCCGGCTGAGGCGCCGGATCCTTGGTTCGTCCGGATGGCGGATTACCCCGCAGTGGGTTCGGCCCTCGCGTGGGACCGGCCAGTGGTGCTTGCCGCAGGCGACTCCTTGGTCCGCACGTTCACGGTGTGGATCGTCGACGCCAAGCTGTCTCCGGCCGAGGTTGCCGAGCTGATGGCCAACAGGGTCTCCGCCG
>NZ_DF952470.1:400995-402400 GCF_001263615.2 Arthrobacter sp. Hiyo1 | reverse complement strand
CTCCCGGGGCGAGTCCGCCGACCACCAGGAACAGCTCCTGCGTATCCAGGGCCACGGCTTCGAGGATGGCTGCCCGGTTGTCCGCCACAGCGGCGGCCTGCCCTTCGGCGTCGGCGGCTGTGAGGAAGCCTCCCCGGCAGAGGGAGGAAACGCGAAGTCCGGCGTCCTTGATCAGCTTGGCCGCTTTGTCCAGGCCGGTGTCGGCGACGATGTCCCGCCACGGGCCGATCGCCGGGATCCCGGCACGGACGCAACCGTCCACCGCCTCGGCGAGGGTCCATTTCTTGGTGGTGGCGCTGTTGAGTGACAATCTGGAAAAGTCGGACGGCCGCGAAAAGTCGTTCATGCGCTCACCCCGTTGATGCGGAGGTAATCGGACATGCGGAAGGCGGCCAACGCGGGATCGCTCAGGAGCCCGGCCTGGTCGGCGAGTTCGAAGGTGCGTGCCAGGTGGACCACGGAGCGCCCGGAATGCAGCCCGCCGACCATTTGGAATCCGGGCTGTTTGCCGTTGAGCCAGGACATGAAGGCGATCCCGGTCTTGTAGTAGAACGTGGGGGCGCTGAAGATGTGCTTGCCCAGTTCGCGGGTGGAGTCCAGGATGGCGCGCGCGTCCGCGGCGTCGCCGGCGTCGTACTTCTGCAAGGCGACCGAGGCGGCAGGTAGATCGCGGCGAAGATGCCCAACAGCGCGTCCGAGTGGTGGGCGCCGTCGCCGTCGATCAGTTCCGGGTAGTTGAAATCGTCGCCGGTGTAGAGGCGGACGCCCTCCGGAAGGGCTGCACGCAGGGCAACTTCATGCGAAGCGTCGAGCAGCGAGACCTTCACTCCGTCCACCTTGTCCGCGTGGTCCCGGATCAGGCCAAGGAAGGTTTCCGTTGATTCGGCGACGTCGTCCGATCCCCAGTAGCCGGCCAGTGCGGGGTCGAACATGGTCCCGAGCCAGTGCAGGATGACGGGCTGGTCCACCTCACTGAGGAGCGTGGAGTAGACCTGCAGATAGTCCTCAGGGCTTGCTGCCACCTTGGCCAGCGCCCGCGACGCCATGATGATGACCTTCGGTCCCGCTTCACTCACGACGGCGATCTGCTCGCGGTAGGCGTCCAGCACGGTCTTGATTCCGGCGGGCCCCTCGGGGACAGAGTCCAGGTCCAGCTGGTCAGTTCCGGCACCGCAAGAGACGAGGTCCCTGACGGTCTTCCCGGCGGTAGCGGTGTTGCCGGATGCCACCACGGATGTCGCTTCGACGCCGGTTCGCTTGATGAGCTGCTGCGTGGCGGCCCAGTCCAGGCCCATGCCTCGCTGGGCGGTGTCCATGGCGTCGGCAACACCCAGGCCGTAGGACCACAGCTCGTGCCGGTACGCATGGTGGCGTCCCAGTCCAAGCGCGCGGGGGCACCCGGGGT
>NZ_DF952470.1:393433-397800 GCF_001263615.2 Arthrobacter sp. Hiyo1 | reverse complement strand
CGTCACCCTCCGCAAGAGCACGGGTTCGCCGTAGTTCCCCGGGCTCACGGCCGCTCCATCGATGACGCGATCGCGCCGGGCCGAGCGTCTGTCGCCAGTGTGACCGGCACAACAACTTAACCTTGACAGCACGGCCGCGCGGGTGTCTCATGGAAAGCGCTTACCAGATGGGAAAGCGCATACCAAGCGGAAGTTCAGTCCGATTCTTGCGATGGCGCCGCACTCCTGCTGGAAACCACACCCAAAGACGGGAAGGCCCTTCCAGTGGCCCCAACGACGTGTCCAAAGGAGGACAAAATGAAGATCGACGCGAGCAGGCAGCGAAGTTCAATCGAACCGCGACAGTCCAGCACCACGAGGAAAGCGGCAGCCAGCGGCTGGATCGGCAGCGCCCTTGAGTACTACGACTGGTTCATCTATGCACAGGCCGCCGCTCTGGTGTTTCCCGGCGTCTTCTTTCCTGCCGGAAACCCGACCGTGGCGCTGATCGCTTCCCTTGGCACATACGCCGTGGGCTACGTGGCCCGCCCCATCGGCGCATTCGTCCTGGGACAGTGGGGCGACAAGCATGGCCGTAAGAATGTCCTGGTCCTGGCGATGCTCATGATGGGCGCTTCGACCTTCGCCGTCGCACTGCTGCCTACCTACGGCCAGGTCGGCCTCCTGGCGCCCGTCCTGCTGGTCGCCGTCAGGCTCATCCAGGGCTTTGCGGTGGCCGGCGAACTCAGCGGGGCCAGCGCCATGATCGTGGAGCACGCACCTTTCGGACGCCGGGGCTTCTACGCAAGCTTCGCGCTCCAGGGCACCCAGGCCGGGCAAATTATCGCCGCCGCAGTCTTCCTCCCGCTCTCGGCCATGCTCTCCAGTGAATCGTTCAAATCCTGGGGCTGGCGCATTCCATTCCTCCTCAGCTCCCTCGTGGTGTTCGCAGGCTACATGATCCGCCGCCGGGTCGAAGAAACCCCCATCTTCACCGAAGAAAAGGCACACCAAGAGATCCCGAAGATGCCGATCGTCCGCGTGCTGCGCGAAAGCGGTCTCAACGTGGTTCGCGCAGTCTGCATGACCCTGGTCAACGTCGTCGGTGTCACCGTTGCAGTCTTCGGAGCGGCCTACGCTACCCAGCCGGGCTACGGCGTCGGCATGAGCACCACCGTCTATCTCTGGATCCCGGTCCTGGCCAACGTCGTCGCACTGGCCCTCATCCCGTTGTTCGGAGATCTTTCGGACCGGTTCGGCCGCAGGCCATTGATGATCTTCGGCTCGTTGAGCTCAGGAGTGCTGGCCTACGCTTACCTGTACGCGGTCAGCCAGAACAACGTACTGCTCACCATCGTCCTCTCGATCCTCATGTGGGGCACGCTCTACCAAGTCTGGAATGCAACGTTCGCCAGCTATTTCCAGGAGCTCTTCCCCGCCCGTACCCGCGTCACGGGATTCGCGATCTCGCAGAACATCGGCCTCGTCATCACGGCATTCCTTCCGAGTATCTTCACGGCGATCGCGCCGCCGGGATCCGCGAACGTACCGCTCATCATCGGGTCCATCTGCTTCGGAATCTGCATCATCGGCGCCGTGGCCGCTTGGTCGGCCCGGGAAACGTACCGTATCCCGCTCAATCAGCTGGGCACGCCGGACGCGACCCCGGTTCCCCGCGAGGAATACCGCCAGCTCCGGGCCGGCACCCGGTAAGCTGCGCGATTTTGCGGCTCTTCGCCGCCCATGAATGAAACGATTCACAGAAAGTGGGAACCTCGATGCGCGTCTGCTTCCGCTCCTCGGTCAAACCCAGCCATATTCCGGAGTATCGGCGCCGCCACGCGGCCGTCTGGCCGGAGATGCTGCGTGAACTCAAGGCAGCCGGATGGAACAACTATTCGCTGTTCCTGGCTGACGACGGGCTGCTGGTGGGGTACGTGGAATGCGACGATTTCGATGCGGCCCGGACCCGCATGGCCCTGACTGACGTGAATGCCCGCTGGCAGGCGGAAATGGCGCTCCTGTTCGAAAACGACGCACAGGCACCCGACCAAGGATTCGTCCAGCTCACGGAAATCTTCAATCTCGAGGACCAGCTGTTCCGGGGTTGAGGCCTTGGGTTCCGAAAACCGGGGCTTGTTTCCCATCGCCGCGCTTCAAGCTCCGGCCTGGGAAACAAGCCCCGGAATCGCGCGCCCGGCGTCACGAACCCGACCGGGTACAGCGCCAAAAGCCCTCAAACGATCGCGGAAACCCCTGTCACGGCCCGGCCCACGATGAGTGAGTTGATCTCGAACGATCCTTCATAGGTGTAGATCGCCTCAGCATCGGCAAAGATCTTTGCCATCCGGTAGTCGGTCACGATGCCGTTCCCGCCCAGGATGGATCGGCCCATCGCCACGGTTTCGCGCATACGGGCGCTGCAGTACGCCTTGGCCAGGGCCACCTGGGCCATTTGGGCTCCGCCGTGCCGCACTCCCTTGCTGTCCGTGTAGATATCCTCCTGCAGCTGGGCGATCCGCACCATCATCCCCATGCTTGCCACGGCATTTCCGAGCATGTCCACCAATTGCTGCTGGATGAGTTGGAACTTCGCCAGCGGGCGGCCGAACTGCTGGCGGTCAAGCGCATACTGGCGGGCGACGTCGAATGCCGCCAACTGCTGCCCCACGGCCTGCCAGGCCACCATGAGCCGTGATCCGCGCAGCAGGTGGTTGGTGTCCGCGAAACTGTTGATCCCGGAAAAACGATCTGCCTCGGCAACCCGGACGTCTTTGAGGACAATGTCAGCGTTTTGCACCGTACGCAGGGCGATCTTGTTCTCGATCTTGGTGCGGGTCACGCCAGGCAACGTGCCGTCCACGATGAAGCCGCGAATAGCGCCGTCGGCCTCGTCCCGGGCCCAGACCAGCATGTGGTCGCAGAACGTCCCGTTACCGATCCAGCGCTTGGCGCCGTTCAGCACCCAGTAGTCGCCGCCGTCGTCGGCTCCCCCGGGGATCCGGCGGGCCACAGTCTGCAGGCCGCCGGCCACGTCGGATCCGTGATCCGGTTCCGTGAGCGCAAACGCACCAGTGGTCCGCAGATTGGAGGCGTCGTCGAGGTAGCGGTCCTGTTGATCCTTGGAGCCGAACTCGTACAGCGCCTCGATGAAAAGGTCGTGGTGGACCATGAAGAACGTGGCAATGGAGGTGTCCACGCGGGTCATTTCCGCGATCACGAGCCCTGCGAACAGGTTGCTGTAGCCGCGGTGCGTGGGGGTGCTCAGGCGAAGGGCCGCGAGCTTGGGCAGGATGTGCGCCGGGAACTCAGCTTTGTCCCACCAATCCTCGGCATACGGCGCGATTTCCGTGGCCAGGAATTGCCGGAGCTCGTTGAGCTTGCGCTGTTCCTGGACGCTGAGGAGGGACTCGAAATCGAAAAAGTCTGCCGAAGGCAAGGAAGGCAGCGAACCAGCCGGGTGTTCGACGGCGGCCGCGAGCTTGTGCGTCTGGCTCACTTCGGTGCCATCCGGATTGCGCCGTCGAGGCGGATGGTTTCGCCGTTGAGCATGGCATTCTCCACGATGTGCGCCACGAGGTTGGCGTACTCGGCGGGGCGGCCAAGACGCGCCGGGTGCGGCACCTGCTGGCCCAGGGAGAGCTGGGCGTCCTGGGGCAAGCCGGCCAGCATCGGGGTTTCGAAAATGCCTGGAGCAATGGCCATGACGCGCACCAGCGAGCGCGCAAATTCACGGGCCAGGGGCAACGTCATCGCGGCCACGGCCCCCTTGGACGCGGCATACGCAGGCTGTCCGATCTGGCCGTCGAAAGCCGCCACGGAGGCTGTGTTGATGATGACTCCGCGTTCCTCGCCACCGAGTTCGGTGGACGCAGGTTCGTTCCGGGCCATCGCGGCGGCAGCGAGGCGGATCACGTTGAAGGTCCCCACGAGGTTGATCTGGATGACCCTGTTGAAGTTCTCGAGCGGCAGCACACCGTCTTTGCCCAGTACTTTGCCCGGGGTTGCTACGCCAGCACAGTTGACCAGGATCCGGAGCGGGCCCAGCGCGACGGCAGCATCGACGGCGGCCTGCACCTGCTCTTCGTTCGTGACGTCGGCGGGGACGAACACGGCCCTGCCGTCGGCTCCCGCGGCATTGAGTTCGGCGGCGAGGGACTCGCCGGGAGATGAGTGGAGGTCAAGCAGCACTACCGACGCTCCGGCGTCGAGCAATCGCCTTGCGGTTGCGGCCCCCAAACCCGAAGCCCCGCCGGTTATCAACGCAACTGCGCCCTTGATGTCCATCCATCCTCCTCGATGCAGAACCAAAATCCGTTAATGAATGTTAACTGAATCACTTTGATTGTGCACTGGTGAGGGGCCTGCGGCCAAGCGCGCGGCGTTAG
>NZ_DF952470.1:389873-392372 GCF_001263615.2 Arthrobacter sp. Hiyo1 | reverse complement strand
CGGAACCGCAGCGCCCGGCGGCCGAGACGTACGCGCCGGGCACCGCCGTCGAACTCTCCACCCAGCTGCAGGCGTGGATGGTGTTGGAAGCCGCCGCGCGCGTCCAATAATTGTCAGTGCCGGGGCCTAGTCTGGAGCTGTGAACCCGATCCCGAGCCCGATACCCGTCACTCTGGTCGGTGCGCCGCCGGAATGGTGGCAGATCGTTGGCGCGCTCAGCCCGCTCGCTGTCCTTGTCGCGGCGATGGTTGCCGCGATCGTAGGCCTCCTGTCCCTGCGGCAGAAGGCGCGCGCGGATGACAGGTCCGAGTGGTGGCGCCGCGCCCAATGGGCCCTCGACGCGTCCCTGTCCCGCAGCCGCTCCGAAGCCGAAATGGGTCAAAAAGCCATCGAAATTCTGGGCCACAGCGAACTCGCGTCACGGGAGGAACTCTCGCTCCTCAAAGTCGGCACTGAGGACGCGCTCCTGGCAGCCGCCACGGCGTCCGAACCCCGCGCCGTCGTCCCCTCACAGCGTCCCGCCTCGGTGGGCGCCGAGGACCGCAAGGTGCAGATCGCCGCTGCCAAGGCCAGGGTCTTGCTAGATAAGCGGCTCGGTGAGGACAGTCCAGGCTGGATCGTCGCCCTATCCCGGGAGAAGTCCGAGTAGGTCCTACTCTGCCACCGCGGGCTTTTTCTTCTGCGGATACGGGGTCTCCTGCCTCGCCAACATCTCGACAAAGCCAGCAATCTTCCTGGCCCGCGTCTCCGCCTTCTTCACCGAGTTGGTGCGGTAGATCAGGGAATAGCGGTTGACCGCGGTCAGCACATCGAACATCGCCTGGGCTTCGGGAACCGCGGCGATGGCGGCAGCGAGGTCCTCGGGGACTTCCGCGTCCGCTTGGCCCACATAGGCAGCTTCCCAACGACCGTCCGCCTTGGCGCTGTCGACGGCGGCCCATCCGGCCGGAGTCATCTTGCCTTCAGTTTCCAAACGGGCAATGTGCCCCACGTTCCGCTTGGACCATGGGCTTTTGGGGCCGCGGCGGGTCATGCGCTGGAAGACGCTTTCGTCGTCGCGCCTTCTGCCTTGGCCGTCGATCCAGCCGAAGCAAAGCGCTTCATCCAAGGCCGCGGCGTAATCGAGTTCCGTCACGTTGCCGCCCTTCTTGTGCAGCACGAGCCACACGCCCGGGCTATCGGCGCCGTTCTTTTCGAGCCAGGACCGCCACTCGGCAGCATCTTTGACGATCAGTTCTTCAAGTTCAACAGCCATGGCCCCATTCTGGTGCCAGCTAGGCTGTGGCGAAAGCCCACTGACTTCACGCCCAACCCTCGCTCACCTATATGGGCCCTTACCCCGACGCTCGCTCACGTATATCGGCCTTTCCGGAAACGCTCGCTCAGATCATCTGAGCGAGGGATCCCGAGTTTGGCCACATACGTGAGCGAGCGTCGCCCGATTCGACGACATAAGTGAGCGAGCGTGCAGGAGTTTGGCTCGACGCAATCCTGGCTGTCTGATTCGTACGGCATGGAACAGCACGGGATGGGGTAGAACTTAACCATGAGTGTTCGTACCCCTGACCCGTACTCCGGCTGGCTTTCCGATGAAGACCTCTTCGAAGCCCGCGGCCGCCTCCCCATGGTTTACGTGGAGGCGGTTCCCGTACGTCTGGATCCGCTCGGATTCGTCAACGAGGTAGGCACCCTTCTGCAAGGCGACGCTGACGGCACCATGGTCCGTTCCTTCGTGTCCGGCCGCGTGCTGTATCGCGAAACTATCCGGGCCGCGCTGTTGCGCCACATGGAAAAGGACCTCGGCCCGCTGGCCTTCCCGCAATTGCCCGTCAGTCCCGTGCCGTTCACGGTGGCCGAGTACTTCCCGGCACCGTCGCAGACCGGCTTCACGGACGACCGCCAACACGCCGTGTCCCTTGTTTACGTCATCCCCGTGACGGGCGAGTGCGAACCTCGCCAGGACGCCCTCGAGCTGACGTGGATGACTCCGCAGGAAATCCTCAGCGACGACGTCCAGCAGGAATTCAGCGGCGGCCGCGGCAATCTGGTGCGCCAGGCTCTGGCCTTCGCCGGCGTCGGACAGTAGCCCGCGCAGTTAGTAGCGGCAGCGCGGGTAATAGCCGCCTCCCCGATTTGCTCGGTGGGGTTTTATAGACTGTTGGGCGGACCCCAAGAGAACCAAAGGACTTCCGATGACTCACAGCCCAGCCGACCAGCAGTACCGTGAAAAGCAGGCTGGGGCCCTGCAAATCGGGGACTACCTGTTCCTCCCTGGTGATGGTCCCGCGGAGCAAATCACCCAGATTGAGCTCGAACACGACGATTTTGGCGTGCCCGCGCTCATCCTGGTGACCACGCTCGACGGCGGGAACGTGCGGATCGCGATCGGGTCCAGCGTTCCGGTGGGCGAAGCGACCGCCATCCCGGACGTCGCCGACACGCCGCTCGCCGAAGTTCCGGCCCGCTCGGCGAAGAGCCGGCCCTGGAGCCGGATACTAG
>NZ_DF952470.1:386834-388425 GCF_001263615.2 Arthrobacter sp. Hiyo1 | reverse complement strand
CACCGACTGTCAGCCGGCCGGCGGGGCCGGATCCCGCGCAGCTCGCCCTGATCCCCGAACCGACAGACTCTCCCGAGAACATCGTGGGCGCCGCTGGCGAAGCCCACCCCGGCCGGAATGGGGTTGCGGTGCTGAGCGAGCGTCTCGTGAAGGGCATCAATACGAAGTCGGGAAGCTGCCTGCGGGACCTGAGCGACCTGGCCCACGACCTTTTCATCGAGCTGCGGGATCCGGACCGCGCCCTCGCGGTGGCCGATATTCTCAACGTGCTCCCCTACGACGGAAACCGCGACCGGTGGATGTCCGTTGAACGTTCCCTCGCACTTTCCAGCTTCATTTGCCGTGAGCTCGGCCAAACGGAACGCGCGGCAGTCTACGATCAACTCCTGCAAGCCCCGGACACCGTGGAGACAGACCCGTTCAAGGCCCGGATCGCCGCCAAAGTCCGGCAGCGCGGGCTCAACGAACCGAACCTCTACGACAAGGAAATCTTCCGCTCCATCGACAACGGCAACCGCGATGCCGAGCGCGAATGGCGGCTGCTCCGGCTCGAAACCCTGCTGTTCCTCCGCTCGCACGGCGGCTCGAACACCCTGGGCGTGGGGGAACTCGATCACCGGATCGCGAACGAACTCGAGGCCGTGCGGGCGTAGGCGCTATCGGAGGATTTCGCAAGACCTGTCGCGTTCGCGCCAACGGCGGTAGATTCGGGCCATGACGAACAATCTGAGCGTTGTTGTTAATGCCGACGCGCAGCAAGTTTGGACTTCGCTGCGCGAACCGTCGCTCGTGGCTCAATGGCACGGCTGGGAGGCCGACGAACTCGGCGACGAAATCAACCAGATCTACTTCAGCACCGACGTGGTCGAGGGTCCCGACCACACAAGCCTCACTGTGAACGGCGGCGACGTCTTCGAGCTCACCCCGGTCAGCGGAGGCACCGAGGTCCGCGTGACGCGGGCAGCCCTGGACCATGATTCCGAATGGGCCGCGTGGGACGAAGACATCACCCAGGGCTGGCTGACGTTCCTGCACCAGCTCCGATTCGCCCTGGAACGCCATCCGCACGGGCACCGGCGCACGCATTTTGTCTCCCTGCCTGGCGGCAGCGGATCCGGGATCCAGAAACTTGGACTGGCCGACGTCCCGGCACCTGGCGAGGAATACTCGCTCACGCTACCCACGGGCGAGGCCCTCTCCGGCAAGGTCTGGTTCCGGAGCAACCACCAGGTGGGCCTCACCGTCCACAGTTACGCGGAACATGGCGACGGGCTGCTGATTGTGGCTGACCAGCCGGTGATTCCGGAGAAGAGGCCCGACGGCGGCACGATCGTGATCGCTTCGACCTACGACCTGGGCGCGGCCAGCCTGGACTCGATCCGCTCCCACTGGGACAGCTGGAAGGCTGAGAACTACCCCACAGAGGTGCATTCGCACTGACGATTCACGCTCCGGGGCTGGCAGACTGTAACGGTGCCAGCCGATTCTTCCGTGCCCCATTCCGGGTCTAACTCCGAGTCCGATCCGTCCACGCTCGCAGCTGCCCAGCAGTCCGCGTTTTCCTTCGAGGTGGGTGCGCGGCTCAGCGAAA
>NZ_DF952470.1:384459-386245 GCF_001263615.2 Arthrobacter sp. Hiyo1 | reverse complement strand
CCACCCCGCACGGCCAGATCCAGACGCCCGCGTTCATCGCCGTCGGGACGAAAGCCACTGTCAAAGCCGTTCTGCCCGAATCCATGAAGGAGCTCGGCGCGCAGGCTTTGCTGGCCAACGCCTACCACCTGTATCTGCAGCCAGGGCCGGAGATCCTCGACGCGGCGGGCGGTCTTGGCGCCTTCATGAACTGGGACGGACCCACATTCACGGACTCGGGCGGATTCCAGGTGATGAGCCTCGGCTCGGGGTTCAAGAAGGTCATCGACATGACCTCCGTGGATGCGTCGGGGCCAGACGATGCCGTGGCCCCTGGCAAGGAGCGGCTGGCGCACGTGGATGAGGACGGCGTCTGGTTCAAGTCGCACTTGAACGGGGACAGGCACCGTTTCTCGCCGGAGATCTCCATGCGGGTGCAGCACCAGATCGGCGCAGACATTATGTTCGCCTTCGACGAGCTGACCACCCTGCAGAATTCCCGCGGCTACCAGGAGGAATCCCTGGAGCGCACACGTCGTTGGGCCGAGCGCTGCGTGGTGGAGCATGAGAGGCTGACGGCGGAGCGGGTGGGCAAGCCCTACCAAGCCCTGTTCGGCGTCATCCAGGGGGCGCAATACGAGGACCTCCGCCGCAAGGCCTGCCGGGATCTTGGTGGGATGCCCTTTGACGGTTTCGGCATCGGCGGTGCACTGGAGAAGGAGAACCTCGGCACCATTGTGCGTTGGTGCAACGAGGAACTTCCCGAGAACAAGCCCCGCCACCTCCTGGGCATCTCCGAGCCGGACGATATCTTCACGTCCATCGAAAACGGTGCCGACACCTTCGATTGCGTCTCCCCCACCCGCGTGGCCCGCAACTCGGCGTTTTATACTCCGTCCGGTCGGTTCAACCTTTCCGGGGCCCGCTACAAATCGGATTTCGGACCCTTGCAGGACGGTTGCGATTGCTACACCTGCGCCAACTATTCGCGCGCGTATATCCACCACCTGTACAAGGCCCATGAACTGCTCTCGCACACGCTCATCTCCATCCACAACGAGCGCTTCGTGGTGAAGATGGTGGACGACGCCCGCTTGGCCATCGAATCCGGGGACTTCTTCGAGTTCAAGGCCGAGACGTTGGGGCGGTACTACTCATAGGGTCCCGGTCGCTTCCCGGGCAGGCGACCTGCCGTCGTCGTCGAGATCGCGCCAAGGGGCGCCTCAGGGCCGGTCCGCCGTCGTCACGCCGATCACCAAGAGCACCACATTGAGCACGACGGCGGGCGTCACCAAAACCTCCGGCGCGTTGAACAGCATGCCCAAGGCCAAAGGCGCCAGGGCGAAGAGGCACAGCACGTAGCCCCGGATCCTGGTTCCAAGCATGGCGGGTCCGCTCCGCCCAAGCTGCATCAGGTACACGAGCTTGGTCAGGTCTTCCTGCTGGCGGAAGGCTCGTCGCAGCATCCCCGCGCCCAAACCGCCTCCCGCCGCCGCACCCAGGACGAGGAGCTCCACCCGGAAGCCGCCCGCCAGCACGAAAAATCCGGCAGCCGCCGTCGTCCACAAACCCATCAGCATGACCGGCAGCGCGACGTGGACCCAGCGCGAAGCTGTCCTCGAAATCGGGAGGAGGGCGTCGAGGCTGGGGGCCATGCGCAATTGCCAAAGGGGCCCTGCCGCCGCTGTGGACGAGAAGATCGCCGCGGCAAGCAGCACCGGAAGCAGGATGACGGGTGAATCGAACGTCCGGACCAGCCCGGTCAAGGGAACGACGGCGAGACCCAGGCCCCAGCGCCACAGCCGGC
>NZ_DF952470.1:379980-384434 GCF_001263615.2 Arthrobacter sp. Hiyo1 | reverse complement strand
TTGACCCGGCTCCGTTTGCCGCCGCTGGAAAGCGAGGCACTGAGTTCCCCGGTGTCCATGAGCGTCAGTGCAGCCTGAACATGTCCCCTCGCGGACCCGGCTTTGAGCAGCGATGTCGTGCGGACGCTGGAAAGCTTGTTCCGCATCCCGAGCGCCGCCGCAACCAAAGCGACAGCAGGGGCGACGGCGAAGATCCAGTTCCCCTGCAGCGTCCCGAACAGCATCGCGCCGAGTGCGGCCGAAGCAGCCGCCAACAGCCAGTTCATCGGCCTACCTTGCCCGGCCGCCGCCCCTGAACGCGTCTGGGCGAACGCGGCCAGCGCGAGAATAGCGGCACCTGTCAATGCCCCTGCCAGGACCCGTCCGGCAAACACCATCGCGTTCGAACGGCTGATGACTGCTACCGGAATGGTGGCGAGGGCTCCGACGACGGCGGCAGCCGAGACTGCGCGACGCAATCCTCGGGCTAGAAGCGGCTCGCGGTCGATAGCCAGCGAGTACCACCAGTGCCGCTGATTCGCCGTGATGGCGAGTGGCCCGAGCCTGCCCGCCACCCAATAGGCCGCGAGGCCCAAGAGCCCGAACCCAACCACCAGGCCGTATTCAACGGGGACCACGCCGTAGCCGACCGAAATCAGGTGGCCGCCGAAGCCATGCTCCGCTGCGGCAGTGAGCCCGTTGAGGAGGCCAATCGCGTAAATCAGGCCGACGCCGAACGTCAGGAACTGGATGTACAGTTCGTTGAGCCTGGAAAGCAAGGACTGGCCCCGCGGGCGAATCACCTTTCGAGTGGCACGCTCCGGGTCGAAATCCACGAACTCCGGCTGCGCTACGGCAGCAGTGGACATGCTCACCGGCGAATCCTTGCCACAGCCTCGTCCGTACTAACCACGCGCGCACCGCCGTCGTCGACTATTACCGCCCGGGTGCACGCCGCTTGGGCGACGTCCGCATCGTGCGTGACCATGACGACGGCGGCACTCTTCCTGGCAGTCCGGGCGATCCGCTGCGCAAGCAGGCCGCGCATGCGGGTATCGAGCCGCTGCTCCGGTTCGTCCAGGACAAGCAGTTCGAAGGGCCGGATGAATGCCGAGGCGAGGAGGAGTTTGCGGCGCTGTCCGGAGGAAAGCTGATCGGGAAAGGCATCGGCGGCGGTTTGAAGCTCGAAGAAGCCGATCTCTTCCTCCACAGCCCCGTCGGGGTTGGCGAGGCCATGCCCACGGGCCACGAAGGAAAGGTGCTCACGGACCGTGAGTGAATCGAAGTAGGCATCCTCATCCAGCAGCACCGAGACCTTGCTGCGGAAGAGGGCCGAGCGGTCGTCCGGCATCAAGCCAAGAACGTGAGCATCGCCCTCAATGGCGGCCTGGGCGCCAATCATCGTGCGCAGCAGGGTGGACTTGCCGGCACCGTTTTCGCCCACCATCCCGAGCACTTGCCCGGAGAAAACCTCGACGTCGAGCGGCCCGCACACAGCATGCTCGCCATAGCCTGCAACAAGATTCTCGGCCGTCAGAACGGCGCTTCCCAGCTTCATCCTCTGAAACTACCGGACTTCCCTGCGGTTCCCCTGAGCCGACGGCCGGACGCCCGCTCACATATATCGCGTCCCGGCCCGACGCCCGCTCACATAAATGCCGTCCCGGCCCGACGCTCGCTCACATAAATCGCGTCCCGGCCGGACGCCCGCTCACATAAATGCCATCCCGGATTTCCTGCTCAGGCCCAGTAGCTGGGCTCGCGCTTCTTGATCCAGCCAATGACCAAGGACGTCACCGGCACGAGGATGTACTGGACGCCGACCTTGTACACGAAGCCAACCAGCACGTAGTTGACGAAGCTTCCGAAGTCCGTAATGCCAATGACCGACGCCGCGATGCTGCAGAAGATAAGCGTGTCCACGAATTCGCCGACCCCGGACGAGCCCATGAGCCGGGCCCAGAGAGTTCTCTCACCCGAACGGGCTTTCATCTTCACCAGGATCAGGGAGTTGATTGTCTGGCCGGCCAGGAATGCGAGAAGGGAAGCAAGGACGATCTGGGGAACCGGCCCCAGTGCGCCTTCGATGGCGGCCTGCTTGGCGTTGCCATAGTCGTCATTGAAACCCGGCAGCGCGATGATGATCCAGTAGCAGAGCGATGCGAATGCTGACAGCGCGAACGAGGTGATGATCGCTTTGCGGGCAACCTTGAATCCATAGATCTCGCTCATGACATCGCCAAGAATGTAGGCAAGCGGGAAGAGGAAGAATCCGCCATCGGTGATGATCGGACCGAAGACGACGCCTTTGGCAGCGCCGATATTGGACAGGATCAGCACGACGGCCATGCATGCCAGCATGATGCCAAAGTACGGGGAGCCTATCGACGCGAAGCGCGGCGCGGGTTTACTGAGGGTCTGGGATTCTGGTGCTGACGTCATAGCTTGTCCGTTCATAGTGGTTCGCGCAGGCGGCTGGAGTAAGCACGGCGCCCCGCTGTATTAGCACTGGTGGTGGACCCGCCTGCAAAACCGCGGAGCCTCCCCCATTCTCGCATCGGGGAATCGAGAATTGTCAGGCAAACTCGCCACCGCCGACGACGCGTGTCACCCCAGGTGAGCGAGCGTCCGGCCCAAACCCGACATAGGTGAGCGAGGGTCCGGCCCAAACCCAACATAAGCGAGCGAGCGTCCGGCCCAAACCCAACATAAGCGAGCGAGCGTCGGGGTCGCCCCGGACCCGTTCGATCCCCTCTGGCGGGGCGGCGCGGGGTACGGCAAGCTTGGTCGAAGACCAGCAGAGCGGCGGGATACGGAACGGAGCGAGGGACGCACATGGCAGGGAACTTTGACACGGTGGACGACTACATCGCGGCGCAACCCGGCGAGGTGCAACCCATCCTTCACGAGGTCCGACGGCGGGCCCTGGCAGCAGTGCCCGGAGCCGCGGACAGGATCAGTTACGGGATCCCCACCATCACGCTCGACGGCCACTACGTCGTGTATTTCGCGGCGTGGAAGCACCACATTTCCGTCTATCCAGTGCCCGACGGCGGCGAGGACTTCGAGCGCGAAATCGCCCCGTTCCGGGCGGCCAAGGGGACGTTGAAATTCCCCCTCGGGAAGCCTATGCCGTACGAGATCATCGAAGAGGTGGCGACGCTGCTGTCTGAGCGCGAGAGGCGACGGGGCGGGTACTGACAATCGGCCTGGGCAGGGGTACGGTACAGCCATGCGCCGCGATGAGCTCGAGCACGCCATCCGGGCCGCCACGGATATCATCCACGGCGACCGGGTAATCGTGATCGGCAGCCAGTCAATTCTGGGATCGTTCACGGAGGACCAATTACCTGCCACGATCACTATGTCGGATGCCGTCGACATCGCGCCGTTTTCCGACGACGACGCCGGCACGCTCGCGGACAGCATCGATTCTGCCCTTGGCGAGTGGTCGCCTTTCCACAAGGAGTTCGGGTTCTATGTCCAGGCGGCCGAAAGGGAGACCGCGGTGCTCCCCGACGACTGGGAGTACCGCCTGGTCGGCGTGCGCAATGAGCGGACCCGAAACAGCACCGGGCTTTGCCTGGACCCTTACGATCTCTGCGCGGCGAAGCTCATTGCTGCACGCCCCAAAGACCACGCGTTCGTTCTTGCACTCATCGAGTCATCCCTCATCGAGCGCGTCCGGCTCGTGGACAGAATCAGGCTGATAGACCCATCCGAGCCTCGACGGGATGCGGCTTTGTCTTGGGCCATGTCCGTTTGACCCGGCCCCGGCCGGCCCGAACCCGTCCGAAACCGAAGGAGCTAGGTAATGACCAAGGTAGTGGCGTTCATGTCGATGTCCCTCGACGGCTACGTGGCGGATCTCGAGGACGGCGTTGACGAGGTCTTCGACTGGTACTTCGCCGGCGACGTCGACGTCCCTACCTTCAACCCGGGCTTCACGTTCCATGTTTCCGAAGCGAGCGCTGAACACCTACGGGCTTTGATGGGCGAGGTAGGCGCGATGCTCACCGGGAGACGCACCTCCGACCGCGCCGACGCTTGGGGCGGCCAGCACCCGTTCGGCGTGCCTGCGTATGTGGTGACGCATCAGATGCCGGAGGGGTGGCCCCGCCCCGACACGGCGGTGCATTTCGTCACCGACGGCCTGGAAAGCGCCGTCGCGCAGGCAAAGGCCGCTGCCGGCGACAAGATCGTCGGCATGCACGGGCCGGACACCATTCGGCAGTGCCTCGATGCCGGCCTGCTGGACGAAATCCGCGTCGATCTGGTTCCGCTGCTGCTCGGATCCGGTATCCGGATGTTCGACCGCGTTGGGAACGCGCCGCTCACTTTGGGCAACCCGACCGTCGTCGAGGGTGTGGGTGTCACGCACTTGAGCTACCCGGTCCTCAAGGAGTAGACCCCAAACGTGCCGCACGAAACTACCCCGAGTGCGCCTCCAGGAACGCGTACACCTCAGTCTCGTC
>NZ_DF952470.1:374928-379186 GCF_001263615.2 Arthrobacter sp. Hiyo1 | reverse complement strand
TGAAGCCAACGACGCCGGCGGGCGCTTGCAGCAGTTCGGGTCCGGACACGTCGAGGTAGCCCGCGCCGTCGTCTCCCTCCCGCGGAACCACTTCACGTGCTGGTACGGCACGCCGATGCTGAGCGAGAACTCGCCAGCCGCGGAACGCTCCGTGCGTGCCGTGCACCAGTAGGTGCCGGAGACGGTATCGGTGTACTGGCTGTAGGCGCTGAACTTGTCCGGAACGTCGAACACGGCACGCGAAGTCCAGGCTTTGCACGCCGGTTGGCCCTCAATGGCGCCGGTATGGTCCTGGGGGAAGGCCACGCCGTCGTTCTCGTAGGCCTTGTAGATGATGCCGCTCTGGTGTGTCTTCTGGAAGTGGGTGGTGATGCCCAGGTGTTTCGTCGCGAGGTTGGTGAAGCGGTGTGCAGCGGTTTCGTAGGAGACGGCGAATGCGTCGCGGATGTCCTCCACCGCGATCTCCTTGGCGGCCTTCGCCTTCTGCAGGAACTCCAGGGTGGCGTTCTCGGGCAGGAGGAGAGCCGCGGCGAAGTAGTTCGTCGCGACCCGCTGGGCCAGGAAGTCGCCGTAGTTCTTGGGTGTCTCGTGGCCCAGGACGTAGTGTCCCAGGGCCTGCAGGAGGACCGAGCGGGGATCGTGGTCCTGCCGTTGGCTCTGCGTGAGATAAATTCGGTGATTCTTTAGATCGGTCACTGAACGGGTGGAATGGGGCAGGTCGCCCACGTGGTGGAGCGTGAATCCGAGGTGGTCCGCGATGTCCGCAATGACGTGCTGGCTCAAGGGCCCGGTCGTGTATCCAACGCCTTTGAGGACCTTCTGCGCCTCGGCCTCGTACTCCGGAAAATAGTTGCCGCGCTCGCGCATCATGGCACGCAGTTCGCCGTTCGCCCGGCGAGCCTCTTCCGGCGTCGCGACCTGCTCGTTGAGCTTGCGTTCAAGCTCCTGCAGGAGGCCCACTTGCGACTCGAGAACATCGAGTGGAAGCCGCGAGCTGACACGGATTTTCGGCAGGTTCAACGACTCGTACAGGGGCCCGCGCTGGTACCGTTCGAGCTCGATTTCCAGGGCCGCCCGGCGGCTGGGCGGCTCCGCTCCGAGCAGCTGTTCGATGCCGACATTCAGTGCCGCCGCGAGCTGCTTCAGCAGGCCAAGTTTGGGCTCGCGCTTGCCGTTCTCAATGAGGCTCAGCTGGCTCGGGGCGGTCCCGACGGCGGCACTCACGTCGTCGAGGGTCAGTCCGGCCTGCTTGCGCAGATACCGCACGCGGCGGCCCAGGCTGATGACGTCCAGTTCGGCGGTGGAAGCGGACGACGACGGCGGCGGTACTTCGCGGTTCCAGCTCACAGGTGGCATTTCTTGAGGATACGCGAAGAAGTGCATTTCTTTCCATGGTTTTTATCTAGAAAGCCTCTTGGAAGTGCTGAAAAGTAATAACCACGAAGTCCCGGTCGATCTGAAATGCAAAGGCGCAGCGAAGATCGGCCGGGGCGACATACACAGCAAAACGCCAAAGTAGCGTCAAAGGAGACAGAACAATGACCGCAGCATTTGAACCAGGGCAGCCCACCTCCGCTCAGCAGCAGGCCGCCGCACTGGAGCTCGAATGGGCTGCCAACCCGCGTTGGGAAGGCGTCACCCGCGATTACTCGGCCACCGACGTCGTCCGCCTCCGCGGCCGCGTCTCCGAAGAACACACCCTGGCCAGGCGCGGCTCCGAGAAGCTGTGGAAGCAGCTCACGGAAGAGGCTAAGACCGGCGGATACACCAACGCCCTCGGTGCGCTGACCGGCAACCAGGCGGTGCAGCAGGTCAAGGCCGGGCTGCGGGCCATCTACCTTTCCGGATGGCAGGTCGCGGCCGACGCCAACAACTCCGGCCACACCTACCCGGACCAGTCGCTGTACCCGGCGAACTCGGTCCCCACCGTCGTCCGCCGCATCAACAACGCCCTGCTCCGCGCCGACCAGATCGAATTCTCCGAAGGCATCCAGACCGTCGAAGACTGGCTGGTCCCGATCGTCGCCGACGCCGAAGCCGGTTTCGGCGGCCCGCTGAACGCCTACGAGCTCATGAAATCCATGATCCAGGCCGGCGCCGCAGGCGTGCACTGGGAAGACCAGCTCGCATCCGAAAAGAAATGCGGCCACCTCGGCGGCAAGGTGCTCATCCCCACCCAGCAGCACGTCCGGACCCTGAACGCCGCCCGCCTCGCGGCCGACGTCGCCGGCACCCCGTCGGTGATCATCGCCCGTACCGACGCCGAGGCAGCCACCCTGATCACCTCCGACGTCGACGAGCGCGACCAGGAATTCATCCTCCGCGAAGGGGGACAGCCGGTCCGTACCGCCGAGGGCTTCTACAAGGTCCGCAACGGCATCGAACCCTGCATCGCCCGCGCCAAGGCCTACGCCCCCTATTCGGACCTCATCTGGATGGAAACGGGCACCCCGGACCTCGAACTCGCCCGCAAGTTCGCCGAGTCCGTCAAGGCCGACTTCCCGGACCAGATGCTCTCCTACAACTGCTCCCCGTCGTTCAACTGGCGCAAGCACCTGGACGACGCAACCATCGCGAAGTTCCAGCGCGAACTCGGCGCCATGGGCTTCACCTTCCAGTTCATCACCCTGGCCGGCTTCCACGCCCTGAACTACTCGATGTTCGACCTCGCCCACGGCTACGCCCGCGAAGGCATGAGCGCCTACGTCGAACTCCAGGAAAAGGAATTCGCCTCCGAGTCCCGCGGCTACACCGCAACCAAGCACCAGCGCGAAGTCGGCACCGGCTACTTCGACGACATCGCTACCGCGCTCAACCCGAACGCATCCACCCTGGCCCTGGTGGGATCCACCGAAGAAGGCCAGTTCCACTAACCTCCCGACGGCGGGCCGCTGCCCCAGCGGTGCGGCCGACAAAGGCAATCCTCCGCGTGCTATTCCCCATCCCCGTCCTGTGGCCTCGCAAAGCTCGGCCGAGGACGGGGACAGGGCCCCTTTTACGCACGCTTCCGGATCACCTTCGCCGACCTTGCGGCGCTTGGCGACTGGCGCACGAGGCCGAAGAGTCCGGTATTGCGGCAGCCTGCGTAAAAGGGGCCCCGTTTCCGGTCCGTCCTCGCTCAGCGAGGTCGGACCCGGAAACGGGGAATAGCAGGCAGAGCAATGCCGGTCCGAAGGCCGGAGCCAGCCACGCACCGTATCGAACCCAGCTAGGCCCGCCGTCGAACATTGCTTCTCTGAGGAGAGATTGAGATGAACAGCTTCACCGACAATTACACGATCAACGGCATCACGCTGACCGCCCAGCCCATTCACCGGCAGAACGAGGTTCTTACGCCGGACGCCCTGGAATTCGTGGCAGCCCTGCACCGCGCGACGGCGGAGCGCCGCCAGGAGCTGATGCAGGCAAGGCACGCCCGCCGCGGCCAGATCGCGAGCGGACAGGATCCGCGGTTCCTCCCGGAGACGGCGGGCATCCGGAATGATCCGAACTGGCGGGTCGCTCCCCCGGCACCGGGCTTGGAAGACCGACGCGTGGAGATCACCGGGCCGGTTGACCGGAAGATGACCATCAACGCGCTGAACTCCGGCGCCAAGGTGTGGCTGGCCGACATGGAAGACTCCTCCACCCCCACGTGGCGCAACGTCATCCAGGGCCAGCTGAACCTCACCGATGCCCTGGAACGCCGCATCGACTTCACCTCACCGGAGGGCAAGGAATACAAGCTCCGTGCCGCCGAAGAACTGCCCACCATCGTGGTGCGGCCCCGCGGCTGGCACCTGCCGGAGAAGCACATGCTCATCGACGGGAAGCCCGTTGCCGGTGGCGTGGTCGATTTCGGCCTGTTCTTCTTCCACAACGCCCGCCGCCTGCTGGCACAGGGCAAGGGCCCGTACTTCTACCTGCCCAAGATCGAGAACCACCTCGAGGCCCGGCTCTGGAACGACATCTTCATCCTGGCCCAGGACCTGCTCGGCATCCCGCAGGGCACCATCCGCGCCACCGTGCTGATCGAAACCATCACCGCGGCGTTCGAAATGGAGGAGATCCTGTACGAGCTGCGCGATCACGCCTCGGGCCTGAACGCCGGCCGCTGGGACTACATCTTCTCCGTGATCAAGAACTTCCGCACCCGCGGGCCCCGCTTCGTGCTCCCGGACCGCGCCCAGGTCTCCATGACCCAGCCGTTCATGCGCTCCTACACCGAGCAACTGGTCCGGGCGTGCCACCGGCGCGGCGCCATGGCGATCGGCGGCAT
>NZ_DF952470.1:373242-374749 GCF_001263615.2 Arthrobacter sp. Hiyo1 | reverse complement strand
CAACCGCAAGGACGAGGCCGCCAACACGGCAGCGTTCGAGAAGGTCCGCGCGGACAAGACCCGCGAAGCCGGCGACGGCTTCGACGCTCCTGGGTGGCCCACCCGGACCTGGTTCCGGTGTGCCGCGAAGTGTTCGACGGCGTACTCGGCGAGCGTCCGAACCAACTGGACCGCTCACGCGAGGACGTCACCCCCGACGACCGCGCCCTGATCGATGTCGCCTCCACCACGGGCACCATCACCGAGACCGGCATCCGGAACAACATCGAGGTGGGCATCCGCTACATCGAGTCCTGGCTGCGCGGCAACGGCGCCGTGGCCATCCACAACCTCATGGAGGACGCAGCCACGGCGGAGATCTCTCGTTCACAGCTCTGGCAGTGGATCTACTCGCACGCCATCACCGACACCGGCGAAGTCATCACCCGCGAATGGATCAACGACCTCCTGGACGAAGAGTTCGCCCGCCTGGAACGCTTCGACGACGACCGCTTCAACGATGCCCGCAGCATCTTCGACGAAGTCACCCTGGCCGAGGAGTTCCCCACCTTCCTAACCATCCCGGCCTACGCCCGCTACCTCACGGAAGCCCGCGAGGAAGCCACCAAGGAAGAACTCGTGGCCGCTTGAACCCGTAGATAAAGCCCCCGCCGCTGGGCTGCCTGCACTCTTCGCAACAAGTGACCCCGATGGCCGGGGAGGCAGCCCAGCGACGGAACCCCTTCATCAACACGTGCGAACTGGCAGCAGATGACTTTGCCGCTTGGGAACGGTCATCTGCTGCCAGTTCGCGCGGGGTTAAGGGACGACGGCGGCGCGCACTTAGCGCTGCCGGGCCACCCAGCGCACCGAGAGGGTGGTGCAGATGCAGAATGCGGCGACCGATCCGAGGATCACCAGGAGCGGCACGGTCCAACTGCCGGAGATGCCGTGCACGTAGCCGATGACGGTCGGAGCCAAGGCCGCGAAGCAGTAGCCGACCCCCTGCACGACGGCGGACATCTTGCCTGCCGAAGCTTGGTCGCGCGCGAACTTGATGATGGCGATGAAGATGACCGTGATGCCGCCGCCCTGCGCTACTCCACCGAGGGACGACCATAGCCACCACCAGCCCGGGGCCAGCAACAAGCCCAAGGGCACCGTGAGCCACAAGGCACCCAAGGTGGCCGCCACCGCCGTCGTACTGGCGAAACGGGCGAGCAGCGGCACGCCGAGCCCACCGACTATCGCGAAAATCTGGAAGAGCGATGATCCCGCGCCGGCTTGTGCTGTGCCCATGCCCAGCTCGTCGGCCAGGAAGCTCGGGAGCCATGCGGTCACGCCGTAGTACGAGAATGCCTGCCGGCGAAGCCCAGCGTCAGGCCCGCCGTCAGCCAGCCAACCCCGGAGGCGCCCCCCGCTCGTGAACCGCCGGCGGCGGGCACAGCAGCGGGAACGAAAGCTTGCCGGGCGCCGACTGTGGGAATCCAGAACAGGATGGCCGCGAGGGCCAGCAGGGCACTCGCGG
>NZ_DF952470.1:368870-370613 GCF_001263615.2 Arthrobacter sp. Hiyo1 | reverse complement strand
CTCGCCGGCGGGACCCACGAGTCCGGAGTTCATGAGGGCGTCGATGCGCGAGGCGACGGTGGAACGGGCCAGCCCGGTGGTGATGGCGAGTTCGGCGCGGGTCCGTGCCTGGCCGTCGCGAAGAAGCTGAAACAGGTCTCCTGCACGCGAAAGGCTCCCGGCGTCCTGTACGGAGCCGTCCTTGCCCGGGGCTTTATCGGGTGCTGAAGTCATGCATCAGTGATAGCACGATTGCTTATGGCTGTCACGCAGCAAAAAGATTGTCGAATGATTTTCAACTTTTGCTTGCTCATCGACAAAAGTCGTCGTAGGTTGTTTGTGAGAAGGGTCACGTAGCCCACAAAGCCACGCTGAAACTCAGAGACTCCGTTTACGAAGAGGTAACTGATCTTGTCCAGCCACTCACAGGCAACACCGTTGGGATCACCAGGCCCCCTCGGCGTCGGCATCCTTGGCGCCGGCCCGGTCACCCAAGCAATCCACCTTCCTTCCCTGGCCCGGCTCCGGAACATCCTGGAAGTCCGCCACATCATGGACGTCGACTCCGCGGTTGCCGAATCGGTCGCAGCACGCGTCGGCGCCAAACACAGCACCAGCATTGACGCACTCCTGGGCGATCCCGACGTCGACATCGTCGCCATCTGCAGCCCCCACCAGTTCCACGCGGACCAAGTGATCGCCGCGTGCCGCGCGGGAAAGAAGGCCGTCCTCTGCGAAAAGCCCTTCGCCATGAGCGGCGAGGAGGCTGCCCGGATTTCGGCGGTCAGCGCGGAAACCGGCGTGCCGATCATCGTGGGCGCCATGCACACCTTCGATCCGGGCTGGCTCGCAGCCGAAGCCAACTGGGGCGATCTCCCCGAGAACGTCCACACCATCCGTTCTTCCATCGTTCTCCCGCCCAATGCCCGGTTCGAAGATTTCGCCACCGAAATCATTACCCGGCCAGCCAGCGGCAACCCTGACTACAGCGATATCGAGGTCATCAAGAACTTCCTGCGGGGCGGCATCATGGGCCTCGCCATCCACGACCTTCCGCTCGTCCGCCGCTTCACGCCGGATTTCGAAGACCTCGAGGTGCTGCAGGCGCGCCACGTGCGCCCCTTCGGTTACGTGATTTCGCTTCGTTCTGGAAAACCGGGCGCAGGTGACCGGATCATCGAACTCAGGGCAGCCATGAACAAAACCTGGAAGCCGGAATGGGTCTTCGAAGCGATCTCGGACGACGCAGCCCTTCGCGTGGACTTCACTCCTTCCTATGTACAGGCGGGTTCCGCGGCCGCAATTATCACCCGCGGAACCACAAGGACCACCTACGGACCGTTCGAGCACAACGGCTACGAGGGCGAATGGCGCGAACTCGCCCAACTGGCACTCGGAACCAAGCAACCACCGTCGGCCGAAAGCCTCATCAATGACCTCACCTTCGCGATAGCCATTGCCGACGCCACGGTGGACCTCGCGGCGGCGGAGCACGCAAACAGCCATGCAGGAGCCCGCTCATGAGCACCCAGTACACGGTCACTGCAACCCCGCAGGCGGAAGAGAGCGGCTCCGTAGCACTCGCGGTGGCTTCTCTTCCAGCGAGCTTCGGCCCGGTAGCAGCCGGGGAGGCCGCACGGATTTCCGCCATCGACGGCGCCGCGGGCTGGACCACCGAGGCCATCAAGGCGATCGACGGCGGAGTGTCGGGCATCGTCGTCGTCAACCCGGTCCCGGAAAACACCGCCGCCCTGCTCGACGCCG
>NZ_DF952470.1:362846-368139 GCF_001263615.2 Arthrobacter sp. Hiyo1 | reverse complement strand
CTCCCGGGCCGCCGGCGTCGACTTCCGCCTGTACACCGACGCCGGCGGTGTCAGCATTGCGGTCCCGGAACCGCTTGCCGCCTGGCCGGCAGAAGTCCGCGCTACCGGGCAACAGGGGGAAATCCTCCTGCCAACGCTTTACGAATCCGCCCACCGCACCACCTGGCGCCGGCTCAAGGAACACCTCGACGCCGGTACTCTCCCCTCCGATCTGGCTGGCTTTGCGCGGCTGACGGAATCCATCGCGCACCTCTCCTGAACCTGTACCTCTCCTTAAACACGCAACCAGCACCATCGAGCGCAACAGAGCACCAAGCAATCATTAGCCTTCTCGACGACGAGCCGGACCGCACCAAACGCGAAGACCACGCAGCGGTCCCGAAAGGAATCATCATGAATGTTCAGTCCGAAGCCAGCCGCAATTTCTCCCGCAGGGGTTTCCTCGGCCTCACGGCGGCAGCAGCGGCTGTCCCCCTGCTCGCAGCCTGCGGAGGCGGCTCCAGCTCAAGCTCCAGCGCCGGTGGCGCGATCAAGTTCTGGGACATGCCATGGGGCACCCCGGCCTACAATGACGCCGCCAAGAAGATTGCAGAGAGCTACGTACCCACAGGCAGCAACGGCAAGGCCAGCTACCAGATCATCCAGTGGAACAACTTCTATCAGACCTTCTCCTCGGCCATCGCGTCCAAGACCGGGCCTGCGGTATCCACCGGTGGCGGTTTCCAGGCCTTCCAGTTCGAGCAGCAGGGCCAGATCGCCTACGCAGACAAGGTCATCGAGGCGCTCAAGAAGAACGGTCAGTTCGACGACTTCCTGCCGGGCGTGCTGGAGCCCTTCAAGACGGACAAGGGCTACGTCGCCGTTCCGTGGCAGCTGGACATGCGCCCGCTGTGGTACCGCAAGTCCCTCTTCGACCAGGCCGGCGTGGCGGTTCCGACCGACTGGCCCAGCCTGCTCGAGGCAGGCAAGAAGCTCAAGTCCATCGGTGCGGTCGGCTTCGCTACGGGTTCCGGCGCGGGCAACAACATCGGCAACCACTTGATGATCATGATGATGATCAACAACGGCGGTGGCGTCTTCACCAAGGACGGCCAGCTGGACGTCATGAACGACCGCAACGTCGAAGCCATTGAATTCCTGCTCGAGCTGGTCTCCAACGGCGTCGTCGACCCCGCGGCGGTCAGCTACACCACGGACAACCTCGATGCGCAGTGGAAGAGCAAGAAGGCTGCCTTCGGCATGTATGTGCTGGGCCTGCCGCAGCGCGTGGGCGACACCTCCGGAGACCTCCTGGTGGCAAGCCCGATGGCCGGTCCGCACGGCGACAAAGCAGCGTTGGTGTTCCCGAACAACATCATGATGTACAAGAACACCCCCTCCCAGGAGTCTTCCGAGGCCTTCCTGACCTACTACCTGGGCCAGGTCAAGGAGCTGTGGCGCCAGAAGCTGATGAACGGACTGCCGGTCTTCAAGTCCATCACTGAACTTCCCGAGTTTTCCGGCGATCCCAACAACGTCAAGATCGTCAAGGAATACCAGCCCATCGCGAAGACCTTCGCCGCGCAAGGCACCTCTCTCAACGCCAACCTCGCTGTCCTGGACGGCGGCCAGGCACTCAACCAGTTCACCCAGACCATCCTGACCGGAAAGACCGACGCCAAGACTGCACTCACGGCCTTCAAGACCGGCCTCGAATCCGTCATCAAGAAGTAAAGCCGTCGCCATGTCAACCACCACAACACAGTCCGGCCTCGCCCGGGCCCGTCGGGGACTCGCTCCCGGCGGGTCTGGCGGCGGGTCCGTAAACCGCAAGAGCAAACTGTCGGGGCAGACCAAGCGGACGTTCTTCTGGCTCCTGTTGCCCTCGATCGTCCTGCTCATCCTGATCAACGGCTACCCGCTGATCTACGCCGGCGTGCAGGCAACCCACGACGGCTCCCTCATCGACACCGGCAACTTCGTCGGCGTCGACAACTTCGCCACCGTCCTGTCTTCGCCCGCCTTCTGGAAGGCCGCACAGTTCACGCTGTGGTTCACGATCGTGGGCGTCTTCGGCTCCTGGCTGGTGGGCCTGGGCCTGGCACTGCTCCTGCGCACCAAGATCCCGGCGGGCGGCACCTTCAAGGTCCTGCTCCTCCTGCCCTGGGTGGTGCCGATCGTCGTGTCCTCCACCGCTTGGAACTGGCTCGTCGCCACCCCGGACAGCCTCATCCCCTCCATCTTCCGCAACCTCGGACTCGGCACACCGCTGTTCCTCGCCGACCCGCACCTCGCCGCCGTCATGGTCATGGTCTTCAAGGTCTGGGTCAGCTTCCCCTTCATGATGATGATGATCTCCGCCGCCCTGGCCTCCGTGGACACCACCGTCTACGAAGCCGCCAGCATGGACGGCGCCAGCAAGTGGCAGCAGTTCACCCAGATCACCCTGCCGATGATCGCCCGCTCCACGTACATCAGCTGGATCCTGATGACGATCTTCTGCGTCAACGACTTCCCCACCATCTACCTGCTCACCGGCGGCGGCCCCGTCGACGCCACGACCTCCCTCGTGGTCCTGGCCTACCGCAGCGTCTTCCAGGACTTCCAGACCGGTCCCGGCGTCGCGATCGCCTTCCTTATGACCCTCACCCTCGTCGTCGTGTCGGTCTTCCTGTACCGCCAGATCCGAAAGTCGAGCGTCGAATAATGAGCGCAGTACTCCACGCCCACCCCGAATCCGGACCCGCACTCGGTGTCGCGGGACCCGAAAAATCGCGCCGCGTCCTCTCCGAAGCAGGCATGCGCGGACGCTGGTGGCGGTTCGTCCTGATCCTTGCCATTACTGCGATCGTCCTCGTCCCGATCATGGTCACCGTCATCCTGGCCCTCACCCCGGGTCCGAACAGCACCGCTACCGGCCTGACGCTGGAAAACATCACCGGTGTCTTCTCCAAGACCCTCGCCAGCACCTGGTTGACCAACAGCCTCGTCACCACGCTTTCCACGGTGATCGTCGCCGTCGCCGTGGCCGCACCTGCCGGCTACGTCCTCTCCCGCGGCCGCTCGAAAGCCGTCTCCGGATACTCCCTGCTGCTGTTCGTTATGCAGTCGCTGCCGATCATCACCTCGGTGGTGCCGCTGTTCATCCTCTTCGCAGGCATGGGACTCGTGGACAACCTGCTCGGCCTGATCATCATCTACGTCGGCTCGACAATGACCGTGGCCACGTGGATGATGGCGGCATACTTCGATTCCATCCCGGTCAGCCTCGAGGAGGCCTCGTGGATCGACGGCTGCTCCGTGTTCGGATCGTTCACGAAGGTGGTGCTGCGCAATTCCCTGCCCGGCATCCTGTCCACCGCGATCTTCGCCTTCCTCCTGGCCTGGAACGACTATCTCGTCGCGATCGTGTTCCTGCGCTCCAACGAGATCTTTACCCTGCCGGTGGGCGTGCAGTCCTTCTTCCAGCAGAACATGACCGACTGGTCCGGCGTCATGGCCCTCGCCGTCGTCATGATGCTCCCGCCCATCATCGTTTTCGCCACGCTGAACAAGTACTTCAGCGTCGGCGGCATCGGCGGATCCCTCGCCGGCCGATAGCCGAACCCTTTTCACGCAACTGACAACGCAAAGGAAAACCATGTCTTACTCCATCCAGCTGTACACCCTGCGCAATGCCATCCAGGAAGACCTGCCGGGCACCATCAAGAAGGTTGCCGAGATCGGTTACACGCAGGTTGAACCTTACAATTTCGTGGCCACGGCGAAGGAGCTCGGCGCAGCGTTGAAGGAGAACGGCCTCACGGCCCCGTCCGGCCACGCGCCGCTGCTGAGCCAGGACCAGGACGAGATCTTCGCCGCCGCCAAGGAACTGGGCATTAGTACGGTCATCGATCCTTATCTGCCTGCCGAACACTGGCAGAACGCCGAAGACATCCAGGCCACCGCTGCCAAGCTCAACGCCGCAGCCAAGAAGGGCGCCGAATACGGCATCCGCGTCGGCTACCACAACCACGCCTGGGAACTGGAGTCCATCATCGAGGGCCAGACAGCCCTGGAGTACTTCGAAGGCCTCCTCGACCCGGAACTGGTCCTGGAAGTCGACACCTACTGGGCATCCGTCGGTGGCCAGAACCCGGTGGAACTGCTCGCCCGCCTCGGTGACCGCGTGAAATTCATCCACATCAAGGACGGCCCCGGCACCACCGACACCAAGGCCCAGCAGCCTGCCGGCCAGGGCACCATCGCGGTGCTCGACGTCGTTGCTGCCGCCAAGTCCCTGGAAGTGGGCGTCGTGGAGTTCGACGACTACGCCGGAGACATCTTCGAAGGCATCGCGCAGAGCCTCGCCTTCCTCCAGAACAACGCAGCACAGGACGTGAACGCATGAGCGCCGCAACGCACCAGTCCACCCCGTCCGCCCGCCGGGGACCCGTGGGTGTCGCCGTCATCGGCGCGGGCAACATCAGCAAGGCGTACCTGGACAACCTGACGGTCTTCCCGGACCTGAAGGTCCACGTCATCGCGGACCTGTTCGAGGAAGCCGCGGAGGCACGGGCCAAGGAGTACGGCATCCCCGAGTTCGGTTCGCCGGAGCTGGCGCTCAACCATCCCGACGTCGAGATCATCGTGAACCTGACCATCCCGGCAGCGCACGTCGAGGTGGCCACGGCCGCCGTGAACGCCGGCAAGCACGTCTGGACCGAGAAGCCGTTCTCCCTGGACCGCGAATCCGGGCTGGCTTTGTTGAAGACGGCCGACGCCGCGGGGATCCGTCTGGGCTGCGCACCGGACACCTTCCTGGGCGCCGGACTGCAGACGGCCCGAAGGATCATCGAACGCGGCGACATCGGCACCCCGCTGACCGCCCTGACCATGTTCCAGACCCCCGGCCCCGAATCCTGGCACCCGAACCCGTCCTTCCTCTTCGCCCACGGCGCAGGCCCGCTCTTCGACATGGGCCCCTACTATGTCACCGCCCTGGTCCAGGCGTTCGGCTCGGTCCGTCGCGTGGCCGCCGTCGGATCCAAAGCCAAGGACGTCCGCGTGGTCGGTTCCGGACCCAAGGCCGGCGAGGAATTCCCCGTCGAGGTCCCCACCCACGTCTCCGCGATGCTCCAGTTCGAAGGGGGCGCGTCCTCGCATAGTGTCTTCAGCTTCGAATCCCCCCGCCTGCGGATGGGCTTCGTGGAGATCACCGGCACCGAGGGCACCCTCGAGCTGCCGGATCCGAACTACTTCGACGGCGACCTCAAGCTCTGGCGCGCGGGGGCCGAGGAAGCGGAAATCATTCCCGCGACGGGACCGGCCAACG
>NZ_DF952470.1:357718-361148 GCF_001263615.2 Arthrobacter sp. Hiyo1 | reverse complement strand
GCCCGGAACAAGTAACGGTCGACGACGCCGCCTGGGCCACGCTGACCCTCGCCTCCGGGGCGGTCGCCTCCGTGGAAGTCTCCCGCATGGCCACGGGCAAGAAGAACTCCCTCACGATGGAAATCTACGGCGACAAGGGCTCGCTCCTGTTCGACCTGGAATCCATCAACGAGCTCGGTTTCATGGACGCCACCGTGCCCGTCCGGGAGCAGGGCTTCCGCCGGATCCTGGTCAACGAACCCGAACACCCCTACATGAACGCCTGGTGGCCGCAAGGCCACGTGATCGGCTGGGAGCACACTTTCACCCACGAAATCCGTGACTTCCTTGTGGCCATCGACGCCGGGACGCCGCCCTCGCCGTCGTTCGAGGAAGGCCTCGCCGTCCAGCAGGTCCTGGCCGCCATCGAGGAATCCGCCGACGCCAAGTCCGCCATCATCCAGGTCGCCGGCCACTGATAGCCCTGGCCTGAAGCACGCCCCGAAACTTTCCCAAGGAGAACCAATGCCCCGCCCGTATACCCTGTTCACCGGCCAGTGGGCCGACCTGCCCTTCGAGGAAGTCGCCAAGCTCGCCTCCGGCTGGGGCTATGACGGCCTGGAAATCGCCGTGTCCGGCGACCACCTGGACGCCTGGCGCTGGGACGAACCCGGCTACGTCGAGTCCAAACTCGCCATCCTGGACAAATACAACCTCAAGGTCTGGGCCATCTCCAACCACCTCAAGGGCCAGGCCGTGTGCGATGACCCCATCGACTTCCGCCACCAAGCCATCGTCGGGGCCAAGGTCTGGGGCGACGGGGACCCCGAAGGCGTCCGCCAACGCGCCGCCGAGGAAATGAAGCACACCGCCCGCCTCGCCAAAGCACTCGGGGTGGACACCGTCGTCGGGTTCACCGGCTCCTCCATCTGGCAGTACGTCGCCATGTTCCCGCCCGTCCCCGAGAAAGTCATCGAGGCCGGCTACCAGGACTTCGCCGACCGCTGGAACCCCATCCTGGACGTCTTCGACGAATGCGGCGTCCGCTTCGCCCACGAAGTCCACCCGAGCGAGATCGCCTACGACTACTGGACCACCGTCCGGACCCTGGAAGCGATCGGGCACCGGGAAGCGTTCGGCCTGAACTGGGACCCCTCCCACTTCATGTGGCAAGGCATCGATCCCGTCTCCTTCATCTGGGACTTCAAGGACCGGATCTACCACGTGGACTGCAAGGACACCAAGCTGCGCCCCACCGGCCGCAACACCGTCCTGGGCTCCCACCTGCCTGGGGCGACCCCCGCCGCGGCTGGGACTTCGTCTCCGCCGGACGCGGCGACGTGCCCTGGGAATCGAGCTTCCGCGCCCTCACCGCGATCGGCTACAACGGCCCGATCTCCGTGGAATGGGAGGACGCCGGCATGGACCGCCTCCACGGCGCCCCCGAAGCCCTCGCGGCCCTCAAGAAGTTCGACTTCCCGCCCTCCCAAACCAGCTTCGACGCCGCCTTCAGCCAGGACTAAGGGATGTCCGACGTGAGCAACGACGGGTTCGTCCCGCTGTTCGACGGCGTCAGCCTGGCCGGATGGCACGCCGCACCTCGGATCTACGGTTCGGTGTATCCCGGCGGGCCGAGCGTCCTTGAGCATTTCGATAGCCTGGGACTTGAGCGCCCCGTGGAACCGGAGAAGCATCCTGCCCGCTGGAAGGTTGAAGACGGCGTCCTTGTCGGCGAGCAGGACGCCCCCGGGAGCGGCTACGGCGGCTACCTGGTCAGCGACCAGGCGTTTGGGGACTTCGAATTGCTCCTTGAGATGCGCCCCGATTGGCCTGCGGATACCGGCGTGATGATCCGGCGTCAACGGGACAGCTGGGAAGGGTTCCAGGTCCTCGTGGACCATCGCCCGTCCGGCGGAATCGGCGGCTTCTTCGGCAACGGACTGGCGAGTTTCTCGGCGGTTCCGTTCGCGATCGACGTCGTCCGCGACGACGCCGGCCGGCCCACCGGCCTTGTTGCCGACAACCCGGCCACCTCTGTGGAACCGGTCACGGAAGCGAAGCGCGACCGGCTCAGCTACGCGGCCGACGTCGACGATTTCCTGAAAGTCTGGCGCTGGGATGACTGGAACGAAT
Source organism: Arthrobacter sp. Hiyo1 (assembly GCF_001263615.2). Classification (NCBI taxonomy): domain Bacteria; kingdom Bacillati; phylum Actinomycetota; class Actinomycetes; order Micrococcales; family Micrococcaceae; genus Arthrobacter; species Arthrobacter sp. Hiyo1. The sequence goes on along the minus strand of NZ_DF952470.1, from coordinate 359,036 downwards.
TACGGATCCGCTGCGTGGGTGCCATGCCGGTCATCACCACCTGGATCAACGGCGTCAAGATCGCCGAACTCGATACCGCCGCCCTGGAATCGCCCAATTACGACGCCGACGCGGTCTTCGAGGTGCTGGGCGACCGAGGGCATATCGCCCTCGAAGTCCACGACAACGACTCCATGTTCGGCGAAGCCGCTGGGGTGTCGGGGCGCAATGCCGGTGGCGGAACATCCGGATCAAGGAACTCCCGGCCGGCTCCGGCGGGGGCTCACAGTGATACGGACCCTCCAACCCGGCCAGCGCTGCGAGGTATGGATCGCCTCTGTCAGCGGCACTTCCGAGCTCGTCTTTGCCACGGAAGATCTGCTGCTGGAGGCACCGAACTGGACGCTCGACGGCCGGGCCCTCATCCTCAACGGAGACGGTGCGCTGTGGCGGTTGGATCTTTCCGGGGAACTGGACACAGGCGGACTCGAAAAGATAGCTGTCACTGGCATTCCGGACCTCAATAACGACCACGTCCTCGCACCCGATGGCGCCACCATTTACCTCTCGGCGAATGACGGCCACATCTACCGCGCGGCCCTCGACGGCGGGGAAGCCACCAGGATCACGGACGACGACGGGTGGTTCCATTTCCTGCACGGCGTCAGCCGCGACGGAAAGACGCTGGCCTACGTCGGAATTGAAGCCGGTGACTTCACGCAGCCGGGCCGGCTCATCACGATTCCTGCAGGGGGCGGCCAGACCACCGCGATCGACATCGACGGCCACTGCGATGGTCCCGAGTATTCGCTCGATGGGGACTGGCTGTACTTCAATACCGAAGCCTTCACGGACCAGCCGGGCCACGCCCAGCTTGCCCGGGTGCGGACCAGCCACGCAAGCGGGCCGGAGCGCCTGCTTGAAAGCGACACCGTCGATTGGTTCCCGCACCTCTCACCCGACGGGCATCTGGCCAGCTACATCCGCTTCCCCGGCGGGACGGTGGGCCATCCCGCCGACTTGCCGGTCGACGTCGTCGTTGTTTCCACGAGTGACTGGGCGACGCCGTTCCACACCTGGCCCCTCTTCGGCGGCCAGGGAACCCTCAACGTCAACAGCTGGTCACCCGACTCGGAGCGGTTTGCTTTTGTTGCCTATCCCATCAATCTCTTAGAAGAGGCACCATGAATGACGTCCCCGCCCTTGAAGCATTGGAAGCGCTCAAACGCCAGGAAGAGGAGCTGGTTTTCACCTCGTTCGACCATGGAGACGCGTGGAGGCTCGGCTCGCGGCTCGCGGGCATGGCCCAGGCGGCCGGCCATGCGGTCGGCATCGACAT
>NZ_DF952470.1:353655-357693 GCF_001263615.2 Arthrobacter sp. Hiyo1 | reverse complement strand
CCGGGATCACACCGGACCAGGAATCGTGGATCGCCCGGAAATCGGCTCTCGTTTTGCGGATGGAAGCGAGCAGCGCACTCGTCGAAGCCCGGTTGTCCTCCGCCGGTATCGATCCGGTGGCCACGGGGTGGCTCGGCGCCGACTATGCCGTGACAGGGGGCTCGTTTCCCGTTCGGGTCCGCGGCGTCGGTGTGGTCGCGGCGGTCACTGCGTCAGGCCTTTCATCGCAGGAGGATCATGACCTGATTGTCGAAGGGATCCGCCAACATCTCGCAGCCTAACCAGGAACTCCTATCAAAAAATTGTTGAACAATTCCTCCGCGTGATGCATCATTGGGTGTAGGCCCCGATTGAGATCGGGATCACAAAGCCCGCCCAACGTTCCATGGAGGAACCATGTCCGCGACCACTTCGCCAAGTCCAACCAGGCGCAGCAAACCCTCGGCAGGCGCCATCAAAGCCTTCATTGCCAGCGTCACAGGCACCTCCCTGGAGTACTACGACTTCGCCATCTACTCGGTCGCCTCCGCGCTCGTCTTCCCCAAGATCTTCTTCCCCACGAACGACGAAACCACGGGCCTCCTGTTGTCCTTCTCGGCCTTCGCGGTGGGTTACCTCGCCCGGCCCATTGGCGGGGTTGTCTTCGGCCGGCTCGGGGACAAGATCGGACGCAAGAACGTCCTGGTCATCACCCTCATCCTCATTGGCGCGGCCACGGTCCTCATCGGCGCTTTGCCGGACTACCACACCATCGGCATCGGGGCCACGATCATCCTGGTGCTCCTTCGCTTGGCCCAGGGCATCGGCGTCGGCGGCGAATGGGGCGGCGCCGTGCTGCTGTCCAGCGAGTACGCAAATCCCAACAAGCGCGGATTCTGGTCTTCCGCAGCCCAAATCGGTCCGCCCGCCGGCAACCTGCTGGCCAATGGCGCCCTGGCCGTCCTCGCCGCCGTCATGAGCAACGACGCCTTCATTGCGTGGGGTTGGCGCGTCGCCTTCCTCAGCTCGGCCATCCTGGTTGCCTTTGGCCTGGTCATCCGGCTCAAACTCGAGGAAACCCCGGTGTTCAAGGCCATCGAGGCCACCGGCGAACGGCCCAAGGCTCCCATCAAGGAAGTCCTCACCACCCAGTTCCGCCCCCTGCTCGCCGCCGCTTTGTGCCGGATTTGCCCAGACGTGTTGTACGCCTTGTTCACCGTCTTTGTCGCGGTCTACGCCACTAAGGAACTCGGCATGACCACCGGCAATGTCCTGGGCGCAGTCCTGGTGGGCTCGGCCTTCCAACTGTTCCTGATCCCGGCCGCGGGAGCCGTCACGGACCGTTTCAACCGCCGGCTCGTCTACGGCATCACCGCCGCGGCCACAGCCGTGTACATTCCGCTGTTCTTCCTCATGATCCAGTCCCGTTCCGTCCTGGTGCTGACTGTCGGCGTCGTGATCGGCCTCGGACTGCACGCCTTCATGTACGGACCACAGGCCGCCTTCATCACAGAGCAATTCCCGGCCCGGCTCCGCTATGCCGGCAGTTCCCTCGCCTACACGGTGGCGGGCGTCGTGGGTGGAGCGGTGGCACCGTTGATCTTCACGGCCCTCTACGCCGCTACCGGAAACTGGATCTTGATCGCCGCATACTTGCTTGTCACCGCCGTGGTCACCATCATCGGCCTCACCTTGGGCCGGGATCCCGAGCCGGACGAGGACCTCCGCCTGCTTGCGGAAGCCAGCGCCTAAGCAGCCCGGTACCCCGGAAACGAAGCACCCAGGCGGGCCCCCGCCGTCGTACTCTTTCCTGAAACGCCCCTTAAGATCAGTCTTGAGGGGCGTTTCTGCGCCCGATCGCCAGGGAGGACCGCATGAGCCAGACCATCCGTGAAGCAACAGCGGACGACGCCGGACGGCTGGCGGAGCTTGCCGCCGTCACCTTTCCGCTCGCCTGCCCGCCGGGCTCCTCGCCCGAAGACATCGCCGCGCACCTGCGCAGGACGCTCAGTGCGGAGAAGTTCACGGAATACCTTGCCGATCCGGACATCACCATCCTGGCCATCGACGCCGCCGGGGAACTCCGCGGCTACAGCATGCTCGTGGCCCGACCCACGAGCGATACCGACGTCGCTACGGCCCTGACGCTCACCCCCTCCACGGAACTGAGCAAGTGCTATGTGCATCCGGAACACCACGGCCTGGGCGCTGCCGCGGAGCTCATGAAGGCCACCTTGGACCGCGCTGCCGGCTCAGGTGCGGCCGGGGTGTGGCTAGGCGTCAACAGCCAGAACGCCAAAGCCATCCGCTTCTATGAGAAGAGCGGGTTCACGAAGGTCGGGACCAAGTCGTTCCACCTGGGCGATACGGTGGAACACGATTTCGTGATGGAGCGGGCGGTCTAGGACACCTGGGACACCTGAGCCGCCCGGTCTGCGACGCGCAAAATTCCCGGCGACGCGCAAACAGTTTTACGCGGCCGGAATTCGCGTAGCGCCTGCCTGTATCTGCGTCGCACACCATTTAGCGCGTCGTGAACGCGCAGGCTGTGACCAGCCCAACAGGCCATTCCGGGAATGCCCGGCCCCCGCTTCCGGTTGTCGCCACCATGAAGATTGAGATCTGGTCAGACGTCGCTTGCCCCTGGTGCTACATCGGAAAGCGCCGGTTCGAAAGGGCCCTCGCCGAATTCCCGCACCGCGATTCGGTCGAGATCCAGTGGCGCAGCTACCAGTTGGATCCGAGCATCCCGGAGCACTACGACGGCACGGAGCTCGATTACCTGAGCAAGCGCAAGGGCATGAACCCGGGGCAGGTCAGCCAGATGTTCGAGAACGTGGCGTTGCAGGCAAAGGGCGAGGGCCTCAACTACCGCTTCGACGACGTCGTGGTGGCCAACAGCTTCACGGCACACCGCCTCATTCACTTGGCCGCGGCTCACGGCAAGCAGGACGAAGCCAAGGAACTGCTCCTGAGCGGCCATTTCGAACACGGCAAGGACATCGGAAGCCAGGAATACCTGGCCGAACTCGGCGGCGACTTGGGCCTGCCGGAAGCCGAAATCGCAGAGTTGTTCAGCACCGACAAGTACGCGGAGGACGTCCGCGGCGACATCGCCGAAGCCCGGATGATCGGCGTCACTGGCGTGCCGTTCTTCGTCATCGACCGCAAGTACGGACTCTCCGGAGCCCAGTCCTCGGAGGTCTTCACCCAGGCCCTCACACAGGCATGGCAGGAAGCGAATCCGCTGGTCGCCGTCGGCAGCGCCGACGGCGAAGCCTGCGGCCCGGACGGCTGCGCGATCTAGGACTTCCGCGCGAACTGGCAGCAGATGACCCTTGCCGCGATTTTGAGGTCACCTGCTGCCAGCTCGCGCCACGCCCACGCAACTTTGCTGACAGATCCCTGTAAAGTGTCTGTATGCCTAGGATTACGGCCGCCACCAATGCGGCGCAGCGCGCTGAAACCCGACGCCGGGTCCTGACAGCTTTCGGTGAACTGCTCTTCACCCATGGCCTGCCCGGCTTGACCATGACCGACGTCGCCCGGCACGCCGGAGTCGGCCGGACCGCGGTGTACAACTACTACGCCGACATGGAACAGCTCCTCATCGCGTACGCCCTGGACGAGACTGAGCGGTTTTTGGGCGACCTGCGTGAATCGCTAGCCGCACTGCAGAACCCGGTGGACCGTCTGGCCCTCTACGTGCGCGCCCAAGTGGAAGACCTCAGCCGCCGGCACCTCCCGCCGGGTCCTGCGATGGCGGCCGTCCTCTCCCCCGCTTCCTTCGCGAAACTGGCAGACCACGTGGGCGAACTCAACCTGCTGCTCCAGGACATCCTGCGCGACGGAATCGCCGCCGGCTACCTCCCGCCCACCGACGTCGGCCAGCTCGCCAGGCTCATCCACGGAACTCTTTCCTCCAGCGCGGCACGCGGCAATGCGGCGAACGGAACGGAGCTGGACGAGCTTGAAGAGCGGCTGGTCCAGACCGTGCGGTTTATCCAGTTGGGCGCAGGAGCAAGGTTCGACGACGACGGCCGGCCCGCGCGCTTGGCC
>NZ_DF952470.1:343474-353630 GCF_001263615.2 Arthrobacter sp. Hiyo1 | reverse complement strand
CAACGCTAAGGCGTCGGCATCACAGGCAGCTTGGCGTTGTCCGCGATCCGCTGCTCAAGGCGGGGACAGCTGAGCTTGCCAGGGGTATTGTCCACGAGTTCCGGCGGCACGAGCGCCGAGAAGCCGGGCGCGAGGATAAGGTCCACGGAGGCATCCGTGCGTTGGTCTTGGAAGTAGTCGGTGCCCGCGATGTTCCTCTGGATGTTGAAAGCCGCCGCTTGGCCGCTCGATCCCGAAACAACCATGGCCGGGCCGTTGTAGCTGGTGGTGGAGTTATCGACCGTGCCAACGTTGTAGCCCCGGGCCTTCAACTGGTCCGCGACGTTCTTGGCCAGACCGGCCCTGCCGGCGGCGTTGTAGATATTCACGCTGATCTTGTTATTGGGCGTGTAGTCGAAAACAGTAGCGGGACATACCGCCGCCGGCGCCTGGCTTGCAACGGCGGAGGGAAATCGAATCACGCCGTTGATGACTGCCCAGGCGCCCACGAGTCCGGCAACCACCAGTCCGACCAGCAGCGCGAGCACGATCCCATGCAGGAGGCGGCGGCTGAACCACCCCGGGTGGCTCTCGGGTCCCGGAGCATCGGCAAAAGTTGCCCGAAGCTCCGGCCCTGTGACAACGCGATGCCCGTGCAGACTCGTCGGGTCTTTCTGACGACCGGGACGTTTCCGGCGCTTCCTCGGATCCGCATTTTCGGGCACTGCCACCTGCTCCTCCGGGATTGTTTCGTTAACCATCTATCACCAGGACCCGGGCGTGGATGGCCGTGCGCTGGTGGAGCGCGGTGCGGACAGCACGGTGGAGTCCGTCTTCGAGGTACAGCAGGCCTTGGTACTGCACCACATGCGGGAAAAGGTCGCCGAAGAACGTTGAATCCTCAGCCAACAGTGCTTCCAGGTCAAGCGTGCGTTTGGTGGTGACAAGTTCGTCGAGCCGGACAGGACGGGGCGGCAGCGAGGCCCAGTCCTTGGGCGTGGAAAAACCATGGTCGGGGTACGGGCGTCCCTCGCCCACAGCTTTGAATATCACTTTGCAAGCCTAAAGAAGTAAGGCCTCCAAGGGAACTTGTGAGAAGTCGGTCACCAAGGTTGTGGCCAAAAGGTAACCGTTGACGGGCGGTGCGCGCTGAATCGTTGCCGCCTCCCGCCGTCGGCCGTCACAGCGCTGCCGCCATCACGGCGGACTGACAGAATAGGATCATGACTGCTTCAATGCCAGGCACGCACCCGGCTGCTCCCGCCCTCGCACTCCTCCTCGACGTCGACGGCCCCGTCGCGAGTCCCGTGACGCGCGACGTGAAGCCGGAAATCATCGCCGACCTCGTGGGCTTGGCATCCGCAGGCATCCCCGTTATTTTCAACACCGGCCGCTCAGACGCTTTCATCCGCGAGCAGGTCATGGCACCCATGATCGCCGCCGGAATGCCTGCGGGAACGGTGGTCCACGCGATCTGCGAAAAGGGCGCTGTGTGGTTCAGCTACACCTCGGGCGGCCCAGGACCCATCCATGTGGATCATGACCTAGCTGTCCCGAAGGCCTACGGCGACGACGTCCGCCGCATGGTGGCAGAGGACTATGCGACGCACATGTTCTTCGATGAGACAAAGCGCGCCATGGTCTCAGTGGAACAGCATCTGGACGTTTCAAGCGACGACTACCTGGCCGAGCAGAAGCTCTTCGACGCCGATGCCTTGGAACTCATGGGCAGGCATGGGCTCTCCGCCGCGCTCCTGGACCACCACGCACCAGAGTCCGACGACGCCGCCGACTACCGCCTGGATCCCACCATCATCTCCACCGACATCGAGTCCATCCGGCTCGGCAAGGATCTCGGCGCGAGCCGCGCGGTGGAGCTCCTCGCCGCCCAGGGCATCACCCGCAGGCCTGGCGGACAGTGGGCGATTCGCGCACGGACTACGCATGGCGGATTGGCTCCACCACAATGACCACAGCGTCAAGCACGTCGACGTCCGGCCCGCCGACGGCGTGCCAAACAAGCCCTACGATGTTCTTACAGCCACAGACCTCGGCCTGGGCGACGACGTCATTCACGACGACGCCGGAGGCGCATTCCTGCGCAGTTGGCGCGAAGCTTGGTGGGCTAGGTCCACCAAGCCCGCGCGAACCACAACCTTTCGGAGAAAAGCCATCACAGACATGGACCAGCAAGCAATCTACTTCGGTAGCCCCCCGTCCGACGACGATGCGGTCGTTCCCGAACCGACGTCGCCCGCAGTCGAGGCGCGCCTCAAGCACCGTCCCGACGTCGTCCGCCATCGCGGCCGCTACAGCTTGCTGAACCAGAACCGCACTCCGCAGCAGGTGATGGTCGAAGACCTTCTCGTGATCCGCGCCGCGCTGGACGCGGCGGGGCTGGACTTCATCCTGGTCCGCGGCAACGACCACCGGCCCGTGATCGCCGTCGATTGGAAGCTCCGGAAGAAACTGCGCCAGGCTTTGGTCTCGGCTTTCCGGAACGAGCCGTTTTACTCCATGGCCGTCGACGCGCGGAAGAAATCCACGTTGCTGGTGGCCGACGGCGAGCTCTCGAACAACCGGAAGGCCAGGATCTTCCGGCTCTTCCCGTCCCCGCGTGGAACCCGGGGGCGGGCTGACATACGGTCCATCGCTGGGCGTGCAACTGGAACTGTGGGAGTTCGACGGCGAACAACTCGTGGGCCGGTGGAGAACTCCCTGACCCGGCGGACCATGCTACGCCAGGACGCTGTCCGGGGCACCGTGGAACGCCACGGGCTGAGCTGGCCGACCATCGAGAACATGTTCGCGGACCACGCGAGCGACATCGACTTCGACGTCGACATCGTCTTTTCATGGGTGGACGGCAACGATCCCGCATACATCGCGGCCCGCCGCGAGCAGATGAAAGACGCTGTGGTGGGCGAGGGCGACGCGCACGAAGCCCGTTTCCGCCAGATCAACGAACTCAAATATGCCCTGCGCTCCGTGTACATGTATGCGCCCTGGATTCGCCGGATCTACATCGCCACGGACTCTCCCGCGCCGGAGTGGCTGGCAGAGCACCCGAGCGTCAGGATCATGCGCAGCGAGGAGTTCTTCAAGGACCCCACAGTGCTGCCCACCCACAATTCCCAGGCCGTGGAATCCCAGTTGCACCACATTGATGGCCTCTCCGAACATTTCCTGTATTCCAACGACGACATGTTCTTCGGCCGGCCCGTAGCACCGGACATGTTCTTCACTCCCGGCGGAATCACCAAGTTCATCGAAGCCTCCACCCGGATCGGACTGGGAGAGAACGACGCCGAGCGCAGCGGCTTCGAAAACGCGGCCCGCGTCAACAGGAAGCTTCTCTGGGAACGGTTCGGGCGCATCACCACGCGCCACTTGGAACACACTGCCGCGCCCCTCCGCCGCAGCGTAATCGCAGAGATGGAGCGGGAGTTTCCCGCCGAATTCGCCAAGACGGCGGCCAGTAGATTCCGTGCGGCGGACAACATCTCGGTGACCAACTCGTTTTACCACTACTACTCGCTGCTCACCGGCCGGGCAGTGACGCAGACGGCAGCCAAGGTCAGATATGTGGACACAACCCTGTGGTCCGGGCTGCACTACCTGCCCACTTTGCTCGCCAAACGCAATGTGGACTTCTTCTGCCTCAACGATGGCAGCTTCCCCGAGGTGGCTGCCGACGAAAGGGCCGGACTCGTGACGGACTTCATGGAGAAGTACTTCCCGGTCAAGGCGCCCTGGGAGAAGTAAAGTAGCTGTGAATCTCCGCACCCGATCAACGAACAGACATGTCTATTGAACCCCCTCAGCCTTCCCCCTTGGTTCCTGCGCTTTCTCGCAATATTCGCCATTCTTGGGCTCCTCACCTCGATCTGGGCACTGGCAAGCCCCCTTATGTCCGTGCCGGACGAGCCAGCTCACACCGTGAAGGCAGGGGCCGTTGTTCGAGGGCAGTTGCGAGGGGAACCTGGCGCGAATCAAGGTGATCGGGCCCAGGTGCTCGTCCCCGCGTTCGTGGGAACGGTGGATGGACTCCAAACTTGCTTCGCTTGGAATCCGGCGGTGTCCGCCGGTTGCAGCCCTACGCTGTCAGATGACGTCTCAGAGCTGAAGGCATACACTAGCGCGGGAAACTACAACCCGATGTACTACGCGGTGGCTGGGCTTCCGAGCCTGTTCCTTACCGGCGCCAAGGCCATCTACGCCATGCGGATCGTTGGCGGTCTTCTCAGCGTTGCCTTCCTTGCTGTTGCGCTGACTGCTTTGGCGAGCCTTCAACGCTGGAAACTGCCATTGTTTGTCGGGTCGATAGCCGTGACCCCCATGGTTTTGTTCCTGTCCGGAGGAGTGAACCCCAATTCACTGGAAATCGCCGCGTCGATGGCTGTGTTCAGCGCACTGTGTTTGTCGTGGGAGAGAATCGCCTCCGGCGATCATTGGCGGCTACCCCTTGCCGCTGCGGCGATTTCAGCTGCTGTCCTGGCCAACACCCGGGCTGCTTCACTTCTTTGGCTCGCCTTGGCCGTGGCAGCGTCACTCTTGATGTTCGGGCTTCGTCCGCTCGTTTCCGTGTTGCGTCTGCGATTTGTGCAGGCGATGGCATTCGTGGTCGCCGTCGCGTGCGGGCTTGCCGTGCTTTGGCTCAAGAGCGCGGATAGCCTGCAAAGCCTCATGGGCGCGGGGATCGACACATCACCGGCCCGGATCGCCGCTATCATGCTGGACAAGACGTTCGATTTCGCGGCCGGTTACGTGTCCTACCTTGGTTGGCTGGATACTTTGGGGCCAAGCGGGGTGCTCACTGTCTGGGCGGCGCTGATCATCGGGGCGATCGTGGCAGCATTGTCCGTGCCCAGCCGTTCAGCGCGGCTGACGATCGCTTTCCTGGTGGCTGCGATCATCGTCCTCCCTCCGGTGCTGCAGATTCCCCTTTCGAAGGAGGTAGGAATTATCTGGCAGGGTCGGTACATCCTGGCGCTTGTGGCCGTGATGATCACTGCATGCGGGGTTGCAATGCGCTCTTTCGATATCGACTTCCGCCGCTCAGGACGACGGGCGCTATCGGTAGTGCTCGCTATCCTGGTATTTGGCCATTTCTACAGCTTTATCTATGGAATGCGCCGGTACGTCATTGGTCTCCATGACGAGTCCAACTGGCGGGACATGCTGACGGCGCCCCAGTGGCAGCCGCCGTTTGGATGGATTCCCCTTACTGTGGCCTACCTGGCTGTCTTGTTCGTGGGAGCCGTTCTTCTTTACCGCACCATGACGGCCCGGAATCCAGTAAGCCCGGCGCCAAGCACCACGCCAATGGAAGTCCGGGCATCGAACGTGTAGAGACCAGCTGCCCCTAGCGTCGGGTCATCTCCGGATGCTTCGCATCGGCCATGGAACCGCGTTCGTGCGTGGCTCGCTGGGGAATCCGGATGCCCGCTTGGGCGAGCCGCCGCCTCGTAGCTTCCGGGCTGACGTACTCACCGACAGTAGGCGATTTGCCCAGCGGCACCACTGAATGAACGATCGTCTGCTCGTAAACGTGGACCAGGTTGAATGCCTGGGCACCGTCCCGGCCGCGGGTGCCGCCCTGCGGAACATTGAGGTCCTGCGTGTAGCAGCTCGCGGAAGCCACCGATACCGGGACGCCCGCGAACATGGCCATGGTGGAGTAGTGCAGGTGGCCGCCCAGGATGGAACGGATATCCGAATTGCGTACGACGTCGGCCAGTGCCGCTTGGCCGCGCAGCTCCACCAGGATGGATAGGTCGAGGACGCTCGGGACCGGAGGGTGGTGGAGGGCAAGGATCGTTCCGTCCGGAGCCGGCGTCGCGAGCTCCGATTCCAACCAGTCGAGCTGGCTCTGGCTCAGCTCACCGTGATGGAAGCCGGGCACGGAGGTATCCAGCGTGATGATCCGCAGCCCGTTGACGAAGTAGCTGTGATCCACCGGGCGTCATTGTCGCTCTGGTCGAAGAGGCCAGCACGGAAATTCGCCCGGTCGTCGTGGTTTCCCATCGCCCAGATCACCCGCGCTCCCATCTCTCGACAGGCAGGCTCGACGATCGAGCGGAGTTTGGCGTAGGCGCCCGGCTCACCCTGATCGGCGAGGTCACCGGTGAAGATCACGGCGTCGGGACGGACCTTTGACGCGTGTACTTCCGAAAAGAGTTGCCTGAGATGGGCTTCGCTGTCGACGGCGCCGTAAAGGGGTTCCGGCCCTCCCAACAGATGGGAGTCGCTAAGGTGCAGAAGTACGTGTCCTGGCCGCGGGTGCTCGGCCTCGATGAGCTCCATTACTACCTTCGGGTCGGTAGGAGACGGCGCCTCCAGTGTCTGCCCCAATAAACCCAATCCAACCAGACAAAAGGCTAACGCAGGGTAACTTACCGTCGGAATGTTGGAAAATTACTGGGGCTCCCCCTCCGATCCCCGCTCACTTTTAGGGCGATTTTCGACGACGCTCGCTCACCTTTAGCCGCATTCCACCCGACGCTCGCTCACCAAAAATGAGCGGGCGTCCGCCCAAAAGACCACATAGGTGAGCGGGCGTCGGTGTTTTGGCGCCGGTTGGAAGCGAGCTCCGAAACAGACCCCCTTGACTCGAACCTGTGCCTCCCCTCACAATAAGCGAATGGCTTTCACTAAAGAAGAGACGGCGCTCGTGCCGTCCGCGACCGTCAGCGTTGACGGCGGATTGAAGAAGAACGCAATCGGCACACGCGACATTGTGTTCATGTTGGTGTCAGCGGCCGCTCCGCTGACCATCGTCGTCGGCATCGCCCCGCTCGCCCTCGCTGTGGGCGGCGTCGGTGCGCCCGCCATCTACATTGCCGCGGCTATCGGCCTGGGCCTGTTCGCCATCGGTTTCATGGCGCTCACCCGCCATGTCCGGTCCTACAGCGGCTTTTATGGCTACATCTCGAAAACCCTCGGCCGCGTGGTTGGCCTCGGCTCCGGCCTCACCGCCTGGATGAGCTACAACGGCTTGCAAATCGGCCTCTATGGACTGCTGGGGATCCAAGCCAACCTCGCCGTGAAGTCCTTCACCGGCGTGGAACTTCCCTGGTGGCTCTACGCGATCGTGTCGATCGGAGCCGTCTGGTACTTGGGCTGGCGCGGGATCGACGTGGGCGCCAGGGTCCTCGCGGTCCTGCTCACCCTCGAAACCGCGATCGTCGCCATCGTCGCCGCGTTCGTCCTGGCCCAGGGCGGCGCACACGGCATCAGTTTTGAATCATTCAGCCCGCAGGCCATCTTCTCCCCGCAGTTCGCCGCCGTCCTGGGCCTGGGTTTCTCCGCCTTCATGGGATTTGAATCCGGAGCCCTGTACCGGGAAGAGGCCCGCGACCCGGACCGCAGTGTCCCCCGTGCCACCTATATCTCCATCGCCTTCATCGGCGCGTTCTACGCCTTCGCCGTCTGGATCATCGTCCAGGCCTTCGGAGCGGACGCCGTCCAGGCCTTTGCCGCCGGCCACCTCGACGCCGGAGACACCGCCTACATCGCAGCGGGCAACTTCGCGGGCGGCTGGTGCGTGAACCTCATGAGCGTGTTGATCGTTACCAGCATCTTCGCGGCCCAGCTCTCCTTCCACAACACCATCAACCGCTACACGTTGTCCTTGAGCCGCGAGGGCATCTTCCCGAAGCGCTCGGGCCGGATCAGCCCTCGATATCGCACGCCGTCCGTGGCGGGCTTCGACCAGACCCTCCTCGCGCTCGCCCTCGTGATCGGCGCGGCCCTCTTCCAGCTGGACCCCTTCACCCAGTTCCTGATCTGGACGAACACCCCGGGAGTGATCGGCGTCCTCCTCCTGCAGGCACTCACCGGCGTCGGGGTCGTGGTCTTCTTCACGCGACTCAAGGACCATGGCCTTCGCTGGTACGTCGTGCCTTCTGCCGTGGCAGCCACGATCATCATGTGCGTAGTCATCTACCTGATGGCCAACAATGCCCAACTGATCACCGGCCTTCCGGCCGGGGACGCCGTCAACACGACGCTCCTCGTTTTCGCCCCGCTTTTGTTTGCCGCCGGAACCGTACTGGCCTCGTGCTGCGCAAGGTCAACCCGGCCGCATACCAGCGGATCGGACACGCCGAGTGATCCCGGAGCCTAGTCTTGAGGGATGCAGACTCCGAGCAAAACCAGCCAGCTAGGACGGCCCCGGACACCGAGGCTCTCACGGAAGGCGATCGGCCGCGCGGCACTTGAGATGTTCGAAAAGGAAGAGAGCCTCTCGATCCCTCGGCTCGCGGAACGCCTGGGCGTCAGGCAGTCATCTTTCTACAAGCACGTCACGGGTCGGCAGGAGATCATCGAACTGGCCCGTGGCGCGCTCGTAGACAGAGCTCCGATGCCCGAGTTGCCGTCCGGCAGCCTCGACGACGTCATCCGCGAGATCTTCGACTCCCTCCGCAAGGCGTACAGCCTGGTACCGGCGCTCCTTCCCCTCCTGCTCACGCAGCCGGTGTCGCACCCGGCAGCCTTGGAGCGCTACGACCAGTACGTCGAAGCGTTTGAGATCGCGGGGGCGCCACGGCACCTCATCATTCCGGCACTGGAAACCCTCGACAGCGCAGCGATCGGCGCGAGCCTCGACGCAATGACGATGGAATCCGCATGGAGCATCAACGAAGAGGAAGAAGGCACTTATCCCCATCTGTTCGCGGCAAAGAAGGCCGTGGCAGAGCACCCTGTGGACCGCTTCGCATTCCTGGCCGATGTCCTCTCGGCAGGATTGAAGGCAGCCATCGACGACGACTGATCCTCACCGGGCCGGCGTCGGAACCCGAACACAACAAGGAGTTATATCTTGACCACGCCCGAGCCCATCGATCTCGTCATCTTCTCGTCCAGCATCCTCCACGGTGAGGCGCTGACTGAGACCGCCGGTTTCGTCGCCATCTCGAATGGGAGGATTGCGCACGTCGGCCGCACCGACGGCGAGCAGACACCCAACGCCGCCGCCGAATGGACGGCACGAGCCAAACAGGTGATCGACGTCGGCGAGGCAACAGTCTGCCCGGGCCTGATTGACGCCCACATCCATCCCATCCACGGCGCGGAAATCGCCCGCGGCCTTGACCTGGGCGGGATCACCGAGCTCGACGACATCCGCGCCGCCCTCGTGCGATATGCCGCTTCCACGCCGCACGCCGCCGGCTCCGATTGGTTGTTCGCTTGGGGCCTCGACCCTGTCATTTTCGGGGATACGGGTTTCAACAACTCCCTCTTCGACGGCATCCTCGACGACGAACTCGTGTTCATCACCCTGTTCGACGGCCACGCCTCGCTCGTCTCCGACGCCGCCCTCAAGCTCGCCGGGGTCACCGGAGCGGAGAAACTGCCGAGCACCGGCTATGTCGGCGTCGACCAACTCGGCAAGCCCAACGGCATGCTCTACGAAATGGCCGCCCAGGAGCTCGTCCGCGGCGTCCTTCCCGAGCTCTCCTTCGAGCAGCGCGTCGACGGGCTGGAGAAACTCCTGCGTTCCATGGCCGAATCCGGGCTGGTGGCGGGCCAGATGCTGGACTTCGGCGCCCCAGACACCTTGGAGGTGCTGGAGGCCTTGGAGCGCCGAGGCGAGCTCGCCATCCGGCTGCGGATCTCCCCGTGGGTCATGCCCGGCGCCACGGAGGAAGACCTGAAGGCCATGCTCGCGATGCAGGGCAGGCACGGAAGGCGCTGGCACGTTCACGGCATCAAGCTCATGATGGATGGAACCATCGACAACGGCACGGCGTGGCTCTTTGAGCCCGACGCCCACGGAGAATCCCTCCACCCGCTCTGGCACGATCCTGAAGCCCTCGCCGCGGCCATGAAGTTCTTCCACGACCACCGGATCCCCACCACGACGCACGCCATCGGCGATCAGGCGGTGTCCTTCGTCGCCCGGACCATCGGGGCCCTTCCCAAGAACGGCACGGTCCACCGGATCGAGCACATCGAGTCCATCCCGGATTCGGTGTTGGCGGAAATCATCAATGCGGGCGCCGCTACCAGCCTGCAGCCGACGCATTGCGCCCTCTACAGCCGAGCCGACCACACGGACAACTGGTCCCGCAGGCTTGGCAGCGAACGGGCCAACCACGCGTGGCGGACCCGCGATCTCCGAGACGCCGGAGCGATCGTCGCGCTCGGATCGGACTGGCCCATCGCTCCCTTC
>NZ_DF952470.1:339258-342140 GCF_001263615.2 Arthrobacter sp. Hiyo1 | reverse complement strand
GGCTGCCGGTGGGTGACGCCGTCGGTGTCGCGGTCGGCACAACCTTCGCTTCCTGCACCCCGCCGGTCACCGCTTCCCTTGAGGGTACGGCTCCCGGGTCGGTCGGCACGGCCCCGGGGATGGACCAGACAGACCCGGCCGAGGTCGCGGTGGCGGAACCTGGCTGGTAGCTGACCATCGGGATGTCGCCGAGGGGATCCACCTGCTTGGTGGGCAGGAACGTCCAGTTCATCGGGTTGGTATAGACACCGTTGAGGATCGTCTCGAAGTGCAAGTGGCAACCGGTCGAGGAACCCGTGGTTCCCACCCTGGCAATGACTTCGCCTACACGGACCGATTGCCCCTTGGTCACTGCAATGCCCTGCAGGTGGTTGTACGTGGTGACAAGGCCGTTGCCGTGATCGATTTCCACGCGATTGCCGCCGCCCCAGGGGTGCCAACCCACGGCCCGGACCACGCCGGAGTCGGCTGCGTAGACCAGCGTGCCGCAAGCCGCGGCGAAATCCTGGCCCCAGTGGAACTCGCCCGGCAATCCGGTGAACGGATCGATCCTCAACCCGAAGGGAGAGCTCGGAAGCAGCATTTCGAGCGGCGCGTAGAGTTTCCCGGCAGGCGGCCGGTCGAGGGAACTCGACGAGACATTGAGAGTGCCAACGCCGTTCTTATCGAGGGTTTGGACCGGAGAGCGTTCAAAAGACACCGTGGCTTTGTCACCTGCCTGGACCGGGGCCGACGGCGGGCTTGGGGGCACGGTCTCCTCGGCGCTCGAGGTGGCACCATCGGTGGGCAGCATTCCGGGTTCGACTTGGCCAGTGGCCAAGGATCCATCGCTTGCCGCTCCGCCCAAACCCGGGCCCTGGAAACCGAAAGCGAGGATTACCACGACAGCGAGGAAGCACGCCGAAAGGACCCGGCCGAATTTTCTTGTGAGCACCAGGTCGACGACCTGGCCAGACTCATGATGCTTTCCCACAGCGGCTCCTGAGACGGGCGCTCATCCCCAGTACGGGCGCGCTTGTCCCATTGTGGCCGTTGCGAAATCGAATGGGAACACTCGACTTCATACTTGGCCGGTCCGCGAAACACTCGCCGGACCGTGGCGGGCTACTCGCCGAGGTTCTCTTTAAGCAGGGCGCGGTGCTCGACGGCGGCATCCGAATGCAGCGTGCGCCCGGCGTCGGTCAGCTCGAGGTACAGCGAGCGGCGGTCATCCGCGCAGGTCACGCGGGACACGAGTCCGGCTTTCTCCAAGCGGTCAACAACCTTGGAGACAGCGCTCTGGGTCATGGGAGTCCGCTCGCCCAGCGCCTTCATTCGGCAGGCAGAGTCAACGCTTTCGGCAACAAGATCGAGGATTTCGAACTCGTTCAGGCCGATGTCGAACTTGGCTTCGAGGGCGCGGTCGATCGCGGCCGCGGTGCGGAAGTACGAGTTCTGGATGCTGCGCCATTGCTCAACCAGCTGGCGATCCTGCGTTGTTGCCATGGCCCGATTCTAGTCGAAACCCCAAATAAAGTCCACGTCATAAGATTCCTAGTCATATTCCTTGTCATTGAATGACGCGTCATATAGATTGATCTGCATGACTTCACCAAGCACCCTCACTAGATCTGCCGAGCAGCTCCATACAGCCGTCCGCTGGACCCGGGCCCAGTGGCTGCTGCTGATGGTGGTGTGCACCGTTCTGGCCCTCGACGGCCTGGACGTTTCCATGGTGGGCGTAGCCCTTCCCTCCATCGGCCACGAACTCCACCTCGGAACCGATTCCCTGCAGTGGATCGTTTCCGCCTACGTCCTGGGGTACGGGAGCCTGTTGCTCCTGGGCGGGCGGCTCGCCGACCTGCTGGGCCGGCGTCGGATCTTCCTGATCGCCTTGACCGTGTTCGCTGCGGCTTCGCTCCTCGGCGGCCTCGTGAACGATCCCACCCTCTTGATCGCAACGCGCTTCGTCAAGGGCCTGGCCGCGGCATTCACTGCCCCCACCGGGTTCTCCATCATCACTACCAACTTCGCCGAAGGCCGCGAGCGCAACAAGGCACTGTCCATCTTCACCACTTTCGGCGCGAGCGGCTTTTCGCTCGGGCTGGTGGTTGGCGGCTCATGACCAGTTTGAGCTGGCGCTGGACCTTCCTTGTATCGGTACCGATCGCCGTCGCCGTCGTGCTTCTTGGCATGTTGTTCATTCCCCGGGATAAGCCGTCCACGGAAGAAAGCGGCCACGACGTCTGGGGCGCGGTGACCCTCGCACTCGGCATGCTTGGCCTCGTGTATACCTTGGTTTCAGCGCCGGAGAAGGGCTGGGGATCTGTGGCAACAATCGCCGGATTCGCCATCTCTGCTGCCGTGCTGGCAACCTTCGCCGTCATCGAAAACCGCGTCAAGCACCCGCTTATCCGCTTCGGCATCCTGCGTGAAGGCTGGGTGGCCCGCGCCAACCTGAGTGCCGTTGGACTGTTCGGCTCCTACCTGAGCTTCCAGTTCATCCTCACCATGTACCTGCAGTCGGTGCTCGGCTGGTCTCCCCTCGGCATGGCGCTTGCCTTGCTTCCCACCGGGCTCCTGGTGGCAACGAGCGCACCCTTCGCGGACAGGTTCATCGAGAAATTCGGCGCCCCGAAGCTCATCCTCACCGGCCTGACCGCCATGGGACTGGGCTACGTCTTGTTCCTCCGCGTTGGAACGTCGCCCAACTACGTCCTGGACATCCTGCCCTCGGTCATCCTGCTGGGCATCGGTTTCGCTTTGGCCTTCCCGTCCATCAATGTCCAAGCCACCGCTGGAATCCGGGATTCGGAGCAGGGACTGGCCGCCGGACTCATCCAGACCAGCACGCAGGTTGGCGCGGCACTCGTCCTCGCCGTGACGACCGCCCTCGTCAGCGG
>NZ_DF952470.1:337092-338237 GCF_001263615.2 Arthrobacter sp. Hiyo1 | reverse complement strand
GCCCGCAGCCTAAGCGGACTCGGGTGAAAAGTGCCGGCCCGCTCATTCCAGGGCGGGCCGGGCACTTCTGCGTTAGCCCGGTACCGCTGCATAAACAAGACGGCACCTTGCGCCAGCAGAATGAAGCGCAACAATGGACCATGGTCAACTTCCTGAAGAAGTGGCAAGCGGAACTGCGGATGACTTTTACGGGTCACCCGCAGTCCACGCCTGACTGGGTGCTGCGGCTTGCCGAGGGAAACGACCCCGGGTACCACCTTCCCGGATCGGCCGTCTGGGCCGTCCACGGTTCCATGTCCACGATCATCGCGGGAATCCGGGTGCTGCTCATGCAATCCCTGCATCCCGGCGCTTTGGCGGGGGTGTACGACCATTCAGGCTTCAAAAGGGATCCCCTCGGCCGCCTTGCAAATACCATCCGTTGGATCTTCACGGTGAGCTACGGCTCCATGGACGCAGCCCACACGGCAACCCACTTCGTGCGGCGGGTGCACGATTCCGTCAAGGGCAACTACGTTGACGCCCAGGGCCAAACCCGCGAGTACTCAGCAAACGATCCCGAGCTTCTCCGCTGGGTCCACGTTGCGTACGCGGATTCCTTCGTTACGGCGCACCGGATCTGGGGCGGGGCGGTCCCCGGCGGCGCCGACGCCTACATCCGCGAATGGGCCCAGGCCGGGCGCCTCATGGGAGTCGAGGACCCTCCCTTGAGCCTCGCGGAAGTGACGGCGGAAATGGACCAGTGGTACGCCTCCGGACATCTCCGCGCGGACGAGCGGCTCAGGGAAACCATCGAATTCATCAGGTACCCCCCGTTGAAAGCGTCGCTGCAACCCGGTTACCGGATTCTGTTCGCCGCGGCCGTCGCCAGCCTGGAGCCCCGATATCGGGAATTGCTGGGGCTGGAAAAAGCCCGTATCGGCCCCATCCCGCTACCGGCGATTCTCGCCGCACGGGTGGTGCTCGCTGTCGTGCGCCTGACGTTGGGACGCAGTGGCCCCAGCGAGCAGGCCGCCCGGAAACGATTGCGGCGCCTGGGGTACGAGGCTTAGACGCAGAGGAGCCCGGCGGAACGGTGTGGCCGTTCCGCCGGGCGTTCCTTGACGAATCGCTAGATCAGCGCGTCCGACAAGTGGTTCGGAGTG
>NZ_DF952470.1:329517-334781 GCF_001263615.2 Arthrobacter sp. Hiyo1 | reverse complement strand
GGCGGATCCCGCCGCGAGTGCCGCCAGCGTGGAGCCCGCGGGAATCGCCACCGGGAAGTTCCACGGCGGGGTCACAACGGTGAGCTTCGCTGGGACGAACCTGGCGCCGTCGACCGTTTCCAGGTCCTTGGCGCGCTCGGCGTAGTAGTGCGCGAAGTCGATTGCTTCGCTGACTTCGGGGTCGCCTTGTTCGATCGTCTTGCCGGTCTCGGAGGCCATAACCTCGAGAAGTTCGGCGCGGCGGGATTCCAGGATGTCGCCTGCGCGGTGCAGGATGGCTGCGCGCTCGGCGGCAGGCATGGCGCCCCAAGTTTTGCCGTGTTCCACTGCGGTGGCAATGATGCGTTCCAGTTCCTGCGGGTCGCTGACCTTGCTGGCTTCAACGATCGCGTTTCCCGCAGTGGAGCCCGGGATGCGGTCGAGGATGGCACGGCCCCAGGCCCGGTTGGCGGGCAGGGCAGGATCGGTGTCCGGAGTGTTGGCGAAGCCCTGGCTTGGCATGGCGGCCGCGGGCTTGTTGCGGTCCTGCGTGCGGTTGGGGCCCGGAACGGCGTCGTCCAATTCTGCGAGGGAGGCGAGGAAGCGCTGCTTCTCACGCTCGAACAGCGATTTGTTTTCGCTGAGTTCGAACACAGCGGACATGAAGTTGTCCTGGCTGGCGCCTTCTTCGAGGCGGCGGATCAGGTAGGCGATCGCAACGTCGAACTCGCCCGGGTGCACCACCGGCGTGTACAACAGGAGGCTGCCGACGTCCTTGCGGACGGCCGTGGCTTGGCCCGTGGCCATACCGAGGAGCATCTCGAACTCAATGCCCGCCGTAACGCCGCGCTCCTTCGCGAGCAGCCACGCAAACGCGACGTCAAAGAGGTTGTGGCCGGCGACGCCGATGCGGACCGCATCGATGTGTCCTGGAGTGAGCGCGTAGTTCAGGACGCGCTTGTAGTTGGTGTCCGAATCCTGCTTGGTGCCCCACGTAGCGAGCGGCCAGCCCTGGATGGACGCCTGGACCTGTTCCATAGGCAGGTTGGCGCCCTTGACGACGCGCACCTTGATGGGAGCGCCGCCGTTTGCCCGGCGGGCCGCAGCCCATTCCTGCAGTTCCTGCATGGCCGACAGCGCGTCCGGGAGGTAGGCCTGCAGCACGATGCCGGCCTCAAGGTTCTTGAATTCGGGCTTGTCCAGGATCCGGGTGAACACGGCCATGGTCAGGCTGAGGTCCTTGTATTCCTCCATGTCCAGGTTGATAAACTTGGGCTTGGGGAACGATGCGGCCAGCTCGTAGAGCGGGGTGAGCTTCTCCACCACGTGGTCCACTGCTTCGTCGAAGGCCCACAGCGAGTGCGGGGCCACCGTGGAGGACTCCTTGATGGAGACGTAGTCGACGTCGTCACGGGCCAGGAGCTTGAGGGTCCCCTCGAGCCTGCGGCTGGCTTCGCGTTCGCCCAGGACGGCCTCGCCCAGCAGGTTCACGTTCAGGTGGACGCCGTTCTGCTTGATCTTGGCGATGGCCGGGCCAAGCTTGGCATCGGTGGCGTCCACGATCAGGTGGCCCACCATGTCGCGGAGGACTTTGCGTGCGATCGGGATGACCACCTGCGGCAGGACCGGAGCCATGACGCCGCCGGTGCGCACAGCAGCGCGCATGTACCAAGGAAGGAAGGCCGGGACCTTCGGGGCAAGCTTGGCCAGGTTGCGGCCGGCGACGGACAGATCCTCAGGGCGGATGACGCCGTCGACGAATCCCACCGTGAAGTCCAGGCCGTTCGGATCCTTCAGGACGCCGGCGAGGCGCTGCGCGGAAACGTCAACGGGTACCTTCGAGGCTTCGGTGAGCCAGTGTCGAACCAGTTGGATGGCTTCGTGGGCCAGCTCCTGGAGGTGTCCGGATTCCGGGGTGGATTGTGTCCTGGCGTCGATGCTCGAATCCCGAGTTGGTGTGCTCATGCGCTTCGTTCCTTTTGGTGCGGAGAGTGCTTTGTTTCCATCAGTATGGATCTACAATCAGATTAGGAAAAGCGATCTTTTCTGAAGAATATTCATTAGATTTCTCGACCCTTCTGGAGAGCCGAATGCTGGATGTCCGCAGGCTGCGCTTGCTGCACGAATTGAAGATCCGCGGAACGCTCGCAGAAGTGGCCGACGCCATGAAGTACAGCCCGTCCTCGGTGTCCCAGCAGTTGACCTTGTTGGAGAAGGAAGCGGGCGTGAAACTGCTGAGAAAATCCGGTCGACGGGTGCAGCTGACGCCGCAGGCCGAGATCCTCGTGGAACATGCGGCCGCTTTGCTGGCCACCCTCGAGCGGGCAGAGACGGATCTCGCGGCGTCCCTCTCCACAGTGACGGGAACAGTGCGGCTCGCCGTGTTCCAAACCGCCGCCCTGGCCCTCATGCCGGACTTCCTCACCATCATGAAGGGCGAGTATCCCGAAGTGCGAGTGGAAATGATCCAGCGCGAACCCGAGACTGCGCTCTATGAAACCTGGGCCCGAGACTTCGACATCGTGGTGGCCGAGCAATACCCAGGGCACGCAGCACCACACCACCCCGGCCTGGACCGCGCAACCCTGACCAGCGACGCCATCAGGCTGGCCACTCCCCCGATTGGCCTCGGTGGCGAGTCGATTTCCTCGCTCGCGGATACGGCTCCCCTGCCATGGGTCATGGAACCGCATGGTGCGGCGTCCCGGCACTGGGCAGAACAAGCATGCCGCTCCGCTGGCTTCGAGCCCGACGTCCGGTACGAAACCGCCGACCTCCAAGCGCAAATCCGGCTCATCGAGTCCGGCAATGCCGTGGCCCTCATGCCGGACCTCGTCTGGACGGGCCGGACCACTCCGGTCCAACTGCTGGACCTCCCCGGGCTCCCCAAGCGGACAGTCTTCACGTCGACGCGCACCGCCGGCCGGATCCACCCCGCAATCCTGGCATGCCGGGAAGTCCTAGAACGGGTGGCCGCGGAACGGGCGTAGGGTTCGGCTGGCTGGTGCGGTCGGATTCTGCACGATCATTCCGCATGCAGGGACAATTCGAAGAGAGCCAAAACGCAAAAAGGCCCCGGTCCAAGGACCGGGGCCAAACGCGGAGAATGGGGGATTTGAACCCCCGAGGGCGTTAACCCAACACGCGTTCCAGGCGTGCGCCATAGGCCGCTAGGCGAATTCTCCATGCTTCTGAATCAAAAGCAGACTCCACTGTACCCGAGAATTTCGGCATCGCCCAATCGGGACATTCATGGTGTCGAGCGGGCCCTCCGTGCGCTTAAACGTAAAAATGGACGCCCCCAATGCGTCCATTCCTCCGGCACTCCGTTGAGCTGCTGGGTCCAGCCCCTGAAACCAGGCCCTGCGGCTCACAATCTTGAGATTGCCCCAATCGGTGTACATACCAATAGTCCGCTGGGTTCAGCGGTTTGGCAATGGAGATTGGAAACCATCCTTTGACCTGTTTTTGAGCGGCCGCTGGGAGGATGGTGGAATGAGCCAACTGCACGCCCTCGTTGTCTACGTCCCGGTATCCCATAGCGAGAGCTTGCTGGCCGCGATCGGTGATGCCGGGGCCGGCAGAATCGGCGACTATTCGCATTGCTCATTCACCACTCCAGCACCGGACGCTTCACCCCCATGCCAGGGGCACAACCGTTCATCGGCGCCGTGGGGCAAGGCGAAACGGTGCCGGAAATCCGGGTCGAGTGCGTGGTTGAGACGGACTTGCTCGACGCCGTAGTGCAGGCCCTGCGCTCAGCCCACCCTTATGAGGAGCCCGCGTTCATGACGTGGCCCGTGAACGGCTGGCGCTAACTGGACATGTCCATCTTTTGGCTCCCACAAGGCACATGTCCGCAAATTCGGAGGGCTCGAAAACTTCGGGTAAGCTTGTCGACGGCCCCTCATGTGGCGTCATCCTGTTGAACTCCCCCAGGACCGGAAGGTAGCAAGGGTAGATGGGCTCTGGCGGGTGCATGAGGGGTCTCTTATTTAAATGTCAGTCCCTATAGGTAGGTTTCCCCTGTGACTGTTACTACTGCGCTTTACCGCAGATATCGCCCCGATTCTTTCGCGGACGTTATCGGGCAGGAACACGTCACCGAGCCGCTCATGACGGCCCTGCGCAAAAACCGGGTCAACCACGCCTACCTCTTCTCCGGCCCGCGCGGCTGCGGAAAAACCACGTCCGCCCGCATCCTTGCCCGCTGCCTCAATTGCGCCGAAGGCCCCACAGACACTCCTTGCGGCAAATGCAACAGCTGCGTCGAGCTGGCCCGGGGCGGCTCCGGCTCGCTCGACGTCATCGAGATCGACGCCGCCAGCCATGGTGGCGTGGACGATGCCCGGGATCTCCGCGAACGCGCCACCTTCGCCCCGGTCCGGGACCGCTACAAGATCTTCATCATTGACGAAGCCCACATGGTCACCTCGGCCGGCTTCAATGCGCTGCTTAAGATCGTCGAAGAGCCGCCGGAACACATCAAATTCATCTTCGCCACCACGGAGCCGGACAAGGTCATCGGCACCATCCGCTCCCGTACGCACCACTACCCCTTCCGGCTGGTGCCGCCCGAGCCGTTGATGCAGTACCTCGAGCTTCTCTGCCAACAGGAAAACGTGCCGGTGGCTCCCGGCGTGCTTTCCCTCGTGATCCGGGCCGGCGGCGGTTCGGTGCGCGACTCGCTCTCCGTACTGGACCAACTCATGGCCGGCGCCGGACCCAACGGCCTGGACTACGAACTCGCCGTCGCATTGCTTGGATACACCCACGCTTCACTGCTGGACGACGTCGTCGAGGCGATCGCCGCGTCAGACTCCGCCACGGTTTTCCGTGCCGTGGACCGTGTCATCCAAACGGGGCATGATCCCCGCCGCTTCGTCGAAGACTTGCTGGAGCGGTTCCGCGACCTCATCATCGTCCAAGCCATGCCGGAAAGCGCCCAAGCCATCCTCCGCGGCATGCCTGCGGACCAGATAGCCCGGATGCGCAGCCAGGCAAACAACCTCGGTGCAGCCGAGCTATCCCGTGCCGCCGATGTGACCAATACCGCGCTCACTGAGATGACCGGCGCCACTTCGCCGCGTCTGCACCTCGAACTGCTCTGCGCCCGGATCCTACTGCCCAGTTCCGAGCAGACCGAACGCGGGATCGCGGCCCGGATCGACCGCGTCGAACGCCGTCTCAACTACGGCGGGGCACTTCCCCCCGCGGAAGCCCAGACGCCGCCGGAAGCTGTTGCGGCTCCGTCCACTTCCGCCGTGCCAGCTGCGCGCCCAGCG